>CP121337.1:0-681500 GCA_043554545.1 Marinoscillum sp. | reverse complement strand
CCTAGAATGATGATACCTGCAAGAGCTCCCCATCCACCAACAGAGTGAACAAGTGTAGAACCTGCAAAATCATAGAATCCCATCATATCAAGTGCTCCAGCACCCCATTTCCAGCTACCTATCAATGGATAAACAATTCCAACAAAGATAACAGTGAAAATCAGGTAAGAACTTAATTTGATACGCTCAGCTACAGCTCCAGAAACAATAGTAGCGGCAGTTGCAGCAAACATGGCTTGAAACAAAAAGTCTGTCCAGTAAGTGTAACCTCCACCAGCGTAATCTACAGATACGTCAGCAGTAGTTGAACTCTCAAGGAAGAACCCTGCAAATCCAAACCATCCGGCGTCACCCTCTCCAAATCCTGGGTACATTAAGTTGAAACCAAGAATATAGTAAGTAATGATACCTATTATAGGAGTCAATGTATTTTTAAAAAGGATATTGACTGTATTTTTTGCTTGTCCAAAGCCCGCCTCAACACCAGCGAATCCAAGGTGCATAATAAATACCAAAAATGTAGCAACCATCATCCAGACGTTATTAGCTGTTAATAGTACGTTGGCGATGTCTGCTCCATAGTCTTGTACTACCGACATAGTTTCATTTACTGAAGCTGTCGACAGTACTGATGTAATCGAAGCTCCTGAGGTCATACCCAGGATCGTGTTGGTGATCATGTTCATAGTGTCATTCTTTAGTTTTGCTTTTAAATATTATGCTGGCTAATAAAATATTGCCAATATTTCAAAGGCCAAATAAATACATAGATTGGGGACATCTCAAAATTATTTGCATTCTTTTTTGTGGCTTTTATTGACATAAATTTAAAGGTAAGGCCCTATTTTTTAAAATCTATATAATAATAAGTGCATTCTATTAAAATTTATATATTTCACCTTGTCCCAAGGCATTGCAAACTAAACGTATTGTAAAAATGCAGAATCCGAAATATTTCATTAAAAAGAGGCCATTATTTTGTGATATTTTCAAAACGAGTCTTGAAATCCAAATATAATTCCAAGTGTGATTTCAAAGTAATGCACTCGTGTAAGGAATAATGGTACTTTACTAATATTATAATATTTTGCTAAATTTGGATTACACCAAATATTATATGGTTCTTATTAATATAAGCAACTTTGATTAGGCTATTTAAGAATCAACAAAAGGAGTCTATTGTTGAATATTTCGCAATATAATCTGTGTTGTTATGACTGAAATACAATCAGCGCAATAGGTTTAAGTGCCCTTTATATTCTTTTTCACTGTATTTAACGACATAATAATAAACTCCAGATGGGAGATTATCCCCTGTCCAGGTAAAATCTCTTTGATCCGTATGATACACAGATTTACCATTTCTATCATGAATACTCACATACTCAAAACTATTCTGACAGTTGTCACCCGGTAAATTCATGTTGATTTCCCTTAACCCAACTAATGTAAATTGATCATTCATTCCATCTCCATTGGGAGAAAATGCATTGGGTGGATTAAAATCTTCAAAGCTAATGCGATCATCGAAAAGCTCAAATGAAATATGTATTGTGTCACCGGCCGGAGTCGGACAACCATTGTCGTACACCTCAAAGACCAATTCAAAAAATGCAGAAGTCTCACCCTGATCTAACAAATCGCATGCTGGGGTCCAGGTAAATACGGAAGAGACACTACCCTGACCTTTCCCCTCAGGAAAACTCAAACCCGATGAATTAGGTCTAAAGGCGCCATCATAAAACCTCATATATAAAGAGTCTTCAGCATTGCCATCATTTGCCTTCAACTCCAAAGAAAAAGTTTCATTAACTCGGATCCTGTATTTACCATAAGATTCAAAGTCAGGAGGTATGTTGTCAGGATAATTCACATGAATATTTATTTTCAGTGTATCCTGATTATTCTCTTTACAGACATCTAAATCCTCACCAACAAAGAATAACTCAAAATTTTCTTTCCCGCTAGCAAATGCCGTTGTACAATCTAATTCCCAGCTAAACGTTCCTGCGGCAGATCCCAGGCCCTTTGTATCGTTAAACGCAAGCCCGAGTACTGCTGCATCCAAATCTGGTGTCAACATTGCTAGTGTAACCGAATCACCATCATCATCTACCACATTTACTTCAAAGGTGATCACTTCATTAGGAACTACTTCGTAACTTAACATTCCAGTTGTGCCAACTTTAGGAGCGGTATTTGGAGGTAAAACCACATGCATGTCCAGGAATAGATAATCAGGATTCATGGCCATGCAACTATCCCGATCATCGACAAGTACGCGCACATGGTATTGTTGGTCCTCATTAAAGTCATAAGAAAGGCAATCAGTATCCCAATTTATGGTTCCATCAATTCTTCCTGCTTCACTATTTGCAATAGCCAAAGAAAAACCAATGGTTGAGGGATCTTCCACACCGTCAACAACCAGGAACATGTCCATGGTATCGCTATCGGCATCAAACCCAGATATATCTAAAGAAAACAATTCATTCTCATTCACATAAAAACTATTGTCACCGGGTGTGATGGTTGGGAATTGATTGGGTGGTGGTTCAATTGCTAAGGTAAGTCTTAAGGTATCTAACTGAGGCAAAGGACAAGCATCATCTGACGCAATCAGGTCAATGGCAAAGGGTTTTCCTCGTACTGGTGGGCAATCAGGAGCACACACCTGTACGAGTAAGGTGTCCTGGTCAGGATCAATAAAAGCAGAAGTAATTTCAAAAACATCCTCAAGCTCCTCTTCAAATCCCACCAATTCTGCTCTCAAGTTAATTTCTTCTCCTGCCGAAATATTGGTTACCAGATACTCGAAACACTTTTCATCAGTTACCGAATAGCTTAACACATCCTCCGATGGACTAAAGTCCGGGTTGCCAGGAATTTTGATTCCTACCTTAGGTGGAATGGGTGGTTCGCAACCATCCACCACTAACATTTGAAAATCTCTTTGCACCTCTCCGATCTTACTTCCCTCCCTCCATTCTTCGACTATTACAGAAAAAACAAATAATCCTGTCTCCGAAGGATTGACACTTAGGAGTCCTGTACTGTTAATTTTTAAAGGTATGGAACCTTTAATGGAAACGTCCTTGGAAAACCCGCTACGATAAGCGACAGGAATGTGTGGTTTCGGCTGGGGTGTAGGTGCTGCAGGGAAAGTAGCAGAACTGTTTAATGGTGTTGCCATCTTGTAGGAAAGTGAATCCCCATCAGGATCAATACCGATAAAGTTCACATAATATAGTTGATTGATACAAGCATAATCACCTAATGGCCTGAAGAGTGTTGGTGACGAATTGATATATGGAGCCCCATCTTTCCACAATGGTGGAATTTCTACAATATAGTTCATCCCTGCACCGGTTGGATTAACAATATTGCTGATGCTCACATTTCGACAGCATCTTTCCCATGATAAATAATATCCTGCTTCATCAGCAAATTCTTCCGGGTTAAGGTTAAACACTGCTGAAAATACGACTTTGGAAGTCTTTAATTGATCAATCACGCACTTAATGTTTGTGTACGCAACATTAGAAATACTTGCCCTAGGAAGGTTTATGACTACTTTTCTGGAGTTGTCCCGATTAGAAAATATATGAACATTCGCACTCTGATCATAGGTGTTGTTCAGGGTTTGTGCTTCATCATAATACTGAACAAGGGTAATTCTATAGGTTCCAGGAGCGATGGTTTCAAATGACATTTCTCCACCTACAATATGAAAAGCTTTGGATGAATAAAATAAACCCAGCAACAAAATGAGCAAAAAAAATCTATTCATACCCTTCGTCCATATTTAATCCCTTAGTGTTCATGGATACAATTGTTAATTTTGCGATCTCATGAGGCATAGTAAAGTTATTGAAAAGCTGGTGATAACCGGTATTTCGGCAGAGGGAAAAAGCATTGGAAGAAACGAAAACCAGGTGGTTTTTGTGAGTCAGGCGGCACCAGGCGACATCGTAGATGTCCAAATAACCAGAAAGAAACGAAAGTTTCTTGAAGGCAAAGCCATCAATTACCATCAGTTATCAACTGACAGGCAAGAGCCCTTTTGTGAACATTTTGGTACTTGTGGCGGATGCAAATGGCAGCACTTACAATATGAGGCTCAATTAAGATTTAAAGAAAATCAGGTACTTGAAAACCTCATTAAGATAGGCAAGACAACACTCCCTAAGGCAAGACCTATCATAGGATCTCAAGACATCACCTTTTACCGCAATAAACTGGAATTCACTTTTTCAGACATGCGTTGGTTGACAAGCGAAGAAATTCAATCTGGCGAGGATTTTTCAAGAGATGCCCTGGGATTTCACATCCCTGGACGTTTTGACAAAATATTGGATATTGAAAAATGCTGGTTACAGCCCGACCCATCCAATGAGATCCGAACGGAAGTAAAGGCCTATGCCAAAGACCACAGCCTTACCTTTTTTAACCTGAGGGATCAACATGGTCTCTTGCGAAATCTAATCATCAGGACAACGACAACTGGAGAAACCATGGTAATTGTCCAGTTTTTTGAACCAGATCATGATGCCATTGAAGGTTTGATGGCGCACCTCAAAGAAATGTTTCCGTCCGTCACCTCACTCCTATATATCGTGAACGAAAAAAAGAATGAAACCTATCATGATCAGGAGGTGATCACTTATCACGGTAAAGACTTCATCACCGAGAAAATGGGTGACCTTATGTTTAGGATTGGTCCTAAATCATTTTATCAGACCAATCCACTTCAGGCAGAAAAGCTTTATCAGGCCGCCCTTGAATTTGCAGACCTAAAAGGTCACGAGTTGGTTTACGACCTATATTGTGGGACTGGAACTATCACCAATTATATCGCATCGAAAGCGAAAAAAGTTATTGGAATAGAATATGTGGAAGAAGCTGTGATCGATGCTAAAGTCAATTCGGAATTGAATAAAATAACCAATACAGAATTTTACGCAGGTGATATGAAAGACTTACTTTCTGCAGAATTTATTCAGCAAAATGGGAATCCTGATGTGATCATCACAGACCCACCAAGAGCGGGTATGCATCCGGATGTGATAAAGCAACTAAATGAAATAGGAGCTCAAAAAATCATATATGTAAGCTGTAACCCAGCTACTCAGGCAAGAGACCTGGAAATGCTGTCAGAGAATTATCAGGTTGAAGGTATTCAGCCAGTAGATATGTTCCCCCAAACACATCATGTAGAAAACATCTTAAAGCTGATTAGAAAATAAAATGGAAAATGACCCTACTCTAAACCCGAAATATTTAGGCAAAATCTCATCCGACTTTGTGAAAGTTGCAGAACTAATAAAAGAAGCTTCCTATCAAATCAGAAAGCGTGATTTTTCAAATTTCCCAATATTTCCTGTTTCAAGTGAGCACATTCCAATTGGTAATTTGCTCTATGAAAAAGGTGAGCTAGGTAATGACATGAACTACTATGCTTCTTTTCTTGAGGAGTTTTTAGATAGGGAATTAGTTGAAGAAAAAGATAAATTTGCCACCGCATATAAAGATCCCGATGAATTTTGTTGCCTATTCATTGTGGATAAACAATTTACCAACTTTATATTTATACCTTATCCAGAAGATTAATCAATTTTATAATATGGAAGAACAGATAGACAAAGCATTCAGCTTTACACAAACAGCAATGGACCTTGCATGGGAATATGGCCCTAATCTAATACTTGCAATAGTTACGCTCATTGTTGGGCTTTGGATTATTAAGTTTTTCTCAAAGACCCTAAAGAAAGTATTAACTAAAAGAGAATTTGATCCTTCGCTGACTCCATTCCTTGTCACACTATTCAATATCTCACTGAAAGTGATGTTGGTCGTATCGGTCATTGACATGGTCGGTATTCAGGTAACAAGTTTCGTAGCCATCATCGGTGCGGCTGGTCTTGCCATAGGTTTAGCGCTGCAGGGAACCCTGCAAAATTTTGCTGGTGGGGTTATCATCCTTATTCTCAAGCCCTTCAAAGTAGGTGACGTTATTGATGTAAAAGGATATCTGGGCACCGTTAAAGAAATTCAAATCTTCTACACCATTGTGAATACATTTGATAAAAAGGTAGTCTATATCCCTAATGGTGCATTAGCGAATTCAGATATGACGAATATATCCAGGGAAGATGAGCGTCGAAATGAATGGAAATTTGGCATTGCCTATGGCGATGATGTAGATAAAGCAAAAAGTCTGCTCGCTGAGATGATTGAAGCAGATGAACGAATACTTAAAGAGCCTGCCCCTTTTATTGCCCTACATTCTTTGGGAGATAGTTCAGTAAATATTGTAGTCAGAACCTGGTCAAAAGCAGATAATCTCTGGCCGGTCTATTTCGATATGAATGAAAAGGTTTACAAGGAATTTCCTAAGAATGGCTTGAATATCCCATTCCCTCAAATGGATGTGCATGTGCACGAAGAAAAAAAATAGTTCCTGGGGGTTTACAATCCTAGGTTCGAAGCCATGGTTGTAGTTAAGCAATCATTTCATCCTTCACAAAAGGTTTGGAGATTTAGTCATTCGCTACAAATACCACTTTGAATGGCATAGTGAAGTTGTTTTCAAAATGTTCATAATTAACTAATCCATTGTAATGATCCTTACTGATATGCTACCATTACGATCTTCTATATGGGATCGAATGGAATTGTCTGAAATGATGTCGATAGCTGAATAGCCAAACCTAGGATTCATGTAGACCAAATAAGTAATCGCTCATACTCCTATGAGATCTGGGTATTCAAATGCGCTTCGGTAAAGACTGTTTTGCTGATAATACTGGATCAGCTGGTCGAAAAAATCATGGCTACTCAGCGTGGAAGAATCTCCAGCCATCAGCAATAAAAACCTAGCCCTGGTCATGGCAACGTTCATCCTTCTGGTATCCCCCAAAAAGCCTATTTCACCAAGTGGATTGCTTCTTACCAATGAAATAGCAATGAGATCGCGTTCTTGTCCCTGAAAAGCATCCACCGTATTGATGGTGATCCTTTTGAGCTCCTTATGCCAATCATATGGTTCAATCTTAGCTCTCAATACCTCTACCTGCGCTTTATAAGGAGCAATAATTCCTATGTCCATTCTGGATACTTCCGCTGGATAATCCGCTACCAGTTGGTCCAACCGATTCAGTAAAAACTGAGCTTCCTGTTCATTGTATGTAGAAAGTGTTTCAGGGTTTATCTTCTCCTCATATCCACATCCGGCGGTATCGATGAATTCCACTGCCTGAGGGAAGACTTTCCTTCTGCTTGCAATCAAGTCCCCGCTTTTTAATCTCCCCTTGTAAAAGTATTGATTAGAAAATTGCATAATAGGCTGCTCCATCCTGTACTGCACATCGAGCATCACATTGGCCTCCTTGTATTTCCTTATACACCTTTCAAAGAGTGTTTCGCTTAAACCTTCTTTCGCTGCCTTTACGGATTTAATAGTTGGTGGCAGTTGATAGTGATCGCCTGCCATCACCACCCTTTTTACTTTCAGTATTGGAATCCAGGAGGCAGGTTCTAGCGCCTGAGAGGCTTCATCAATAAAGAGGGTATTGAATGTGCGGTTATATAAATATTGGCTGTTCGCCCCTACTAAAGTACAGGCAATTACCTGTGCCTTATCTACTTCGTCACGGATCATATAATGCTCAAGTGCCAGGGCCTCCTCTTTCAAAACTTTAGCTTCCTGCAGCAGCAGTCTACGTTGCTGCCGCTCCGATGGCCCAAAATTTCTTTTGTATTTATGACCAATGCTTTTCATCTCTTCGGATTTCCTTCTCAGGTCCCTTAAAAGCTTGGCATCATTGTGTTCAGACAGCCTGGCGTCGAGGGTGCTGG
The DNA here is from genome assembly GCA_043554545.1 of Marinoscillum sp. Classification (GTDB taxonomy): domain Bacteria; phylum Bacteroidota; class Bacteroidia; order Cytophagales; family Cyclobacteriaceae; genus UBA7330. Next base: position 673,643 of record CP121337.1, on the reverse strand, counting down.
CAACAACTTCTTCAGTTACCCGGGCCGGGTGACCCAACCGAAGCACATGGATCCCCTGTACACCTAGTCGCTCTGCCAGCAGATCTACAGCTGCATTGCTGGAGGCACATACCAAGACCTGCTTTTCCGTGTTGACTGTTTCCTTGATCGCTTCTACAAGTGTGGTTGTTTTTCCTGTGCCCGGAGGACCATGAACCAGTCCGACATCCTGCGCAGCATTTATTAAGGATAGCGCCTCATTCTGTGAGTGATTGAGGCTTGGATGATTTAACTGAACCTTTGGCAAAAAGGTAGGTTCATGTTCGCCGCATAGTATTTTAATTAACTCACCCAGTCGACCCTCACGCACTTTGGCCAATTTCTTGACCGTCCGCTCCATCTCATCATAAGTACTCTCATCAAACAAAAGGTTTACACCAATCTTTCCTTCATCCAACCATTCAGGTGGATCCTCCCGATTCAGGACCACGGTCATATACTTTTCAGAGATTCGACTGATGATTCCAGTTGCTGTTAACCTCTTGCTGTTATCACCCAAAAAAACACTAACGGATGATCCGGACTGAAAATAATTTTTAGATTGATTTAAAGTGGTTTTTTCGAGCTGAAGCGTCCATTTCTCTCCAGTGCTTAGGTAAGACTTACCGATAGTGACCGGATACCAGGTAACCCCTTCCTTTTTCCTGTCTTCCAGTGAGCGGTTTCGGATTTTTTCCTCATATTGTTTTCGATCCTCTTCCCGTTCAACCTTTAATAATTCGAGAAGCGAACGAAAGTGTTCAGCAATGTCCATTTACTTTTTTAAATATTGCTGAATGGTTGTTTTAAGGGTGTCCTTATCAGTGGAAATGTTTTCGTCAGAATAGATTTTCAGAATTAACTCCCGGAGAACCCCCTCCTCATATCCTAATTTGCTGATTAGCCGGGCACAAAATCTAATCTCTTCTTTGTAGAGTCTCCCATCAATTTTCATTAACTGAACCACATTATAGATGTAGTCATACTTGTCATCGGCTGCCAGATCTTCCAGATCTTCAATAAGTGTGGGATCTTCAAAACATTCACTTATCTCTTCCGAAGACATCCCATTCGCTTTTCCAATCTTTTTTATGAGATCGATCTCATCCTGCACAACCACTCCATCGATCTTTGCTAATTGAACCAGTATATTAAGATGTGTCCTTGACATTTCTATTTATTAGTGAGACAATAAATTGACCTTTCTCGCTGTCAATCAATTTATTTATTAAACTTAGCTTAAAATTAAAGGTTTGACAAAAGTATTGCATTAACTATTAACAGTGAATTTTCTTGCTCACATATACCTCTCGGGAAAAACTGAAAAGATCATTATTGGAAATTTTATTGGCGATTTTGTGAAAGGGAATAAGTTGGAAAAGTATGATCCTGAAATCCGGCAGGGCATTCAGCTCCACCGGGAAATTGACCGATACACAGATGATCACCCCACAGTACTTAGAAGCAAGAAATTACTCTGGGAGAAATATCATCACTACTCACCAGTAATCATAGACGTATTCTATGACCACTTCCTGGCAAGTAATTGGTTGCAATATCATGAACAACCCCTCATAAACTTTACGGAGGAGACCTATCAAATGCTTGATAGCAACCAGGACAAATTACCTGAGAGAGTAAAAAAAGTATTGATTTTTATGCGCCAAGACAACTGGTTACTAAACTATCAGTCTGTTGATGGCATCCGAAAAGCACTGACGGGCATGTCTAAAAGAACAAAATTTGTTTCGAAACTCGATCAGGCTCATGAAGATCTAAATAAATACTATATGGATTTCCATCAGGATTTCGAATCATTTTTTCCAGAACTTACTCAACATTCGAAAGATTTTTTATCATCTTTAAATCAATGAAGTAAGTACAGGTCATCAATAACCAGCTGGATATCGCTGGTCATTAATTAGCTATGAGAACCTGATTTTAATAGGCAGGAAGTATCTTTTATCATTCAACATGTATTCATGAAAGAAATTTTGATTGTTGGCTTAGGAGGATTTGCAGGGACCATTTTGCGATATGTGATATGGGTTTGGTCTATCAATTGGCAAATCCAAATACCGTCAGGCACTCTAATCGTAAATTTATTGGGAAGCCTGATTCTTGGGTTGCTATTTGGCTATTTTGCCAAAAATTCCTCCTTGAATTGGGAACTCTTTTTGGTGACCGGTTTTTGTGGGGGATTCACCACATTTTCCACATTCTCACTAGATCTGGTAAAAATGATCAAAGAAAATTTAGTCTCCCAGGCATTACTCTATGGAACAATTAGTGTATTTGGAGGGTTAATCTGCTGTTTGTTAGGGTTTTGGTTGATGTATAAATTTACAACCTGAACAATTTTATCACTGAAGATCGTTGAATAAAAGTGCCTTCGCATTATCAAACCTTAGGACTCACAGAAGAAGCCAGCCAGTCGGAAATTAAAACTGCATTTAAGCAGATGGCCTTAAAATTCCATCCTGATAAAAATCAGAATGATCCGGCCATGGAGGAGAAATTTAAGGAAATCAACCAGGCCTATCAGGTACTCTCTAATCCATACGAAAAAGCCCGATATGATATTCATCAAAAGTATGGTTATCAGCAACCCACATACACCTACGCAGAACGCCCCAATACCAACACAGCCAAAAACAGATCGGGTAGAAGGACATATGCAGAGCGGAAAATTAACTACCGGGAAAATTGGATTGCTACGGCCTATGCCTGGGGGTTTACCTTTATCGTAGCCATCATCGTGATGGGAATTTTTGGAATAAAGAATTATTACGACGCGGTAAAAAAAGAGGAGTTGCTGGCTGAACGCAGGGTAATATTTGAGAACAGTCGACAGCTCTTTGCTTCAGGTAATGAGGATGAGGCTTTAAGTATCCTGAATTCTTTAGGCGTTTTTTTTGAGGCTGAGCAGGACATGGATAAATATAAGAGTAATCTTTTGGATAGTATGCTATCGCACGGGAATTCCAGCTATCAATCCAACGACTTTCAAAATGCTATTTTTAACCTTGAGCTCGTCGAAAAGTACGCACCTTCTAAGCCCATCGCCATTATTAAGCAGCTGGCCTATGCTTATAAGTTTACTGATCAACCAGAAAAATCTGTTCGAAAGCTACAGGAGCTGTTGCTCATGGATGTTAGGACCCTGGAAGTATATATGCAACTGGCAGAAATTTACAGAGACCAGCTCCATAACCTGGCTGAAGCCAGGCGGTTTTATGAGATTGCAGATGAGATGACGATCAGTAGCTATCGAGCCATCTATGGGGATGGCTTCCCACTGGTACTGACCGGTAAGTACGTTCCCAAGGCACATTACTACCTGTATACAGACCTGGCAGACATCTACCTCCAAACGGGAGATCCCGAGCGCGCGATAAAGGCCACCAAATGGAACATCAGAATGTGGCCTGATAGTACCGATAATTATGTGATCGCAGGGATGGGACATCTGGAAATGGACAGAAAAAGCCAGGCATGCGGCTACTTCAAAAAGGCCAGGCAATTGGGATACGATCAACCTTTGCCAATCGAATGTTATTAGGAGATATTACTCTTTAGCAAACAGGTCATCAAACTCTTCTCCGCCAGAAAGTCTGGTTTCGCAGCGCTGGCCGTTCAATAAATGAAAGTCTTCTGTAGGGATAAACCTTGAAAATGTTTCCTTCAATTTGGCGCCGACTTCCTTCTTTAATTCCTTTCTTTTAATGGCCTCGATAAAACGTCGGATATCATCCATCTCTTCTAATATGAGTGGCGGCACCTCCGTGGGTTTATCATCCTCCCCTTTAGCCACCATTGTAAAGTAACTATTGTTGGTATGCATAATGGAATTTTCTTTCACATCTTCCGCAGTCACATGAATACCAACAATTAGGGAGCTCCTTCCCACATAGTTGACAGAAGCTCGAAGTGATACCAGATTCCCTACCTCCACGGGTTGCAAAAAATCAACTGCGTCCACCGAGACGGTCACGCAATAATTGCCTGCATGCTTAATGGCACAGGCATAGGCTGCCTTATCCATCAGGGATAAAATGATGCCTCCATGAATTTTTCCACCGAAATTGGCATAAGAGGGTATCATGAGCTCTGTGAGTGTAGTCCTAGAAAATTTTACAGTTCTTCCTTCCATATTGTATCTATTTAACCCACAATGTCACCACTTTTATCTCTGCAAGCATCAATTCGCTTTTTTAGGATCAGTTTCCAGAATGGAGATCGGGTAAAAATCAGTTTAGTATTGACCCAGATATTATTCAGTGCCACCATCGGCCAGGAGCGATTCGTAGGCAGCCATCCTCTTGGCTGCACCACATAAATAAATCCCATTTTCATGGTTTCTTCCAGCGCACAGGGATTTCCATAAAGCGTCCCTTCTAAAGAATACTTATACAAAACAGGGTAAACCTTGGTTTTAGGGATGTTTTCCCTGGTATTGTCATCCTTAAATTTTGAGTTAATATTTTCTGTTGGGAAATATGCTTCCGGATCATTGGGTTTTTTCTGTGCATTACAATTATCCAACAATACAAAAAGACCAATTTGTGAAAATATGGCGAGAAGCAGTAGTTTCATGAAATTCGGCGTAGAATTGCGTTCTAAGATAGCTTATCTTCACATATCTTTATGCGCTGAAACCAGGTTTTGTGAAACAAATTATAAGTTTTTTACTTCGGAATGTCCCTAGAAAATACCTTCAGCTGTTTAGTCACTGGGGATTAAAAATTGTCGCTCTTTTTTATAAAGGAAACGACGTGGAGTGTCCTATTTGTGAGGCGCAATACAAGAAATTTTTACCCTATGGTAGAAACTCCAGACCCAATGCGCTTTGCCCCAATTGTCTGTCCCTTGAACGCCATCGGCTCATCTGGATTTATCTGAAACGGAAAACCGATTTCTTTACAAAGCCTCATAAAATGCTCCATATTGCACCTGAGGTCTGTTTTATGTCTCGTTTTGAAGCAATTAAAGACCTGGATTATATCACCGGGGATATCGAATCTCCGCTGGCGAAAGTCAAAATGGATATTCACGAAATCCCTTTTGAAGAGAATGCTTTTGATATCATTTTTTGTAATCATGTATTGGAACATGTAAATGATGACGTTTTAGCAATGCAAGAAATACATCGTGTGCTTAAACCCGGTGGATGGGCAATCCTTCAGGTTCCTTTTTTCTTTCCACTAAAAGAAAAAACCTACGAAGACTTTTCAATTACCCAACCAAAAGAACGGGAAAAAGCCTTTGGTCAGGATGACCATGTGAGAATGTACGGAAAAGACTATTCGGAAAGAATAAAGCGATCGGGACTCAAAGTCACAGAAGATGAATTTGTGCACACGTTAAAAAGAGAGGAAGTACACAGACATGCCTTACCAGAAAATGAAATCATCTATCTCTGTAAAAAATAACCCTTAATACAAGTCGATATACTTTGTATTAGGATCTATGCCTCTCATTTTCCTAATCCACTCATAAATCATCCCATTTGAGTATGCAAAAAACTGAATCAAAACTACGATGGGAGATAACAATCCAGCCATGAGGGAACTGGTTTTGATAAGACCTGTTACTGCGATCACGACCAGGTATGTCAGCAGTATAAGGAGAGATAAGTAACCTATCTTCAGACCAAAACCAGCCACAAGGGCTACGGCAAGCGTCCCGAAGGAAAAAACAATCGGCAAAAGATGTATCGCCTTCAACTGTCCAGCTTGAAAACGAGTAAGGTTGATCCTCGCTCTACCAAAATAATTTAATTGATTGGCAAATTTAATCAGACTGGTCCTCCGCTTGTGGTAAACAAAAGCTTTAGGAAAAAGGGCTGTCTTAAAACCCTCATCCCTGATTCTCATGCTAAACTCCATATCCTCACCCATAAAGGGGATCCTGTATCCTCCGGTCTTTTGAAAAACCTCACGGCTAATACCCATGTTGAAGCTTCGTGGATGAAACCCATTGACCCGGGTCTTTCCTCCTCGTAAACCTCCAGTGGTAAGTGGTGAGGTCATCGTATGGCTAATGGCCTTTTGCAGACTGTTGAAAGATGAATGAAATGTATCTGGTCCTCCATAAGCATCTGCCCACTCCTTTTCCAAATAATCATCTACATCTTCCAGATAATGCGAGGGAATAAGGCAGTCTGAATCAAAAACGATTAAATAATCACCAGTAGCCTTTTGATACCCATAATTACGGGCAAAACCCTGACCCTCATTCTGCTTTAAAAAGTATTTTATATTTAGCTTTTTGAGGTAGGTCAACACCTCTGCTTTGCAAGGCTTTGTAGAGCCATCCTCTACCACAATCACCTCAAAGTCCTTGTACGTCTGATCAACCAGGGTCTCTAATAGCTCTGCTATCTCTTCTGGCCGGTTATATACAGGGACAACAATAGAAAATTTAGGCATTGCCCGTTTTTTCAATGATGAGGTAATCATTCTTCTTATGCCCTACCTGTATGATCATTTCAGCCAAAAAACCCGCCAGAAAAAGCTGAGTACCGATGATAATCGCTACAAGAGATAGAAAAAACAGTGGCTGATCTACTACCTCTCTAACCGGTAACTGATGCGCCAGGTTATATAGTTTATCACCAATTAACCACATCGCGATAAAGGTACCAACGACAAAAAACAGGGTACCCAGGATCCCAAAGAAATGCATGGGGTTTTGCCTGAATTTTGAGACAAAGGTCACGGACAATAAGTCTAGGAAGCCCGTGAAAAATCGCTTAGCTCCAAACTTTGTGTGCCCATATTTGCGGGCTTTATGTGCCACAACTTTTTCTCCAATATTTGCAAATCCGTTCCATTTGGCAAGAAGAGGGATGTATCGGTGCATTTCACCATATACCTCAATGTTTTTGACTACCTCAGACTTATAAGCTTTAAGCCCACAATTAAAGTCATGAAGCGCAATGCCTGAAACCATACGGGTCACCCGATTGAATAACTTAGAGGGGACAGTTTTGGAAATCGGATCATGTCTTTTCTTCTTCCATCCGGATACCAGGTCATACCCCTCCTCTTCTATCATGCGAATTAAGTCTGGTATCTCATCCGGACTGTCCTGAAGGTCAGCATCCATTGTAATTACAATTTCTCCCTGGGAATGATCAAATCCTGTCTGCACGGCGGCAGACTTGCCGTAATTTCTGTTAAACCTTAAGCCTACCGCTGCCGAGTACTTTTGAGCAATGTTTTGAATGACAGACCAGGACTTATCCTTGCTGCCGTCATCAATGAAAATGACTTCATAAGTAAATTGATGTTTTTCGGCTACTTTCTGAACCCAATCAAACAATTCTGGAATGGATTCTTCTTCATTGTATACCGGAACGACAATCGAGACTTTTACCTGCTTAGTAGTTACCAAATTATATTAATTCAGGGTTTGATTTTTTGAATATAGCAGACATAACCAGAGACACTAAGAACCCAAAGAAGGTCCCAGACAGGATAATAATAAAAATCATGGCTATCGGGCTAGAAAACATTTCCATCATGGGAAGTGCTTGTTCTATCTGCGCATCTGTTAGACCTTGTTCCTCCATCTTTACAATCTGCATTTGTCTCATATTCTCCATGAAGGAAGTATTGATAAAGCTGGTGTAAAAGACATTGAATAATCCATTCATCGCTGAAGAGATTAAAGAAGCAAGCGTACCAATGCCCAGGCCTTGCCCGTAAGACATAAATCCATCCCCATCTTCACGAAACTCTTTATAGGCGAGATAGAAAACAACTATTGAAAAAACAACTCCAAGATAGTTCCAGCTCTGGTTTTGTGCCTGACCCAAAAAATCCAGTATTACGAAATATATAATTCCTATCAACCCAAGTATTGCTCCATACTTAATTGATATTGACTTTACGGTTGCTTGAGGTTGATCTTCCATGGGGTTATTGTTTTGGTTTCTTCCTTAAAATTATGGATATAACTGGCGTAACAAAGAAACCGGCGATTATTTTTTTCACTCCTGAGCTCGCCCATAAATCCATGGCTGTGACTGTATCGATACCATCTAACTGAACCTGAAACCCCTCTTCTCCAAATTGCTCAGTGTATATCTCCTTTTTACTCATGAGAAAATCAATAGCAGAAGACTTATATGCTGGTAAAACCGAGGGGTCCAACCAAAGGTAAGCTGCTAAAAAAACAGTGAAGATTAAGGCTGTGACGCTATAAACAAAAAAACCAATGGTCATGCCCTGCCAAAAATGAAGGTAACCATTATAAATATTGACTCTAAAGTCTTTTAAAGCAAAAAAGATGAAAACGCCGAAAATGATTGCATCGAAAACAAGGTGTGTCAGGTCAATCATTGGGTTAGTGCCAAAATATCCAGATACAAAAAACAAGACGATCAGAAAAACTCCACAAAAGACCGCATACCTCAAAGACACTTTAAACATCTGCATCAGGATACTGGATAAAATTCTCCATTTATGGTGCCAAAAACACGGCCTTTTAAGTCAAAACCCAGGAAGGGTGAGTTGGCCGATTTAGACTGGTTTGTTGTCTGATTGTATGACCATACATGTCCGGGCTCCGCGATGGTGAGCTTTGCCGGATATCCTTCCTCAATTTGCACTGGAGGAAGGTCAAGAATCTTTCTTGGATTGATTGTGATGGCCGTAATTAGTTTATCAAGTGCTATTTCTGGTTTCAGCTGGATAAACATCGCATACAAAGTCTGCATGGACAGCAGTCCATTCGCTGCTAAATCAAATTCTAATTCCTTATTCTCAGCATCCTGTGGTTGATGGGCAGAGACAACGGCATCAATGGTGCCTTCAGCGACACCCTTTATGAGCGCTTTTCGATCCTTTTCAGATCTAAATGGAGGATCTGACTTATAGTTTGAGTCAAAATTATTGATCAGGTCCTCAGTAAAAACCAGATGATGTATGCCCACATCACAAGTAACATTGAGCCCCTCTTTCTTAGCTTTTTTGATCAATGAAACCGATTTTATGGTTGAAATTTGGCTGAAATGTAACCTACCTCCAGTATATCTGAGGATGTCCAGGTCTCGTTGTATTGCCAACTCCTCGGATATTGAAGGTTCTCCTTTCAGTCCTAGCAAAGTACTTACAACCCCTTCATGCATGTGTGTATGCATACTCAGGTGTTTATCCTTTGGTCGGTTAATGATTAATCCATCAAATTTCTGTACATATTGTAAAGCCTTGAGCAGAAGTTCTGTATTCCAAATACTGTTAATCCCATCAGAAAATGCACGTGCACCAGCATGTTGAAGGTCAAGGATTTCAGTAAGATTCTCCCCTGCAGTTCCCTCACTTACAGCTCCCATGGCCCACAGGTCTACGCCATACTTTGACTGTGATTGGATATATTCTACATCAGACTTGGATTGGGTGACTGGGTGGTTGTTTGGAATCAACAACACATCGGTAAAACCTCCGGAATTGGCAACACGTGAGCCACTCTCCAAATCTTCTTTATGTTCAAAACCAGGGTCATTAAAATGGGCAAAAAGATCGACAAAACCAGGAAAGACCTCTTTCTTGTCACAGTCTATTACCTTTTTTGCCTTCAGGTTCTGACCAATTTGCGTGATAACCCCATCTTCAATGAGGATATCGTACTTTTTTTGATGGAATTTTGAAGCAGGATCAAAGATGGTCGCCTGGCTGAGAAGAATTTTCATTAAGTGAATCTTAACAGTAGCATTTCAATGAATAAAAATATCAATGCCAAAAGTAATGTATATTTCCATAAACTGATGCCTTCATTGATTTCCTGAAAGGACCTTTTGAAATCATCAGCACTTGCAATATTGTAAATACTGACGTTTTGATAACCAGAAACCATGGTTTTCAGTGTTTCTTGAGTGAAAGAATTAATATAAGATTCTTCTTTATTATAATTGAACGCCAGGTTTGTAAGGGTGTCATTTTCAACAATTAAGTAATAAAACCCAGGTTCAGTGATTTCTTCAGGGATGGTTAATAGCACTTCCTCGCCTGCTCTCACAACACCAGGAATGAATGACTGGTCTTTGTTGGCAATTTTTGGCAAAGAGGCTTCATCAATAATGCCTGCATCCAGCCTAAGCACCTTTTCATCAAATGAATATGCCAGGTTTTGAGACCGATCTGCTGAAGATTGACTCAACTTATAAAGCACTGGGATGAAAAGTGCATGCTTGTAAAAATCAGTGAATTCATCCTGAAATGGCACTGTAAAGAAAAAGATATTGGCTGTGCCTGACTTCACCAGGAAAGGCCTGTTTGCATTGGTATTGAGGAACGTGTTATAAAAGCCTTGTACCTGATAAGATTTTGATACCACTGGTAAGGAAATCTGACTGGATGGGTTAGAGAAAACTCCTTCAAAAAAAGGGCTTGTCAAACTTTTGCTGCTAAGGGTAAAAGTGGCTGAGTCCAGTGGTGGTCGTACTGAAAACTGTAGCAATTGTTGGTATGTATCTAAATCGGGATCAACTCCGGGCACCACCACTAAAGTTTTTCCTGAAATGGAGCTGACATCCAGCCAGTCTGGAATTCTTTCCAAACCATCCAGGATAACCAAATCTGATTCCTGTACCTCTTGATAGTTGATGTTGGTTATTGCATAACTATTAAGATCAAATATCTCTAGATTAGAAAATGCTGCTTTCAAATATTTATTTAGTTGGTTCTCATATAAGAGAGCTACTTTAATTTTCTCGGGTTTACCTATTGTGAAAAAATATCGATTATCAAAGGTCTGCGCATAGTCCTCAATCTCGACATAGTAGTTACCGGATATCTGATCAAATGCTCCAATATTAACACTTGTGTTTTTAACTGAATTCGCAGGCATATCTAATGTGAAAGTAGAAAACTGGATAGAATCAGTAAATACCTTAACAAGTACATCCCTTCGATCCTCCGTACCAATATTTCTGATAGATACATTGAGATTATTATCATCACTTAGGCCAAGAACAGCATCGAGATATACTGAATCCACAAAAATATTCCCTTCGGACTCATCCTCCAGTTTAACTAGGGAAATCGCAGTAAGTGAATCCTTTAACAATGTGGAAAGATTTCCAAAAGAAGATTCCTGAAAATCAGAAATAATAAAATACTCGGCGCTTTCTCCTTTCAGGTCGCCACTCCACCTATTCATCACTTCATCCAGCTTCCTGAATCTACGGGAAAAATCCACTTCGGTGAGTCGCTCTCTCAGCTCCTTTCCAACCATCAGCCTGGAAGGGTCTGAGTTAAAATCATTCGTGGTCAATGAATAGTTGAGACCCGATTCATTTTTTGTGATAAGTTCACCGACTATTTGAACACCCTCATCAAGCAAGCTCATCCCACCAAGTCCCTGACGGCTCATACTAAGTGAGTTATCCAGGTATATTTTCCTGAGAGATTTAATGGTCACATCAGGCGTACTTGCAATCGGCTGCGCAAAAGCCAATACAAGGAAAATGAGAAAAAGCACCCTCGACAAGAGGACCAATATTTTTTTAAGCTGTGATCGTTTATTGGTCTCACGCTTTACCTGATGTAAGAAGGATGTATTAGAAAAATAAACCTTTTTAACCCTTCTGAAATTGAAGAGATGGATGATGATTGGAACCGCAATAAGTCCCAGTGCCCACAATACCCCCGGATATAAAAATTGCATCTGTTAGAATATAACGATTGACAAAGGTAGGGGTTATTATATTTAAAAAAATGTGAGAAAATTTCATTTCAAGAAGCTTATAATTTTTCTCTCCTCCTATACACCATCTAAAAAAACTGACTAAACCTCCACAACTGAAATAAGCCTATCACTTATATTTGGTCTAACCAACAACACATATGCACACTGATCTCAACAGTTATTATCTAGGCAAGGATGATCCTCAACAGAGTTGCTTGCTAGCATTACGGAAAGTTATTCTTGCACAGGATGAAAACATAAGAGAGACCCGTAAGTATGGTATGCCATGTTTCTGCTACTGCAATAAGATGTTTTGCTATTTGTGGTGTGATAAAAAGACTGATGAGCCCTACCTGCTTTTTGTAGAAGGGAAATATTTAGATGATCCGGACTTAGAAGCTGGGAATAGGTCCAGGATGAAAATTTTCAGGGTCAATCCAAACAGAGATCTTCCGTTGATAAAGATTAATGCGTTATTAAATAAAGCTTTGAGTCTATACAAAGATGGAATAATCATAGCAGGTTGATTAGCCCGTTATATTTGTACACTATTAATTGCGTCTGAATGTGTAAATCATGCGTGCCATTCATGATATGCTTAAACCCTTTTTTTAAAATCTGCACACCATACATTCCTCAGAATTGATTTTTTGTTACTTTTAGCTGTACATGTCAAATTGGATTCTGCCAGACTTTTGTCAGGCGCCTATTATCCGAAATCCCTAATATTAAACTGTGAGTGATATTGAATCTATCTTTGAGAAGAACTATCAAATAAAAAGTTTTCATCTTGATCAGGAGGGCAAAACTGGATTGTTTGGTATTCTAGAAATCTTACAGGATATATCAGGAGCTCATGCCTCAAAACTTGGGTTTGGTTATGAGCACTCATTAGAAAAAGGATTCTTCTGGGTGTTGGTCAGACAGCGATTAGAGATGGAACATTGGCCAAATGGGAATAAGCCGATCACTGTTAAAACATGGACCACGACTATAATTGGCATCAATGCCATTCGTGAATACGAATTGTTTGTGGATAACCAAAAAATAGGTAGTTGTTCTACTACCTGGGTAATCCTGGATAGTCGATCCAGAAAACCAAAAGTGATCGAAAACACAGAGAATTTGTTTAGTGCCAGAACTGATTATACCATTGGCTTCTCTGCTAAAAAAATACTCCCCGTTGATGCCGTAGCATTCATCAGAACCATTGAAGTAAAACCCAGTGACCTTGACAGAAACAAGCATGTAAATAACATTAAATATGGACAATGGATTTTGGATTCATTTTCACTTCCGCATCAGCAAAAAATCATGGTTCATGCATATGAAATTAATTTTTTAGCCGAAACATTTCTAGACGACCACATTGAGATTCATAGCGATCTAAAAAAGCTAAACCCTGGTTCTGAAGAAGAAGTTTATTTTAAAGGCCATCGAATAGCAGATGATAAAGCGGTATTTACTGCTAAAATTGACCTTGAATTGTTTAAATAACAGGAAGATTTATGTCCATCTATAGCCTGTCAATGCCGAAGAAAGCCTGTTTTTAGGTGTGCTTTCATAATTTTAAAAATCTGCCTTATTATTGTATTCATCACCACTACTAACTACCATGAAATTATTGCGAAGTCTCTCGCTAATTATTAATTACAATACTTTAATTGTCACCTTTCTGGCATTATTTTCAACTTTATTGTGTGAACACTACGGTATTGCGGCAAACTTTCCACTCACAATCGTTGGTGTCGCCATTGTTTTCCCAATTGTCTTTTCGATCAACAGCGCATATACCAGAAGAGAGACAGCGCTATCCAACCTGGGTGATTTTATGAATCATGCCACAGCATTATATCATGCTTCAAGAGACTGGTTGAGGCCAGCACAGCCAGAATTTCAGAAACAGCTAAAACAACATATCGTAGACTGCTTCGATCAATTGCGTGTGCTTTTTACCAGTGTAGATGAAATGACTATCCATGAAAATGAAAGAATCATGGCCGAGAAACTTTCAGACTTATCAAAATTTGTCCAACAGTTTAGAGATCATGGAATTCATGGAACGGAGATGTCAAGAATTAGCCAGTACATCGCACGACTTGGAGGGGCTATTGAAGACATGAAAGTAATTCTCAAGTACCGGACACCCGTTACTTTAAGGGCTTACAGTAAAATTTCCATTTATAGTTTTCCAATTTCGTATGGTCCTTATTTCGTCTATGCGGCTCAGGATTATACATTTGGATTGTCATATGTAATGCCAATTATCTTCAGCTTCATTCTGGTAAGTCTTGATAACATTCAAAACCACCTTGAAAATCCTTTTGATCAGATTGGAGAAGATGACATACGTTTTGGAACACAGCGTTTTGAAGAGATGCTTAACTAGTTCTATTAAATTAATACATCACCTCGGATATTGAGATTATTCATTCCATAGATCTGGCTATTTTTGCAGGAATGTACGCATTTGTCCAAAAATTACTTTTTCTCCTTCCTGCAGAATCCGCACATCATTTCACCACTAAGCTGCTGAGACTCCTATTCCTTATCCCAGGGGTAAAACTCATTTTCAAAAGTGCGTATGTCGTCAACAATCCACTATTGGAAAAAAATGTTTTCGGACTCAAGTTTAAAAACCCTGTAGGTCTGGCGGCAGGATTCGACAAAAACGGAGCTTTCACCAAGGAGTTTGCTGCAATGGGTTTTGGCTTCGTTGAGATTGGTACCGTAACCCCAAAAGCTCAACCAGGAAATCCAAAACCTCGCTTATTTCGGCTCAAAGATGATCAGGCACTGATCAATAGAATGGGATTTAACAATGAAGGGGTTGAAAGGGTCATCCTGAATCTTCAAAAAAAATCTTCCGACGTCATTATTGGAGGTAACATCGGAAAAAATAAAATTACCCCTAATGAATCAGCTATCGAAGATTACAAAATCAGTTTCAATGCTTTATTTCCTCATGTAGACTACTTTGTCGTTAATGTAAGTAGCCCAAATACTCCGGGGCTTCGAGAGCTTCAGGAGAAAGAACCACTTCTCAAGTTATTACAAGAGATCACTACACTCAATAAAAAGAAGGGCTCACCTAAACCCATTCTTCTAAAAATAGCCCCTGATCTGACACAGACACAGCTTGACGACATTCTGGAGATTGTTGACCAGGTAAATATGGCTGGTATTATTGCGACAAATACCACGATCGACCGGTCTGGCTTAAAAACGAGTACTCAGGAAATTGAAAAAATTGGAGCTGGAGGGTTAAGTGGTAAGCCCTTGTTCGGAAAATCAACTGAGATCATCCGATATCTCAAGCAAAAAAAACCAAACCTTACCATTATCGCTGTAGGTGGCATAAATACCCCGGCTCAGGCGATTGAAAAAATTCATGCGGGTGCAGATTTGGTTCAAATCTATACCGGGCTGGTGTACCAGGGGCCTACATTGATCAGAAACATTAACCGTGCAATTCTAAAAAATCTTGATGGAGGATAAAATCTCCATTACTTTTGTCGTTTAACTTTCAGTATGGCACAAAACACCTATAAGAGGAAAAAAACCAAAGAACCAAAATCCTTTAGTTTTAGTATCTCTCTTTTTAATGATCGGAAATTCCACCTCCTCATTGGGTTGTTTTTATTATTGGCATCCGTTTTTTTGGCTGTTAGCTTCATTTCATATCTCACTTCCGGAAAGGCAGATCAGAGTGTGGTGGAAGCCATGACTGAAACAGGCATCAAGGAATCGGGACAACAAGTCAAAAATTGGTTCGGGCTGATCGGGGCTTTTACTGCACATTACTTCATTTTTAGGTGGTGGGGAATCATGTCCTTGCTAATACCACCTTTTTTGTTTCTCCTCGGGCACCGGATAATCTGGAAAAGTCGTGTGGTCTCATTGGTGAAATCATTTTCATTTACCCTTTTCTACCTACTTTGGGTCAGCACCGCGATCGGGTACTTCCTGTTAAATTCAGATGACATATCTGAATGGGGATTCCTAAGTGGTGGAGTTGGTTTTGAAATGGCCATCATAATAGAAAGTTTAATGGGATGGGGTACTATTCTCTTCCTTATTTTTCTGTTCATCGTCTTCAACATGTACTTTTTCAATATTACTCAGCTGGAAGCCTTGAATAGTTTTGTTCAAAACACCCGTGATAAACTGAGAAACTTTTCGTTTAAACCAGGTTCAGAGAACTCTACTTTGGAATCACTTCTAACTCAGGTAAAAGAAGAAGTAGAAGCTGAAGAGAGTAACCAGGAAGAAGATCTTACGGAGGAATGGGAAGTCACAAAAGAAGACCAAAAAAAGAAACCTGAACCTTTAGAAGAGTTAGAGCTGGCAGTGGAACCACCTAAAAAGGAGGAGCAAAAGAGTGAGACTAAGGAAGAAATCGACATGGAAGTGGAAGTAGGAAAAGATGACGAAGCGAGGGCCTCGACCAATGAAAACTATGACCCAACACTTGACCTTCCTAAATATAAGTATCCGACACCCAACCTCCTGATAGATTATCCCAAAAGAGACGTTCAGGTTTCTAAGGATGAGTTGGAACAGAATAAAGACAAGATTGTCCGAACGCTGGTAAACTTCAAAATTGGCATCTCCAGTATTAAAGCCACCATCGGGCCTACCGTAACGCTCTATGAGATTGTACCCGATGCAGGTGTGAAAATTTCTAAGATCAAAAACCTGGAAGATGACATTGCACTCAGTCTGGCTGCTTTGGGAATACGGATCATCGCACCAATCCCTGGTCGTGGTACCATTGGTATTGAAGTACCAAATAAAAATCGCGAAATGGTAGATGTTAAATCTGTCATCACCACTGAAAAATTCATGAAGAGTGACAAGGAACTTCCGATTGTCCTGGGAAAAACAATTTCCAATGAAGTTTATGTCACTGACCTGGCCAAAATGCCTCATTTGTTGATGGCAGGTGCTACCGGACAAGGTAAATCAGTAGGTCTTAACCTTATCATTGCTTCACTGATCTATAAAAAACATCCTTCACAACTCAAGTTTGTGATGGTCGATCCAAAAAAGGTTGAGTTGACATTGTTCAACAAAATAGAAAAACACTTCCTGGCCAAACTTCCAGATAGTGAAGAAGCAATTATCACGGATACGCAGAAAGTCGTCCATACCTTGAATTCGCTTTGTATCGAAATGGATACAAGGTATAACCTACTTAAGGAAGCTGGATGCAGGAATTTAAAGGAATACAACAAGAAATTTGTTTCCCGCAGACTAAACCCACAAAAGGGTCACCGATACCTGCCTTATATCGTGTTGATTATTGATGAGTTGGCCGATCTAATGATGACTGCAGGTAAAGAAATAGAAACACCCATTGCACGTCTAGCCCAATTGGCAAGAGCCATTGGTATACACTTGATTGTTGCCACTCAAAGACCTTCCGTCAATGTGATTACAGGAATAATCAAAGCCAACTTCCCTGCGCGACTTTCATTCCGAGTAACCTCGAAAATTGATTCCCGAACAATTTTAGATGCTGGAGGAGCAGACCAACTAATCGGTATGGGTGACATGCTTTTATCCATGGGCTCTGAAATTATTCGCTTGCAATGTGCGTTTGTAGATACACCGGAAGTAGACGGGATATGTGAATTCATAGAAGCACAACGGGGGTATGACACAGCCTATTTGCTTCCTGAATTTGTTGGAGATGATGAAGGTGAAGTAGGTGCAGTTGACCTGAGTGACAGAGACGCTCTTTTTGAAGACGCTGCAAAATTAATTGTCTTGCATCAACAAGGAAGCACCTCTCTTATCCAAAGAAAACTTAAATTGGGTTATAATCGGGCAGGGAGATTAATAGATCAATTGGAAGCTGCCGGCATCGTCGGCTCCTTCGAAGGAAGTAAGGCGAGAGAAGTTTTAATTAAAGATGATTATTCTTTGGAACAATTATTGTCTGAGATAGATAACAAGTACTAAAATAAAATAGAAATGAGACACATTGTGTTATTAGCTGCGATATTAATGATCAACTTAAGTGCATTTGCACAATATGATCCAGAGGCATTGAACATCTTAAATGCGATGAGTGCCAAATACAGAGGTATGGAAGCATTCACTGCAGATTTCACTCAGGAAATGGTGAATGAAAGCGTTGGGTTAAACGAGAAAATGAAAGGTGAGATTACCGTTAAAGGGAATAAGTATTACCTAAAGGTTGCCGACCAGGAGATTTATAATGATGGCGACAATCTGTGGAACTACAACAAAGACATTAAGGAAGTAACTGTTACGCCTTATGACCTGACCGATCAGGAAATTTCCCTAAATAACATATTTGATATCTATCAGGAAGGGTTTAAATATGTTCTCATGGGTAACACCGAGAATGGTTCCAGAATCATTGACCTTGACCCTGAGAGTAGAGATAAATCATACTATAAGATCAGAATGATCATCAGTGGTCAGGATGAGTTACAGAAGTTTACCGTATTCGAAAGAAAAGGGAATCAGTATGTATACACCATCAACGAATTTGAACAATTGAACAATGTACCTAACAGTAAGTTTACGTTCAACCTGAGTAAAAATGGTAATGTTGAAGTCATCGATTTCAGATAGATTTCATTTTCCTCCAAAGGGTCAACAATAATTATATGATTAACTTGGCGGTTCAATTTGCATGCACATGAACCGCCAAGATTTATTCACCCTGATCAAGAAAAAAAAATCCTTCCTTAGTGTAGGCCTTGACACAGATGTAAGAAAAATACCTGAGCACCTAAAGGGATTGGATGATCCTGTATTTGAATTCAATAAACAGATCATAGACGCAACCTATCCATATGCGGTTGCATATAAACCCAATCTTGCGTTTTATGAGGCGCAAGGAGTCAAAGGGTGGGAATCTTTGCATAAAACCATCGATTATATTCCTGATGATTGTTTTACCATTGCAGATGCCAAACGTGCAGATATAGGGAATACTTCAAGCTTATATGCACGTAGTTTCTTTGAAGAGATGAAGGTTGATTCTGTAACTGTTTCTCCTTATATGGGAGAGGATTCAGTAAAACCATTTTTACAATATGAAGGGAAATGGGCAATTATTCTAGCCGCCACTTCAAATACTGGACACTTCGATTTTCAAGACCTTGTAACTGAAGGAGAAGGGGAAAAATTGTATGAAGTGGTACTCAAGAAAAGTGCGCAATGGGGATCCCCGGATAATATGATGTATGTTGTGGGAGCCACACGCGTAGAATCACTTATTACAGTAAGATCACTCGTACCGGATCATTTCTTACTTATCCCGGGCGTTGGCGCACAGGGTGGTGACCTGGAACATGTTTGTAAATATGGGATGAATAAACAGTGCGGACTGCTTGTAAATGCTTCCAGGAGTATCATTTATGCTTCAGATGGTAAAGACTTTGCACAAGCTGCTACAAAAGAAGCTAAATCAGTGCAGACGCAAATGGAAAGTCAACTACAAAACATTTTATAACGTTATTTGCTATATTGGTTACTTAAACAGTTAACCGATATGGACGAATTCTTTCTTCACTACTTATGGAAATTTCAAAAGTTTGAGGGAAGACCCTTTCGACTAACCAATGGATCTACCCTAAAAGTATTTTACCCAGGAAATGAAAATAGTAATGCGGGTCCTGACTTCCTGGAGGCCAAAATTCAAATTGATGAGATTGAGTGGGCTGGAGCTATAGAGATACACCACAAGGCTTCAGATTGGCTGATCCACAATCATCATCACGATAGGAAATATGATGGGGTCATTCTACATGTGGTCTGGATTAACGACAAAGAAATACAACTATCAGACCGCTCAACACTCCCGACGTTTAAGATGTCAGATTATCACAATGGGTCACTTGAGGCTGATTACAGGAAATATATCAACCAGCCTGTAACGATCAAATGTGCTTCATTTCTTCGAAAAATAACTGACATCATAAAAACCAACATGCTGGATCAGGCCCTAGTTGAAAGACTATCAATGAAATCTCAGACTATCCTTGATACTGTGAAGAACTGCAATGGAGATTGGGAAAAAGCCACCTTTCAATGTCTTGCAAAAAATTTCGGCTTTTCAGTAAATAATCAGGCTTTTGAAAGTTGGTCCAAAAACTTTGAATATTCGCTCCTTTTGAGGTATTCAAACGATAAAAACAAATGTTTTGCCATTGCATTTGGTCAGGCTGGGTTTCTATATGTAGAAAATGCTGATCCCCAACTCAAAAAGTACCAAGAGGAATATGAACACCTAAAAAGGAAACATCAACTAGCAGATGGCCTGGAACGACACCACTGGAAGTTTTCCAGGTTAAGGCCTGCCAATTTTCCGACTGTTCGACTCGCTGAGTTAATTACATTATTTCGTCAGCAAGAAAATATTTTCGCGAAAATCATTTCACTAAATACTGTTGATTCAATTCTAAATCTTTTCAAAATTAATTTACCTGATTATTGGAAGTCCCATTATGATTTTGGTAAGCCTTTAAGAAAGGGGGTTAATAACCTTGGAGAAACCTCTATTGAGATCATTGTTATCAACACTGTAGCTCCACTTTTAGTCGCCTATTCCAGGTATATTGATGATCAGGCATACATGGATCGGGCAATTAATTTTCTTGCTAGCTTAAAAAGTGAGCGAAACAAAATCACCAAAGAATGGGCTGAATTAGGGTTAAATCCTAAAAACGCGGCAGATAGTCAAGCACAAATTCAACGATATCAGTATTACTGTATAAAAAAAAGATGTCTGAACTGTAATATTGGGATTGCTATCTTGCAGAATAGATGAGTTTTGTATTGAATTCCATTGCCATTTTTATCCTTCTCTGGTGGGTATCGAGATACAGTGGTCCATTTGGTGAGAAATGGTATTGGACTACCGTATCATTTAAAATTCTAACTGGGGGCATTTTAGGATTCATCTATTTGGAGTATTTACAAACCGGTGACACCCTACTATATTTTCTCAAAGGCTCTGAAATTGCAGAAATAGCAAAAACCTCGTTTTCATCCTACTTTGAGCGGCTATTAATCAATGAGTTTCCTGTCTATAAAGGTGAAGCAAGAACTGAATTCTTCGCAAAGCTGATAAGCCCACTTTTAATCATTACGAATCAAAATTACTGGCTGACTGCTTCATACCTATCCGTATTTAGTTTCATGGGTTGCTGGTACCTTGCCAGGACTATCGTTTTGTTTTATCCTAAACTCAAATGGTCAGCACTTATTAGCTTTTTGCTTCTACCCTCTTTTGTTTTTTGGTCTTCTGGAATGCTAAAAGACGGTATTTCCATATCGGCCATGTTCGTCCTTTACACCTTTGTTTTTAAGCTGTATCAAAGAGCGTCACCAACTTTTTTTGATTGTCTAGTCAACTCAATTTTATTAATCGTACTGATAAAGCTGCGATTCTATTTAGGTGCCTGGATCCTATTCGTACTTATATGGGTACTATATGATCGCTGGATCATCTCTCGCATTAGGAATGAGTCTGTAAAATGGGTATCCCGACTGACCGTAATCGTATTACTGGCCTTTGCAGTGAGTCTTATCGACTATAATTTACAGTTTAATCATTTGCCTGAAAGTATCACCAATAACTATCAGAATATAGTCCTTGCGTCTCAGAACAATCATATTATTTTCGACTTAAATGCTGATTGGCTCTCCATTATAATTAATAGTCCAAAGGCCATGTACTATGGATTATTTGGACCACTTCCTGGTCAGGGAAATTTGACTAATATCATTTATTGGCTAGAGAACAGTCTATTAATATCTTTTACCATTTTCAGCATCTATCTCATGTTGAGAAAACATCAGGCTTTACCCGGCTTCTCTCAACTGCAACTCTTTATTATCATATACATCCTGATTATGGCCATTTTACTTCCAATGGCTGCTCCAAACTTTGGTACATTGATGCGCTATAAAGCTGCATTTCTGCCTTTTTTATGGCTTATAGTAACCTATATGCCTATTCGCTATTTCATCATGAAAAAGTCTGTTTAATCCATACCTTTGCATCCTTATTTTTTGAATTATGAAAAAAGCAGTCATCATATTAGGAGCCAAAGGCATTGCCCGGGCAGCATTGGAGATTTTTAACAGCAATGGAGTAGAAGTTTATGGGTTTTTAGATGATGATGTTAAAATACATCAACAGGAAATAGATACCATTCCTGTACTCGGAAAGTCCGACGATCATGGGTTCTTGAAATTAATTGGACAAAAATGTGAAGCCTTCGTAGCAACTGACGAAAATTCTGTTAGAAAAAAACAGGTAAAAATGTTGATAGAAAGCAGAAAAACCATGCCGATGAATGCCATACATGAATTGGCCAGGATAAGTACTTCGGCCATTATCGGACATGGAAATTTCATTAACTCACATGTTGTGCTGGGTGCTGGTGTTAAAGTTGGTCAACATTGTATACTAAATACAGGTGCAATTCTTGAACACAATGTAACCGTAAGTGATTTTGTGCAAATTGGTGCGGGAACAATAATTAATGCTGAAGTATCGATTGAAAAAGAAGCCTTTATCGGATCTGGAGCATTGGTAGTTGCCGGTGTAAAAATTGGCAAAAAGGCACGTATAGGGGCAGGGTCAGTGGTTGTCAGCGATGTTGCAGATGGAGAGACCGTATTTGGAAATCCTGCAGTAAAGATTGAAAAATAACAAAATTAGACGCAATTTTGCAGCTCCTATTTAATCAGTAAAATGATTTATAACATCCTGCTTGAAACAGGACTTTGGTTATGAAACATAAGTATAGCGTACTCCTTTATTATTGTTACTCCGAAATAGAAGACCCTGAAGCTTTCAGAGAAGCACATCATTTAATGTGCTTAGAACTCAACCTCAGAGGTAGGATCATCATTGCTCCTGAGGGGCTAAACGGAACGGTCTCCGGGCTCATCGCTGATTGTGAAGCATATATGGATGCGGTGAAATCTGATCCGAATTTTTCGGATATTGAATTCAAAATAGACTACCTCGACGAACATGCCTTTACAAAATTACATGTTCGGGTAAAACCTGAGATTGTTCACTCAACAATTACCATTAATCCAAGAAAAAAAACAGGTGAGTATATTGAGCCAGATGATTTTCGTAAATTATTGAAAGAAAAACCTGAAGACATCTTGATTCTCGATGTGCGCTCCAATTATGAGCACCATGTGGGGAAATTCAAAAATGCAGTCACCCTTGATATGGAGAATTTCAGGGAGTTCCCAGAGAAAGTAAAGGAATTAGAGAAATATAAAGACAAAAAGATCATCACTTATTGTACCGGCGGAATAAAATGTGAGAAAGCAAGTGCCTACCTGCTGGAACAGGGGTTCGAAAATGTAAATCAGCTTCATGGTGGAATTATCAAATATGGTATGGAAGCCGAAGGAGAAGATTTCGAAGGTAAGTGTTATGTATTCGATAATCGCATTGTAAAAGATGTGAATACGGTCAACCCAAAAGTAATTTCCAGGTGTTACGTAACAGGAGAACCAACAGATCGAATGGTAAATTGTGCAAACCCTCATTGCAATTTGCATATTCCAATGAGTGAGGAAGGTGCTGAAGTTTTCAATGGCTGCTGTTCTGAAGCATGTAGCAAGAATCCAGATACACGTCCCTACGACGGATCAGGCTATTATCAAAAAATAACTAACGGTTATAATCCATATAAAGGATTAAAGCGAAGAAATGCATAAATTGGGCATAGGTTAAACCTAACTATGCCAGCTAAGTATTCAGAAACCGACCTGATCCTAAATAAGGATGGTAGCATTTACCACCTTAATCTATTACCCGAGCACATCTCAGATAAGATCATTACTGTGGGAGACCCGAGTCGTGTTCACAGGATTTCAAAGTATTTTGATAGTATCGATTATGAAATGAACAAACGAGAGTTCATTACCCATGTAGGTACTTACAACGGAAAAAAAATTACGGTGATTAGCACGGGGATGGGCACCGACAATGTAGAAATACTAATGACCGAATTAGATGCTTTGGTAAACGTTGACCTGAAAAACAGAATACCAAAGACAAAGAAAAAGAAGTTAAAGATTATCCGAATTGGCACTTCTGCCAGTATCCAAGAAGATATCCGCTTAGGAAGTCATGTACTTTCTGAATATGCCGTTGGTCTAGACCCATTAATGCACTTTTATGAATTCGCGATGGGTAATTACGAGAAAACGATATGTGAAAAACTCCAAAACGAACTTGAGCTCCCTTATCAGCCATATTGTGTGAAAGCCTCAAAGGAGCTGACTGCATTGTTTCAAGATGACATGGTTTTAGGAAACACGGTTACTTGCCATGGTTTTTATGCGCCTCAGGCAAGAGAAATAAGGATACCTATTAAGTACCCGAATATGCTGGAAAAGCTGAATTACTTCCACTTAGATGATTTCTGGCTAACAAATCTAGAAATGGAAACAGCTGGTTATTATGCACTTTCGAAACTCATGGGTCATGAAATGATCAGCCTAAATGCAATTGTCGCAAACAGAATCAGGAACAAATACGCTAGCGATCCAAACCACATAATTGATTCATTGATCAAAAAAGTACTCGATAAGATTTAATTACTTTTTCTTCTTACCTTTTTGGCTATCACTGAAGGCAGTCTCCACTGCTAATTTTAATTCCTGAACGGCAGATATCAAGTGTTGTTTGATCTCCTGCCACTTATCATCATTCTTATCTTTATATGATTTATAATCAGATTCGAGCTTGGATTTTCGTTTTTTCAGCTCTTTTATTCTTTCTTCAATATCATCCCTTACATCATCCCCAGCATTCTTAGTTTCAACAATGAGCAGATCTATTTTCTTACCCAATTCTGCAAGGATTTCTTCGATTTGTCCTTTATTGCTTTTAGCCATAATTAAGAAGGTTATTAAAGACTCAAATTAATTCTTTCATACCTCATATCCAACTAGGATTCAAAGTATCAATAATGGTATTTCTAAAAAATATTATTACTTTTTTCTATGAAGATTTGTTTTTTCTCACTCCTTTAATACTTTTCATAAAAAATCAAAAATGCCCGATCCAAAACCAAGAGTAATTAAAGATTTTGATAAGCTTGATGAAATCATCCAAGAACAAGTAAAGTTGGCTTATCCAGCAGGTTTCTTCAATTCATTGATTCATTATTACAACAAGGAAGGAGTAAAAGTATCTGCTTTACCCTTTGAAACTGATGAAAAATACTACCTAATTAGAATGACCATGGCTGAAGCTAAAGAGTTGATCTCTCAGGATGAAGATTTTGATGACGATGGTAATCTTAAAGAAGCTGTCAAGGATGATTATGAAGATAAATATGGAGATATCGACTACATGTCAGATTATGTACCAAATGACACTGACAAAGATGATGATGAAGATGATGACTACTAAAATTGATTTCTATTAAGGATTTGATTTAGTACGATACAGACTTCTTATTATCTAATAAATCATTAGTGCTAATCTCTACTTATTAGGTCTCATAGGATCTGCTCTTACACGTCATAATGCTTCAGAATTCTTCCTTTCTTGTAAAGTGTACAGACCATCTGTAACCTTTACGAGATTATTATTTTGATAACGGGTTTATTACAAACCACTTTTAATTAGCCAATTACACTTTCCCTATATTTTCAAAGTCTATTTTACTTACCTCGAAAAATTTAACCATTTAAAACGAGTTTACAGCCTTACCGAGGCCCTTTCTATTAGATAAGTAATTAAAATATTTCAAGTTTATTTTGACTTATTCTAATTTTTGGCACGCGCTTTGTATTATGATAAAACATATAATTATTTATATTTAATATTAAAATAGTTACAAAATGCCCGAGTCTCAAAAACAACGATTAGTTAAAATATTGAACATAATACTTGTTCTAGTAGCCATTTTCACACTCGGGATGATATTTGTGTAAATAACCCATAAGACATTAAGATAACAGTTTCGGTTGAAACTGCTCATAGCTGGTTGGTGCGCCGCAGGATTTTCTTGCGGCGCTATTTTTTTATATAGCCCAATTTAAATTTGGGTCATACACCTCTCTAAGCAAAGTAATTGCTAAACAGAAAATCTAGTTGAAATCTAAGCGTTCGATGTCTGCACCTATTGCATTAAGTCTTTTATCAATAAACTGATATCCCCTGTCAATTTGCTCCACATTATGAATAACACTTTCACCTTCAGCTGAAAGTGCGGCAATAAGCAGCGAAACTCCTGCTCGAATATCAGGTGATGTCATGTTTATGCCCCTAAGTTGAAACGCTCTATCTAACCCTATAACTGTAGCGCGGTGGGGGTCACACAAAATGATTTGAGCACCCATATCAATCAATTTATCAACAAAAAAGAGTCTGCTTTCAAACATTTTTTGATGAATAAGTACTGTGCCTTTAGCCTGGGTGGCCGTAACCAAAGCGATGCTAAGCAAATCCGGAGTAAATCCTGGCCAGATGGCATCTGAAACAG
The DNA here is from genome assembly GCA_043554545.1 of Marinoscillum sp. GTDB lineage: Bacteria > Bacteroidota > Bacteroidia > Cytophagales > Cyclobacteriaceae > UBA7330. The sequence continues at coordinate 647,409 of CP121337.1, read as the reverse complement.
TAAGAATAGAACCATCAATAAAGCTCTCAATTTCATAATGTTCCTGAGCGGGAATATGAATATCATCCCCTTGAATATCCAAAACAATGCCTAATCGTCTAAAAGTTTGGGGGATAATACCAAGCATATCTAATCTGGCATTTTTTATTGTAATGTCAGACTTTGTCATAGCGGCCAAACCAATAAAACTGCCGACCTCAATCATGTCAGGGAGCATCGTGTGTTCAGTACCCATCAGCTCCTTAACACCATCTATATAGAGCAAATTACTGCCAACACCACTGATCTGAGCGCCCATCCTAATCAGCATCTTACAAAGCTGTTGTATATAGGGTTCACAAGCAGCATTATAAATTGTGGTTCTACCTTCAGCAAGAACGGCTGCCATGATAATATTGGCAGTACCTGTTACGGAGGCTTCATCAAGATGCATATACGCACCTTTTAGATTACTTCCATCAACTTTGAAAAAGCTGGTTTTGGGATCATATTCAAATTTTGCTCCCAATTTTTCAAAACCAGTAAAATGGGTATCCGTTCTTCTCCTTCCTATCTTATCTCCTCCTGGCTTGGGCATTTTAGCTGTGCCAAAACGAGACAACAATGGTCCAAGGATCATGATTGATCCCCGAAGAGCTGCCGCCTTTTCTTTGAATTTATTGGAATCAAGAAACGATATCTTGACATTACCTGCCTGAAAGCTATAACTTTCTTCATCCAACTGCTGAACCGTTACACCTAGGTCCCCCAGTAGTTCAATTAGCATCTGTACATCCCTGATCTTGGGAATCTTATGGATGATAACCTGTTCTGATGTAAGTAGTGTTGCTGCTATTATCTGGAGTGCTTCATTCTTTGCACCCTGAGGAATGATTTCTCCCTTCAGTTGCTTGCCTCCATTCACTCGAAATGAAGCCATTCCTTAATTGTTCCTTCTACGTTTGTTGCTAAAGTTGCGTTTTCCTCCACCTTTTCGTCCACGGTTATTGTGATGGCCACCGCCTCGATTGCTATTATCGTATGATCTTTCTTTACGTTCAGAATCAAAAAGACCAAATTCCTTCACAGTTTCAATATTAATATCCAACTGATTTTTTGAAAGGAGTTTTATCGTCTTCAGAATTTGTTCATCTTCTATGGTATCTCTATTCCATGTGAGATAAAAAGATTTCATCAGTTTTCCGATGGCAATTACTGCTCCTTCTTTTTCTTTGGGATCTTCAAGTTTTGATGCGTTTTCTATCAATATCTCTACGCTGCGACCATAGTGACGATATTTGACTTCATTGGACTGATATTTGATTTTATCCGGCTTCCTATCCAAAATAGTGGCTTCCGGAATAGGGAATGGACTTTCCACATCAAGGTCAAACTGCGAGATAATAAAAAGATCATCCCAAACTTTTTGGTTGTATTCTGATGCATCCTTATTCAATTCAGGATTTATCATCTTCATCAAATCAACCAATAAAGCAGCATATTTATTTCTCTTCTCCTTGCTTTCAGTTTCCTTGATGTATTTTACGAGATTCTGAACATTCCTGCCATACTCTCTCAACTTCAAGTGTTCCCTTTGTGTGTTATACTCTAGACTCATTCCAATCGTGTTTAGCTCAAAATTAAGTAATTAACTCGTTTGAGTGGTTTATTATTCAGTATTTTAAATACCTGAACTACCTATTCATCAGGTCTTCAATCTCATCTGCATGGATGGGGATATTGGCCATGAGGTTTTTTGTGCCGTTTTTGGTAATAAGAATATCATCTTCAATTCGGATTCCTATGTTCTCCTCCGGAATATAAATGCCCGGCTCCACCGTGAAAACCATCCCTTCCTCAAACTTACGATAAATAGAACCAACATCATGAACATCCAGTCCAAGGTGATGAGAAGTTCCATGCATGAAATATTTTCTATAGGCAGGTTTCGACGGATCTTGTTTTGCCACATCCTCTTTATCCAATAAACCTAACTCAATTAGCTCTTCAGTCATGATTTCACCAACTTCCTTATGGTATGTTGGAATGCTGTTCCCAGGTCTTAGAAGAACAGTAGCTTGATTCTTTACACGTAAAACAGCATCATAAACCTGTCTTTGCCTTCTGGTGTATCTCCCGTTGACAGGGATTGTTCTTGTCATATCTCCATTGTAATTCGCATATTCTGCTCCTACATCCATCAATAATAAATCACCATCTGCGAGTTGTTTATTATTCTCGATGTAATGTAAAACACAGCAATTAATTCCTCCAGCAATTATTGGAGTGTAGGCAAATCCACGGGATCTGTTGGAAATAAATACTTGTGCATATTCAGCCTCCAATTCATATTCCCATACTCCTGGCTTTACTACGTCCAATATTCTTCTAAATCCCATTTCAGTGATATGACATGCGTGCTCAAGCACTTTTACTTCAATAGGGGATTTTATCATCCGAAGATCATAGACTAATGGTGAAAGCCTTTGATAATTAAATAGCGGATATTTTTTCATGCACGCTTTTGTAAACCTGTCATTAGCAGTCTCTACAGCGGATGAACTACGTATGTGCTCATTTGCTGGCAGGTAAATATTTTCGGACTCAGCTATTAGCGTTTGTAAAACCTGATCGAAAGTCTGACTCCACCTGATATTACTAATTCCTGATAGCTCAGCAGCTTCTCCCTGAGTAAGCTTATGACCTTCCCACCTGGCAATCATTTCATTGGTTTCTCTTAAAAATAATATCTCCCTCATCTTTTCATCAGGAAAATCTGGTGCCAATACCAAAATAGTCTCCTCCTGGTCAATGCCTGACAAGTACAACAAGTCAGAATTTTGCTTGAAAGGCAACGTCCCATCTCCATTAACCGGATAAATATCATTTGAATGAATAATCACCACCGAGTTAGGTTTTAATGACTTATAAAGATTTTGCCTGTTTTCAATAAAAAGCATATTATCTATCGCGTGGTATCTCATGATCTCCTAAATTTATTGTTCTGAATGTCTAACTATTCATGCATAAAATTACTGCTTCTTTTACTCATCACCACCAGGGTTTCGGGTCAGGAAAAGTACTGGATAGCTAATCAGGAAACTGCACTAAATCAAGAGCTGCTTTCAAGGGCTGAAACAGTCTTTTGCTCTGACTGGATAAAAGCCTGCAGCTACCGCTTATCTGACTCAATGGTCGAGCTACTTCGCGCAAATGGAATAGCAGTTACTCCAGTTAGAAGTTTTAAATATAATGGCTCAAATGCATCTATTAATGGTTTTGCTTTGGAGCAAATTGGTGGTCATTTGCTTATCGATGAAGGCCTATCGGGTAAAGGCGTGAAAATTGGAATTATAGACGGTGGTTTTTATAATCTTACCAATGACCCTTCTCTAAGACATTTGTTGATAGACAGCCTGATCTTAGGCTATAATGATTACCTCACAAACAGGACTGATCTCCTGGCTGAAAAAGTAAAAACTGATACTCATGGAACAGAAGTTATTCAACTCATTGGAGGAATAAATGAGAAAAAAGACATTCAATATGGCCTTGCTACCAGTTCCCAATATTACCTGGCAAAAACTGATTCAGATGGTTTTGAACGTAGGCTTGAAGAAGACAACATGATAAAAGCCATGGAATGGATGGACGGTGAGGGCATTCAAATCATCAATATATCTCTGGGTTATACTAATGGGTTCAATAATAAAAATGAAAACTATCAGCCAGAGGATATGAATGGAGAAAAATCTGCTATTGCAAGGGCTGTTGAACATGCCTCGTTAGCTAAAGGTATTCTTGTAGTAGTAGCAGCAGGTAACGAAGGGAATAATTTTTGGAAATTAGTTTCCACACCCGGAGATGCCCGTCATGCCCTTACCGTTGGTTCAACAAAAATTCCTGTTTGGGACAAAATGAACTTCAGTTCCATCGGGCCTGACTTTCTCGATTACCTGAAGCCGGACATTGCTGTCTTCTCAGGAATAGGCACTTCTTATTCCGCGCCAGTGATTACAGGTCTTGCCGCCTGCATCAAAGAATTCGACACAAGTCTAACGAATCTGGAAATTATTGAGATCATTCAAAAATCCGGACACCTATATCCTTATCCTAATAACTACCTGGGATATGGGGTTCCGAAGTGCAGTAATATCCTGGCTATCCTAAATGGTAAAGCAGACGAGATAGAAACGCCAGAAAAGATAATTGTAAAAGAAAAGCGCATAACCTTAAAGTTGGAATCAGATAAAAATTATGTAGTCTTATTACACAAAAACAATCAAGGCCATGTCATAAACAGACAAGTAATAAGAACCAGAAAATCTACTCTAAAAATTAAAAGATTCAAAGCTGCCCATCAGAGCACCATCATCTATGACCGGCAGGCCAAAGAAGTAGTATGGAAGTAACATAAAACATGCTACCTATTATTTGCAATTGAAATTCAAAACGATCGAGAAAAGAAATCAAGAAATACTTGAAAAAATGGGCAGCCAGAATGAAATCATCAAATGAACCATTAAAATTGACAATATCTCGTGCATAGTACCATAAAATGTCTGGTTTTCACATTAGCCCAAACAAAAAATTAAGAAGCATTACTGTATTTTTTTTTTCAAGACAAAGAGCCAAAACGAGAAAGACTATTTACTGAGAAAAGCTCACAGTATGCAGTCCAAAATTCTTCTTGTTTTGGCTCTTGAAATGTTTGAGTAAGTACTACTTAGCTTCCTTAGGAAGTTTGTCGTTTATCACTTTTCCTTTCTTATACTCACCGAGATAGTGTACGTCGTAGGTTTTACTATATTTCTTCATAGCTACTAACACCTGATTAATGGACTCTCTACGAAGTTTTATCCCTTTAAGTCCACCTTGATTTCTTAATTCAATATAAAATCCATCTTTTAATTTGATGGGAGCCGTTGCAGGTCTTGCCATAATTAGTATCGATTAAAGTTTCTATCATTACCATACCCGCCTCCTCTGTTCCCAGAGTTTTCGCGAGGACGAGCTTCTTTTACAATTATTGTATTTCCTTCAAATTCAGTTTCATTCAATTCTTCAATGGCTTGCTTAGCAATTTCATCGTCATCTATTTCGACAAAACCATATCCTTTGGAACGAGAGGTTTCACGGTCCATTATTATCTTGGCCGAGGATACCTCACCATACTTTTCAAAGAGTTCTTTCAATGATACTTCCGAGGTACCATAATTTAACTTTGTTACAAAAATGTTCATATAAATTACTTGTATTACAAAAATGAACAGGTGACTTAAAACATGTACATTATAACCGAAAGGTTCATAAAGATAGGATGTGCATCGTGCCTGTCATGCTGCAAATTTAACGAAAAATCTTCAGACTTATTGCATTTTATAACCTATAACGCGGATTCCAATGAAGAAGTTTCAATAGAAAATGCACAATTAAAGTGCCCTTCCGGACATGATTTATGACCATGTAAACCACAGGGTCTACAGTCAAGTTTTTGCGTTGTTTCTACAATTATGCTATGGGTAGATAATGGACCAAATCCAAAATCCGGCACGGTTGAACAAAAAACAACACAGGTGGGAGCGTCCACAGCAGAGGCAAGGTGTTGAGGAGCCGAATCATTCATGTAGTTCATTTTTGCTTTCTGCATGAGAGCGGCAGATTGTAGTAAGCTAAGTTTACCGCAAAGGTTAATTACACTTTGCCTATTCACTGCCACTTTTATCTCCTCCACTTTCTCAAAATCCTCCGGACTTCCTAAAAGATATATATCACCCTCAAAAGCAGTATGCTGAATGAAAGCAATCCACTTTTCTTTGGGGAGTTGTTTGGTAAACCAAACAGAAGTCGGCGCGATCGTTATGTAATCCTTTTCCTGATATAATTTTACCCGTTCAAGGTCATCGTTAGCAAGATGCAGTTTTGGTAAAGTGAAAGATCTATTCGTATAAGAAGCAACCAGTTGTAAGTTTCTGTCAACTTCATGTGTTCCATCACCAATCTGGTGTTTCATAGATTCATGAAACATGAAGCTGAGTGGGTTCTTTTTAAAACCAACAACTTTCTTAGCCCGAGATAATCCAGCAAAAAGTCCTGAAGATAAAAACCGCTGAAGATTGACCACCAGGTCATATTGGTTCTTTCGGATCTCAAGGCACATTTTAAACAAATTCACCAATTTGTCTGACTTTTTATTCCATATCAACACTTCATGCAGGTAGGGATGATTATTCACAAGTCCTTCATTTCCTTTTCTTAACAAGAAATCTATCCGTGCCTCCGGAAAATGCTGATGGAGTTTTTCAATGAGTGCGGTAGCCAGAATCACATCCCCAATAAATGCGGTCTGGATAATTAGTATCTTTTTAAATTGATGCATCCGCCATAAAATTAGATAAATTTGCAGGCCTTATGAAGGAGTATGAGCTGATCGACTTAGAAAATGGAATGCGTGTCATGCACAGGCAAATGCCGAGCACAAAAATTGCTCACGTCGGGATTATGCTTGATATCGGAAGTAGAGATGAATTTCCACATGAACAGGGCATTGCCCACTTCTGGGAGCACATGGCGTTCAAAGGCACCGCTAAAAGGAAGGCTTATCATATCTTGAATCGCCTGGAGTCCTTAGGTGGAGAACTCAATGCCTATACGACGAAGGAAAAAATATGCTTTTATGCCTCCTTACTCGACAATCACCTCGAAAAAGCTGTTGAGTTACTTGCTGATATTACATTTAACGCCACCTTTCCAGAGAGTCAAATTGAAAAAGAAAGGATGGTCATTCTGGAAGAAATGTCAATGTATCGGGATACACCAGATGATGCCATACAAGATGAATTTGATGATGTGATTTTTCAGAACCATGCGCTTGGTAAAAACATCCTTGGGACCGAGGATTCTGTGAATAGCTTTCACAAGCCCCACTTCGTTGATTTTATCAAAAGAAATCTTAATACCGAAAAGATCATCATTTCTAGTGTAGGAAATTATCCTATGAAGAAACTCCTCAAAATGGTTGAAAAATACATTGCTCCACAGCCACACAAAAACCACACTTCCAAACGCAACTTTTTTGAAGTTTACAACCCCGTTCAAAAATCAATTGTTAAACCCATCTCACAGTCACACGTGGCTATGGGTACCACCAGTTTTGGAATAAAAGATTCTAAAAGGATACCTTTCTTTATGTTAGTGAATATCCTTGGAGGACCCGGTATGAACTCAAGGCTCAATCTATCTTTAAGGGAGAAGTATGGATTTGTCTATGGAATTGATGCAAATTATTCTGCATACCTGGAAACTGGCCTTTTTGGAATATATTTCGCCACAGACCCTAAAAACCTGGGGAAGAGTTTGAAGATAATTCATCGCGAGCTGAAACTACTCAAAGAAAAACCGCTCGGACAGCTTCAACTTCATCAGGCCAAACAACAATTAAAGGGTCAGCTTGCAATGTCAGAGGAGAATAACAGTGCAATAATGCTCATGATGGCCAAAAGCATCCTGGACCTGAACAAAGTTCCCGATCTGAATGATCTTTTTGATCAAATTGACGGGGTAAATGCTCATCAATTAATGGACCTGGCAAACGAATCCTTTGATACCGATCAGATGAGCATGCTTACGTATCAAGCAGGGAACACCTAATGGTTAGGATTATCGATCCTCAACCATTTCATAGGGGTGTGTAAGTCGGCCATATAAAGCTAATCGCTGCCCCATGATATTTCCGGGTCCACAAGTCTTTAATGACGCTAACATTGCCGGATGCTTGTAATAGTTATAAGCCATATAGAGTGCATTCCTACGGGCCTCTGTAAAACAATGAGATTTGATCGGATTATCAATGACAAACAGATACGCCTGAAGTAACGAACCAGATCCATCAGCCTCCACATTGTCATAAAGTGAAGTATCACCCAGGCGCCGTAAAAATTCTGCATGAGCAGTGAGATGCTCGATATGAGTCATCGTATAATGTGTCCCACTACCGTCTGAGGGCAAACAATCCCCATCTATGGGGTCATCACCTCTTCTTATTTCTTCAGGAATTGCTCCATTAGGCAATATCCCCCATAAAGGGAGTTTGACTTTGGCATCCATTTCCCATTCATCGGTTGTTTGTAACCGTCCATGCTGATAATAATTATGAGAATTAAATGCTTCTTTTGGCGATAGTTTCTGTGTAATGGGGCTAAATTCTTCCAGTTCCCAATCCGAATGATCCTTGAGATAGTATGCAATTAGTGCAGCTGAAAAAGATCCTGAGACACCCCAATTATTTTTTCGGTACCTACTGGCCCATGAAACTTTACTGTACATGATGTCACGTAACCAAACCTGATATTCAAGCTTATCTGTAGGTGACCAACCTTCCCACCCCTCAAGCAAATCAGCTGCGTAAATATAGGGAGTGCCACCTCTTGCCAGATTTAGGATTCCCTGAGCACCCCAATGAAAAGCCTCCTCTTCAGCGTTTCTGTATCCATAAGTATCAGTTAAGTCTAGTATAAGTGCTCTGGACTTTTTTGCGTATTTAGGATCTTTAGTCAAGTGCCATGCTAAAGCCGTTCCATAAGCAAGTCTACCACCTGTAGAGCTGATTTGAATTGGGTTTCCAGAACTTCGTCCTACAACCACAACTTCCCCTGACAGCTCAGGCCATGAATCAGACACCACCATTAAGCTATCGATATAGCTTAGAAATAATTTCACATTAGTCTGATGTGGCTCAACAGACGATGCTGCTAGAGCCTTAATCTCTGCCAATTCATTTGGTGATACGAGTATTCCAATTGGTTCACCTAAATCGGCTCCCCTATCTTTATTTGATCCTTGCGAGCAGGAATAAAATAAGATGGTGGTAATTAAAATGAAAAACTTCATGACATAAAGCCTTATGACAGATCGCACAATAATCTAAAATTGATTAGAGAAACTCTTATTTACCATTCACGATGAGCATATCAGGAAAATCACTTTTAAAAAGAATTATCGTCCTGCACTTACGCAAGTCTTGATCTCCTTATGAACGATTAATAACCGCTTACTTAACCCAATAGTCAACTACAGTTACATCCGCCAAATGTGGACCTAATACATCACCAAAAGCTTTGTGGTCCGGATGAGGAAGGTATGTAGCCCTGGCTTCCTCGCTATCAAAAGTGAGGAAAAAGCAATGGGTAAAACCTTTATCTAATCCCTCAGGACTGTTATTTAATCCCCATTCCAGGTCATTTATCTCCTTAATCTTTGAAGGTAAAGCAAGAAATGCCTCCTCAACCTCTTTAATATCAGCTGTTGTAGCTGATTCTTTAAATTTTAATAAAACCACATGACGTAATTTTGCAGTTGTCTCTTTCATAGTCTTCATATTAGGTCCCCCATCACTAGCAGTTTCTGTTTTGTTTTCACATCCAATAGCTAGTAATAAAGCAAATAGTAATACAGCACTTTTCATTTTGTGATTGATTTGATTGCAATTCTTTTCGAAGATATCATTGCAATTCTTTTCGAAGATATCAAAGATATCCTTGATTGGTGACAAGTAAACACTACATTATTCTTTTGAACTTACTACAATACATGATGAAATTAACTAACTGCGAAAAAGATTTAGTTCAATAAAACTGCTGTTTCCCATTTCAGCCTAACCTGATAAGTGAATTAATTATTGATGATATCCATAAAAAAAGCCAGACCCACTTAACGCAGACCCGGCCTCGAAGATTTCAACTTACAACTAAAATTCTTGCCAATTCAATTTACCTTCATACTTATGCGATACCTCTCCTTTTTCATTCATCGCAAGAAGATTAATCCAACCATTATCACATAAATCCTGAACGGATGAGTGCTTTTCTAGAATGTTATTCATGGCTTCAATCGGTGCCTCAATAATCACATTCAGCTTCAATGGCTCATGTTGATAGTCTTTTCCATCATGAACAGACTGCATGGGTAACCCTACTCTTAGATCTCCAGAATAACCTTCCAGCACTCCAAGACCAGCAGTTACGTTATGCAACGTCTTATTACCAGAACCATAGGTTTTGTTATCTACAGTCGACGCATAATATTGTAAAGAAATCCAGCTGGTCACAACCATCGGAGCGGTCATAATTAGTTCTAAGATGGAGAATTCAGTGTCTTTTTTCCAATCATAGGTATGTAAGAAAGACTTCCCTTCAAGATCAATTCCTTTGGTTCGCTCGCGGGGGGCAACGACGAATGCAGAACACCCGGCAAGTCCCCATTCTGGTCTTATCTGAGACCAGTCTTTACTTCTTGCCTTTACGGACTCATCTACATTCACTTTACCATTCATAGACATTCTTAATGCGCGTTCTTGTCGAGTTAAATATCCCGCCATTTCCAATGACTTCTTTAATTCATCGAATTCCTCTTTTCTGTTATTAGGTAATTCAATCTGGTCAAAAATACTCACCTCATCAGTAGTGGTATCATGTAAACAAGGAACGAAAATGGTATCTTCAGGAATACTGATATGCTCTTTTTTAAGCAGTTCTCTAACCTTTTGATTATTAAGGACAGAAGCTGCGACTTTGGCATTTGCCTCTCCCGAGTGTCCTCCGCAAGCTCCACAATCCAGACCTGTTGCATGCGGGTTATTGACTGTAGTAGCTCCATGTCCAACGATCAACACATACTTTGCAAAGTTATCAGTTAGTGACATCGCATTTAGTGCGTTTTTTGCCATTTTCAACTGATCTGGTATAGATATACCCACTGCTTCTGATCCAAATGTAGACTCAGATAAACTTACACCTTTGCCAGCTATGTGCTTTTTATTTAAGCCTGCTCTATCAGGGTGAGGAACAGGTCTGGTTATGCCAAATGAATCAGTAAATAGTTTGGGTAAATAGGACAATCCCATCGGGCTAACAAAGCTAAAACAGGTAACAGCTCCTGACTTAAATGATCTCCAAAGACTATGTAATTGATGGTGCAACGCACGGTCTGCCACAACATTTTGTAAAGATTTACTATCTGAGACTGACTCCATAATCGTTGGTCCTGTTGGTAATGGTGCCGGACATTGAGCAAGTCCATGCTCATGACCTATGGGAATGTAGTTTATTGGGAACCCAAAAAAACCTGCAAACCCCATGGTCTCGATACCCTTGTCTGTTAATTCTAAGTTTCTTCGGAAAACTTCCGAACGTACGTCTATACAAAAAACTGCCTGAGCTTTGAATCGGCCTTTCTGTTCAACTAATGAGCCTTTATTAAGCTGTAATTTATTTACAATTTTACGTTGTGCTGCCAGGTCAAAAGCTTCCTGCAAAATCAATTTCTGAACCAATTTTTGATTCAAATTCTTTTCTACATCTACTTCCGATAGCGATTTGCATGACTTCTCCCATTGCTTCTGCATTTGAGGGTGTATGCTGGCATCAAGTAAACAAGCTTCCCAACAAATCAGAATTGACAAAAACTGTATGAGTTTCCCATCTTTTCCTCCATATAGTTCATTTTCCCAATCAAGTCTTGCAGCATAAGCAGACCACCCACCCATTCGCAGCAATAACCGATGAAGATAATTATTCATTCCGTCTGCGGGAACTCCCAACCTCTCTAAGGCTACCATGGTAGCATGCATTGATTCATTTGGAAGCGCCTTAACAGACTTTCTAAAACCCTTTAGCCCTGTTAATTCGGGCGTACGGTCAACTGAAGCTTCCTCCTTCCAGGCTAAAAACAGATTTTCTTCTTTGTTTGAGGCTGCCCAAAGTGCTTGTCCTTTGTCAAAATAGGAAGCCGCCCATGAAGAAATTCTAGAAGTGACAAATCTATTCCAGTCTTTTGTTGTCAATCTGGTGGCAACATCAGCTACTGTAATTATTCGTATCGCTCCTTCATTATCATCCAAAACATCATCTAGATTCTGAAGAAATTGTTCCACATCTGGCGCATTTGGTTCTTTTCTTTTAGATAAAACAGTAGCGATATCTTCTTTACTCATCTTTCCCTCCTTAATCTTTTGGAGATAATACGATGTAGGCAATGTCATTTCAATCCCTCCGGTGGCGGCAAGTTCCTGGGCAACTGTTTCAAATTTTTTGTTTGCGTGACCCATGTAAGGGTTTACAGCCACAAAGTTTTCAAGTGACCAAACTGGCGCAATTTTCTTACACGCTATTCGCAAGGTGTTTTCAATTGCTTTACTTTGGTTTGCTACTTTTCCAAGATCAATGTCCTGGATAATTTTTTCCTTTATCATTGTTAATTTTTTAAACAAAAAGTAATCTTATCTAAGCTGATTGTTTTTCAAAAACATCCTCTTGGGCCGATTTTTCGTGATCGTATACCTTGTCGTTATCAAATAAGAGTGATCTTGTTTGCGGTGCTTTGATGTGCAATGCACCAACAACCCTATCAAACACGGTATTAACATAAAGCCCATTCCTCAAATGGACTGCCCATGACCGATTAAATGAGGTGTTCGGCATAAAAGGGGCTAGAATCTGGACTCCAACAGTAGTGGCAAAAGCCAGTAAGATGAAGCTAATTACATAGACCTCAGCCAGCTGAGGCTTTGCGATTTCAGGCACCTGCCCGGCTAGCAACATATGTGTACCGGCTTCCAGTGTAAAAAATGAGGTTGTGATAACAACAGCAAGGATAGAAGCTCGCAATACTAGCTTTAGGCTTCCATTGGAGTCTATCGCTGAAATAAATATTCTTGACAAACCCATTACAATTATTCCACCGATGGCCAGAAGAGAGAATTCATTGACCGGATCAATACCCCAAACAATTGCAAACCCAGTATACACGCCTAGCGCTAAAATTATTCCAAGAGCAATTTTAAAAGGACTTCCAACTCGCGTTTGTAAGGAGAGTTTAGAAGATCTAATCATTTCAATTACGCTTCCTGAAGAAAGAAATGAATGAGCCTTATAAAATGAATGAGCCACTAAATGAAGCATAGCTGCGGGGTAAACTCCTAATCCACAAACCATCAAACTGAAACCCATATGAGCGATACTTGAATACCCAAGAGCAGTTTTGACAGAAGTTTGCGTAAGAAATACGACTGAAGCGAATAATGCTGTGAATCCTCCAATTGTCATTAATACCAACGGAGCGTATGTGCTTGCATCCATAATGAATGCCATTCTTATAATTAGGTATGGTCCTGCATTTAAAAGTCCTGCATGGAGTAACGCTGATACCGGAGTCGGCGTCTCCATTACTTCAATTAACCAACCATGAGTTGGAAATTGTGCGGATTTAAGAATTGCGGCAAAAGCGAGTAGCAAAGCTGTAATTTCTAATCCTGCAAATGGAACTCCTGATGTGACATTATTTTTGATGCCCTGAAATATGACTTCTAAGTTTCCAGAACCAAATTGGAAATACAAGATAATAGCCGCTCCAGCAAGGCATAAATCACCTAAACGAGCTACAATAAACTTTTTACGAGCTGCAATTACCGCACCTGGTCTATCTTCATAAAAGATCAATAGCCGATGTAAACAGATACTTGTCAACACCCAGGAGATTAACAACATAAATAAGTTACCTGAAAGAACAAGTAGTTGTACTGAAGCTATTGTTGCACCCAGCCTTCCAATAAATGCCCCCTGCCTTTCATCACCATCCATATAATTGTAACTAAACCTGAGAACGATGAATGATAATAACGCAATCATGGAGAACATTAAAATACTTACTGTATCTAGACGAACACTTAGTCCTAGTTCGTTCAAACCAATAAGTTTACTCTCAAGTAGACCAAACTCAAAAACGAGTAATCCACAGAATACTGAAAGCGCGATGCTAAATAATGAAACGACATTACTTAATCTTTTAAGTACACTCGGTCTTAAACCAGAATCAATTCTGGAAATAGCAGCAACCGTAAAATAAAGTAATGGAGAAATTAGAATGATTGAGGCTAGTAGGTTAGTTATCATCTATAAATAATTTTTATTGATTATTGGATTTAGATAAGCTCAATTGAAATCTCAGTTTTAATTCGAACGTTCTTACCGATTGATTCAGCGTTTTTGATGATCTCATTTATGGATTCCTGACATGATTTCAGCTCCTCAATTCTAATCTCAGATTTTTCATCGCTCTCACCAAGTCTTATGATTTGACCAAAATTCCTGCATTGATGAAAATTGATTTTCTTATTTAACATGTGATTTAGGATTTCGGAGGCATCTTCTGGAGTGAAATCTCCTTTCACAAGGTCATATTGACCGTTTTCAATATTTAACTTGTTTAATTCCTGGACTGTTTCAGTAGTTTTCATTTGTTGATTGTTTTAAATTCCAATGCAAACTTGATAAAATATATCCATATATTTTTATTTATATATTTAATGTAATACATTAATATTATTTATGTATTAAAGATTTTTGGGCTGTAATAGGATTAATAATGGTTACCGCTAGATAGTTGAGATAGTATGCTAATCATACCGGAAATCACTGATTTTCAGCTATTCTTAAAATTGTTCTGATAGACAGGTTTTTCCTGACATATTTGTACTAGAGTACTGAAGAATATGGGGAACTATTCCGCAAAAAGTGAAGGTAAAAACAAGGAAAGTTGAGGAAATAAGGTAACTAAAGTCAACACAATTAAGGATAGGAGCAAAAATGGCCAATTAGCTTTGGCTACCTGGTCAATCGGTGTCTTTCCTATGCTGGATGTCACAAACAGACAGATTCCTATCGGAGGTGTTGTTAAACCGATGATCAGATTGAGCACCGCAATTACGGCAAAATGAACAGGGTCTACATCTACGGTTAGTGCAACTTTCAACAGGATTGGAAACATCACCAATAAAGCCGCGATCGTTTCCATGAAGGTACCTACAAAAATGAGTATGATGTTTATCAATAGTAGGATTACATATTTGTTATCTGAAAAACCTAACAGACCCTCTGAAACCCATTGTGGTACCCTTTCTACGATTAATATCCATCCAAATAGATTTGCGAAACCAACCAAGACCATGAGAGAAGCTGACATTTTCATCGAATCTATGATGATAGCTGGTAGCTTACCCAAATTTATTCTTCTATAGGCTAATCCTACCGCTGCTGCATATAGAACTGCAATGATGGATGCCTCAGTAGGAGTGAAAATACCCCCAATAATCCCAAAAAGAACTATAAAGGACATCATCAAGGCCCAAAAAGTGTTGATAAAACCTTTAAAAATCTCAGCCAAAGAGCTTCGCTCATGCTTGGGATATTTTTTCTTCCTGGCAATAAAAATTGCAACAGCTATCATTCCAAAACCTAACATAAACCCAGGAATGGCTCCTGCCAAAAACAATTTACCTACGGATAAACCTGTGAGTGTTGCTGCGATGATCATCGGTACACTCGGTGGGATAATAGGGCCTACCGTAGAGGATGATGCGGTTACTGCACAGGAAAAAGCACCATCATAGCCCTCCTTTTTCATGGCCGGTATCATGACCGAACCAATACTGGAAGCATCGGAAACAGCTGTTCCGGATATACCGGCAAATAGCATCGAAGACCCAATATTTGCTACCGCTAGACCACCTCTGATGTGCCCCAGTAGGTGATTACAGAATTGAATTATCCGATCCGTTAATCCCCCGTGATTCATAAGGTTTCCTGCTAAAATAAAACCTGGAATACTCAACAACACAAATACATCTATTCCGGAATATAGTTTTGCAGGAATAACAATCAGGGGGATGTCACTGAAAATCAAATAACCCAAACAGGACATGCCCAAAGAGAAAGCCACAGGAACACCCAGGAGCAGGCAGATAAAAAAAATGGCAAACAATATCCAGATCATATGTCAGTCCCTAATTAGTTTACGTATCGTGAAAGCAGAATAATAGACGACAGATATGGCCATAAGGGTTATCCCTCCAAAAGGTATTGCCATAGTCATACCCATACTTGGGGATTGCTCATCTAATCCCATAATCAGGTATTGGATCGACCATGCTCCTGTAACTGTAAAAAGTACAATTGCAGCAAAGGAAAGCAAGATCTTAAGCCGTTTTTCAGTTTTTAAACTTAATTTCCTGAATATAATATCCAATTTTACAAATTCATTGTCTCTAAGTGCAAGACCGGCACCAAAGCTCATCGCATAGATAAAAAAGAACCTTGCAGCTTCCTCTGTCCAGGAAGGAGCACTGGCCATAAAAAACCTGCCATATATCTGAACAATCACAGACATGATAAGCCCTAAAGAACTCAACAATGTGCCAAAAGACAATAGCTTTCCTAACATGTTATTTGTTTCGTGTAATTTCTAAAATCTCTTTATACAGTTTCTTCATTCTTGGCGAAAAACTCTCATAAATAGCCTGTTCACATCTTTCAGCAAATGCTTCCTTATCTACTTCTACCATTGTCATGCCTTTTGCTTCCAGCTCCTTTCGTATGGTTAATTCATTTTCCAATGTTAATTGTTGCTCATACTTTTGCATTTTATCCACTGATGCAACAAAAATTGCTTTGAGATCCTCAGGCATTGCCTGAAATTGCTTTTCTCCTAAAACAGGATATACCCAGCTGACTACATGCCCTGTCAGGTTTAGATGGCTCTGCACTTCGGCAAAACCAGCCGCTTTAATCATAGCCATCGGATTCTCTTGAGCATCAATTGTGTTTTGTTGAAGTGCAGTAAAAACTTCAGAAAATGCCATTGGGGTAGGTTTTGCTCCCATGGCTTGCCAGGCGGTAATGTATGCAGGCACGTTGGGCACCCTAAGAATAAGGCCATTTAGATCATCTGGATGTCTAATCGGGCGATTAGCCGTAAGGTGGCGTGCCCCTCTTTCAAAATAACAAACTACCCTTAATCCTGTACTCTCCAGTATCTCATCCTCAATCATCTTTCCCATAGGATGATTAAGTAGTTTTCTCATATCATCACTATTTGTCAATAAATAAGGTATTTCACAAAAGGCGGCAGTCTCAACCCAATTACTAAGTGTGGATCCGGTAACTGTCATATCAATGACTCCAGCCTGGATCAACCTGATTGCTTCAATTTCCTTAGCCAGTTGCTCCGAATGATAGACCTCTAATCGGATGCGACCGTCCGATTCCTTTTCCAGTGTTTTACTTAGAAAAACAAATGCTTCATGCCAGGGATGACCCTCATTGACGATCAGTGCTGCTCTTAATAAAACTTCAGGATCCTTCTCATTTTTACACCCTGAAAAAAGGAAGAAAACAAGTGTACATAAGATGAGCATACTATATTTCACTGAAAAAAAATATCGGCGGTTATTTTTGGAGTCGTTACTTTGGGTCATACGAAAATTTAATACAGTAAATAGGGTCCTGAGATTAAATATTTACGGTTTAACGACATCAAGATAAGACTACTTAGTATAAGGATCAAAAACATTGATCAAATCATTTAATTTTACGGCCATGTCATTGATTCCTGAATTACTTCAAAGATATGCAGACGATCATACCAGCGAGGAAAATTCTCTATTAGAAAAAGTCAGAAGAGAGACCCATATTCAGGAGCTCCGCCCCAGAATGTTATCTGGGAATATGCAGGGACGTTTACTTTCATTTCTTTCCAGAATGATTCGCCCAAAATTCATTTTAGAAATAGGTACTTACACCGGTTATTCGGCGTTGTGTCTTGCTGAAGGATTAGATCCGGAAGGCCAATTATTTACCATTGAAAAAAATGAGGAGTTGGAGGCAAAGATTAATGCATACATCAAAGAATCACCCTATCAGGATCAAATAAATACGATCGTTGGAAATGCCGTGGAGGTTCTACCCCATTTAATAAAGCCCTGGGACCTGGTCTTCATAGATGCTGATAAAGAAAATTATCCTAAATACTTTGAACTTACAATCGATCACATCCAGCCAGGAGGTTATATCATAGCTGATAATGTACTTTGGAGCGGCAAAGTATACGCCCCTTCGGAAAAAGATTCAGTAACCGAAGCCATCAGGAATTTTAACAATCAAGTCCACATGGATGATCGTGTAGAAAACCTTTTGCTCCCGGTCAGGGACGGAATTTTGATTGCAAGGAAAAAATGAAAAGAACCACCGCCATCTTTTTGTTCTTCATCTGCTTACAAAAGGTAAGTGCGGAAGATTTTCCCATTCCGCGGGTTCCTGCTTCCATTGAAATTGCCGAGGTCAAACTTAAAATTACTTCTGAAGCTCAGAAAGAAATTCAAAAAGATGTGAACGCACTGAGAGCAAGTGAAAAGTATTTTAACATCAAGCTAGACAGGGCTAATCTTTATTTTCCCCTTATAGAAAAAGCGCTTAGGGATGAAGGCGTGCCAGATGATTTAAAATACCTATCGCTGCAGGAGAGTGTGCTTGTCGCTGACGCAGTATCCAGTGCCAAAGCTGTTGGTTTTTGGCAATTTAAAGATTTTACTGCGCGTGAAGTTGGACTAAGAGTAGACAGTAAAATAGATGAGAGAAAAAACATTGTCGCCTCATCACACGGTGCAGCAAAATATATGAAGCGAAATAACTTCATGCTAAAAAATTGGATCTATGCTGTCAATGCCTACATGACTGGTCCTGGTGGTGTAAAACCTTACATCGACAATGATGGAATTGGCGCTGATAAATTAACAATTGACCATAAGACACATTGGTATGTCAAACGTTTCATCGCTCATGTAATTGCGTTTAAGGATGACGTTGGCCAACCCCATTCGGAGGGAATGGAATTGATTGTCTATCGGCAGGGCAATAACAAAGATCTCAAGGAAATTGCTAAAAAATTAGAAACAGATGAAGTCATGCTCCATCAATTCAATAAGTGGCTTTCTTATGGTAAAGTACCTGATGACCGTATATATCCGGTCATTATTCCTGTGAAAGGCAAGCATCCAAACATCAAGGAACCTGAGAAATCAGCACCATCTGAAAAAACTACTTACCCCGCACAAATTGTTAGTGAGGTCAATACATTAAGTAAAACCATTATCCTGGAAGTAAATTACAGGAAAACAGTACTGGCTACTCCTGGTGATGATTGGAAATCCTTAGCAACAAAAAGTGGGACTTCAATTGACCGATTGGTTAAATTCAATGACCTGGATGCTTCTAAAAAAGTAGAGGCTGGTAAATTTTACTTCACAGAGTCTAAAAGAAACAGGTCTAACATCCGGTATCATGTTACAGGATATGGAGAATCCCTATGGGAAATCTCTCAACGATATGGCATTAAACTTCGAAAGATTCGTAAAAAGAACAGAATAGGCAATTCTGAAAAGCTTAAACCTGGAAGAATTCTATGGTTAAAAGAAAAAAGGCCCAAAAACATCCCACCTGCATACAGAAAAGTGGAGAATCCCACGGTGAAACATGCGCCAAAACCACAAGCAATTCAAAAAAAAGAACAAGTAGCCGAGCAGACCAATACTGTAAAAACGCTAACGCAGAATACTGAAAAGACTGAGCAAACACCGCTGGTAAAGCCACCTGTAACAAAAGAAATTAGTTCTCAACCTGTTCAACTGGAAAAGCCAAAGGTAGATGTTCATGAAGTAGCGGCTGGTGAATCGCTTTATGGAATTGCTAAAAAATATGACATTACCGTAGAAGATCTTTTAGATTGGAATGGTCTGAAAAAAAATGAGTCCATCAATCCCGGACAAAAGCTACTCATCAACTCTCCAATCGAAGTGGGCATTTTGGAAGACTATGATGAAAGTGAAGTGGAAAAAGCTTCAGGCAAGGAAAAGGTTCATGTAGTACAGCCCGATGATACCTATTATAGCTTATCCAGAATGTATGAAGTTGATATAGTGGATATATTAAAAAGAAACAGACTGAATTTAGGAGACCCCATCAAACCCGGTCAGGAGCTGGTCATTCCATTCGTACAAAATTTGATTGAAGATGAAATAAAGAAAGACGAAGGAGAAGGGAATCTGTATACTGTAGAAGCAGGTGATACCTTTTATAAAATTGCCAGATTGTTTGGATTAAGTGTGGAGGAACTGATGCAGCTGAATGAAAAAGAAACAGCTGAACTAGCTATTGGAGAGGAGCTGAAAATAAAGAAATAAGCAGCTCAAAACTCAAAATCAAGCCCCAACCGTTCTTTTAGGTCTTTCAGTGCTGGATTTTGTTCGACCATATAATCGTATTTTTCCTTACTCGTGTACAACTTTTTGGATTTTTCCTGCTCTGAAACATCTTTCTGTAAGAGAATGAATGAGTTTTTCAAGCGCTTTCTAAAGAATTGAACAATACTCTGCTCAAGTCTCTCCAATATGCTTGTTTCCAGAGAACTTGCCAAATGAATGATTACGTCATGATCGCCTGTTTTTTCGACAGCCCTGTTGAGAACCAGCATTTCGGTATCAGATACACCTTTTTCCTGACTTAGTTCCCTAAATTCGGTCCAGGCTTTTTGAAGCGCTTCATCATTAAATGGTTCACTCTCCTCTATCGATACACTTACTTCAGGTTTAACCTCATCACTTTCAACGTTCTTTTTTCTTACAAGACTTGGAGTCTCTTTTGGCTGAATAGAAATACTTTTTGCTACCGCTGAGATCTTTGGTGTATGCGGAATTGGCTTAGGTTCTTCGGATGGTGATGGTTCTTCTACTTTCTCAGAGGCATCTTTATCCTTATCAGGAGTTAAGGGATCCTCAGGCTTGTGTGCTGTTGTTTGCTCTCCTTCTACCTGGTCGTCGTTGCTACTTTTTTTTTTGCCCCTTCATCGGAGCTCAATTGGGCAAGTCGAACAGCATTATTGAGTTGTGCTAGCTTCATCAGACAAAGCTCTATATGTAATCGCTGATTTCTACTGACTTTGTAGTTCAGATCAAACTGATTCATCAGGTTCAAACCAGTTAACAAATAAGAACCACTGACCGCTTCTGATTGAGACAGATATCGTTGTTTTAGTGATTCCGATACCTCCATCAAGCTCACCGTTTCTTCATTTTTCGACACCAGAAGATTCCTGAAATGTTCCTGAAGTCCAGTAAGAAAATTATGTCCATCAAATCCGTTTTTTAAGACCTCATCAAATAACAATAAGGCATTAGACATGTCATCCTCTTTCAGGAAATCTGTTACCCGGAAGTAATACTCATAATCAAGAATATGAAGATTCTTGATGGTATTTTGATAAGTTATCTTGTTGTCCGAAGAGAAAGTAACAATCAGGTCAAAAATAGATAATGCATCACGCAATGCACCATCCGCTTTCTGAGCAATTAAATGTAAAGCCTCTTCTTCAGCCTCGACATGCTCTTGTTGAGCTATTTTCTTTAGCTGGTCAACGATATCTACAATTTCAATCCTATTAAAATCATAAATCTGACAGCGAGACAATATAGTTGGGATAACTTTATGTTTCTCGGTAGTGGCCAGAATAAAAATAGCATATTCCGGTGGCTCTTCAAGTGTCTTCAAAAATGCATTGAAAGCCTGGGTTGAAAGCATGTGAACCTCATCTATGATATAGACCTTAAACTTTCCCTGCTGTGGAGGATAACGGACCTGATCAGTCAGGTTACGGATATCATCTACTGAATTATTAGAAGCTGCGTCTAATTCATGAATGTTAAAGTTGCTGTTCTGATTTTCTGCTCCTGCCTCAAACCCATTGATCATTCGAGCCAATATCCTTGCACAAGTAGTTTTACCCACTCCTCTTGGGCCACAAAACAAAAGGGCTTGAGCAAGGTGATTGTTATCTATCGCATTTTTTAGTGTGGTAGTAATGTGGCCTTGACCTACAACTTCCTCAAACCCAAGGGGTCGATATTTTCGTGCCGATACTACAAAACTTTCCACATCGTGAAATTAAAATAAAAGGAATAGAAATGAAGTGAAGTAGCAGAAAATTGGCAAAGGAAATTGACAATAATTAATTTAGGATATAACCATGAATAATGTAAAGTTTAGAGAAGCGACCAAAGCAGACCTCCCGGATATCATTCAGATTCTTTCAAATGATAAACTTGGGAAGCTGAGAGAAAAATTTAGTACCCCATTGTCTCCATCCTATTATCAGGCATTTTCTAACATAATGGAAGACCCAAATCAGGAACTGATGGTAATAGAAAATGATATGGAGGGCATCATAGCCACATTTCAAATGAGCTTTATTCAATACCTCACTTACCAGGGGGGTATCAGGGCGCAGATCGAAGCGGTAATGGTAAAAGAAAGTGAAAGAGGAAAAGGTCTTGGAGAATTACTTATAAAATGGGCTATCAATCGAGCAATGGAAAAAGGCGCTCACCTTTTACAGTTAACTTCTGATAAACAAAGAGCAGATGCCATCAGATTTTATGAAAAAATTGGATTCAGAGCCTCTCATGAAGGAATGAAACTGCATTTAAATAATCTTCAAAACTCATATGAAAGCTGATCACCCTTTTTAGCATACGCTTAATTGAAGCAAAATAGGCTCATCTAGTAGTTAATATGAACCTGTACTGGCCTATGAAAACCACTCATATGTGACTAAATATTTTAAGCATCTACCAAACAATTTGGCGAAATAAAGACTTTAACCTCCGTAAGTCAGTATCAATGCCACTATATCAGTTTTATAGAAAACAAACTTTAGACACTTCGATTGAAGAATTGTGGGATTTTATATCCTCTCCCAAAAACCTAAAGAAAATCACGCCTACTTATATGGGTTTTGATATTACGTCTTCTTACCTCCCAGAGAAAATGTATCAGGGAATGATGATCAGTTATAAAGTAAGTCCTCTGCCAGGTTTTAAATCCAATTGGGTGACAGAAATAACCCATGTGAATGATAAAGTATACTTTGTTGATGAGCAAAGATCGGGGCCCTACAAAATCTGGCACCACGAACATAGATTAATACCAAAACCCAAAGGAGTCTTGATGACTGACCTGATTACCTACCAGCCTCCATTTGGATTTTTGGGAGCAATCGCCAATAAACTGACTATCGAAAATAAACTGAATGAGATTTTTGATTTCAGAAAAGTAAAGCTAAATGAGTTATTTGTCGAACTTTCATAGCTAAATACATGTTGTTACATATAATTAACCAAATTGGTTTTGACAACATAATTATTAACGAAAATTTATGAACCCCCTGAGAAGAAAACACCCAAAAAATAGCCAGGTCTCTAAGAAGCATTTTAAAATTAATATTTTCGATAAAGAAGGTAATTATATATCCAACGGTAGTTTAATCAATAACCAAACACTTAATGTCTTTGATCCGGATGGAAAATTCATCTCGTCTGGAAAATTCATTTCCAGTAAGCGATTCAACCTGTTTGATCCAACTGGAAACTATGTGGCTTACGGTAAGATGCTCGATAAATCAAATTTTAACATTTTCGATTCAGAAGATCAATTTCTCTCCAGAGGAAATCTGATTTAACGGATTTCCTATTCACTATCCTTAGGATTCATCCCGGTAAATGGCTACAATTGATTAAATTGGCTTGCTAATCAGTCATTTAATTTCACCCCATGAAAAGAGTTGCTATTTTGTTTCTAGCCCTATTGCCCTTGTTACTAAATGCTCAAAGAGGAAAGGTATTTGATAACCTAACAATGACCAGTAAGATCCTGAAGATGGATCGTAAGTATGCCATTTATTTACCTCCTGATTATGACTCATCGCAACGAAGCTACCCTGTATTATACTTATTGCACGGAAGCGGAGATGACCAGACAGGATGGGTCCAGTTTGGTGAAGTATTAAATATAACAGACAAATCGATTAAGGAAGGTAAAGCAACAGCCATGATCATTGTGATGCCTGATGCAGACACGGGACAAAGAGGCTACTTCAACAGCCCAAAAGGTGATTGGAACTACGAGGATTTCTTTTTTGAGGAGTTCATGCCACATATCGAAAAAACCTATAGAATTAAAAGTGAAAAAAGATATCGGGCGGTAGCAGGACTATCTATGGGCGGCGGAGGCACATTTATGTATGCACTTCATCGACCTGATTTGTTCTCATCAGCATGCCCGCTCAGTGCTTACATTGGTCCTTCGGGACCAGATGATATAGATCGGATATTAGAAAGAAACGGCATTACAAAATTG
This sequence comes from Marinoscillum sp., assembly GCA_043554545.1. GTDB lineage: Bacteria > Bacteroidota > Bacteroidia > Cytophagales > Cyclobacteriaceae > UBA7330. The sequence goes on along the minus strand of CP121337.1, from coordinate 623,359 downwards.
ACCAGCGAGCAAAAGAATGAATACTACAAAAACCACAATGCAATTGCCTTGATTGAAAATGGAGATGTAGAAAAAATCAAATCCGTAAGGTGGTACATTGATTGTGGAGATGATGATTTTCTTTATGAAGGCAATTCCCTTATCCACATAGCGATGCGAAAAAAGGAAATAACTCACGAGTATCGGGTACGTGATGGAGGCCATGGATGGCACTACTGGAGAACTGCCTTACCCGAGGTATTAGACTTTATCAGCAGACGATTCCATCAATATTGAATCAATAAAAAATGTCGAAGAACGATAGACGAAAATTTATAAAGCAGGCCGCAGCGGGGGCAGCCGGATTGGTAACCGTGCCCAATACATTCCTCAGCGCTAGCCCCTTACCGCGAACGAAGCTTAATAACCCCATTTGCATATTCACTAAGCACCTACAGTGGATCGACCCTGAAGACCTAGGGAAATTTGTTAAAGATTTAGGTTTTGATGGGGTAGATCTTACTGTCAGAAAAGGTGGACATGTGGAGCATTCGGAAGCTGTTAAGACCTTACCCGATGCTATCGAAAAAATCAGGAAATCAGGCACCTCTGTACCCATGATGGTTACTAATATCAATGACCCCAATGATCCAATTACAGAACCGCTATTAAAATCCGCTTCAGAAAATGGGGTTGGGTATTATCGAATGAGCTATTATCGATATGAACCTAACATGGGGATCGAAGAAAACCTTATTGATCTTCGTGCCAAAGTTGCTCAATTGGCAGATTTAAATGAGAAATATGGCATTCATGGTGCATATCAAAATCATCAGGGAGAAAGAGTAGGAGGACCTGTTTGGGATCTATGGTATCTAATGAAAGACCTTAACCCTGAATGGATTGGGATTCAATATGATATTCGACATGCAACAGTAGAAGGTGGAATGTCCTGGCCAACCGGATTTAAACTGGTAAAAGACTTCATAAAATGTTCAGTCATCAAGGATTTCGTATGGGAACAAAGAGATGACAACACCTGGAGACCTTTAAGTGTGCCAATTGGCTCAGGGATGGTTGATTTCAACAGGTATTTTGAATGCTATAAATCCTATGAACTTAATGGGCCTATCTCCATCCATTATGAATACCCGCTGTTTGAGCAAGAAGTAAAATCATTGACCAAAAGTCAAAAAATGAAGTTCGCCCGGACAGTAATAGCCAAAGATCTTGAAAAACTAAGGGAGCATTTACAAAAGGCTGGAATTGTTGATTAGCCAGTCAAATGAAATTTCTTTCAAATGGCAATAAATCAATCCCCAAAAGAAATACCAACACCCCTCGCTGCTGTCACTAAATAAGTTTTTTGAGGATCTACAAAGTTGTATTTGGCGGTTGCCTCTTTCAGTGATATTTCCTGATAGTCATTGTTTTTGTAGACTACCATCTTGCCAAACTTACCCTCAAGGACCATTTCAAAAGCTTTAACTCCAAATGCAGCAGATAGTATCCGATCATAGGCAATGGGAATGCCTCCTCTTTGCAAATGCCCTAAAACCATTTCTCTGATATCTGCCTGACAGCCTGCCTCCTTCATCTGGTGGCTTAATTGATAAGCCACCCCACCAAGACGTTTCATCTGGTAGCCAACTTCATCACTCTCTCGTTCCAGCACTTCTCCATCGATAGGTTTTGCGCCTTCGGCTATGATGATATTGGCAAATCCCTTTCCATTATTATAGCGTTTATTGATTCGCTCTACAACCTTGTTTATATCATAGGGAATCTCAGGGATCAGACAGACCTCCACTCCACTTGCTATTGATGCATGCAGTGCAATCCAGCCCGCATCTCTCCCCATCACTTCCATGATTATTACCCGGTTGTGACTTTCTGCAGTAGTCACGAGCTTATCCACTGCCTCCGTTGCAACTTCCACTGCTGTCTGAAAACCAAATGTATAATCAGTAACTGAGAGGTCATTATCTATTGTTTTTGGTACGCCAATCACAGGAAGACCTTTTTCAAACAACTTTTGACTCAGACGTTGACTTCCATCTCCACCAATGCTGATTACCGCATCAAAGCCAAGTTCTTTAATCCGGCTAATCAGTTCATCAGAACGGTCTTCCATCCTGACACTTCCATCAGACTGCACAACCGGGTAATTGAATGGATCGCCCTTTGTTGTTGTTTTTATAATCGTACCACCTTTGACATGAATTCCTGCAATGCGACTATTATCCAACGCTACAATTTCTATTGGGTCTCGTAAAACTCCATGAAAAGCTTCAATACTTCCATAAACTTTCCAATCTGGCTCCTGCATAGAACGTTTCACAATCGCGCGCATAACTGCATTGAGGCCTGGACAATCACCACCTCCGGTTAGAACTAGTAGCTTTTTCATATTTAAAGATGTTTGATAGAAAGGTACATGCTGTGAAGTAGATTCACAATGACAAGCATCAAATAGATAACTTTATTTTTGACGGAATCAACTTTAGTGCCGCTATTCTTGTCTCTTTAACAGCGTATCAAAAAATACATCTTGTGGTAATAAATCCTGGGTTAATCAGAATGCAGATTTTTCCTTTTAGTTTTGGCTTTATTTCCACCTCTGTTTAAGTTGCTTTCAAGTCATAAATAGTAAATACAATGTCTAAAAAACGAATATTCTTTACGGGAGGATCAGGAAAAGCAGGAAAGCACGTAATCCCTTACCTGCTCGACCAGGGACATAAAGTAATGAATGTAGACCTGGTGCCATTAGATCACCCTGGAGTAGATAACCTGATAGCCGATATTACAGATTCTGGACAAATGTTTAATGCCATGAGTTCTTATACTGGGCTAGATGAGTTGGAACCTGGCAATGGCGTACCAAAGTTTGACGCTGTGGTACATTTTGCTGCCGTGCCCAGAATTCTGATCAATTCAGATAACGAAACATTCCGGGTAAATGCGATGGGCACTTACCATGTCATTGAAGCCGCGGTTAAGCTTGGAATAAAGAAAATCATTATCGCTTCTTCTGAAACAACTTACGGCATCTGCTTTTCAGACGGAAAAACTGACCCTAAGGTATTGCCTTTGGAAGAGGACTATGATGTTGATCCGATGGATAGTTATGGTTTGTCAAAGGTGGTCAATGAAAAAACGGCCAGGACTTTTCAGCGACGCTCGGGGTTTGACATTTATGCGCTTCGCATTGGAAATGTAATCGAACCTCATGAATACGTTGAATTATTCCCCAATTATCTCAAAAATCCTGAAGTGCGCCGAAGGAATGCATTCTGCTATATCGATGCACGTGACCTGGGTCAGATTGTGGATTTATGTTTGAAAAAAGACGGTCTGGGTTATCAGGTTTTCAATGCTGGAAATGACCACAATGGTGCAGTAATTCCCACGAAAAAACTAGCAGAGCAGTTTTTTCCAGGAGTACCAATCAGTCGTGAATTGGGAGAACACGAAGCCCTTTTTTCTAATCGTAAAATCCGAGAAGTGCTGGGATTCCAAGAACAACACAATTGGCGGAAATACCTGAAATGGGAATGAAAATCATCATTGGAATTCTTATACTTGGTTTTATCGTTAATGATACGATAATAGAGAACAGGAATTTATGTTAAATAGAAAAGTATTTTAATATGAGTAAAAAGCTAAAATTGCTGCTGTTTATCTTCTTCATGGGTAGCATGAGTTTCGGTATGCTAATTGTACAAATACTTTCGAATCCCTTAACTGCAAATAAAATATTTTCATTAAGTAATTCGGGAGCCTTTTTCACTTGTGTTGGTTTTTTAACCTTTTCCATATCGGGTATTACAAGGTATGATAAATCGGGAAGTGAAAAGAGTTAAATAAAGTCAGCAACTAAACCAACCTCCTAAGAGCTAATACATATCGTTGAATATGTTATTCTGTCGTCAACCTACAAGCGCTGAATCATCAACCCACCATCAGGAGTCAATACCTGACCTGTAGAATAAGGCAGTCCGCCGGAAGCAAGTGAAGCAACAATTTTACCTATGTCTCCCGGTTGTCCCATTCTTTTTTCGACCAGCAGCCCATCGGCTATTTTTTGTTCATACTTTTCCTTTACCCCTGCCGTCATATCTGTTGCTATCACTCCTGGACGAACTTCATAGACTGGAATACCAACGTCTCCCAGTCTAACGGCCAATAACTTACTCATCATAGATAATCCCGCTTTGGAAATACAGTATTCACCTCTGTTTACTGAGGCAACTTCAGCGGATATGGAAGTAATATTTACAACGGTGAAAAGTGCTGATAGATCATTTTTCCTGGCGTCGATCATCAGCTTGGAAAGCTCCTGCGTCAGGAAAAAAGTTCCTTTCAGGTTAATATCCATCAGGTAATCATAATCCTCTTCATTTATCTCCAGAATATCCTTTCGCTCTTTTGGAGCAACACCTGCATTATTTACCAGCACATTGAGTGTTCCAAGTTTTAGCTTAACCTCTGAGATGATTTGGTACCTGCCCTCATCATTCCCAATGTCCCCACGAATGTATTCCACTTTTCCTCCGGAACTCCTAAGCTCGTCCATCACTGCAGCAACCTTTCCTTCCTCGCGCACACCATTTATTGCCACCTCATATCCGCTCGCTAATAGCGATTTGGCAATGCCTAGCCCAATGCCTCTGCTTCCACCGGTAATCAATGCTGTTTTTCTCATCCTGTTTTGATCTTTTTAAGTTCATCAGCTTCAGTTAAAGCTTTATAAAAAGGATCCAAAGGAAAGCATCCTGAAATCATTCCATTTCTTGGGGCGGTGGTACAATCAGAAAAAGTACGACAAATCTTTTTCCGTGCCAGCCCTTTTCCCTCAAGCACATCCCGTGGCATTTCGGGATAGGATAATACCATCCTGCCTAACCCAATAAAATCGCTCATGCCATTTATTAAAACACTTTGACCCACGTGTGGGAGCCACTCCTGCAGATAGGAATACGCCGATCCAACCAGAGCGATATCAGGAAAAGCTTTTTTCAAATCTCCAGCCACTTTTATTTGTCGTGCTACTCCATGAAGCGGATCTTCTGGAGGCTGATAACCATCCGAAGGAGGGAAAATCGCAGGCCTTTGGATATGGGGATTGTAGTAGGGACTGCCAGCAGTCATACAGACCAACTCGATATCCAGACTGCGCATCAGCTCAAGCAATTTAAATGGCTCGGTCAAATCAATATCAGTTCCCGTTTTACCTCCACCGAATGCATACTCATAATTACCTGTGACTTCTTCTGCTACACCAATTCCATCCGCTCCCGGCTTGAAGGGAATCCAATCAAATGCACTTAGCCTCACACCAATGTCAAGGCCAGGTGCTTCGGACCTAATTCCAGAAACAATGTCTCTTAAAAACCGTGTTCTGTTCTCAAAATTACCTCCATATTTTCCTTCCCTGGTGTATCCGCTGAGTATCTCATGTCCCAAATACCCATGACAGTGTTTTACATCCACAAAGTCAAAACCTGCCTTTTGAGCAAGCACCGCAGCAGCTACATATCTTTCGATGAGCTTGTCTAACTCCTCGTCCGTCAGCAGTGAATCATCATTTGCACTAACCCCAAACTTCGGGTCCAAAATGGGGTGATGGTATGCAACCCTGGGGGTTAATTTCTTTTTATCGTATGGTTTACAAAATCGGCCAGAATGTGTGAGTTGAAAACCAATACAAAGATCTTCCGTCTGGCCAAATTCAGCTTTGTGAGTATCAATCACTAATTGGTGGAGCCCCTTAAGTTCAGAAAAATTCTCCTTAACAGCCATCAGCTGATTGGGGTTGGCTCTACCATCAGGTACAACTGCAAATGCTTCACCTCCCCAAAGCAACTTGGCTCCACTTAAGGCAAAATTTTTCCAACGCCTCCTGGTGTAATCTGTTGGCTTCCCATCAGTCGTGCCATCCCACCCTTCCATGGGCAAAATAGAAAAACGGTTTCCGATTTTTTTACCTGATTTTAGTTGATAGGAATTTTGATATGGAGATTCACTCCCAGACATAAGCTCTGAGTCAAATGGTAGTTCAATTCCTCCTGCCTCTAGATAATTTTTGAAATCCTCTGCTGTTTTTAACTGTGCTATCCGCGAATATTTGGGCTTAAATTTTTCGGACATAATACGTATTTATGAAGTCTTTAATTTAACAATGGATCAATTCGCCTTTTGCTGATAATGATGGGCAATCATAATTATGCTAGCACTTACTGCTTGAAAGAGATAGAGAGAAAAATCCATTCGATACCCTCCAACTTGTGAGGGAAGACTCCCTGTCACTGAAAGGAGCATCACAAAAAAGGAAAAAGCAGAAGTGAATATCAATAACCTTGGTGGCTTCTTGAAAAGTATCGCCCCTATTACAATCGGTGCGATCATTGATGTACCTGTAAAGCTAACCCTTGCTAATAAAGCTAATTCATCGCCCATGACATGGGAAAAAATGAGTACAATTACCGAAAAAACAACCAAAGACAATTTGGTGATCTTCATTACATTCTTATCCTCTCCACTCAACAGGGATCTAAGTTCAGTTCCCAAAGCAAAAATTTGTGCATTTGTCGTTGAAAGACAGGCAGCAAACAATCCAACAACTGCAAAAGCTGCTATGGGATTGGCCTGATCAAAAAGCAGTGCTGAAGATAGAAATTCTGAAGTCGGAACATCTGTATAATTGATGGCCCCATATAACCCGATAAATACGGTAGGTAAAATAACCAGGATAGCGAAAAAACCTACTGCAAATGCCATGATCTGCACAGACTTAAGATCTTTCATCACAACCAGCCGCGTAGTGAATTGCGGTTGTGAAACTGGTATCAGAACAATTGCAATAGCCGATGCAATCAGAAATTGCATGGTGAATAAGTTGTTTGGTCCCGGCAAACTCAGTAGAGAAGGTTTGATCTTTTCAACTTCAGCAAACATGGCCTTCATACCTCCCGCCATATCAAGACAGGCAATACCTATGATCCAGATGACGACTAGTAATAAAAGTCCTTGAATGGCATCGCTAAAAACAATGGCTTTCAGACCACCAATTTCAGCATACAATAGCATGATCACGACGATAGCTACAGACCAAGACCATGACGGGATAGCCAGTGGAAAAGCAGCGTTTAAGAATATGGAAATACCCCTGATTTGAATGGCCACATAAGGTATCAGAAATAAAAATGAACTTAAAAAAAGTAAATACCCGGCCCATTTTGTATCATAACATTTGGTCATCATACCAGCCGCTCCGCTATATCCAGTGAGCTTTGCTCTTTTACGTAACTTGTATCCAAACCACAGCAGAAAAAAGACCATCAAGCCATCGGAAAAGGCTAAAAAGATCCATGCACCAAGTCCTTGCGTCCTGAAGAAGTCCGGCATACCCATAAAAGTAAATGCACTAAATAAGGCTGCTGCAAAAGTCAGGAATCCCAGAATCGCACCAATATTGGATCCGGCAAATAAAAACTCCTCGGATGTTCTGTTCTTCTTATAAGATTTAAAAGAAGCAAGTACGAGTAAACCAAAAAACAGAACAAAAAAAGCAATGATCCATCCTGTCATGATTGTTCGTCTTTAAATGGAAATATTTTAGAACCCAGATAGGTTAAGATCACCAAAATAACAGTGAGTAGAAAGCTGCTCCATAAGATGTATGGAACGCCGAATACTCGAGGTGAGGTAATGTCATTACTAAAAACAAGTAAAAAAGATACCAGGGCTGTTATAATTAACACACCGACAAGTATTCGCCAATAGAGGGTATTCATATTTGGTTAGTTGTTTAAAAATACCAAGATATAAATATTCCTCATTATTAATGAACTTGATTACATTAAATGAAAATAAACGAGCTTATCACTCTGCGGTATTTATCACCAGATTCTTAAACCACCCTTCAGAATTATGCCCAACCCAGAAGCCGATTTTTCCACTTCCTGTCTGACTAATTTGTGAAACTTCTATCGTTGGATTCTCCGACCCATTAACAAATACAGTCACCTGAGGATGCTTAACAACCAGTCTTACATGAAACCATTCATCAACTGGGTCTGGAACTGGCTGAATGACGTTCTCATATTTTCCTGGAAAATTCTTCCTTAATATTTGCCATTCATTTTCAGGAGCAAAAATATATTGAACTGAATGTGTATTTCTCTCCATGTTCTTAAAATTGAAAGGCCGAAAATATATCGCATCAAAAGTGGTTTCATTTTGTCCATGAAAAGCTAATCCCACAAAACTACGACCTGGTAAATCAAGACCTTTCATGTCCAATTCAATTGTCCCATCTTTAAAAACAAAATCATTCAACCAAAGTACTCCATCACCCTCCATGGCATTCAGGTGAGCAACTTTCTTCTGATAATCTACTGCTCGATTTGTTACCGTAAAGCTCTTTTCAGAAATCTTAGGTTTTATGACTTTTGATTGAGTATAAACCGGATTAAAATAGGATAAACCAAGGACAAACATGAATAGGATTACTTCTTTCATAGGATCTAAAAATAATTAATATCTCCGAATTTACCTATTGAGATTCTATGGCTAATACTAATTGCTTATACCAATCTTCACCAAATTTTCGGATCAAAGGCTCTTTTAAAAATTTATATAAGGGTACCCCAAGACTTTCCCCAAGCGTACATGCAGGGGAACAAATATGCCAACGGGAATAATTGATCCCGATATGATCATCATAAAGCTTAGACAAACGAATTGGATACAGGTGACAGGAAATGGGTTTTCTGAAAGATGTTTTACCCTCCTGCCAGGCCTTCTCTATACCGCACTTTAGAATTCCTTTTTCATCATAGAAAGCAAAGGCACATTCAGCACCGTCAACGGTAGTTGTGCTAAAATCCCCTTCCTCATCCAGCAAATACGGGCCCTCCTTTTCAAGTACCAGACGTGATTTTTCTGGAAGATAAGGTTTCACCAAATCCATAACTGCTTCTATTTCTGCTAATTCATCGATTTCCAATGGAGCCCCCAGGTCACCCTCTACGCAACATGCCCCCTTACAGGACTCCAGGTCACAAACAAATAATTCATTTTTAATCTCGCTGGAGACGATTGTCTTTCCGATTTTAATCATTCCTCAAAGTTAGCGGATATGAAAAGATCAATTTTAACATCATAAGTCAAAAAAAATTAAACATTACGACTTATCCTTCGTTTATATGTAGGTACATCAAATTAATTAATAGAAAATGATTCAAACAATACTAATGATCGGAGCCCTTTTAATAAATCTGGGCGAAGAGGCAAAATCTTATTCGGTAGATAAAGAAGCAAGTACAGTTACCTGGAAAGCAGAAAAAGTAACAGGAGCTCATGCTGGAACCATCAAAATAAAAGATGGTGATTTGATTTATCAGGACGGCAAATTAACCGGAGGTACTTTCACTATCGATATGACAACGATAGAGACTGACGAGGAAATTGACAAATTGGAAGGTCATTTAAGATCTGATGATTTTTTCAGTGTGACAAAATTCCCGACAGCCACTTTCAAGATTACTGAGGTGATTAATCAGGGACCCAGAGGATACAACATCACTGGTGACATCACCATCAAGGGAATCACTAAGCAAATCAAATTTGTAGCACAGGTTGAAGACATGGATACGAGTGTAAACGCTTCAGCAGACATTGTGATTGATCGCTCAGAATTTGATATAAAATATGGATCTGGGTCATTTTTTGATGATTTAGGAGACAAAATGATTTACGACAATTTTAACTTATCTGTACATCTGATTACCCAAAAATAATATTAGATAGGACTAATATGGCCGTTCCGTCCTAAGCGGAGCGGCTTTTTTTTCTAAAAATGTTTCCACCCCTGAGCCTTCAGCTCCACCGTATTGCCATTTCTGGTTACAAATGCTTTCCCGTTTTCCTTCTTTTGCATATAACCAATGGTGTGTATGTCTGCATGATTCTTAATCTTTTCAAATTCCTGAGGAGATAAGGTGAATAAAAGCTCATAATCCTCACCGCCATTTAATGCACATGTATTCGGGTCAATACTAAACTCTGCTGCAGTTTCATAGGTTTGTTTATCAATTGGCAGTTTGTCTTCATAAATCACAATACCCAGATCTGATTCCTTACATAAATGAAAGGAATCAGAAGCTAATCCATCTGACAAATCAATCATCGCAGTTGGCACAATATTCAGGTCTGCCAATTCATGAACGATATCCATTCTTGCCCTTGGTCTAAGCTGTCTTCCAACAGTATATTCATACTTATCCAGTTTTGGTTGCATATTTGGATTGGCAAGATATTCCTGCTTTTCACGCTCAAGCACCTGAAGCCCAACATAGGCTCCTCCTAGATCGCCAGTTACACAAAGTATGTCATTTTCTTTCGCCCCTGAACGATATACCACTTGTTTAGCTGAAGCAGTTCCAAGAACTGTCACTGACAGGACAAGTCCACTCGCTGACGCAGTTGTATCTCCACCTGATAGGTCTACTTCATAGTCAGCACAGGCAGCGTGTATTCCTTCATATATTGCCTCAATAGCTTCAACTGAAAACCGGTTACTTAGGCCCAGGTTGACAATCACTTGCTTTGGTTTTCCATTCATGGCGGCAATATCTGAGACATTTACAGATATAGCTTTGTATCCAAGATGCATCAAAGGCACATAAGACAGATCGAAATGAATACTCTCTGTCAGTAAATCAGATGAAGTAAGTAACAATTCATTTCCACAATCAAAAACTGATGCATCATCACCAATTCCTTTCAGTAATGCCTTATGATAAGGCTTTACTTTGGAGGCCAATCGTTCGATCAATCCAAATTCACCTAATGATTCTATCTCCGTTCTTTTCTCGTCTGCCATGATAATTACTTTAGCTTTAATTGCTGAACAATGAAGCTGTACTAGCTTACTTCCAGGCGATTTTGTATTTTTGTTTAATAATTTTACAAAAATGAGGAAACTTTTATTCTAAGGGAAGGGTTTCTTCTTTTGTCTTTGGCATGGTTCTAAACCCTAAAGTAAAATGATACAAGTAACAGATAAAGCAAAAGAACAGATCTCAACTTTGAGAAATGAAGAAGGACATCCAGAAAATTCTAATGTGAGGGTTTCTGTTAAAGGTGGCGGATGTTCCGGCCTAATGTATGATTTATCCTTTGACACGCAAATTTCTGATAAAGATGATGTGTTCGAAGATAAGGGTGTTAAAGTAATCGTTGATCGTAAAAGCCTGCTCTATCTCTTAGGAACTACCCTGGATTTCACGGATGGTCTGAATGGCAAAGGGTTTCAATTTGTCAATCCAAATGCCAGCAGAACTTGTGGCTGCGGTGAAAGCTTTTCTATCTAACTCAGCTATTCAAAATCTTACAGATTTTTTCAAATTGAGCTTTATTAGGAATAATTTATAATTATTCTGGGTTTAACTAATAAATTTTATAATAAAATTAGATTATTATTATATATTTAACATATTTGTAATACCCGTTTATCAAGCGTTTAATGACATTGACCCAACAATGAAATTGCATTAATCAGCTTGAATACATGACTGAAAAAGCCCTACAAACAATTAATGGACTACCATCTGCATTTGACCTGGCTGTCGAAGATTCATTTAGCTATGGACAGGTTATTATACAACAGTATGCAAAAGCTGAAACCTTCTACATGCTTATCGAAGGTCAGGTCTCGTTCTATTTAAGTTTGGATGGGATTGGTCAGGAATTAAACGTAGGTAAAACCAATGATCCATTAACTCCCATTGGCTGGAGTGGCTTTTCATTGCCAAAAAGATTTGCCACCACGGTAAAAGCATCCAGCCCTCGTGTAAAAGTATATCGTTGGGATATCTATGAGTTAATGGATTGGCTGGAATCCCATGAGGAAGATAGCATTGACTTTTTGCAATTGATTTGTATGGAATCATGGAACCTGGTTAAAAAATCCACTGAGGTTCTATCAAAATACTCTGTCAATCTTATTCAATACGAATCCAATTCCACTACAGAAGAGTTTCAAAGTACAGAAACACCAGAGGAGGAAGATATCATCCAATTTCTTATCAGATCACCATTTTTTGAGGTTTTTGACGAATCATCTTTGACCCATATTGCTCAATATATAGAGCGTAGGCAATATCGAACAGGAGATTATGTCTACGAACAGGGAAAAGACTCGGAGGGCACTTACCTTTTGACAGCAGGAAAAGTCACTTTCAGCTTCATTGATGATTCAAATTCTCAAATGAATTTTAGGAACATCACGACTCCTGGCTTTATGGTAGGGTGGTCTGCGGCAATGAACAAACCCAATATTATCAGTGCGGTTGCAGGACAGGAATCTATCATTTATTTCATTCCTAATGAATGCATTCAGGACCTCATCAAAGTCAGTCCGGGATTTGCTATGACCTTTTACCAGCGATTGCTCTGGTTGATTGGGCACCAACTTCAGGCTATCCGCACACGGTTGATCTCTGTGAAATTCAACCGTGAGGTGATTGCGATCCGCAACCTGATCGAACACAATAGTACAAAACTCGATCTGAATTCACCATTGCATAAAGTTCCTCATCTTCTGGAAAACAAGCTGACTATTCGTGATGGGTTACAACTTCTGAAACAGATCAAGATAAATGGCTCGACACTTGAAAAAAACCTGTCAGCATTAAGCCTGGACCTTGTATCCGAACTGCAGAAAGAACATCGATTTTATAAACGATTGGTAAAAGTCTATCAAACAGTTGCTCACGCTGAAGCATACCTCTCTCCTGCCGGAGTTAGAAAATTATCAGCTGAGGCTTTCATTGAAGCGTGGGAAGGCGTACCAACTATCATAAAGGGAATCGAGAACTTACCCGATAAGCCAGGGAATATTTTTATTTATAATCACTTAAGAAACCACCCATACAATACACTCCCAAACAGTTTTCAGGTAACGCTTGATTCACATTTCATTAGCTCACTCATCTTATATAAGCGCTATAAGGATCCAGGAATAAGAATTGTTAGGATTGGAAAAGGGGCGGAATATGGACATCAGGATTATTATCAAAGGTTAGGACACATAGATGTTTACACTCGTGAATCTGAGCCCAATGAAGATGAAGCCAATAAAAAACTAGCCAGGCGAGCTTTCTATGAAAAAGCAAGTGATTACCTCTACAATGGATTGAATCTCATTATTAGTCCTGAAGGCACATCCTATCCAACAGATTCCTCTCCCGGGGCCTTTAAGCCAGGCGCCTTTCGACTTGCCTTGAACATGAACCCTGAACCCTTTATTATTCCAATTTCGATTGCGAACTTTGACAAAAGGATCAGAAACAACATTTTCTCTTGCGTCATACACAAGCCATTCAAGATGAGTGATTATGTAAAAGATCCAATGAATAAAGAAGCCATGAGGATTTTTCTTGATGACTATCAAGTTAAATACAGAGGCTATGTAGAGGAAGCTATTGATTTACCTAAAAACCCCAAGAAATAGAGAATATGGAAGAAGGAGAGCAGGAAGTCATTGATCCGGAATTGTTTGAGGAAGAAATCGTAAGTCTTGAAGAAAAAGTAAAAAATTGGAAAAACAATGAAGGACTTATTGCATTCTATGGCAGTTCTTCACTACGGCTATGGTCTACTATAGAAACTGACCTCAACCCTTTGAACACCATTAACCTGGGATTTGGGGGGTCTTCATTTGGGTATTGTCTTTACTACTTTGACCGCATATTTCAAGAAGGTTTTACTCCTTCACAAATAGTCATTTATGCTGGAGATAACGACATCGGTAGAGGTTTAGAACCCGGTGTAATTCTGGAAAGGTTTAGAAAACTCACATACAAAATCAGAGAAAAGTATCCGGTCGTGAGACTTACGTTTGTAACGGTAAAACCGAGCCCTGAGCGGGATTACCTCATCAACCGCACACGACTAACCAACAATCTCATCCGAAAAGAACTTCTTGCCATCAAGCGTTCAGACATGATCAATGTATTTGATTCCATGCTTGATGAAAAAGGACAAGCCAGACCTGAACTCTATCAGGAGGATCAGCTACATCTGAACGATCAGGGATATAAAATCTGGAAAGGTGTATTCAGGAAGCATTTTGGGATTTAGTATGCCTATACAGTCAACATCAGGCGATGATATCGTTCACCACTTTTCCATGCACATCGGTTAGTCTATATCGCCTTCCCTGATGCTTGAAAGTAAGGCGCTCATGATCCACTCCTAATAAGTGCAACATGGTAGCCTGGAAGTCATGTACATGTACTCCATTTTCTGCAATGTTGTAGCTAAAGTCATCAGTCTTACCAAATACGGTTCCCGGCTTAATTCCACCTCCAGCCATCCACATGGAAAAACACCTTGGATGATGATCACGTCCGTAATTATTTTTTGTAAGTGTTCCCTGAGAGAAACTGGTCCTGCCAAACTCGCCACCCCAAACTACCAGTGTATCATCCAATAGGCCTCTTTGCTTGAGGTCTTTGACCAGTGCAGCAGATGCCTGATCACTAGATTTTGTCAACATGGGAAGGTACTTTGGCAATTGACCATGTTGATCCCACCCCATGTGATAAAGTTGAGTAAAAGGTACGCCACGCTCTGCCAGTCTTCTTGCAAGCAGACAATTAGCAGCGTAGGTACCAGGTATTCTGGAATCAGGCCCATACATGTCAAATATGTAGTCAGGCTCGTCTGATAAATCTGACACCTCAGGAACACTCGTCTGCATCCGGTAGGCCATCTCATACTGATTGAGCTTTGAATCAATTTCAGGATCTCCCCAAACCGATTTTTGCTCCATTTCAAGTTTCTCAAGGTATTCCAACTCTCGTTGGCGACTATTTTTATCTATTCCATCTGGGTTTGATAAATATAAAATAGGGTCAGCGCCAGAGCGAAACCGTACTCCCTGATGATGCGAAGGAAGGAACCCGTTATTCCAGGCCTGCATATTGAGGTTTTGAGCATCTGGTTTACCCTTGGATAACAAGACGATAAAAGAAGGTAGGTTTTTATTTTCACTTCCCAGTCCATAACTCATCCATGAACCCATAGCAGGACGTCCAACTTGCTGGGAACCAGTCTGCATAAATATAACAGCAGGCTCATGGTTAATTGCCTCTGTATACATAGAATTTACAACACATATATCTTCAGCTATGGATGAAATATGGGGTATCAAACTGCTGAAATATCCACCCGTTTTTGGGTGTTGCTTAAAATCAAATATTGACCCCACCAATGGGAAGGAAGACTGTGCCGCCAACATTCCGGAAAGCCTTTGATCTCCTCTAACACTGTCTGGAATTTCTTCTCCATTTCTCTTTTTAAGCTCTGGTTTATAGTCAAACAATTCAATTTGACTAGGCCCTCCACTTTGAAAAAGGTAGATCACCCGTTTGGCTTTTGGCGTGTGATGCAAGGCTTTCAGAATCCCATCACCTCCAGGCACGGATATTGGAGAAGCAGATGCAGTAAGGCCTGGCATCATTAAAGAACCCATAGCCATTGCTCCAATTCCTTTGGATGTGGTTTGCAAAAAGGCTCTTCGAGTACTTTTATATTGAGCTTGCTGAAATTCGTCAAAATACTTCATAACATCAATTCTTATAATATGCCTCAGTGGTATTCAATATCGTGTTAGTCACTCTTGATAAAGCAGCCAGTTTAATCGTGGGAATGGAAGAATCGATTGATTTTTTTCCAATGCCAAGAAAAGAAGAAGCCCTTTCCGGGTTGGCTTCAAAATATTCAGATTCTTTGGTGAACTGCTCCTTCATGATGGATAATTCTTTTACTGAAGGTTTCCTACTTGTCAACTTACGAAATATTGTTGCAATGGCATGATCCAGATCACCCGAGGAGCTTTGCCATGATTTTTCTGCTAAAGCACGGCAGCCTTCAATGTATTGCGGATCATTCAGAAGCACCAGCGCCTGTAAAGGGGTATTGCTTATTTGCCTTCTCATCTGGCATTCAGCTCTGCTGGAAGCATCAAAAATCAACATACTCGGGGGAGGCATGTTTCTTTTCCAGAAAGTATAAATACTCCTTCTGTAAAGTCCATCGTCATAATCGGTTTCATATTCAGGAAAAAACCCATGGGCCATTACTTCTTTCCAAAGTCCCTGAGGTTGATAAGGAAATACAGAGATTCCTCCAATTTTATGATCAAGTAACCCACTAGCTTTTAGTATATTATCTCTGACCATTTCAGCAGGCAACCGATACCTGGGTCCTCTCGCCAACAAGACATTATCCGGATCAATCTCATCCAATTCAGGCCTGATCTTTGAAGATTGCCGATAGGTAGCAGACATCACCATCTGCTTGATCAATCTTTTCAGGTCCCAGCCATTTTCCTGAAAATCAACCGCCAGCCAGTCTAATAATTTCGGGTGAGTAGGCAATGCCCCCTGATTACCAAAATCTTCAACGGTTTCAACTAAACCTGAACCAAACATCAAATACCAGATTTGATTAACAGCCACACGGGCAGTCAACGGATGGTCCGGGTGAATTAACCACTTTCCGAGACCATAACGGTTCTTTGGGTAATCTTCGGGCATATCCAGAATTGTCTCCGGAACGCTAGGCGCTACTTGTTCACCATGAGCCGTATACACTCCCCTTTCAAGTATATAGGTAGGCCTTTTATCCTTCCAGTCTTCCATCACCATTACCTCTTGAGCGGTATCCACCAACGCAATTTCTTTCAAGCCCGCTTCCCTGATTAAAGCCCTCTTCTTTGCTAATTCCTGATCGATATGCAAATCATAAAATTCATCCAGGCTCTTATCTTTTTCATTCAGTGCTTTAGCATATCGCTCAAGACCATCTACGGGATCATATAGATACCGAGCAGCAAAAACATCTGCCTGACGATCTAGAATTCGGATTTCATCTAACAAACCTCCCGTAAAGTCATTGTCATAATGCCGCTTACCAATTACCAGTCCTGTATAATGCGCATACACAGAGGCCTTCCCATCCGTGTAAGGCACGGTCGACCTGTACACATAATCACGCGCAACCTGAGCCGATATTTCCTGTCCATTTCTAAAGATTTTCATCCCTGAAGCGCTACTGGAACCGTCATAGGTCCATACATAGTGTTGCCATTCATTGATTGGCAATTTTTCATCATCATAAATATCAATCGACTGATAGGGATGTGCATGATTTAAACGGAAGTGTAGCTTCTCATCCTCGATCATCACATCCCAACCCCTGTATCCCTGGATTCTGTTATTCCCATTATAAAACACATGGGCATCATCATAGGCCTCATTGGTATTGATCCAAAAGCTAATAGTGAATGGGTCTACCCTTTCAAATTGTACTTTGTCACCATTGGCTACTAACTGCCCATCAGCAGCGCTCCTGATCCCTTTACCTAACTTCCCTTCTACCTGAGTAATATTTCCATGATAAAACACCTTTTGATTGGTATTGGCAAGGTCAGTCATTTTGCCCTCTTTCATGTCTTCAAAAGTGAGATGTAAAACAGTGGCGTCGTTAACAACAGTCTTTGGGTTAATCCCAGTAGTGCGATTCATCCACTTTTCAAACCCCTCATCATTGGCTGTAGCAGCCTGCTCCAACTCTTCTTTTTGACCATCAATTTTTGACAACAGATAATCTCTGATTTCTTGTTCCTCATCCTCCAACAAGGGAATCACGGGACCCGAATTCATTGAAAACTTATTGGGGACCTGTTGTCCATATTCTATGGCATTTGAACTGAAAATACCATCACCTCTTTCTACCACAGAGTTAAAGTAGCTGAAGAGTGAATAATAATCCTTCTGACTGATGGGGTCATATTTGTGGTCATGGCACCTCGCACATCCGACTGTCAGCCCCATAAAAGCTGATCCAACAGTGTTCGTTCTATCAGCAACATATTCTACCCTGAATTCTTCCGGTATTATTCCCCCTTCGGAGTTTTGTTTGTGGTTTCTATTGAAAGCAGTAGCTAACTTTTGATCCGTTGTGGCATTGGGTATTTGATCTCCTCCGATCTGCCAAAGAATAAATTTATCATACGACAGGTTTTGATTAAAGGCTTTGATTACCCACGTTCTGTATGGCCAAAAAGTATGATGAAAATCATCCAGGTATCCTTCTGAGTCAGCAAATCTTGCAACATCCAGCCAATGCGCTGCCATTCGCTCTCCATAAGCCGGCAATTCAAGCAGGCTATCTACCAAAAGCTCATAGTAAGTATTTTCATCTTTCGCCAGCCAGGTTTCCAAATCCTCAATGGACGGTGGTAACCCGGTAAGGTCAAAAAACAATCTTCTTATTAAATGTTCTCTGCCTGCCTCTGGTGATGGCTTAAATCCTTTTTGGTTGAGCTTATCATAGATAAAATAATCAATTTCATTGGTAGCCCAGGAAATTTCATCACCCGGTATCTCGGGCTTGATTGGCTTGATAAAAGCCCAGTGAGGCTTATAATCGGCACCTTGTTCAATCCACTTTATTAGAATGGCTTTTTCCTCTACGCTCAAAATCAGATTTGACTCTTTTGGTGGCATCTGAAACTCCTCCTCATTTGAAATGATCCTGTCCACCAGTAAGCTTTTCCCCACTCTACCCGGAGTAATTGCATGTCCATTTCCACTTGCCAGCATTTTTAGTGCATTTTCTTCAATGTCCAGCCTAAGCTCTGCTTTTTGCTTCTGCGCATCCGGACCATGACAGGCAAAGCATTTATCTGAAAGAATTGGCTTTACATGAAAATTGTAGTCGATGACTTCAGGGAGGTTTTCACTAGCTTGTATGATCTCTTCAGGAAGCTTATGACCACATCCGTAGATCAGTAGCAATGAAAACAAAAATATTGCAACTCTACTCATCGATATAAAATTACTTCAAAACATAGAGTTCTTTGATGATATTTTGAAATTTATCGAGCCGCTGTCAGTGCTAGATTTTATTCCAGAACATCAGTTAAAGGTAAAGGCACTTTTCAAAACCAGAAATCAACCTTTGCTATTTGAACCAATGTACATTTGATTTATGTTTAATTTCTTAACATATCATCTTGATGTTACAGTTAACTATTTCCGATAAAGATCCTGCGCAGGTAGCGCTAAAAGAGAGAATTGAAGACCTCTCGCTGTCAAGAAAAATCACTATCAATAATGCCCTGAAACTACCGGTATTAAAGCACGACCATGAAGTATATGAGGGAAGTGAAAAGATTTCTAGATACCTGGATGAATTCGAGGTATATATGAAAAATTGGTATGCCTGTAGATGTGATATGTTTGAGGAATAAAAGATGAATAATCAGCTACTAAAACCATACAAGAGTCTTTCTGTGTCAGCAGAAATCTCCATGTCTCGATAGAACTATGCCCTGATTTTACCCGTGATGTCCGAGAAAGAAAAAATCATATTGCCCCCTCGTTACTACCTGGATTATTTCAATTATCTGATCGAATTCATTGAAAAACATTCCAACCATTTGCTCGGCGAGTATGACCAGGTGTTTATAGCTGACTATAGAAGTCTCACAATAGATGCTCAGTGTCTTTTTATCCGGATGCTAAATAGAAAAGGAGAATTCTTCCGATTGGACAAACTACAATATGCTGAAATTGAAACTTATGAAACCTCTCTGGATCAATTAACAAGTTCAGGCTTCATCATCACAGAGGATATTCAGGAACCTGAAATATTCAAGTTATTTACCAAAAATGAGCTTCATGCTGCATTTCCTGATTTAGGGATCCGTGAATTGTATAAGGAAGAAGCCCTCGACATGCTCAGCGAGGAAGCCGATGCTTTTCATTACCAAACCTTAGAGGAAACTTATCAAATTATCCAGCTTTTAAAACAGGAGCAAGTCAATTACCTCAAGTTTTTGTTTTTTGGTCACAACTATGGCATGATGACTGAATTTGTGATTAGAGATGTAGGCAACGTGAAATTGGAAAACCTCGAAAAACATGAATTTACTCCCTGGTTCGACACACGGGAAGAGGCGCTGGCTACCTATGAGTTAGCTAACCTTTCACGGGCCTTCCGTCAGGCAAAGGAAGAGTTACTTCCTGAAGAAATTCAAAACTTATTGGAGCCCATTCAATGGGGGAATTATCTCCAGTATCACAGAGCAAAAAAAGCCGGTGATAAATTGCTCATCAAAATCGGGGAATATTTTGAAAAAGCAGAGCTACCTGATTTGGCATTCGAATATTATCAATTCTCAGAGAGACATCCTGCGAGAGAACGCATGATCAGAATCCTTGATAAATCAGGAAAGCTCGTTGAAGCACGGGATTTAGCAGAACGTGCGCTGGAAAAACCTTTTAATGCCACAGAGCATCTTTTTG
This sequence comes from Marinoscillum sp., assembly GCA_043554545.1. Lineage (GTDB taxonomy): Bacteria > Bacteroidota > Bacteroidia > Cytophagales > Cyclobacteriaceae > UBA7330. The sequence continues at coordinate 602,990 of CP121337.1, read as the reverse complement.
TGAAAGATTTCCTGGCAAGGAAAAGTGTTAGAAATTACCGATCTACCACACAGCGAATTAAGGAAAGTCCGGAGATAAATATCATTCCAGATCCCTCGATAAATGTTGAAAAGCTGGCATGTCAGTACTTTATGAAGAAAGGCTATGAAGCAATACATGCAGAAAATTATCTTTGGCGGGGCCTGTTTGGCCTTATTTTCTGGGAGGCGATATTTGATGAAAATCAGGTAGGGTTCCATCACCCATTACAAAGACAACCTTCAGACCTATTCGATGAAGCATTTTACGCAAAGAGATCCGAAATGCTGATGGCCATCACCAAAAAGTATTCCACAAAAAGATCACTCTTATCAGCAGTCAAGAAGGTATACAAGGAAAAAGATGGAGTGGCTAACCCGCTTGTTGGCTGGCATGAATCTTTGCTACCAAGCATAGAAGCGACAATTACAAGAATTCCCATAAAAGGACTCTTCAATGTATTACTGGAAATAGCCAAAAACGTGAAATATAACAGTGCTGGCTTTCCAGATTTGTTTATTTGGAAAGAAAAGGAATACCATTTTTATGAAATTAAATCACCAAATGATCATTTGTCTGCGCAGCAACTATTCTGGATTGATTTTCTTCAAAAAAATAAGATAAAAGCAGAAGTGCTAAGGTTGAATTATGTCAATTGACTTCAACTCCTGACGCATTCATTCCTTTGAGTGTTTGATGCAGGGCTTTCTTAAGTTTTGCTGTCATTTCAGGCATTGCTAAGGATAGATCATTTGTTTCTGACAGATCATCTTCCAGGTTATAAAGTTCAACTTCATTGGTCTCATTAAATTCAATCAATTTCCATTTGCCTTGCCTGATGGCGGAACCGGGCGTCCAGCCACTGCCATGATAGTGAGGATAGTGCCAAATCAATTTCCGATCATTCAAAACCTCTCCTTTCAATAGTGGACTTAAATCAAGCCCATCGGTAAAATAATCAGGTTCCAGTTTCAATCCCAATTGTGCAGCTAAGGTTGGATAAAAATCATGACCAATCACAGGCGTTTCAATTACCCGCTCTCCTTCCTGATAATCGACTGGTTTAAATAGTAAAGGCACACGAATACCGCCCTCATAGAGCCAACCCTTACCTCCTCTTAGCGGCATTACACTTGTAGGCGCTAGGTTACTCCTGTTTTTATGCAAAGTTGAAAGTCCTCCATTGTCAGAGGTGAAAACAATAATTGTATTGTCATATAGATCCAGTTCTTTTAGCTTTTCCAACAGCCTTCCAACATTCACATCCATGGCATAAACCATAGATGCGTATTCAGGATTGCGTTGAAACAACCTGGTAACACCCAATCGCTCTTCCCTAATTCCCAATGTTTTCACCTCTAAACCAACAAGCTTATCCGTGAACCTTCGGACATAAGCTTTGTTTGCCTGAATAGGTGTGTGTACCGTATAAAAACTGAGATAGAGCAGAAAGGGTTCTTTGTCTAAACCATCCAGAAATTGCATAGACTCCTCTGTTAGTCGATCGGTTAAATACTCTCCTTCAGGACCATCTGCGAGCTTAGGATTTTTATAGGGTGTATAATAGCCCCCAGGGGGACTCCCTTTATCATGACCACCTTTATTGATATTGAAGCCTTGATCTTCCGGAAAGAACCCCTGATTACCCAAATGCCATTTCCCGGCAAAAAAAGTTTTATATCCATTTGATTGTAGCCTCTCTGCTAGTGTTATTTCCTCCAACGGAAGTTCATTCAGGATAGGTGGTGTATTCAGTTTATTGTTTTTGGAGCCCTGGCCAGGAATCCAATCCGTGATCTGAAGTCTTGCTGGATGCTTTCCTGTCATGATCGCTGCTCTGGATGGAGAACAAACCGATCCTGAAGCGTACGCATTGGTAAAAACCAAACTATGCTTACTAAAATCATCCAGGTTAGGTGTCTCATAAAAATCGCTCCCCATAAATCCAAGATCCTTCCAGCCAAGGTCATCCACGAGAATAAATACAACGTTGGGTCTGGTCATCACTTGCCGGTCCAGACAAGATGAGAACCCATTCAAAATCAATAAATATAAAATTACTGGCCTCATTATTGTAATGATATCAAAATTATTCAACTGCTCAGTCTACTATATATTACCTCTATGCAACCCATCTAAAAATAAAACGGTTTCAGCATTCGTAAAAATGGAAGATAAATGAAAGTAATTGAACATCAGCGTATAACGTGAAATAACAAGCCCAATCAATAATTTAACTAAATGATATTGAATATGAAAAAGATCACTACCTACATCATAGGCCTCCTTGCAGTCTTTTCGCTTATTGCACAAAAAAAAGCCACCTGGAATTTGAGTTTTGACCAGCCTGTAGTCTGGCAAAAGGTAACATCGCTTGGACAGTTAATTGTCCATTCCGGAACTTCAATGATCGGAGTAAATACAGATTCTGGTGAGAAAATATGGAAGGTTGATGGGATAGGAAACTTAGATATTGAGAGTTATGAGGGAATAGGGAATTCAAACTTTTTTACGATTTCAACAGCACCAGATGGTTCTCAATTCATGCTAATAAATAGTTTGGATGGAAAAGTATTAATGAATAGCAAAGACGAGGGTGTGGCAACTATTCTTAGTTCTGATATTCTCCCAGGTATGGGACTACTTATCATGGTGGCTGAAAAAATAGATGCTGGTCAGGCATCTCTTTTAGCCTTTGACATCAATTCGGGAAGTATCCGATGGGAAAATGATGATATATTCAAAGTAGAATTAGATCAATCTTTTGGGAAGGGTGCCTTTGGCGCAATGATAAAACAGGCAGCTTCAAACCTCGCCAATGAGGCAAATAAATTAGGCTTGATGGCGAAACCACTGGCAATTGCTTCTGACAAGTTATTGCTATTACATCCAAATTTCACTTATTGCATTAACCCGGATACCGGCGAAGAGCTCTGGAATATGCCAAATGAAGGCGGAGCTTTCCGAGCAAGCGCAGAAATAAATCAAAAACAACCCGGTACGGTCTTCCTCGGAATAGAAAAAGAGCAAGCTCAAAATTCAGGTGCCACTTTCACAACAAGTTCAGGGAGCAATACAGGACCTGCCACCATGTTCGAACTGTATGCATTGGACATCGCCACAGGTAAACCAAAATGGGATAAACCTTACAGAGACAATGGAGGCGCATTAAGCACACTGATATTCGACATTGATGGAATCATTGTAAGCCCACCTGTAAACGGCTCTAAAGTGGCATTAAATTCCATTGACTATAACACTGGAGAAGGGAAATGGGGCAAAAAAGGAAAAGGAATAAAAGTAAAAGGGAGTATTGTTGACTTCAATGGCTTTGAAGGGGGGTATATGATTGTGATATCTTATGACAATGCGTGGAACAACGCCGGAGCAGAGTTTTATATAAATATTTTAAATCCAATCGATGGATCGAAGCGTTTTGAAAAGGATTTAAAGCTAAATGGCGATCTCATATCCACCGATTTGCTGAATAAAGGTTTGTTGTATATCACTACATTAGAAATCAACATCCTTGACCTAATTACCGGTGAACAGTTATTTGATTCTCCACAAGCCGCAAAACCACTTGATGCTTCCAATTTTGACCCCGTAAAGCATATATTGCCATATACGGACAATGGACAGATGCTCTATACATTCTCGTCAAAAGATGGCTTATTGTATGAAATCAGTAAGGAAACTGGGACAATTAAAAGCCTGGGGGAAAAAATAAAGTTTGAAGGCAAAGAAGTACCCTACCTTATTGAATCACATGAAGATGGAATCGTTTTAAGCGCAGAGCAAAATATCATGAAAATCGGATTGGATGGAGCCATCAAATACCAAAACTACTTTCCTGCTCCTCGTGAACCCGGACTATTAAGAGCAGTTGCAGCTGCTCAGGCATTAAGAGCGGCCTATATTGGCGCCGCTTCAGCCGCCTATTCTGCTGCATTTGCACAAGCTGCCTCCGAAACTGATGAAGAGTTAGGAAAGGAAATAGGGAATGAATTTGCTCAGGGTTTTGGAGAGCTCTCCAGGCAGGGTTTTGCATATTCAAAAGATGCGATGTCTCAGGCTACCGCCCGTTTCACAGCTTCTGCAAAAACTCCAGAATTCATGTTTATCCTAACTGAAATGGATAAAAAACAATATGGGCTAGTTCAGGTAGACAAACGTTCAGGACAAAAAATCAGTATGATTGATCTGGGGCGTGACAAAGAACCAAGCTATGATTTAGATGAAATATTTAGCAGGGTATATTATAGATCAGACGTAAACCAGATAGCCTGTTATCAGTTCTAAGTCTATCAACAAAAAAAAAGGGTTGTTTCAGTGAAAAATAAAAGCTGAAACGCAAACAGGTCTCAGTTGAAACAACCTTTTTTTTTACATTAAACCTAAAAATGTCAATCTCCTTTGAATGTAGGGCTCATCTTTTACAGACTGCTGTATCATATCAAGATCAAGGTCAAACATATAATTGTAATTGAAAGAACTCATTAAAACGATAGAGTTAAGCATCAACAACCCCTGCACAGGATCTTCGCATGCGTAGAACGCAGCTGTCATCACCGAAACAGGAGATTCCTGATTGATCACTGCTAAAGCAACTGCTGCCATTACCCGGTTGATTAACTCTTCATCTGTATTGCCTACTGCCCGGATATTACTCACCAGGGAAATAGCTTCTTCCTGAAAACTGCATACAGCAGTCAAAGCCCAATAACGCTCCCATGGATCCCCCGAAGCCAATTTACTCAATAACTCATCTTTTACACTTTCAAAAGGACTTAGGCTTAGATCAGCAATTTGGATGTAGGCTTTGATATCCCCTTTATGCTGTTGTCCAAAAAGTACAGGGTTTTCAACAGCATTAGCCACAAGATAAAATTCAGGATAGAAGGAAAGATCAGGCATATCCATCAGCCAAAGGTTTAACTCCTTTCTCATTTCCTTTACCTTATCCAAATAGGCAGGATCTTCCGCAAGATTCTTAGTTTCATAGGGGTCAGACTCAATATCATATAAAGCCTCCGGAGATTTGAAATCAAAAAAAGCAGTTTGCACTTTATCAAGCGCTTTCTTCTGATACAACTCAGCCCACTCCTGGTAAGCAAGCATCCTATATCGGTAGTTATTCCTCAAGCCGTTAAAATTGAAAGGCTGATAATTTCTGATGTATTTAAACTTCCCCTTTCTGACGCCCCTAACCATATCGTACTTTTCATCAAACCTATCCGCATAGCTGTACGTCACTTCTCTTTTCTCCAAGTTATTGTTGGTTATATTCTTGCCAAGAAAAGGCTTACCATCCAATGCTTCAGGAAGTTCTAACCCTGCAATATTTAATACAGTCGGCGCCAGGTCAATGAAATTTACAAACCCGTTAGTGACTGTTCCCGGCTCCATTGCAACCAGATCTTTATAGTTTTCAGGAATGTGTACCACCATTGGCACATGCAAACCGGTCTCAAAAATATATCCCTTGCTGCCCGGCAATACCCCGCCGTGATCTCCATAATAAAAAATAAAAGTGTTGTCGTATAAACCATCATCCTTTAAAGCCTGAATAACTTCCCCCACCTTTTGATCCATCTCCTGAATCTTATCACGATAATAGGCATTGGTGTATTTAAAAAGTTCACTGTTCGGATGATTTGGCTGTACGGTAAAAGAATTGAATGGCGTATTGGGCTGATAAGCATTCATTTCCGATTCTGTGAAATGAAGGCTGGATTCATGCGTAACAGTAAAGTTAGCAATATGAAAAAACGGTTGCCCTTCCTGCCTGTCCCTCCATGTTGCCTTTTTGGAGGACTCATCCCATACCTCGTCACCCTTGATAAAATTATAATCCTGTTTACTATTGTTAGTAGTATAATATCCAGCTTTTCTCAGGTAGTATGGAAACATCTGTAATGAATCGGGCAGTGGCACAAGTTGCAATCTTCGATGATATTGTGAAAAAGTTCTTGGACCGAAACAACCGGAAATAATGGCTGAGCGAGCAACACTGCATACCGGGGCATTGGAAAAGGCCCTTGTGAAAGTAACTCCGTCTTCGGCTAAAGATTCGATATTCGGAGTTGGCACCCCATTTTCATCAAACATAGCAAGATAATGCTTGGAGTTATCTTCTGATGTGATCCAGACAATGTTTGGTTTAGGTCTTTCTTTAGTCTCCTGATTACAGGAAGCGAGACTAAAAACTGTTATTGCCAGGATAAACTGACTGACGAATAAGCGATTTGAAAGAAGGGTGTTCATAAAAGGGATGTTTGGAATTATTCTACAAAATAGGTAAAGTATTTTTGTTAAAAAGTTTAATTTTTTTTTGCTGAAAAGGATACAGCACTGACTAAATCTAGCCTGTATATGCTTCTCTAAAGGAATTCGCCATCTTTTCAACGATTACTCTTGGATCTCCATCTGATAAACTTTCAAATGAAATATACCCCTGGTAATTATTAGCTTTCAAAATGTCGGCTATTTTACGCATATCCACTGGCACCCGTTTACCAAATTGAGTCACATGCTCTTTTACAAACCAGTAGTTGGCGTAAGGCGCAAGCTTTGCTATCTCAGCATAAGGATCCGGATCATCCAAACTACCCACGTCCAGAACCAGGCCCAGCCATTCTGAATCTACCCTTTTCAACATATCAATTACTTCATCGGCTTTGAATAAGAAATCGTTGTGGTGTTGCAAACCAGCAATTACACCAAATTCCTGTGCCAGTGTGGCACAAGTTTTAAGGTCTTTAGCCATCCAGCTCTTAACCTCCTCTTTGGTATATCCGGAATAATCACCTCTACCGGAAAATATCCGCATGATAGCAGCGCCCAATTTTTGTGAAACTTCCAGCCATTCCTTTATCAATTGGATGTCCTGTTTTCTTGCTTCTACATCAGGATTTGAAAAGTCATTCCTTACTCCTGTCCAGCTGATATTGAGCCCAAGGGACAGGGCCTTTCGTTTTAACCTGAAAAGTTCTGCATCTTCAGGAGTACCTGGGTACGTATCAAAATAGTATCCCGTTAGGTCTACTGCATTGAGTCCAATATCTGCAGCATATTCCATCATGTCATCGAAAGTCATTTCACCACTTCGTAGCTCCTGATTAAACGAAAAAGCATTTACACTCAATTGAACCCTAACAGATTTGGGGTCAGGTTTGTAGTTAAAACCTGTACTGAATAATGCTGGAGCAAGCGCCAGCTGACCTAAAAGTTTCCTCCTTTTCATACGAATAAAATTTTTAACTTTTCAATATAATCAAACTTCATTGGATTGGGTATATCGGCGACTGATCAAATCCATTTTCTGATACTTATCTTAAATGCTGTTGCAGGGTTAGTAACCATCAATTGATTTATCTCCTCTTGCGTAAATCCTAAAGTTTCTAATCTGGGAATTAAGTATTTTGGTATGGCATCAAATTTCCTGATCTCACCTCCCCTGGGGAATCCGTTTCCATCATGGGACAGCAAAATCTTATGTAATAATCTCAGCTCCTTAAAACGCTGTAACTTTTCTACATACTCTTCAATATTATTGGATTTTACACCGTCAAGGGAAACCCATGCCCCCTGTTTTGCCGCATCAACCAACAATTGAAAATCAGTTATCTTATTCGCATGCACCCATACCCACGCCTCAGGGCTTACCTGATATTTTTTTAGCAACTCAAGCTGAGCCGTGGCAGCATCTGGATTATTTGAAGTATGAACGGCCATTGTAAGTCCTGTGCTGAGATGAGTGATTATCCCGGATTCAAATAATTTAAGATCGATCTCAGATGGCGTACCACCATCAAACGCTAACTTGATAAATCCTGGTTTAATATCCGTATCATCAATGCCATTTTCAAACTCATCAATCCATCGTGCTGCTAGCTGTTTTGGACTTTCTTCATAGGCAAATGCAGGTATATAGCGATCGTTTGCAGAACCATAGATGCCTGTATTGGTAACAACCTGAATACCAGAGGAATTTGATATCCTTTGTAATAAATCGACCCTTCTGCCAAAGTATTGGGTAGTACAGTCAAAAACAGTTTTTACACCCAGGGCATTTAATTGTTTGAGGTACGGCACAATTTGATTGAGTAATGAATCCTCCTCATATTGATTGGTCTTATCAATCTCTTCACCAAAGTTTGACATGATGTGCTCATGTGTAAGGGCGTATCCCAATTGTTCTGCTTCAATATCTCCTGTAACCGTATGGAAATAAGTTTTTGCTTCCTGTTGATTGCATGCGGTCAGGATTACAGCAATCATAATCAGTAGATTAATCGTGTATTTTTTCATGGGTTTATAGTTACGTTTTATCATTTCAAATTACCTGGTTCTATCATTTTCTACTGATTCGAAAAGATCAATATGGTTGCCCAATTCCTCCTTTACCGGGAGCGTAATCCTATTAAGTAATTCTACAGTTTCCGATGAGATCGGGCGATTAATAGGCATAAGGTTTTCTTCCAGCTGCTTGATGCTACTTGCACCCACAAGGGTACAGGTTATCTGCGGGTTTGCCAGAATCCAGCCTAGTGAAAGGTGAGACATTGACATGTTTTTGTTTTTGCAAATCTCCCGTAAGTCATTCATAGCTTCAGCCAATTGCGGCTCGCAACCATCCTCGCCATGACGACTTTCCTTAACCCTATTTGAATCAAAATGCCGAGTTCTTCTTCGCATTGGTGGAATATCCTCAATTTGTTGAAAGCGATCAGCTAATATTCCTTGCATAAGCCCCATATAAGCCATTACCCCTATACCCTGACTATCACAGAAATCTAGCGCATCAAATTCTATTGCTCTGGTCAACAAACTATATGGAAGTTGGTTAATTGCAATTTCAGGCAAGCACAATAATTCCTCAAGCTTTGGAACCCCATAGTTACAAACACCGAAATGTCGAATCTTACCTTGCTCTTTTAACTTTTGTAAAGTACTGAAAGCATCTGCCGTTAAACGCGGATCGACCGGCCAATGCACCATATATAAGTCTATATAGTCTGTGCCAAGCCTTTTTAATGAGTCAGTACAGTGTTCTAAAAGAGCTTTAGGAGAGCAATTTGTTGGACTCACTTTTGATCCCACTATTATTTGATCACGCTGAAAGGGTTTTATTGCTTCACCCAAAGAAACTTCGCTTCTGCCTTCATTATAGGCTTCAGCAGTATCAAAATAGTTGACCCCATGATCAATAGCTGAAGCAACGATCCTATCTGTATCCTTTTGATTTCGGTCACCCCAATAATCACCGCCTCCGAATGACCAACATCCCAGTCCGATGAGAGGCAATTCTAAATTCCCATTTCTACAAATTTTCGTATCCATTTATGTTGTCCTTTTAAGTGCAAAATCACCAGATCAAAATTGACTCATTATTAAGAGAAAATGATCAGTCACTAAGATAACTAATTAGACGTATCACCTCCAGACGCATGCCCAAATTAGCTATTACTCGGAAGTTGAAACTGAACAGGCACGGGTTCTTTTCTGTCAAATCTGAAAAAATCAAACCTGATCTTCTCAGCTACCTGGTCTATTGGGAGCTTTGTAAGTAGTGTTTTTCAATTACATGTACACTTCAGTTTCTACAAAAATTTAAGGAGATTTACCAGATGAAAGACTTTCTGTTGGTGCTTTTCTTTATTTCTATTATTCAGTCCTGCGATTCACCTAAAAAAGAAAGCCAAAACGACAAAAAAGATCACCCAGTTGAAACACGCTATCATTATGATCAATCCTCCGTTGATTTTTCGATAAGCGATTCATCAGGATTTGACCTGACCTTTTACAAACACAAAGACAGTACCGTCTACCGCCATTTCCGGTTTAGGGCCCCTGAATCAGCGCGTAAACTCATGGAGACACTTCCTACTCTTGCTGCCATGTGGCAAAAAGCTCAAACTAAAATCGTAATTCAATTAAACGCAATCAATGTTGGGTACCCTTTAATTTATCGGGATGTCCTCACACCGCTCATCCAGGCTTTTTCCAAATCTGAAAAGTGGGTAACCCATGTGCAGATAAATGGTCAAAAAATCGATCATCAACTTGTTGAAGCAATTATTTTAGAAAGTAATATTTACCCATTAGAGGAGTTGCTGGTAGACTTTGGGTATGTAATCGTTGGAATTTCTGTTGAGAAAGTTGGGGTTGTTGAGCCCATGCAGTTGATATCGTTAGGCTTTGATGAGTCGCTTATCATCCCGATGCCTTATATGGTATGGATTGAAATTAAAAAAAAGGAATAAATGTCACTATATATCACAAGTCTTCAAAATGGGAAGATCAAACAACTGGTTAGCCTACTGAAATCCAGGGAACGTAAGAAATCCGGCACATTTTTGGTTGAAGGTATCAGAGAGGTCTCACTCGCACAGCAAGGCGATCTTGAAATACTTGAGTTCTATGTATGTGAGGAGTTATATGCTCCTGATAGTGCTTATGAAATACACTTTTCTAATGCTCCTGTAGTCCGGATCTCTCAGGAAGTTTTTTCAAAAGTTGCCTATAGGGATGGTTCAGGAGGAGTTTTAGCAGTAGTCAAAACACCTACCAAATCGCTAAAAGAATTTACAGTAAAAGACAACCCACTATATCTGGTTATTGAACAGGTTGAAAAACCAGGAAATATAGGTGCTGTATTAAGGACTGCAGATGCTGCTGGGATAGATGGTCTTATCATATGCGATCCTGCAACAGATCTTTTTAATCCAAATATAATACGTGCTAGTCTGGGGTGTCTATTTACTGTGCCATCAGCCATTTGCAGTAATGAGGAGCTCAAAACATTTTTACATAAAAATAAAATAAAGGCTTATGCTACACTCCCTCAGGCACAATTAGAATATACCTCTGCTTCCTTTCAGCAAGGAGTCGCTATTATTCTGGGTGCTGAATCCTGTGGACTATCCGATTTTTGGGTTAAAAACTCAGATGTTCAGGTGAAAATACCTATGAATGGAAAGATTGACAGTCTCAATATTTCAAACGCTGCTGCCATATTTACTTTTGAAGCCCTCCGTCAACGGAAAAGTTAAGTATCATCATGCGATGAGTTTATAAAACTTCCTGACCTTGATATGGATCCCATGATTTGTTTGAAGTATTCCGTAAATTGTGTTTCCTTCTTTCAAATCAGTTATACCAAAGTGATTACCTCCAGTTGGAGCTATTCATTTTAAGTACCGCTTTCATGATATCTTTCTGACTGATCTGTCCAATAAGTTTACCTCCTCTCACAACAGGAAATCTTCTAAGTCTACGAGTCAGAAACATGTTGGCTGCTTCAAAAATATTTGTTTCAGGTGAAATACTGATTACATTCTTGGCCATGTGATCGCTTACCACACCTGACAGGATCAGCATGTTATTGTACTTCCCTTTTACTACTTCTTTCAGACAGTCTCCTTCAGATAACACACCTACCAGCTGATTGTCCTCATCTATGACTGGACCACCGGAAATGCGATGTTTTATCAATAAATCAACGGCCTCATGCATAGATTGATCCGGACGAAAAGTTATCAAATGAGTGGCCATATAATCAGCAACAATCATTGAATTAGGCTCAGCTACTTTTGATTTTATTACGTGGGGTCCTTGATAGCTTATTACCATATTTTAACAGTTTTAGGTTTTGAGTGAAATAAAAGTTAACGATAATTCACCAAATATCCAAATTATCTTTTCACCCGAGCACACTTATATAACTGTTTATCAGGGTTTTATTACATCAAAATCATGAGTTATAACTGTACTTTCATTGATGGTCGCTGCAACTGAACAATACTTGGTTGTCGCCAGACTCACAATACGTTCTGCCTCTGCATCCGTCAGGTCAGGTGAAACAATATCATAGTGAATATGAATATCCGTGAATTTTTTAGGAACTTCCTCTGTCCTGGTTCCAGTCACAACTCCTTTTAAGTCCACTAATTGTTTGCGCCGCTTTTTTACCATTTGCGAAATATCTACAGCGGCACATGATATAACGCCGGATAATAACAGTTCCATGGGAGACATTGCTTGTTTTTCCTCCCTGGCGTACATGTCAATTTTTACTTCATTCCCAGATTCATTTACTGCTGTATATTCCTTATCATCCTGATAAGAAAGGTTGATTTCAAGCTTTGCCATCCTTTTACTTTAAGTCAAATTATTGTCTTGCGAATTTAACCAACAACAATTCAAGTCCTTTCTACAGTTCGATTTTCTATCAACTTTTTTGGTTCTATCTATTCTACACCTACATTTGTGCCTCATTTCAAATAACATGGAGGCGATATGATCATTCCGAAGGAGCCAAAGCTCACCGAAGCACAACTAAAAGAAGTTAGTTCAATAGTAGAAGAGTACAATTGCAGAATACAACCCATAGAAGGTCATCACCGATCTATTTATGCTGTATTGGGTGAAGAAAGAGAGACTATAATGGTCAATCGCATTCTTGGACTGGATTATATCGATCGCTTCGATGCGGTAGACTCTCCATTTAAGTTAATGGATATTCACTCCGAATTGGCACATCACAGAATTGTGATAGGAGGCAAAATGGTGGGAGAACAACCATTCGTTATCGCCGGACATTGTACCATTGATCCTAAAAACCCCAATTTATTTCTGGAAAGTGCACATGCAGTAAAAGAAGCAGGGGCAAGTGCGATCCGAGGTGGTGTTTGGAAACCGAGAACCATGCCTTACTCTTTTCAAGGTGATGATAGTTCAATGAAAATACTCATTGATGCAAAAGAACAAACAGGACTCCCTGTTGATACGGAAGTAATGGATGAGCATCAACTGAAAATTGCTGTCGAAGCTGGAGTTGACATCCTTCAGGTAGGTGCTAGAAACGCACTTAACTATTCCCTGTTAAAGAAAATTGGAGAGCAAACAGCAGATAAGCCAATTGCTGTATTGCTAAAAAGAAGCATGGGGATGGGTCCGGTAAATGAATTCATTGCAGCTGCTGAATACATCGCAGCAGGTGGTAATCCTGATGTAATGCTATGCCCAAGAGGAACAGCTCCCACAATGGATACTTATAGAAATCATCCCGATGAGTCGATAACTCCTTTATTAAAAGAGAAATCATGGGCTCCTGTAATTGTTGACCCTTCCCACAGTGTTGGAAGAGCAAAATATGTGCCTTCTGCTGCGATGGCTGCGATGGCCTATGGAGCTGACGGGGTAATCATTGAAACACACAGCCAACCTTCAAAAGGAATTGGTGATGACCCTAAGCAGTCCATCACTCCTAAAGTATTAGAGAAATTGATTTTGGATATCAACTCCATCTGGGAAATCAGAAAGAATTACAACATTCAGATTCCCCAGACGGTTTGACATAATTACAGTTCCCTGACCCAGATGTTTCGGTAACTAACAGGATCCGTATGATCTTGAAGTGATATCGGAAGTTTTCCTTCATGAGCCTTGTATTTAGGCAGTCCTTTGTAAGAAGTATCCCCTTGAATGCTTACATTATTTTGGATTAAGACCCCATTATGGAAAACAGTGATTCGAGCAGGGCTGATAAGTGTTCCTTTATCGCTAAACTTCGGTGTGGTAAAAACCACATCATATACTTGCCAGGTTTCTGGAGGCGTACTTGCATTTACCAAAGGAGCGTATTGCTTGTAGATAGATCCCGCCTGACCATTAGAGTAAGTTTCATTTCCATAAGAATTGAGTACTTGAAGCTCATATTTCCCCATTAAGAAAATCCCGCTATTTGCATACCCCTGACCAGTCTCACCTTTCATGATCGGGGACTTCCATTCAATATGTAACTGGATGTCGCCAAAACTTTGTCGTGTTTCAATACCTCCTTTTTTCGGTGCCACCACAAGCACACCCTTTTCGATTTTCCATGCTGGCAACGAATCCTTACCAGCTTTTTTCCAGGCTGACAGGTCTTTTCCATTGAATAATACTATTGCATCTGAGGGGGGAGCATCTCCCTCACCTGGCGTAACCTTTGGAACATCCAGATACGTTTCAGTTGCAGATGCCGGAAATTTGTCCACTTTTTCTTGAGCAAATAGCACAGCACAAAAAATAATTGCTAAGGCAGATAATATGTTTCTCATGTTATAGATTTAATTTTTCAAGCCAAATTAAACATTTCTCCGATATTGTCCCCCCACCTCAAACATAGCATGTGTAATCTGACCTAAGGAGCAATGCTTTGCCGTCTCCATCAGTTGATCAAATACATTTCCATTTTCAAGTGCTCTTATTTTAAGATTAGTCAATGACTCTTTTTGGTTAGCATCAGTCTCTATTAATTGATTGAGGTGATCAATTTGATTTCTCTTCTCCTCTTTAGTTGCCCTGATAACTTCTCCTGGTACCATCGTCATGGATCCTTTGGACGAAAGAAAGGTGTTCACGCCTACGATCGGAAGCTCACCAGAATGCTTTTTGTGTTCATAAGCCATACTCTCTTCCTGAATCTTGCCTCTCTGATACATGGACTCCATGGCGCCTAACACTCCTCCTCTTTCGGTGATCCGATCAAACTCAATCATCACTGCTTCTTCTACCAAATCAGTCAACTCTTCCGTAATAAATGATCCCTGCATCGGGTTTTCATTTTTGGCTAACCCAAGCTCTTTGTTGATAATCATCTGTATGGCCATGGCTCTCCGCACTGAAGCTTCCGTAGGGGTGGTAATTGCCTCATCAAATGCATTGGTATGCAAAGAATTACAATTATCATATATAGCATAAAGGGCCTGCAGGGTGGTCCTGATATCATTGAAATCAACTTCTTGCGCATGCAATGACCTGCCTGAAGTTTGAATATGGTATTTCAACTTCTGTGATCTTTCATTTCCACCATATTTCAATTTGATGGCTTTCGCCCATATCCTTCTTGCAACCCTTCCGATGACCGCATATTCCGCATCAATACCATTGGAAAAGAAGAAAGATAAGTTCGGAGCAAAATCATCAATGGACATCCCCCGCGAAAGGTAATACTCAACATAGGTAAAGCCATTGGATAGTGTAAATGCGAGCTGTGTAATTGGATTCGCTCCAGCCTCTGCAATGTGGTATCCTGAGATTGAAACGCTATAAAAATTCTTCACCTGCTGCTCAATGAAATATTGCTGCACGTCACCCATCAGCTTCAATGAGAACTCTGTACTGAAGATACATGTATTTTGAGCCTGGTCTTCCTTCAGTATGTCAGCCTGTACAGTACCTCTTACTACAGACAAAGTCTTTGCCTTTATTTCTTCATAAATAGCTGATGGCAATACCTGATCACCGGTTACTCCAAGCAACATCAAACCTAGTCCGTCATGACCCTTGGGCAATTCAGCTGTGTATCTTGGCCTTTTTCTACCTTTAAATAGTGTTTTGAGTTTTTCTTCAACCTCCTTTTCCAGACCATGATCCTTGATATAGATTTCACATTGCTGATCAATCGCGGCATTCATAAAAAAAGCAGTTATCGTGGCAGCAGGTCCATTGATGGTCATCGAGACGGAAGTGGACGGATCACATAAATTGAAGCCGGAATACAATTTTTTCGCATCGTCAAGACAACATATACTTACCCCTGAATTTCCAATCTTTCCGTAGATATCAGGTCTTATGTCCGGATCTTCCCCATACAGAGTTACGGAATCAAATGCCGTTGATAACCTGGCTGCTGGAAGCCCTTCAGATAAGTAGTGAAAACGTTTATTTGTACGTTCAGGACCTCCTTCTCCGGCAAACATTCTGGTCGGGTCCTCAGATTCTCTCTTGAAAGGGAAAACGCCTGAGGTAAAAGGAAAAGAACCCGGTACATTTTCCTGTAACTGCCACCTGAGTATATCACCCCAGCCTTGGTATCTGGGGAGGCAAATTCGTTGGATTCGGGTTCCGGATAAGGACGCTGAAGAAGTTTTTACCCTGAAAGTCTTTCCCCTCACCTCATAATTGTATTCGTTTCCAGCATATTTAGCTTTAGTCTCTTCCCATGACTGAATTAACTCCTGATATGCCGGATTAAACTTTCTACTCAACAAATCTTTCAAATCTTCAAGCTCATTGACAGATTTGGAATCTTTATCCAATAACTGGAGTGTTTGATCCAAACTATACAATTGCTGCGCCAGTTCTTTTTGATCTTCCACCTCCTGATTATAATTTCTAATGATTTCTGAAATCTCTGAAAGATACCTTGTTCGGCTCGGTGGAATGATGTACAATTTCTCAGGATCTTTTACATCTTCGGACATAGGAACGCGAAATTCAGATGATGATACCTCTGAAATAAAATGCATGACCTTCCTATAAAGCCTGTTCATTCCAGGAT
Organism: Marinoscillum sp.; assembly: GCA_043554545.1. GTDB lineage: Bacteria > Bacteroidota > Bacteroidia > Cytophagales > Cyclobacteriaceae > UBA7330. The sequence goes on along the minus strand of CP121337.1, from coordinate 586,639 downwards.
CATTGAATTGAGATGCGATGGTACCGTAGACAGGAAGTTCTTCATCAGAAGTCTCCCATAATTGATGATTACGTTTAAATTGTTTTTTTATGTCTCTTAAAGCATCTAATGCTCCTCTTTTGTCAAATTTGTTGAGGGCTATGATGTCTGCAAAGTCCAGCATATCAATTTTCTCCAATTGACTGGCTGCTCCATATTCAGGAGTCATCACATATAAAGAAAGGTCTGAGTGATCAGTAATCTCCGTATCAGACTGACCAATTCCTGATGTCTCCAGTATGATCAAATCATACCCGGCTGCTTTTACAATATCCACGGCTTCTTTGACATATTTTGACAATGCCAGATTTGACTGCCTTGTAGCCAGAGACCTCATATAAATCCGATCATTGAAAATACTGTTCATTCTGATCCGGTCACCGAGGAGTGCTCCACCAGATTTTCTTTTTGAAGGATCGACAGAAATCACTGCCATTGTCTTGTCAGGAAAATCGTGGAGAAATCTCCTTACAAGTTCATCAACAAGAGAAGACTTTCCTGCGCCACCGGTCCCAGTAATACCCAATACGGGTGCTTTTCCTTTTGCTCGAATCTTCTCAAGAAACGATTGATTTTCATCCGGAAAGTTTTCAACAGATGAGATCAGGTGAGCTATTTTCATCTGTTCACCAATGGGAATTGATGGATCATGCCCGTTTAAGTGTTCACCTACCACAAAATCTGCTCCCTGAATCAAATCATTGATCATGCCCTGTAATCCCATCTTCCGGCCATCATCCGGAGAGTAGATCCTGGCAATTCCATATTCATGCAACTCTTTAATCTCATCCGGCAAAATGGTACCCCCACCGCCTCCGTAAATTTTTATTTGATGAGCTCCTTTTTTCTGTAACAAATCATACATGTATTTAAAAAACTCAATGTGCCCCCCTTGATAAGAGGTAATGGCTATGGCATTTGCACCTTCCTGAATGGCACAGTCTACAATTTCCTGAACGGATCGATTATGTCCAAGATGGATAACTTCACAACCAGATGTCTGCATAATGCGTCGCATGATATTGATTGCTGCGTCATGACCATCAAATAGTGAGGCAGCTGTTACAATACGAACGTGATTTTTTGGCTGATATGGAGCAATGACCTCTGACATTTAGCGATTTAAAAACGATGAGAGACAAATTTAATTAAATAGCTGATGAATAAATGAAGGACCATATTTTGGTGATTCTCTCAGGTTTAAGGCACCGAACCTAAAGGCTACATCATGTCGGTTACTTGATGAGCGGATATTCTTTTTCCTACATGATTCTAGATGGCTGAATAGGTTGGGAAAATATTTTTCAGGGATGTGGTTTGGGTTGAGTTTGGCTACCTGGTATGAGTTGGCATTGTTATTGGTTTATATTCATTATGCAAAAAATACTACCAGTACTAACGAAATCACAGAGATTACGCCGATGGCTAAGCTATTTGTGAAAGATGAAATGGCTAAAGCTGGGAAGCATTACGGTAAATCATTAACTACTGAAGGTCCTAAAAACTTCCTTTTCTAAAATGTAATATCTAATTTGAGTATTAATCACATCTAACCCATCCCTATGAAAAGTCTTTTCACTTCATTGATTTTTACCTTCTCAATAATAGCTTACGCACAAAATCCCATCACATCAATTCCATTCGACCTTTTTGGAGACCACATATTAATCAAGGTAAGCGTAGATGATTCGGAACCCTTGGACTTCATATTTGATTCAGGGTCAGGGTTCACTGTAATCGATTCTGATGTCAAAAATAAATTAGGACTGTCAGGAAAAAACATACAGATGAATGAGTCCTCTACAGTCATGGAGCTTATCAAGCACAATAAATTGGAGATCAATCACTTTCCTATGGAAAAAAACATCAAAGTTTATTCCACCGATTTAGATCATTTGGAAATAAGCCTTGGTAGAGACATTGATGGAATTGTTGGTTATGACCTGCTTCACCACCATACCATTCACTTAAATTATGAGGAGCAAAAAATGGATATCTATGAGCATGGGAAGGGTCCTAAAACAGGTAATGTCATCCCATTTACGATGGATGTTTCTATACCAGTTATAAAAGGCTCTGTGGTTTTAAACAACAATGAATCGCACGAAGCCAACTTTTATGTGATAACTGGTGCTGGTTCATCGCTAGATTTCAATTCTCCATATGCAACTAAATATGACGTGATTCATAAGACAGGTAAACATTATTCTTATTTAGTAAAAGGGATAAGCAAAAACGAAACCTTACATTATGAAGGTCATATTCTTTCACTTTCATTTGGCGAACAAGAAATTCCTAATCTTCCTATTGGAATTAGCTCAGCAAAAAATGGCATTCAGGCCAGCCCAAACGTTGCTGGAATTCTTGGGAATAAAGTATTAAGTATGTACAACATTACTTTTGATATCCCTGAAGGTAAATTATACTTTGAGAAAAATGCCAACTTTGGAAAATCACTCTCAGTCAACTGCAGTGGTCTTGATCTTCAGTTATCCGCTGACAAAAAGGTTCTTTTGGTACATCAGGTTTTTGACAACAGTCCAGCAGCTAATGCCGGGGTGAAACTTTATGATCAATTGGTTTCCATCAACAGCACTCCAGTAAATGAAGTTGATCTACCAGATATAAAAGATATATTGAGACAAGATGGTGAATCAGTAAACTTAGTGCTTTTAGAGAACGGTAAAGAAAAATCGGTGACCCTCCAATTAAAATCACTAATCGACTAGCCTCAGCAAACGATTGATCTGAATATTTTGTAAATTTGTTAAAAGGCTCAGGAGATCTTTTATGAAAACATTGAGTACGTTTATTGGCATAATGCTTTTCGCCTTTGCTTTTCAAGCAAGAAGCCAGACAGCGCGTACAGTTATAACTCTAGATGGGACTTCTCCTGATCGCTATAGCCAAGACCTTACGGATAGCACATACTCATCACTTGGCAAGTTATTAAGCGGCTTGGAGGCAGAGTTTGGTTCTCTTGAAGAGCCGGGAACAATCAGTGAGGTTGAAAAGAAATTAAATAACCTCGAGCAATCTGACATTCTGTCTAAAATTGCACGCATCAACAGAAAATATTATGCATCACTGATTGAAATGGGGTTCACTACTGACGAAGCTATGAAAATCATTATTGCCAATCCCATTCTGGAGCTAATCAAAAAAGAGGAAGGTGATATGCCAAAGAAATCCAGAACACTCTCTCTGGAAATGCAGTAACACTGAAAATTTATTCTTTGATGGTCATCACTTGACCCAATTTCTGAAGCGCTTTTTGGTTATTTGTCCGCTGTATATTTTCAATAATATTCTTCTTTTCACGTGTGGTTAGGTGCCAGCTTAATGAAGCTCGCTCCAATTCCTTCATTTGCACCTCTCTGGACGGTAGTAAAAATTCATTTTCAGAAAAAATTGTGTAGGTATTATATTCCAACTCAACCATTTCAATTTGCTGATTAATGGCAGAACGAGCAAATTCTATTTTGCTGTCATTTACGATATCTTGAATATTACCAAGGTTATTATAAACACTTGCAATGGGGTAAGTTAATCGGTCAGAAAGTGACTGTGATGATTGCTGCTCAATAGGTGATATCTTTCGGGTGTCTCTGATGATGAGTAGTACGATTCCACTTGTGTTTTCTGCAATCCAGTCTCTGAAGACATAAGCAAACTGTAAGGCATCAGATACTCCGTAATTATCTGAAATACCTGCGTCCATTATTTCTATGCTTGGCTCTGAAGGTAACGAAATCGTGGGAGTGATATAAGGAAAGGAAGCAGACATCCGTAAAGCCGTAATAAAATTAAGATTTGAGCTGCCCTGCGCATCAAATAATCTATTGAAATCAATGCTACGAACTTTAAATGAACCATCTGCAGCATTGGGTTCTTTTAAGCTCATAAAGGATAAAGGTTGAGAAGATATGGTCAACTTTCTTCCGTCATTAGCAATCACTGGGGACATCACAATAATTGGCATCTTAGCCGCATGCTCTGGCTCAGCATAGTCCGAGAGCTTTTTATCTAATATTCCGGCTAGGTTTTCATTAAGATTTTGTTCAAAAACATATCCCCGATCCCTTCGGTAGGTTTTACCTAAATATTCATAATTCCTGAATCTTGTAAATGCATCATTGACGACAAGACTAAAAACAATTGAATTAAGGTTATCCTTGCCAATATTTACCAAATGCTCAGGTGCTAGTGGATCAATATTCATTCCCTGGTTGTGACGATATACAAGCTCTCTATAATATGCACTACCAATCAGACCACCTGAGGCGCCAGTGATCAACATGGTCTTTTCATTTAATTTTCCATCCAATACGCTGTCTGCCTGTTGTAATGCATTTACTGCCCAAAGTGCAGCTCTTTGCCCACCACCGCTGACACACTGAAATATAATCTTGGGTTTATCTTCAGCCTGACGACCTTTCCAATTATTCAGAATGGTAAGCATGTGTTTTTTGTCATTAAAATAATTTTCTTCACTGTTAATCTCATGAAGGCGCCGGATAGAATATTCAGCTGGCTCTGTCGCATAATCTAACCCTCTGGCAGGATAAACTGCTTTTACTATTCCCGTCTCAATAAGGGTATTGACTGTAATGAATAGTATGATTACAAAAGCTGCCCCCCACCCCCTAAACCAGTAAGAAACAGCGCCAACTAACATGACTAGAATTGAAAACAAAAGTAGCGCACTGGCTGCTGCTGGAATCTGGAAATAATTGACTTCCATGAAAGAGCCTAAGCCAATGACAAGAAAAATAATGGTCAGTTCGATAATTACTGAGTTAAAATGGTTTTGATCAAAAACCTTTAATACGGCTTCCTTGTCATAGAAATCCATGAGGTCTCTTGTTGATCTCAACCTTAAGTTTAAGTCGAAATAGTGCTTTACTGGATATTTTTCCTGTCTTGTCTCCTTCAAACGCTTCATGACACGACTCTTACTAATCTTTGATTTTCGTAAGCGCTTATCTACACTGCCAGCTAAAAATTTGAAAATGTCTTTGTTGGTGAATTTGAAATATCCAAAGTAAAAAAGTGACATGATGGTAATGCCAGATAATAACCCTACCAGATTAAGCAGGAGGTTCGTCTTCGTACTGAACTCATTGTGCAACTGAAAATTGACAATGGCGCCAATATATAGCAGCAGGGAAATAAGGGGAACGATGCTATTATTGATTGTGAATTTTGCAAAAGGTCGCTCTAATACACCAAGAAAGGAGAACTGATGACTGTCAAGGATGTAACAGGTAATGTGAAACGCCATTGCAAGATTGCCAAAGGCCAATCCTACCAGGAAGAAACTCAGGAAGTTTACTTCATTGATATATTCCGGATCGAGAAATAGAAAATGTATTCCGTAGATTCGTCCTAATCCACCAAAAACAGAAGAAATAAAAAGTATCCAAACAATAAGTAGTGAAATATTCTTTTTGATATGATGAAATACCAATTGAACGGGTAATGAATATAAGACATCATCTAATAACTTGCGCACGGGAGTTTGAGTCTCTTAAAATAAAGAGGAATATATTAAAAAAATGAGTTAATGCACTGAAATGGCAATCGATTCTGACTATTTAATCGCACGAGATGGGGTAAAGCTATTTTACCGGTATTGGATTCCGGAGAATTGTAAAAAATTACTTTGCATAATACATGGCCATGGTGAACATTCAGGTCGATATAGCAGAATGGCTACTGCGCTCATGGATAAAAACATGGGGATCTTTTGTCTTGATTTGAGAGGTCATGGTAAATCTCAAGGTAAGAGAGGTCATGCAAAAAACCTTGATATACTTCTAAGTGATATTGAAGAATTACTAAAAGTTGCCAGGGTTTATGATCTCGAATCACCTATTTATCTACTTGGACACAGCATGGGAGGCAGCCTGGTAGCCAATTTCATGCGCTCGAACGACTCCAAAGAGATTTCTGGCTTCATCTTGTCAGCTCCTTGGTTTAGATTGAAATTTAGTCCCCCAGTTTGGAAAGTTACTATAGGTAAATTTATAGGTAGATTTTGGTCGTCTTTCCCAAGCAAAAGTGGTTTGAATCCAGATCATATCAGTCGAATAAAAAATGAAGTTGAAAAGTATGTAGAAGACCCACTGATTCATAGCTGGATCACAGCTGCTCTTTATACCACGATTCACAACGCAGGGGAACATGCCCTAAAAAACGCATCAGAAATTAAAAAACCTGGACTTGTATATCATGGTACCGGAGATGAAATTATTGATTGGACAGCATCGGAAGATTTCGCCTCAAAAAATAAACTATTAAAGTGGAAAGCTATTGAACATGCATACCATGAACCTCATAATGACCTGGTGAGAGACGAAATCTATCAGTTAATCTCAAATTGGATCAATAAGCATTAATGTCCAATATGAAATAACGCATCTCCACGATTGATCACCGGGTTATTGTTTACTCCCAGAATATGACCATTGACAGGTGATTTCATTTTAATTTCATATTCACCATATGGATCACTCACAACACCTAGAACCTGATTCTTACTAACAGCTGCACCATTTCTAACATATCCAATGTGTAGACCTGCTGACCTTGATCTCACCCAGGTAGATTGATTTACGATCACGGTATCCATAGCAGACCCAGTAGCTTCACTGATCATATTTAAGTTTTTCATCACCCTCAGCATACCACTAATGCCTTCATCAATTGCGCTCTTTCTTAATCTCAGAGATTCACCAGCTTCATAAACCATTATTCTTTTCCCCAGCTTAAATGCTTCTTTTCTCAATGACTTATCTCTGAAAGAGGAATCCAGAATAAAATGCGTGGCAAAAGCTTCCGCTAGTCTTCGGTTTTGTTCATCCTCCAGTTTAACCCTGATCTGCGGGAAATTATTGATCCTGGAACCTCCGGTATGGAAATCTATCCCATAATCAATATGAGGTATGATTTCATCCATTAGGAAATGTGCTACCTGACTAGCCAATGAGCCTGATTTACTACCTGGAAACGATCGGTTAATATCCTTTCCGTCCGGAACATCTCTGGAGAAATTGATAAACCCATAAATATTTATGATAGGTATACAGATGACCGTCCCACTGTCAACCACGTACTTCTTTTCTGAAATAATCCTACGCATAATCTCGACTCCGTTAATCTCATCGCCATGCATACCGGCAATGAGTAACAAAACCGGACCCGGATTTTTTGATTTGTGGATGAAAATAGGAATTTCAATCAAGGTCCCTGAAGGCAACTTTGCAATGTTGACATTGATTCGCTTCGACTCACCTTCCTTAATTTCCTGACCTGCTATTTTCATTAGACAATATTAATGCTAAAAGTCGGTAGTAGAGATGGTAAACTTACAAGTAAGAATTGTGTGATACTTTGTTCTACAAAAACAAAAGGCTGGTTTATAGATAATAGATAACAATCGTAAAGTAGTCGGATACGCTAAATAACGCGCCTTATAATCTCACAGGCAACATTTTCACTCCATTACAATCACCATTTTCCACCAAAAACCTAATACGTAAGGCTTAATTCGCGTGAGGTTGGCATGCGTTTACTCAGGAAAATCATTTTGCCTGGCTGCTAGTTTGACTACCAATTCAAATTGTTCCTGAGTCAGATTTTGATTGAAATAATGCACAGGGTTTACAGGTTCGCCACGCTTCAGCACTTCGTAATGTAAATGAGCCGCTCTTGATAAGCCTGTAGATCCCACATACCCAATGATGTCTCCTCTTTTCACTTTTTGCCCTTTCTTAACCGCAAATTTGGACATGTGTAAATACCTGGATTGATAGTTATATCCATGATTTATGACAACCAAATTTCCTCCAGATACGGAGTAAAATGCCGCTTCCACCCATCCATTTCCGCTGGCATGTACTGGGGTACCTCTTGGAGCCGTGAGATCAATCCCTTCATGCGCCCGTTGGTAGTTTAGTAGCGGATGCATACGCATTCCAAAAACAGAAGCTAAACGGGTCATGTCATCAATCGCAATGGGTTGAATAGCTGGTATAGACGCAAACCTCTCAGACTTTTCCTGTGTGAGTTTATCAATCAGATCATATGATTTATCCTGGATAAGAATTTCGTGCTTCAATTGATCTACTTTTTGGTAATTGGCGATCAAGAGGTCTTTATGAGCATTCTGAGTTTCCAGGATCTCTGCTCGTCTTTTTGTTCCTCCTACCCCTCCTTTTCTTACCATTTCCGGAATTGGTTTCCGCTCGACATAAACCCTGTAAATCGCATCATCACGAATAGATAATTTATCTATCTGGTTTTCATTGTAAGCAAGACCCGCTGATATATTCTGGTAGTCTAGAACTATTTCCTCATTTTCATACTTTAGTTCAGCAAGCTTGGGGGAATCAAAAAAATAAGACAACCCATAAATGATGCCTGAAGCAAATGCCAAAACTAAAGCCAGGAAACTTAAAAAGTTGACTAGAACATCCGTTTTAGATACCCTGATTCGCTCATAATTACAGGTTTCTGTATTGTAATAATACTTGAGTTTGGCCATAGGTTGGATCTGGTGAAGTAGGTTAGAGGTATTGGAATACCTTAAACCACACTCGTCATAAATCGCAAGATAATAATAAAAACATTGTGAGGAATAAATTAATCGATTCTAATGGTGATGTGATATTATTATTTTGGAAAATTATTAGGGAATCGTGAACTGGAATAGGCAAAAACAACCTCGATTAAAGAACAACAATATTAGAAAAACTGCTCGCTTTGGACATTGAAAACATCAATAAAGGGAACGAATTGATAGTTCTAGCAATTCTTGTATTTTAATAGATGAAGAGTTAAGGGATTGACTAACCTCTATTTCAAAACCCATATATGCTTTCTCATCAAACTTACTTCTTAAATAAGTAGTAAACCCATCATCAGTACCCAGGTATGGTTCGTTCGTTTTTATGTCTAAATCTTTTTGTGATTCCTTAAGTTGCTTGGTTAGTTGATTTCCATATTTCAGTTCGTAAAAACGCCCAGGATCAAATAGTACACCAATATCCACTGTTCGTTCCTTCCCTTTCCAAAAAGATGTAAAGGTATGAATTCCCAAATGTAAGACAGGCCCCCTGGTTATGAGGTTATTGATCTCATCCTCCACCTTTTTACGATAGGGTAGATAATATTTATTGATTAGCACTTCCTTTTCTATCTCTGTAAGGATGTTGGAATATGTTGAAAAAAGCTGCTTGCTGTCCAATGAGCGATTGGGTTCAATCAACAACCTGGAATATGGGAATATGAAAGGCTTTACATTAAAATATTCACCTAACCCAAAGGCTATCTCTAAAGCTCCAGGATCCCATCCTTTGTGTGAGTTAAGGTCAGGCTCAGCATCTAAAAAGAGGTGTTTGTACTTCTGTGGAACTTCATTGGAGGCATGCTCACAGCTAATCAATAACTGGGGTTTCATGGCTCAAACAGCTCATCTTTAGCCAGACATGTTGCTAACCTTCCATAAGTCTCCTTTAAATGCTCTTTACTCAAATCACCTTTTAGTGCTAACATGATTCTTTCGGCAAGAGTCCCTTTATTGACCTGTTCAATGGTTGACTTCCATGGTACTGATGCATCTGGATACTCATTGACTACTTGCTGAATAATCATTGACCAAAGATCTTTCCCGGAAATTTTACCTTTTACCTTCCACCTTCTTAGATACTCCTGATTTTCTACGATACTTTGGCCTCCATTCTTCACGCAACAGGCTAAAACATCATAAAGCGATTCAGTAGACAAATCTAGCTGATCTGAATAGCTCACCAATCGCTCATTAACCAACAACTTTAACAAGTGTGAAATGAGAAAAACGATGGCGATATCAGCGGTCGGACATTCCTGAATATCTAAAACTCTGATTTCAATACTTCCCCTATCAAACCTGGCAATTGCACCTCTTGAGTTTAACCAAACTGGTTTTAATAAATTATCAGGATCATGGGGTTTGATGGCTTTGGCGATTCGATCATATATCTGTTTTTGGTAGCCATGCATAGACACCACACGCTCTGGGATTACGCTACCAGTAATCGAAGGAATTTTTGCTTGATTTTTTTCATAGTAAAACAATCTTTTGTCCATGAAACCAGTGAATTTTTCATTTAGAATTGGTGATGCTGCCGTTAACGCAGGAATAATTGGCAAAATAAAGCGTATCGCAGTATGCAGCTTAGCAAACTCTTCATCATCATAAAAAGGCAAGTTGATATGTGTGCTTTGCAGGTTTGACCAACCATGGCCTTTGCAACCAAATATCTTGTCATAAATTTGATATATTTCACCACTATCATGTGGCCAAAGTACCGTATCCAATGCCGGCCGCATCCATGGGTGAGCAGCACCAGGCATGAGCATAGCATCGTCCTTCTTTAAGAGTAAGTTAATCTGGCCAACATTAATGTTGAAGCTATCTCGGATAGTCACTAGATCTTTAGCTGGTCCATTAGATTTTAATTCCAGCACATGGCTTACCAATTCATTGCTCCAGCAAATATCACCATGTTCTATTTCGCCCAGGATATTATTATTACCATCCCTCAAAATGCGATCTGCAATCGGCTTGATATTTAAGGTCGAAGCATCTACAATCATATACTCCATCTCTATTCCATAACCTTGAAATAAATGGAGCCTTGGGGTCTTACTTATATTCATTTTAATTCAGTCTTCGGAAAAATTCCTGCATGATTGTCAAATACAATTGATGTTTAAGGGATTGATCCTCTATGCCATCATCTAAATTTGGGTTGTCATTGATCTCAATAATGTAGTATTTATTGTCACTTTGTTTAATGTCCACACCATAAAGTCCATTTCCAATCAAGGAAGTTGCTTTAATGGCAAGGTCTATCAAGTCTGGTGGGGCCTTTTCAATAGCTATGGTTTCCGTATCCCCCTCTCCGGTAAGTTTTCCGTCTTTCCAATTGGCAATTTGCCAATGATCTGCTGCCATAAAATACTTGCATACATAGAGGGGCTTTTTGTTCAGAACCCCAACCCTCCAATCAAATTGTGTAGGAATAAACTCCTGTGCGATGACCAGGTCAGAAGTCTGAAAAAAATCTTTGAGCACAATCCCCAATTCACCTTTATCTTTTACCTTTTTCACCCCCTTTGAAAAAGCACCGTCAGGCTGTTTGATGATTACTGGGAAATTAAAGTCCATTTTTTGATGTGTCAGGTGATCCTTTCTAATAATCCAATATTTAGGGGTTGGAATCTTATTTGTACTCAATAGTTCACTCAGATATACCTTATTGGTACATCTAAGGATGGACTCAGGATCATCCATCACCACCAGACCTTCAGCTGCAGCTTTCTTTGCAAATTTGAAAGTATGGTGATTCACATTGGTTGTCTCTCTAATGAAAAGTGCGTCATATTGAATCAACTTGGCAAAATCATTCTTCGTAATAAGGTCAACATTAAATCCCACTTGCTCCGCTGCTTTGACAAAATGTTGAATCGCCTTTTTATTAGAGGGCGCAGTTGTTTCCTCAGGATTGATCAAAATGGCCATGTCATACTTCTTCCTGCTATACTGCTTCTGTAAACGCTTTTTTCCCTGAAGGTATTCATCCAACGACTGTTTGAGATGTACTAAATGCGTTGAAGGAAGTTCTTTAAGATTAAGTGGTTTAAGGTTTGTCAGAAACCATTTATCCTTTTTTGAAAAGACTGCCCGTAATATAGGCACCTGAAACAGGTTAAAAATAAGCACGCCCACCCGGTTAAATGCAGCCAAATCTGACTTTCCGAAACAAATGATAATTTCAATCCGATCACCAGTTATTTTTTTCAACTCCTGTTGGATGAGCTCATCAAAGTCCTCCGCATCTTCTCTCACAAATGATGGAAACCTAAACTCTTGCAAAGTAGATATCTCTGGCATCACCTTATGCCCCCTGGCCTCCGCTAAAAGTGAAACATAATAGCCAAGGCTTTGATATTGATAAGACTTACAAAGGTTTACTACCTTAAACTTTTTGTTCTTTTGGTACAGTTCCTCTGAAAAATAATCCTGAGGGGAAATGATTTCAGCATCACTTACAGAGCCGCTCCAATCTCTGGGATGATCAGTTACAATGATTTTTAATGACATTATTTCGGTTTTATTACCAATAAGTTTGCGTCGTATGTTATAGCACCTAATAAAATAGAGTTAATCAATCTCCTCAGGTTGACAAGATAATACTGGGTATCACTAATAGGATTAGACTCCAGTGGGTCGGCGATGTAAACCAATCTCTTGATAGGGTCAAAACCCCTAATCACAACGAAATGCCCAGTAGGCTTACCCTGTAAGTCATCATACTCGTTTGTTTCAGGTATTTCCCTTGCGCTATTGTATAAATAGGTTGCACTTAAGCCTGTGAGAATTGGTGTGCCCTGTTCCAGAATATTCCTGATCAATTTTGAACTTAACTCCTCAAAAAGAATCTCTCCGCCTCCAGATAAAAATTTTAGATATGCTTGTGTAGCCGTTTTGAATTTCTTGTTGGTCTTGTACTTTAATTGCTCCCCAAGTTTGTCTTCAAGTGAAATTTCACCCGAAAACCAGGTGGGGTCAAACATTTGAAGATCATAGGTGATCAACTTTGCAGAATAACCCCTTTTGAGTGCATGATTACCTAACATCACGGCCAGGGTACCTCCTGTTTTAAGACTCCTTACTTGATCAATTACATCTTCAAGTGATATGTTATCATTAAAGTATTTATAAACTGCCTGAAGACTGGTAGGCCCGCAGGTTTCATCATTTGGCTGTGGATGGATATCAACTTCAAGGGATTTTTGATCCAGAAACCTTTGTGTATTCATTTTACTTATTCATCCTCCAGGTCTTTTTTGATGATGAGTCTGTTACCTCTGTTATAGGTAATATAATTCCAAATCCAGTTAGAAAACACCAGAAACTTACGTCTAAATCCAATAATGGAAAATAAGTGAACAAACATCCAGATAAACCAACCAATAAATCCTCCTAGTTTTATACCAAAAGGAGCATCGATGACAGCTTTATTCCTTCCGATAGTAGTCATAGTGCCTTTATCCACATAGTTAAATGGTTTCATCTCCTTACCATGTAAATCAGCTATCAGGTTACTACATAGTCTTTTAGCCTGTTGAATAGCAACAGGAGCTAACATAGGTAAACCTTTAGGGTTCTTTATCGATTCTTGATGCGCAACATCCCCTATTGAAAACACATCTTTTGTATCATATACTTTATTGTAACGATCAACTTTTATTCGCCCTTTTACCTCTGACCCTTCAGGCAATCCTTTAATTGAATTAGGTTTGGCCCCGGCAGCCCATACCACACACTGCGTATGTATTTTCTTCCCGTCGCTAAGTGTAACAACTCCGTCCTGATAAGTCTCAACGAATTTTTCAAGCAAAACACGAACACCAAATTTCTTCAAATAGCGCTTGGCTCGTGAACCAGATTTCTCAGACATTGCACCCAGCACCCGATCTGTTCCTTCAACAAGCCAGATTTTTAATTTCTCAAAATCCAATTCAGGATAATCCTTGGGTAACACATGCTTTTTAAGCTCCCCTATTGCACCAGCCAGCTCTACTCCAGTTGGGCCAGCCCCTACAATTACAATATTCATGTAATGCTCTAACTCCTGATCATCCTCAGCCTGTATTGCTTCTTCAAAATTATTAATCAGCTTCGTTCGTAACTCAATTGCATCACTGATCTCACGTAGTTTGTGTGCATTTTTTCGTAGCTGTTCATTACCAAAAAAGTTGGTGCTAGATCCAGTGGCAATAACTAATTTATCATATTCGAGGAAGCCAGCAGAGGTAATCACTCTTTTTTGAGCAACATCAACACTCTTTACCTTGGCCATCCTAAAATGGAAGTTTTTATTATCCTGAAGAAACTCTCTTAACGGGCTGGAAATATCTCCTGGACTAAGACCTGCTGTTGCTACCTGATACAATAGCGGAATAAAGCTGTGGTAGTTGTGCTTATCAACCAATACAATCTGAACATTTTCCTTACTCAGATTTCTGACCAACTCAATACCTCCAAATCCTCCTCCAATAATAACTACACGAGTTAGTCCATTTCGGGGAATTCTTTCCTTGATGCGATTTAACTTTGACTTTTCAGGAGCTAATATATCTTTTACCATCTTATATGTTTCAACAGATTTATCCTAAACTTGTTAGAATAAACACGTTTACAACATAAGAGTGGAAACGTTAATTCTTTTGCATAGTTTAACTATTTTCGGTATTTAATTTTATGAGAGGAAATCCAAAAATAATCAGATCCTGGTGTATGTATGACTGGGCAAATTCTGTTTACAACCTCGTAATCAACACCTCTATTTTCCCAATCTACTATACCTCCATTACGGCCAATGAAGCTACAGGAGATCGGATATCATTTTTTGGATTTGAAGTCGTCAATTCAGTACTTTATAGTTACGCACTGGCTTTTTCCTATCTACTTTCAGCAGCCATTTTACCGCTGCTCTCAGGAATTGCCGATTATTCAGGAAAAAAGAAGACTTTTTTAAAAATATTCACTTTTCTTGGCGCATTCAGCTGCATGGGGATGTTCCTGTTTACTGAAGGGAATATTGAGTGGGGTATTTTCTGTGTAATCTTCGCCAGTCTTGGTTATAGCAGTAGTCTTGTCTTCTATGATGCCTATCTCCCTGAGATTGCCACACCTGAGACCACTGATCGCATCAGTGCAAGAGGGTATGCTTTTGGGTATCTGGGTAGTGCGATCATGCTTATTATGAGTTTAATCCTCATTACCTATTATGATTCCTTTGGTTTTGACAATAAAGGTCAGGCCACAAGAATCGTTTTTCTGATGGTTGGGGTTTGGTGGATAGGATTTGCACAAATACCTTTCAAAAACTTACCAGAAAATGTTTTTAATAAAGGTACCAAAGGAAATATCTTCCTTAATGGCTATAGAGAAATCAGGTCAGTAATCAGCAAATTGCAAAACCTGAAAGACATGAAAACCTATATTCTTTCCTTCCTTTTTTTCAATATGGGTGTTCAAACTGTGATGCTATTAGCTACCCTTTTTGGGTCCAAAGTATTGCACCTCGAAGCCGGACAACTAATACCTATCCTGTTAATCATTCAATTTGTGGGAATAGGAGGATCCTTACTATTTGCCAAACTATCAGATAAAAAAGGAAATATTTTTGCCTTAACAACAATGATTATTATCTGGATAGGTATTTGTCTTTTTGCTTATTTTATAACCAATGTGACACAGTTTTATGTTATTGCAGTGCTGGTTGGTTTGGTTATGGGTGGGATCCAGGCCTTATCAAGGGCTACATTCTCTAAGCTAATACCAGAAGAAACAGAAGATCATACCTCCTATTTTTCCTTTTTTGATGTAACATTTCATCTAAGCGTAGTATTAGGCACTTTTAGTTATGGGTTCATTGAACAAATCACAGGTAGTATGCGTATTAGCTCGTTGGCTTTGGGGCTCTTTTTCCTGATTGGTCTTATCTTGTTAAGGTTTGTGAAGATGCCCGCATATGGAAAAGCTTAACCTACCGGCATGTTCCTTAAACATTAAAAATGAAGAAGGGAATCAATTCGTTTTTGATATCGTAAGGAAAAAGTATGTGGCTTTAACACCAGAGGAATGGGTAAGACAACACTTTATCCACTTGATGGTCAATCACCTAACTTATCCTAAAACCCTTATAAGTCTGGAATTTCCACTTACCTATTTTAAATCAGGTAAACGTTCCGATATCCTGCTTGCGGATAGAAATGGAAACCCTTTTCTACTTATCGAATGTAAGTCAGCAAAAATAAAATTAGGCCCCAAAACAATCAATCAGATTGCGACCTATAACAAAATCATTAAGGCACCCTATATCGCTGTAACCAATGGACTCAATCACTTTATCTGGAAATTAGATCAGGGCACTTATCACACATTAAAGCAGTTTCCTAAGCTTGATTAATTGAGATGATTTTCAGGTCTCTGATAGGGGAGATTAAAAGCATCAGCAACTCCTTGATAGACCACGTCGCCTGATACAATATTGAGTCCCTTTTTAAGTTCTTCACTTTCCCTACAAGCCCTTTTCCATCCCTTATTTGCAAGTTGTAAAGCGTAAGGCATTGTGGCATTGGTTAATGCCAAGGTGGAAGTATAGGGAACTGCTCCAGGCATATTAGCCACGCAGTAATGGACCACATCATCAATGATAAAAGTCGGGTTATCATGAGTAGTTGGCTTACAGGTTTCGATGCATCCACCTTGATCAACCGCCACATCAACCAATACTGTACCAGGCCTCATCACTTTCAGCATATCTCTGGTGATCAAATGCGGCGCTTTTGCCCCTGGTATTAAAACTGCTCCAATGATCAAATCATGTGTGCTTATGAGCTCACGGATATTATATTCACTTGACATGAAAGTACTTACGTTTGACGGCATGATGTCTTCCAGGTAGCGCAGTCGAGGTAAGCTAATGTCCATAATGGTAACATCAGCTCCCATCCCAGAAGCCATTTTAGCTGCATTGGCTCCTACAATTCCTCCTCCAAGGATTAGCACCTTTGCTGGTCTCACTCCCGGTACACCTCCAAGCAATATTCCCCTGCCACTTTGTGGCTTTTCCAGGTATTTAGCACCTTCCTGAATTGACATACGTCCGGCTACTTCTGACATTGGAATCAGGAGCGGCAGTGAATGATCACTTTTCTCCACTGTTTCGTAGGCCAGACAAACAGCACCACTGTTGATCATTGCTTTAGTAAGTGGCTCACTCGAAGCAAAATGAAAATAAGTGAATACCAATTGGTCTTTCTTGATTAAGCCATATTCTTCCTGAATAGGCTCCTTAACCTTGATAATCATCTCGGCACTATCATAAGTTTCCTCAATGGTTTTCAAAATTTTAGCTCCCGAATCAATGTATTGTTCATTCGTAAAGCCACTGTCAAATCCGGCACCTGATTGAACGAATACTTCGTGTCCTCGTTTAACTAATTCAATTACCCCACCGGGTGTAAGTGCTACCCGGTTTTCATTTGATTTTATCTCTTTTGGAACCCCTACGATCATATTTTCATGGATTATTTTACAAAGATACAAGTCGTAGTAATGAGAATCACCAGTCGAATAAAATTCAATATTAACCATTACAGTTCCTGACTGAAGAAATATATTATTCTTAATAATAACTCTTTTACAAAATATTATTCTTAAATAGATGGAAATAAATTCTAATTCAATAGAAACATATGGTCAATTCTCTACTTGCTCTTGTGTTTTTTTAGTAAATTTGACTTCCTTGAAATAGTGTTTTACCTAACCTCTCATTAGTGAGTACTCAGGACGTTACAACTAAAACCAACTTCAAAAAGGCTGAAGTATTAGCAGACTACGCCTTGGCTGTAGAAAGCCGGGAAGCGAGCATAATTGGTCGCAAAGAGGTTTTTATGGGTAAAGCCAAATTTGGAATTTTTGGTGATGGTAAAGAAGTAGCACAAATAGCTGCGGCTAAGGCGCTCGAAAATGGAGATTGGCGCTCTGGTTACTACCGAGACCAGACCATGATGATGGCTATGGGTCAACACTCTTCACAGGAATTCTTCGCACAAATGTATGCACATACAGACCTTGACGCTGAACCGGCCTCGGGTGGAAGAATGATGAATGGGCATTTTGGGTCTCGTTCTATGACTTCAAATGGTGAGTGGAACACCTTAACAGATATGAAAAATTCATGTTCTGATATTTCCCCAACTGCAGCTCAAATGCCACGACTAATTGGCCTGGCATATGCCTCCAAGCTATATAGAAATAATCCTGATTTACAAGATTTTAAAGACTTCTCCATAAATGGAAATGAAGTTGCCTTTGGTACCATAGGCAATGCCGCTACCTCAGAAGGGCACTTTTTTGAAGCCATAAATGCGGCTTGCGTGTTACAAATCCCTGTTGTAATGTCTATATGGGATGACGCATATGGCATATCTGTTCCTCAAAAATACCACACCACTAAAGAAAGCATCTCAGAGGTTCTGGAAGGGTTTAGAAGAGATAAAAACATGCCCGGGATGGAGATCTTCACAGTCGAAGGTTGGGACTACCCTAAACTTGTAGATACCTATCAACGTGCTGCTCAAATCGCCCGGCAAGAGCATGTCCCCTGCCTGGTCCATGTCATCGAAATGACCCAGCCACTCGGGCATTCTACTTCAGGATCTCACGAACGATATAAATCAAAAGAAAGACTTGAGTGGGAAAAGGCTTTTGATTGCAACTTAAAAATGAGGGAATGGATGTTAGACTCTGGTCTATTTACATCATCTGAAATTGATAATATTGAAAGCGAGGCACTTCAGAAGGCAAAGAAAGCCAGAAATGAAGCCTGGAAGGCCTATAGCACTAAAATTAAAGCAGACGTCACTACCGCTATTTCACTTATCAGTGACGCCGCAACTGTATCTGCTAACAAGGTGGCACTCATAGAGCTCAAAAATGACCTTAAAGATGCCCTTAATCCGCTGAAGGCTGATACCATGAGGGCACTAAGAAAAAGTCTCAGGTATCTAAAAGACGAGCATTCAAAAGAAAAAGTGGCCATTATTGAATGGGTCAGAAAAAAGAATGAAGTCCATAAAGATGAATATAACTCACACCTGTATAATGAATCAGCTTTTAGCCCTCTGCAGGTAACAGAGGTTAAACCCAACTATACGGATAGTTCTGAAATGGTTGATGGTAGAGAAGTTGTACGGGCTTGCTTTGATAAATTATTAGAAAGAGACCCGAGAGTTTTTGCTATAGGGGAAGATGTAGGGATAATAGGTGATGTAAACCAGGGCTTTGCAGGGTTACAGGAAAAATATGGTGAACTAAGGGTAACTGATACAGGGATTCGTGAACTCACCATCCTAGGTCAGGGTATCGGAACCGCTCTTCGTGGTTTAAGGCCCATTATAGAGATCCAGTATCTTGATTACGTGATTTATGCGCTGCAAACCATGTCCGACGACCTTGCGTCATTGCATTACCGAATGAAAGGTGGTCAGGTCTGCCCAGTAATTATCAGGACGCGAGGGCACAGACTGGAAGGTGTATGGCATAGTGGATCACCAATGAGCATGTTACTAGGTTCTATCAGAGGAATTCACCTATTGGTTCCAAGAAACCTTACTCAAGCAGCTGGTTTCTACAATACTTTGATGGATTCTGAAGATCCTGCCCTCGTGATCGAATCGCTGAATGGATATCGACTAAAAGAGCAAATGCCTGAAAATATTGATGAAGTTAAGGTTCCCCTTGGAATTCCGGAAGTACTTAGGGAAGGATCAGATGTGACGCTGGTCACCTATGGATCACTTTGCAGAATCGTTATGGATGCTGCTCACCAGTTAAATGAATTTGGGATTTCCTCAGAGGTAATTGATGTCCAATCCTTACTTCCGTTTGATATTAATCATACCATTGTAGAATCACTGAAAAAGACTAGCCGGGTAGTATTTATAGACGAGGATGTG
Organism: Marinoscillum sp.; assembly: GCA_043554545.1. Lineage (GTDB taxonomy): Bacteria > Bacteroidota > Bacteroidia > Cytophagales > Cyclobacteriaceae > UBA7330. The sequence goes on along the minus strand of CP121337.1, from coordinate 567,016 downwards.
CCAGGAGGCGCTACAGCGTATATGATGCAGCAAGTACTTGACAGAGACCATGGTTATCAATACCTGGATTCCAAGCCACTAGCTATTTCAGCTAAGGCTCACAGGCCTGCATATAGCACAGATGGAGATTACTTCTCGAAACCCAATGTTGAAGACATATTCGAAGGAGTATACCAATTAATGTCTGAAGCAAAGCCGGAAAAATTCAAACCACTTATCTAGAAATCCCCAGCAATGTTAATTCCGGAGAAGAGCCAACATTGCTCCTATTCAAGCTGAAATCATAGATATAAAACTCTATTTTAAAAGGGTCATTTCCAAAAATAAAAGGGAATCCGCTAGAAGTGATCGGGTAGGTAATCGTTCCCCTTACCGGCCTTTTATTATCCACACTTTCTTCATCAAAGACAGGAATCCTGCCATCATAAGTGATCCCACAGCTGGTTACTCCAAATACTGACTCCAGATCTATCTCTTCAAATACTCCGTTTACCTTTCTGTAGAAAACAAGGTGTAGGTTATAATGAAATTCATTCTTTTTAATAAAAAAGGTATCTGCACCGGTACCAAAATCGATGATTGCATAATCCTCACAATTATACGGTGTTCTAATGTCAGTATCGCTTAAAAAAGTCTCACTTAAAGTACCTGGAGTAATCAAACTGTAGGGAGGGGGAGCATCGGACGAAAGCGTTACTAAGCTGTCATTTGCATCTACCACATAATCAAAAGGATGATACGGAGGAAATGTTTCATTTGAAAATAGTCCTACGTTGCCGTCTCCATCTTCAAAGTAAAAAGACAAGATTAATGAATCAAATGATGGACCTTGAACAAATTTCAGGTCTCGGAATTCGACAATTGGCGTATCAGATATATCAGGTTCACGATAACAGCCAAAAACAACCGGAATCATGAAAACTATTAAAAAATACTTATATACTTTGCTCATAGTAAACGCGTATCAAGCTGAATTTAGCTTGTTTTTATTATAACTGATGATCGACACTAAAAGATTCAAATCTGACCTACTTTCTATAAACGAAAATTCTTTTCAAAAATTTGCCATAGAAGTTTTTAACTATCAGTGGTCCAAAAATCAAATTTATCAGGATTATTGCAATCTTCTTCGGATAGACCCAAAAGAAGTTCAGAAGGTCGAGGACATTCCATTTCTTCCGATCGAGTTTTTCAAAACACATCCGGTGATTTCAGGTGAATGGAAACCTGAAAAAATCTTTAAAAGTAGTGGAACAACCGGCCAAAGAAGTCAGCACTATGTTGAAGATGAATCATTTTATCATTTTGTTTCAAAAGCGATATTCCATCGGCAATTAGGCTCATTGAACGACTATAAGATTCTTGCGCTACTGCCTTCCTATCTCGAACAAGGCGACTCTTCACTCGTAAGCATGGTGGACTTTTTCATTCAGCAATCAAAAAAAGGAGGGGGATTCTTTCTTCATAATCATCATGAACTATTGGAGTCATTAATTGATGACACAAACCCTAAAATTCTTTTTGGCGTCTCCTATGCTTTGCTAGATTTTCTGGATGAAATAGGGACTATTCCCAAAATACCAAACCTAGTGATCATAGAAACCGGTGGGATGAAGGGCAGAAAAGAAGAAATAACAAGGGAAGCACTTCATAATCGGTTAGCGTCAGGCTTTAATGTTGATTTTATTTATTCAGAATATGGAATGACTGAATTATCTTCTCAGGCATATGGAAAAAATGGGCTTTTTGGCTTTCCTGAGTGGGGGAAAGTATTGATCAGAGATGTGAACGACCCCTTTCATTATGTTGATTATGGTACCACCGGTGGAATAAATATCATTGATCTTGCCAATATTTCCACCGTTTCGTTCGTTGAGACTAAAGACCTGGGGAAAGTTGATGAAAAAGGATTATTTGAAGTATTGGGAAGGTTTGATAACTCAGACCTGAGGGGATGCAACCTGTTAATTTGATTATTTTCAACAGGAATTCATCGTTTTTTTTGCAGAGCTAGAAAGTAAAACATATTTTTGGTAACAGTTAATGTTGGGTATACTCAATATCCATATAAAGAAACCGCTCATGAAGTTGAAAATTTTTGTTATTGCGATTGTCCTTGCTGGGTTGAGTGCTTGTACCCAAAAAACCTGCCCTACTTACGCTAAACAGGATATAGAAAAATCAAAACCTGAACAAGTTCGGATTTAATTTAGATCTCTATATACCTTTTTACATCCTGTGCTGATATCTCGTTATCAGACATAATTATAAGGCGCTCTACTATATTTCGTAGTTCCCGGATATTTCCAGACCATTCATGTTTGGTTAATTCTCCTATTGCCTCTTTTCCAATCCCCTTTTGAGAAGATCCATATTCCGCTGAAATTAAGTTCATGAAATGTTCAATCAACATAGGAATATCGTCTTTTCGATCTCTTAAAGGTGGGACATGAATAATCATGACACTTAATCGATGATACAGGTCTTCCCGAAAATTTCCTTCCTGAATTTCTTTTTTCAAATCCTTATTTGTAGCGGCAAATACACGCACATCTACTTTAATGGATTTCTCACCACCGACTCGGGTAATTTTATGTTCCTGTAGTGCCCTTAATACTTTAGCCTGAGCTGAAAGACTCATATCTCCTATCTCATCAAGAAAAATGGTGCCGCCATGTGCTTGCTCAAACTTTCCTATTCTTTGCTTATGAGCCGATGTAAATGATCCTTTTTCATGACCAAAAAGCTCGCTTTCGATTAACTCTGAAGGAATTGCAGCACAATTCACCTCTACAAGCGGTGAAGCAGACCTGGAACTCTTAGCGTGAAGCCAATGAGCAACTAACTCTTTACCAGTTCCATTTTCTCCTGTAATCAACACCCTTGCCTCTGTTGGAGCTACCTTTTCAATGGTTTCCTTAATCTCCTTTATAGGTTTAGAATCGCCAATAATATCCAGTGACTTATTTATCTTTTTCTTGAGGATTTTAGTCTCAACCTGTAGATTGGATTTATCCAATGCATTTCTTAATGTCAGGAGCAATCGGTTTAGATCTGGTGGCTTCTGGATGAAATCATATGCACCCTTTTTTGTTGCTTCTACAGCAGTTTCAATTGTTCCATGAGCTGAAATCATAATGAATGGAGTATCTATTCCCTCCTGAACTGCTTTGTCCAGCAATTCTATTCCATCCATTTTTGGCATTTTGATATCACACAATACCACATCATATGCATTTTTTGATAACTCCTCCCAACCGGCTTCGCCGTCTGCAGCTTCACTAACCTGGTATTTTTCGTATTCAAGGATTTCCTTCAACGTATCCCTGATACTTTTCTCATCATCAACAATTAGAATCTTTGCCATTGCTTCTTGTTCAAAATCATAAAAAAAATGCAAGCCTGTAAGCCGGGTTCTGTATCCCGTTTTTCAACGGAATGCCCATCATTTATCTAGCCCTGTCATCACTGCCAGAGTCAATATCAACCTACCCTTCCTGCCTATCGAGCGAGCCACTCCAAGCAGAAACTATTTGGTCTTTCAACCCGTAAGGTTTACCATGCCCCCAATATCACTATTGGAGCGGTGAGCTCTTACCTCGCCTTTTCACCTTTACCCCAATAAATCAGGGCCGTTTATTTTCTGTGGCACTATCTGTTCCCGACAAGTCGGGACCTTCCTGTTAGGAAGTACGGCGCTCTATGTTGCCCGGACTTTCCTTCTCCCGATAAATCGGGAAACGATGAGCCGGCTTGCCAGACAAAAGTAACTGAATAAACTAAATCTATTTGTGAAAAAATCTTAAGACAATGCGCTTTTATAAGTTTCCAGTGCTCTCTCTCTGGCAAATTTATAGTCTACAATAGGGTTCGGGTACTTATCTGTTCCATATTCAGCTATCCATTTCCTGATATAACTTAGGTCTTTATCAAATTTTTCGGTCTGCGAATAAGGATTAAAAATCCTGAAATATGGCTGTGCATCTGTCCCGGTTCCGGCAGCCCACTGCCAACCTCCATTGTTACTGGCCAATTCATAATCCAAAAGCTTCTCTGCAAAGTACCTCTCACCCCACCTCCAGTCAATCAGTAACATTTTAGATAGAAAACTAGCGGTTATCATACGCACCCTGTTGTGCATAAAGCCTGTTTCATTCAACTCACGCATGCCTGCATCTACAATTGGATAACCCGTTTTACCCTGGCACCATGCCTCAAAAACAGCTTCATCATTCAACCAGACTATTTGATCATAGGCAGGCTTAAATGCCTGGTCTACTACATTTGGCCATTGATAGAGAACCATCATGTAAAATTCTCTCCAGATCAGCTCATTTAACCAGGTATCTGAGTATGCAACCCCCCTTTCAACCGCTTCTCTGATACTGATTGTACCATGCCTTAGGTGAATCCCTAATCTACTAGTACTCTTTATTCCCGGAAAATTCCTTCTCTGTTCATATTTTGAGATAATCATTTCCTGAAATGTAGATTCAGGAATCTCTATATCAGATTTTTCAAAACCTAACATTTCAAGGCTGGGAATATTCTCTGGTTCTGATTTAAAAAGACTACTTAAGTGCTTTTCTGATTCCACCCCTGCGTAATCAGTCTTTTGAAGTTTCTCTCTCCACTTATTCTTGTAAGGTGTATATACTTTGTATGGACTTTGCTGATCTGTTAGTATATCATCTGGCTCAAAAATCACCTGATCTTTTACTAAGACAAGGTCCGCACCTTGCTCCTGAAGTAAATCTGCTACCTTTTTATCTCTCTTCCTGGCGTATGGCTCATAGTCTTTATTTGTGAATACTTTTTTAATCTTAAATTCGGATAGTAATGTTTTAAATGCGTCAATTGGATTGGCATGAAACACCTTTAAGCCGCTATTGTACTGGTTAAACTGCTTGTTAAGTTTCTGAGCCTGACTATGGATAAACGTTACCCTGGGATCACTTTTGTCCTCCAGATCATCAAGGATATTCCTGTCAAAAATAAATATCGGCAACACAGGCAATCCATGAGTTAGTGCCTTATGAAGGCCAGTATTATCATGTGATCTAAGGTCTCGTCTAAACCAGAATATATTCACAATTTCCATGCTGGATAAACCACTGGTCGATGGATTTGTTTGCTATAACCTGACCGAAGTATTTAAGGTATCACTCGGAGAAGGCTCTACGGATGGTGATACTGCACCTTTAACCGCCTGATCTCTTGATTTTTTGAGTAGATCATTAAATTCATTAAAAGAATTCACATACTGAAAACTTACCCCAGTCTCCCGAAAGAAGTTTGTGGATGTACGCGTAGCAGCACGTTGCTTCGTATGACTGAACGCCTTGATTCTGAGGTGTCCGTCTTTGGTCAAGGTGTACCTTACAGACCAGTCACCAAAAAAATTATCACTGTCGGTATTACTGCTTTGCGACACCAAACCTCCTCCACTTACCCGTAACCTGCCATCCAGAAAGGTATAGGCCAACCTCAGTTGAAAGGTATTAAAGGCATTGGCGTCTGAAAAAGTGCTTAAGTCAACGTCTACCTCCAGATTCTCGTCTACCTGACTTATAAAATAAGAAAATTGATTGCTCAGAAACTCACTTAGACTACTTCCTACTGCACCACCACCAATGCTAAACCCATCCTGAACTGAGAATTTCCTTAGAATCAACAAACTAAAAACCTGACGTTTTAACTCTTGTTCATTGTTGTTGATAGTTGCCAACATAACCTGATCATTGGTTTCCAGCTGGACAGTTGATTCATCAACCTTAATTTGAAAATCAATCTCAGGGGATAACATTTCCCCCTCTAAGTTCAGAATGACCAGGAATGGGTAACGCTTAACAATCGGAACGTTTTCACTCGTGCTACTTTGCTGAATCGTATAATCTCCCAGCGAAGCCATTTGCCTATATACCGCTGTCAAGTTCAAAATCCCCTGATAGGGATCCCCGTACCAGGAAATAGTACTTCCCGGACTTACATCAAACTCCTTATTGATAAAATTTGGGATCGTAAAATTATAGCCACCTTCGCTGATGGTTATTTCACCAAATAACTGAAAATCCCCCTGGGTATCAAGTGACATATTTAGGTTTCCACTCCCCCTTCCCCTGATGATGTCGCCTGTTTTAAGGTTCCGAATTAATTCCAGATAAGCATCGTTGGTGATGTTTAAATCAAAATCCAACCTAATGCCTGAGACGCTATTTCTAATCTGCTCTTTTGTAACCTCATTTCTTGTTGAATCTGATAGATCTACAAAACTGATGTAGTCCTTTTGGTCAATGTCAGTTCCTGTCTCCAGGGGTATATACACTTTAGTCCCAGACTCCGTGGTAACATTTGCTTTAATTAGCAAATCTGAAGTTGGTCCAGTGACCTTAATATCACCTGTTCCTTTGGCCGAGCCATAATAAAGCTCACTTTCAGATGCAGTAGTATTCAGAAACAGGAAGTTGTTTGCTGTAATGCCCAGATTAAGTGCAAAGTTTTTAAACCCTTTATGATTGATTCGACCTGTTAAATTGGCGCGATCTCCATCGCGATCGCTGATCTGAATCCCCTTCATTAATATATTTTCATTGTTAAAATCAATGTCCCCGTTGAACTGGTAATTGGTTCCCAGGTAATTAAATTTAAATTTTCCATTTTCAATACTACTCGACCCATTCAGAATCGGATATCCCAAACTTCCTGTAAGTTTTACACTACCACTGGCACTTCCTTCAATATCAGAAAATAGGCTATTCAATAGTGGTTCAAGTAATTTCACATTTGCCTGATCAAAATCAACACCTATATCAAGTTGATTAACCTCTTTATAAGGGTAATAGAAGCCCTCCATGGTAATCGTTCTTATGGATTCTCTTTGCACTACAAAATCCATAGCAAGCGCCTGTAACCCCTTAACCCAGTCTGAGCTACCATTGATGTTTCCAACCAACAGATCGTCTATTACCAGTTCTTTTAGGTTAATTTCTGAGAGTAGCTGAAAAGACTCTTCTTCTCTATCCCGCTTTAGTATTACCTGACTGGATAAAACCCCTCCGAGTGAAACAGGCAATACCGGCGAAATACTTTTCAAGTCAAACTGTTTGAAATCAAGCAGAAGGTCGGTCTGCCTCGAGGCTGAGTAAAGTCCCTTCAGACTAACTGATTGCTCCCCCTTATATAATTCAAGTTTATCTACTGTGATAGCATCACTAGCTATTTCAATTTTATTATAAGGGTTAAAAAACCATCGCTCGCCAAAAGCCACCATATTGGATGGCTTGAAATTAAAAACCAATTTATCACGTAAGAGGGTTAATTCAGCATTTATAAGTGCTGAACTATTATTGTCAGGTTGATCCACATGTCCCTGAATAGTGACATTGTTGTTGAACCATATAGCTTCAATAGACATATCTCTGGTTTCTGGAATCTTTCGCCATTTCTGGCTGGCTGAATGAACATAAAGATTGGCAATAACCCCTAATGAGTCCATGTCTTTTGATGCATTGATATCTATGGTATTGTCATAGAATGTCACCCCCTGATAGCGTACAGAATCGATTTCGGAAAAAAGAAATAGCGTAGCGTTTTTTCTCTGGTAATATTTGCCCTCAACCGTTCCGCCAGGAGACAGTTCCAGTTCCTGATTAAAAAAGGCGATATATGGGTTAATATTTTGATAATTAAGCGTCAAATCGACCTGGTAATTCCGGGTATCCTTCAGTCTTTCATAGATATTGACACGCTTCTCTAATTCCGGCTCAAAATAAGCTGCAAACTCTCTTGCAATTATATCTGCGTCTGAAACAAGCTGTGAAAAGTAAAAGTCCCCATCGAGTTTTAATTGAGCCTCTTTAAGGTCAATATAGATTTTTCTGCTATCCCTGTCTCTCTGGGCTGCAATTGAGACAGTATCAAACAGGATTGATCTGTCCTCATACCTCACGTACATACTGTCCAACTGAATCTTACCAATCAGGCTGTCTATATTTAATCCTGTGAAATTTGAATATATAGCCGTTTTTAAAGTGATGTCATGTTCTGACAATCCCAAGGGCTTAAAATCAAGCTGATTAACAAATCCTCTAACCTCAATCTCCTCCGGAACAATACCAAGGTTCAGTGTTCCTACTCCATCTATTTTGCAATGTGGGTCATCTACTTGTAAAATACCCTGAAAATAGGAAGCCGCAAACCTTCCATTTGCCTTGATGTAGGCATATTTATAGCCCATAATTCCGGTATTGGTAATATCTGCATTGAGTTTAAAGTTTGCGTTATTTACATTGAGGCCCTGACCATCAATTTCACCATTGAGGTTTACCTTTTGTATTAAATCTGGCTTATTAATAAATGCACCTGCATTAAAGCGGTCAAGCACCAACTTCCCGGAATATTTGGCTTCCGCAATACCTTTAGGAAATTTCAGGTTGATATCGGACTGAATTCTTCCATTATCCGTTACGAAATCTGCATTAGCAACAAAGTCATTGATAAACCCAAGAAATGAGCCTGAAAACCTAATCCTGCCGAGGGATCGCAAGTTCGTTTTGAATTCCCCCAGATAGCGTGAGAAGTCTTCCGGGTATAAAAAACCTTCACTTATATCGGCGTCAATGAAGGCTTCCTTAATTTCCGGAAGGCCCAAGAAATCTAAATTCCCTTTGATTGTGCTGTGTTCATTATATTTCAATGACAAATCCCTTATCGACAAATCAGGTATGGTTCCCCTGACCTTGGTGTTGACATGGATCATATGATGCTCTCGCGGAACATTAGCGAAATAGGATAAATCATATTGATCTATTTCACTTTCCTCCAATTGGCAATCAAGAAAAACCTTGCTGGTTAAATAACTGAGGTCGTCGATGGCATCATAGGAAAAAACAAAGCTGTCTCCTAGTTTTGAATTCGGAGTCTTTAAGAAAAACTCATCTAATGTCAGGTTCTTATTAGTTAATCTAAAAAATGATTGAAATTCTCTCACACTAAACCTGGTGTTTTCCTCCTCACCAATGAGGTAACTGACAATAGTCGAAATAGTATCCTTTTTGATATCCAATTGATAAAACCCGGCTTGGCTAATCATGAAATCAAAATGAGAGAAATCCAGGTATTGATCTGGCATCGGTTGACGAGTCTGGTTGTCCAGTTTTACCTTAACCTCTTCAAGCTCCACTTGTGTAACCGATATTTTTAATGGTTCCTTTAGAGAATCTAACTGTTGTGGTTGTCTGTTTATGGATTTCACCACCTTTATAAATTCCAGAATATTGATCGCCATGGAATCTTCATAATTCACCAGGTTTAATTCCCCTTTATTGATATTAACATTATCAAGAAATAAGTGGTTTTCTTCCAGTAGATTAGAAAGGTTATAGTTGATCTCTATTCCCTTGGCTTGCAGGAGTAAATTCCCTTTATAATCCTCTACCTGCAGGCCCTTAAGTAATACCTGATCAAACCATTTAACCTGAATATTTTTTAAGCGTATACTTTGACCAGTAGCTTCATTAATAGATATAAGAATTTGATCCTTGATGTAATTTTGAATGTAAGGAACCTGAATCAACAGGATAAACCCTAAAAGGATTGTTACAACAGCTGTGGATAACCAAAAAAGGAATTTCCTTGAGGTGCTTAATACTGATGCTATGTTTATCTTGCCTTTCAATTAAGTTTTTGCCTTTTTATGGATTCTATTATTCTTGGTATTGAGTCATCATGTGATGAAACATCTGCTGCTGTATGTATTAACGGAAAAATCATAAGTAATATCATTGCAACTCAGTCAATACACAAAAGTTATGGCGGAGTAGTTCCTGAACTCGCATCAAGGTCTCATCAAAAAAACATTATACCAGTTGTAAACGAAGCACTTAGTGTAGCCCATATAACTTCAGACAAAATTAATGCAATTGCATATACTCAAGGTCCAGGCCTGCTTGGAGCTCTTCTGGTAGGGAGCTCTTTTGCCAAAGCATTGGCTTTGAGCCTCAATAAGCCTGTTATTCCTATTCACCACATGCATGCCCATATTCTCTCTCATTTTATTGAAGAGCCTAAACCAAACTTCCCCTTTATCTGTTTAACAGTAAGTGGAGGTCATACACAGCTTGTACGAGTTGAGGGTTATGATCAAATGATTATCATTGGACAAACAAAGGATGATGCTGTTGGTGAAGCATTTGATAAATGCGCAAAACTTTTGGGATTAGGTTATCCCGGGGGTCCACAGATAGATAAATTGGCACAAGATGGCGATCCACAGAGGTTTTCTTTCCCAGAAACAGAAATGCGTGGATACGATTTCTCGTTTTCCGGGATAAAAACCGCCTTTCTGTATTTCTTAAGAAAGGAAATTCAGAAAGAAGAAGACTTCATACAAAAAAATCTTCATGACCTTGCGGCTAGCATTCAACATACTTTGATACACATGCTGCTTAAGAAACTTAAAAAATCAGCGATCAAAGAAAAACTTCAATCTATTGCTATCGCTGGTGGCGTTTCAGCAAATAAGGGGCTGCGAAAGGCTCTTGAACAGATGGCAAGGGAAAATGGATGGCAACTCTATATTCCTGAATTTGAGTATTGTACAGATAATGCAGCAATGATTGCGATGGCAGGCCATTTCAGTTATCAGAACAGCAAATACGGCAATCTTTCTGATAGTCCCTTGCCAAGAATGATATTTTAAGGGGATTCCCTTCCGAAATCATATGACCTGTACTATTTTTAAATAGAAGAAAAGTATCATGGCAAAAGAAAAACGATTTTCTAACGATATAAACATCAAAAACCGAAAGGCAAAATTCGAATATGAATGGATTGAGCAGTTCGAGGCAGGTATTGTATTGAAAGGTACGGAAATCAAATCCATCAGAGAAGGCAAAATCAGCCTGGCAGGTGCTTATTGTTACTTACACAATGAAGAAATCTTTATCAAAGGAATGAATATTACTCCTTACACCGAGAGTTCTTTCCATAGCCACGACCCCATACGTGAGCGAAAAATGCTTCTCAGAAAAACAGAAATCAAAAAACTGAAGACCAAAACTGAGGAGAAAGGACTAACCATTATTCCAACGAAACTATTCATCAATAAACGTGGATTTGCAAAAGTAGGAGTTGCCTTGGCAAAAGGTAAAAAGTTATTTGATAAGCGTGATACCATCAAAAAGAAAGACCAGGACAGAGAATTACAAAAACTGAGGATATGAGTGCCGTATTAGTTCTCAATCAAGATTTTACTCCTATTTCAATTTGCACGGTACAAAGAGCCTTTTTATTGGTTTTCCTTAACAAGGCTGAAATGCTCAGTGAAAAACCAGATGCTTCACTACGCTCAATAAATCAACACTTCCCATTCCCTTCCGTCATCAGAATCCTTCAATACGCGCACATTCCATACAAAGGAGTAGTTTTGACGCGACACAACGTTTTTAAAAGAGATGGCTTTTTATGTCAGTATTGTGGTGACAACAAAGAGCTGACACTCGACCATCTAGTGCCCCGTTCCAAAGGTGGCAAGTCTACATGGACTAACCTTGTTACTGCATGTAAATCCTGCAATGCCCGAAAAGGTGATTACAGTCCCGATCAGGCAGGTTTACGCCTGGTCAGAAAACCTATCAAGCCTTCATATGTTATGTTTTTAAGGGCAACAACCTCGGAAATGCGACAGGATTGGATACCATTTCTAGACAGGAAAGCCTCAGCTTAAAAACCCGAACATGAAAACATTTACAACTATTAACCCGGCTACTGAAGAGGAGCTGAAAAAATACAATTACTTCCAGGATGATCAAATTGAGGAAATAATTAATAAGTGCAACCGTGCTTGGCTTAACTGGAAAGATACCCCGTTCTCTCAAAGAAGCCATTTGCTCTTAAGAATGAAAACATTACTTATCGAGCGAAAAGAAACCCTTGCTAAAGAAATCACCACTGAAATGGGTAAACCCTTAACCCAATCTGTTGCCGAGATAGAAAAGTGTGCATGGGTTTGTGAATATTACGCAAACAACGCTGAAACCTTTCTTCAAAAAGATGTGGTGGAAACCGATGCCACATCAAGTTATATCCGATATGATCCCTTAGGAGTGGTATTGGCTATTATGCCATGGAATTTCCCTTATTGGCAGGTCTTTAGGTTTGCTGCCCCTGCACTGATGGCTGGCAATGGTTGTCTATTAAAGCATTCACCTAATACCACAGGTTGTGCACTCATGATACAAAAACTATTTGAGGAAGCAGGATTTCCTGATAACCTTTTCCAGACGATCCTGACTGACATACCACAGATAGAATCTATTGTGGAAAACAAAAAAATAGCAGCAGTTACTTTAACTGGATCTACCAGTGCAGGGAAATCTCTGGCAGCCCTTGCCGGAAAACACCTAAAAAAATCAGTGCTGGAACTTGGCGGAAGTGATCCATACCTTATTCTACCTGATGCGGACATAAAAATGGCTGCGGAAACTTGTGTTACAGGTAGATTACTGAATGCAGGGCAAAGCTGCATAGCAGCTAAAAGATTCATCGTATTCAGAGAGGTCTACGATGATTTTCTGAAACAAGTGAAAACGATTATGCAAGACAAAGTATTAGACGACCCAAATCGTGAAGGAACTGATATTGGGCCAATGGCCAGAAAAGATTTGTTAAAGACCCTTAATGATCAAGTAATTAAGTCAGTAAAAAATGGAGCTAAAATTGAATTGGGTGGACAAATACCAGATCGTAAAGGGTATTTCTATCCACCAACCATTTTAACTAACGTGTCAAAAGGAATGCCTGCATATGACGAAGAGCTGTTTGGTCCTGTTGCATCTGTAATCGTTGTGGAAAATGAAGAACAAGCCATCCAAATAGCCAACGATACACAGTACGGATTGGGGTCGGCAATCTTCTCAAAAGATATTACTAAAGCAGAACTACTTGCCAGTAAAATTGAAGCAGGGTCTACATTCATCAATACTTTTGTCAAATCAGATCCCAGGCTACCCTTTGGTGGAATTAAATCAAGTGGATATGGAAGAGAACTTTCATTTCTGGGCATCAGAGAGTTTGTAAATGCTAAAACAATCTATATCAATTAGTTAAAACAATAGCCCCCCTGAGTCTGTTGACTTTATAATGTGTTTACAATTAAATGATAAAGAATACTTATTTGTTTTCGATAGTACTAAACTTCAAGATAGGGAGGCAGCAGGATACGTTCGTGCCCTTTCTCATAAGATAAATGAGCGAGATGTCAGTAAAGACATGTTTACTGAAACTCAATTGGTAGCAGTCAAAAACATGTTGGGAATAGACCTAATTGAATTAATCGACTCTGATACAAACGAGAAAAATCTTAATCAGGATGAAATTTTAAAAGTGTTGAAGAATAATCCTAACCTATTAAGGACACCATTCATTTTATCTCGAAGTAAATGTTTTTTGATTGATTCACCGCTCAATCTTATCAAAGAGCAGTTCTAATCCAACCTATAAATCAATATATATGAATTTAAAAAGGGTGCCTATTTTTATAACCATGCTCTCACTTTTCCTATTTTCCACATCATGTGATAATAAATCCAGCAAGGAAAGTAAGACTACTAACTTAATTGCTAAAAAGGAGGAACTAAATAAGCAGCTGAATAAAATGAAATCAGAGCTTGACTATAGAATTGAGGAGCTAACAGGAAAATCAGAAAAAATTGGGGAAAAGGCAAGTAGTCAGGTATCTACAGCTATTAATAAACTAAAAGCTGAACGAGAAAAAGTGACGGGACTCTTGGAAGAAGTCAAGTCATCGTCTAACGATAGTATTGAAATACTAGAAGATAAAATAGAAAACAGCTATTTAGATCTGAAAAAACAATTGAAAGTCTTTTCGAAAGAATCTAAAGAATGGTTTTCAGCACAAAAAGAAAAGATATAACAATAGATTGAAGCAAAAAAAAGCCTCCTTAGCGGGAGGCTTTTTTTTTAATCATCTAGACGTTTTAACGAACTATATAAAAGCTTTCGGGCATTTGCTTCCCGGAGTTCTTGCTGAACATCCGAAACAATTCCCATCTTAACTTCAATATCTGTCTTTAAAGACATGGTAATTTGATCTCTCTCTACCTCAGAAAGTTTATCCTTTTCCTGATTCACAAATTGAACAATCTCTGATGGCTCCATGAATACATCATTTGCCTGTATCCTTGGTTCGCTACCATACAGAGAAGGGTTTTTAGGTTCTCCTATATATATGTAACTCACTAAAGACTTTCGCTCAATTTTAGTCAATTGTGTGGCTCTTGGAAGTTGTTGCTTTACCAGGATGTCTGTTTCCCTCATTACAGTTGTTACCATAAAGAAGAAAAGCAACATGAAAATGATATCCGGCAATGCAGCCGTTGGGATTTCATTCGAGGTATTTGAACTTTTCTTAAACTTTGACATAATTAATCTGGTTCAGCAATTGAAATATTTCTTCCTATACCAACACGTGCTTGAGAATAGACCTCTCTTTGAGCATCTTTACTCTTGTCAAGCGTCAGCCATTCTTCCACTGTGAGTCCCGCTCTTTCCGCATAGATTTCATCATATGCTTTGTAAACAGCGTCAAGGATTTTTATGTACAACTCATAGGTTGTACCCCTTGCAGCCTTAAACGAAACAACAGCTTCTGTTGGATCATCTGAAGAGTCCGGTCTCCTTCCATTGCTATTGATAAAGCTTTTAAGACCGGAAGGAAGGCTGTTGTAAACTGTTACACCTTCTTCAGATGGACTACCGAAGTTCAATATAAATGTTTTGATATCTTCCGTTAGTTCTTCCATCGTGCCTTCATATGGCTCACCTTCTATTAATAGCTTATCCTGGGAGTTCGCCAGAATAGCATAGATGTTCTTATCATTCTTTTCAACAACAGGAGGTGGCTCATTGGGATCAGGTTTTGGCGGCAATGAAATTAGGATCCCCTTGTCATTAGCAATGGTTGTTGTAACCAAAAAGAATATCAACAAGAGGAAAGCAATGTCCGCCATTGATCCTGAACTTACCTCTGCGGGTTTTCTTGTTTTTGATCTCGCCATTATTTAAAAATCTTAGAAATCTCAGTGAAAGCAATACCAAGGATTGCTATTAAAACGAAAATATACATTGAAATGATACCTGCACCTACCAGTTTAGAGGTAGATTCTGTTGCTCCTTGTGCGCTGCCATCAGCCAATGCAAATCCAATCAGGAAGACTACCAAAACGGCTCCTAAACCTAACCCTGATTTTACTAATGATTTTGGATCGCTGAAAGACTGAACCAGTGGAATCAGAATTGCAGAAAGGGCACAGAGTACTATCAATACATATGCTACGATCAGACCTATATCAACCATAATTTAAAATATTTTAAATGGTTATTACTTAGCAAGGTTGTTTCTAACAAGAATGTCTACCAATGAGATAGAAGCATCTTCCATGCTATTTACCAATGAATCAATTTTTGAAATAAGGTAGTTGTAGAATAATTGCAGAATTACCGCAACAATCAAACCACCAACGGTTGTCAAAAGTGCAACCTTGATACCATTTGCCACAAGTGAAGGAGAAACGTCTCCAGCTTCTGCGATGGCATCAAATGCATCGATCATACCGATTACAGTACCCATGAAACCAAGCATTGGTGCAAGAGAAATAAACAAGGAAATCCAAACCATTCCTCTTTCCAATTTACCCATTTCGACTGATCCGTATGCAATGATTGACTTTTCAACCATCTCAATACCTTCAGACATCCTCATCATACCTTGGACAAAGATAGAAGCTACAGGACCTTTAGTGTTTTTACAAACCTCTTTGGCTGCATCAACTCCTCCGGTACTCAATGCTTCTTCGACATTGGCTAATAATTTTTTAGTGTTTGTGGTGGCCAAATTCAATGTGATGATTCTTTCAATGGCAACAGCCAATCCTAAAATCAAACATAAAAGTACAATCCCCATGAATTCGGGACCTCCATCAATAAATTGTTGTTTAACAACATTGTGAAATGATTCAGATTGCTCTTCCACTTCAATTTCATCGGCAATAGCTACCGCAGGCTCTGCTGGTTCTGGTTCAGCCGCTTCAGCTGTATCAGTCATAGCGGAAGTATCAGATGCTGCATCTGAGGAATCCTGAGCATACGTTGTTGCCGATAAAAAGGTGAAAGCAACAGTAAAAATCCAAATAAAAGATAACTTTTTCATAATTCGTATTTGGTAGTCTTCGGTTAAGTTTTAAAAGTCCGTAAATATAACCCTTTTCAAGAACTCGCGGAGAGAGAGGGATTCGAACCCTCGATACCCCGTGAAGAGTATACACGCTTTCCAAGCGTGCGCCTTCAGCCACTCGGCCATCTCTCCTGAAATCCTACTCAGGTTAAACAAAGGCAACAAATAAATCAATAAATAAACCTTTATGCAAATTTAGAAATCAAATAAATATGATTTATTCATCCATCTCCCCATTAATGGGTTTAACAAGTTTTTTAATCAGTGAGGAATTACGCTTTTCAGAGCCTAATAAAAACATCAGTTTTGTGATCGCTGCTTCCGTCGTTATGTCGCCTCCTCCCAGTACCCCAAGCTTTTTTAGTTTTTTGCTCGTTTCATATCTTCCTTGTAAAACTTCTCCTCCACTACATTGACTAACATTAAAAAATATTATATTTTTTTTCAGTGCTTTTTCAATTTCATCCAAAAACCAGGGGAAATTCATGGTATTTCCAGATCCAAATGTTTCAAGAACTACTCCTCTCAACCCTTTACTATTCAAAATACTTTGAACAACCGTCTGACTTATGGACGGAAAAACCTTGAGAATAATCACATTTTCATCAAAACCCCGAACAATTTTAATCTTGGCATTTGGATCATGTGCAACCATGTAGTTTCGTTTATACTCTATATCAATACCTGATTCTGCCAGGACCGGATAATTTGGTGATTGAAACGCAGCAAACATGCTGCTCCTGATTTTGGAAGATCTATTGCCGCGTAAAAGCACCAGATTAAAATAGATACACACTTCATTGACAACAGGCACGTTGTCTTGCTTTGCTGTGGCAATTTCCAGTGCTGTAAGTAAATTTTCCCTGGCATCCGACCTGATATGTCCAATTGGAATTTGTGCTCCCGTAAGAATCACAGGCTTATTCAGGTTCTTGAGCATGTAGCTCAATGCCGAGGCAGTGTAGGCCATGGTATCTGTACCATGTAATATAACAAACCCATCATATTGAGAATAATTCTCATAGATAATATAGGCCATGTTATCCCAATCTGAATGTTGAATATTTGCCGAATCTCTTGCTTCGGGGAAAGAGATCACGGTGAGCCTTAATTCCAATCCCTTCAATTCAGGTATCATCTCAATGACCCTCCCAAAATTGAAAGGCGCCAAAGAACCATCCTTGTCATATGCCATGCCAAATGTGCCCCCTGTATAGATGATTAATACTGAATCTCTGGGGTCACCTTTCGCGCTTGTACGGATATTTACAATTTTATAGTTCAATGCGTATTAAAAAGCTTAAATGTGTTTTGAGATGTAATTTCTCCAATTATTTCAACATCTAAACTCTTTAATTGAGCAATTTTTTCTGTTACATGAATAATAAAAGATGGTTCATTTCTCTTTCCCCTAAGTGGTGTTGGTGCTAGATAGGGGCTATCGGTCTCAAGTAAGATACTTTCAAGCGGAATGTCCGGGATCACTTCGATCAACCCTCCATTTTTAAAAGTTGCTACTCCTCCTAGACCTAAATAAAAACCGAGCTGGATCATCTGCTCTGCCTGGGCTAAAGTTCCTGTAAAACAATGGAAAACACCTTTTAACCCTCTCTCTTCAAATTCTCGTACTAAAGCAATTGTCTCATCGATGGACTCCCGACAATGAATAACGACAGGGAGTTCATGCTTCAATGCAAGCTCACATTGAATCCTGAAAGCTTCTTTCTGTTGATCAAATAGTGATTTATCCCAATACAGGTCCGTTCCAATCTCTCCTACCGCAACAAATTGCTTACTTTTTGTCAGCCAGTCCTCTATAAGATATAGTTCCTTTTCAAAATCCTTTGTGACAGAGCAAGGATGTAAACCCATCATGGGAATACAATAGTCAGGATATTTCTCTGCTGTTTCTAGCATATCATCAATTGATGTATGATCGATATTTGGCATAAATATCTTTGACATATTCACTTCCTTGGCCCTGTTTATCATCTCCTCCCTGTCTTCCTTAAAATCTTCAAGGTATATATGTGCGTGACTATCCGCTAATTGCATATTAAAGTGATTTAAATTGGTACCCATGGTCCTGAAAGAATGACAACACATCAGGAAGTAACTTTTTCAGATTGTGTGCAGCTTTAAAGCTATCGTGAAATACAAGTACAGACCCCTTGGTTGCTTTTTGCATAGCATTCATGGATTTATTGACCTTTAAATTAGGATCAAAATCACCTGATAGATGACTCCACATGATAATCTCATACTTTTCTTCTACAAGTTTTCGTTGCTCCTTTCTTATCCTTCCATACGGAGGCCTAAACAAACCCGTTGATACTTTATGTGATTTCATTACCTCATCACATTTAATAATGTCTTTCCAATAGTCGTCAGAATCTGTCTTCCATCCATTCAGGTGATGGTAAGTATGATTTCCAAAAGAATGGCCTGCATCCTTCACCTCTTTAAAAATCTTTGGGTGCTTGGTAATGTTTTCACCCACACAAAAAAAGGTGGCCTTTGCATCAAAATCATCCAGCGCCTGCAGCACATATGGAGTAACCTGGGGTATCGGACCATCGTCAAATGTCAGGTGAATGATTTTAGCTGATGTTGGCTTTTCCCAGGTCATCGTAGGAAACCAACTTTTAAGCCACTGTGGTGTCTGATGAAAGTAAGGAATCATATGTTTTTAACCCGGCACGACAACATGGTGATATCATCATGATAGGGAACTTCCTCCCTGAATCGATCAATATCTTTTAGTAGTAACTCGTGAAAAGCACTCAAATCCTGCGGAATTCCCTTACTTAAAATTTGATCGATGGGCTCATTACCATATTGTTCCTCTTGCTGATTAAATGTTTCAGTCAATCCGTCTGTATAACCAAAGAAAAAGAAATCATTTACTTCCTCAATTTTTTGGGTGCTCAGAAAAGGCAAAGGGTCGAACATCCCAAGAATGGTTGTTCCTTCATTTAGTAAAACAACTTCCTTTTTGTGAACTAAATAGAGTGGGTTGTGGCCACAGTTGACGTACTCAAATGTTGATTGGTTAAAATCATAAATGCCAACAAAAAAGGTTATGAAATTTTCAGCATTCCCACTGATATAAGTTGAATGATTCAGGTCAGTAATAATTTCATCAAGCTTTTGTGTTCTGCGTACCAAAGTTCTGAGAGATGCCTGAAAGTTGGACATAAGTAATGCTGCTGGCACTCCTTTTCCCGAGACATCTGCTATACATATCAGGAATCTATCATTGTCAATAGAGAGGTAATCATAATAATCGCCTCCAACATCATGGTGCGGAAGGTAAACAGCTTCAATATTTAGCTTTTGGGTCTTTGGTAAAGATTTTGGGAAAAGAAAATTCTGGACCTTTTTAGCGATTTCCAATTCTTTGCGGTA
This sequence comes from Marinoscillum sp., assembly GCA_043554545.1. Lineage (GTDB taxonomy): Bacteria > Bacteroidota > Bacteroidia > Cytophagales > Cyclobacteriaceae > UBA7330. The sequence goes on along the minus strand of CP121337.1, from coordinate 547,356 downwards.
TGCCTCCTGCTGTAATTGTCTTCTGGCCAATTTCTTGTTTTCGATAGCAACAATAATAATATTGGTCAGTGCTTTTAGAAAAGTGGTACTATCTTCAATACTCTCTTCAGGCAAACCACCTATAAGCACAACCGCTAATAAAGTATGCTTATGAAAAACAGGTATGGCAACCTCAAACTCCTCAGACTTGATGTTTCCATCATTTAAATAGGTAATCTCATCGATTTCTGTGAGCTTCTCTTCCAGATTGACTTTGCTGTAATCTCTGGAAGTGCCATAATGAATGGGACATTTCCATCCTTCATCCTGAACAAATAGTGCCAGACGCTTAACTTTCAGGTCACCAAGTAGGGTAAACTTATAGATCTTATAAAGGTCTTTCTCGGGCAAGTTATTGTTTATTGCCTGAGTGATCTCTAATAAGGCGTTTAGTTCTAGATCTCGTATGTCCAGGGAAGTTGCCATCAATCGGTAGAATTATGGGCCATGAGCCCTTCTTTGCTTGCAAGGTACAGGTAATCATCCGCGTGTTCTAAAAAATCCAACTCATTGACAGGGACTTCCTCATCCACCTCCTTAAAAACTCTTACCCAACCCCTTTCATAAAGAGCTGATAAGACTTCAATCAAAATATTTTTTGATTTTGCCGTGGTCACATAGATATCCTGAAATGATTGCACGAAATACAACTCGTCTAGTACCTCAAATTCGTCATCTGTCATTTATATACTCTGCCTTTCCATCGATAAATACCAAAAATAGAGGCTAAGCCCAAGAAAACCACAAACAATGGATAAATTATCTGCATGAACAGGAAATTGGACCACCGGGATTTGGCCCCTAAAAACCTCATCACATTCATAATATAATAGTATTCTGTCAACCATCGTAAGATTAGGACAGATGCTATTGTTGAAAATTCCCAAACACCTAGCATTGCCATTGCGACAGCTGCACTCAAAATAACGTAGTCAGAGAAAAAGAGAATAGCAATTGATGTAACATATCCACTCTTATGAAACTTCCATTTACTGCTCCATCTAATCCTTTGATTGAATAAATCACTGATGTTTTGTTTGGCAGGCGTTGTTACAACAGCTCCAGGTTCTTTTAAAAATGCGATGGTTCCATTGTGCTTTCTGAAAATCTTAAACATCAAAAACTCATCATCCCCGGATGGAATCTGATCATTTCCCTTATACCCCTCCACCTCATGGAATACTGCTTTTTTATAAGAAATATTAGCCCCGTTACAGGTCCCTGCAAAACCCATTTGTAAACTTGAGGCACCAAAACCAATCAATGCAGAAAATTCCAGGGCCTGTGCACGCGTAAACAAGTTATTCGCAGACATTAAAACCGGTCCTGTAATCATGTTGGGGGAGTCCGGCTGATCATATCTTTTGGCAAAGGTTTTAATCCATGTTTCCGGTAGTTTACAGTCTCCATCAGTTGCGAGGATATATTCAAATTTTGAATGACTTATCCCCACAGTGATTGCTGCCTTCTTACCCTTCGGCTTAGCTAGCTTTATTAGCCTTATATCCATGGATGAATCCTTGATAAAGGATTCAACAAAAGCTACCGTATTATCCTCAGAATGGTCATCAATTACCAGAACTTCAAAATAATTAATCGGGTAATCCTGATGCTCCAGATCCTGTAAAAGTTTTATGATGTTATCTGATTCATTTCTTACAGGTAACAATATGGAGAAAGTAAGCTTGGATTGACTACTGTCTGCTTTAATCCCTGGAATTCTCCACCACATCACAGAGAGTAATTGAATAAAAAGTATTCTCAGTAGAGAAATGCAGAGAAAGAGAATCATACAGCAATGTTAACCGTTAAATCAAAAACAGCGAACTAATTGTTCCATTGTTCTATAAATCTGTGCTCATTATATAATTTGCACTTGTGGCTATACAAAAACTGATCAATAAAGAAAAAGTCATACTGGGACTTGACCCTGGAACCAGTGTTATGGGGTATGGCCTGATCCATGTCAAAGGTCAAAAACTTAAATTGATTCAATTTGGGGTCATCCACCTCAAGAAGTATGCAGGTCATGAACTGAAGCTTAAGAAAATTTTTGATCGTGTTATAAGTCTTATTGATGATTATCACCCTGATGAAGTAGCCCTGGAAGCTCCTTTTTTTGGTAAAAACGTCCAGTCCATGCTCAAACTGGGTCGTGCACAGGGTGTTGCAATGGCTGCCGCCTTATCACGCGAAATACCTATCACAGAGTATGCTCCAAAAAAGGTAAAGCAGTCCGTTACAGGAAATGGAAATGCTTCCAAAGAACAGGTTGCGGCTATGCTTCAAACGATTCTAAGCTTTGATCAGATACCTAAACTATTAGACGCCTCAGATGCGTTGGCAGTAGCTGTTTGTCACCATTATCAGGGAGGAAATGAAGTAAAAAGTGCGAAAGGATGGAAGGCTTTTCTTAGTGAAAACCCTTCTAGACTAAAGTCCTAATCTATTGCTTCTTGAATCTTTTTTGCAGTAGCAGCAAGTGCTTCATGGCCTGGTGTGAGCTTACCCTTACCAAAGTTCATGTCATTGATGCCATTAATAGGAATTAAGTGCACATGCGCATGAGGAACTTCTAAACCAATCACGGTTACGCCAATACGCTCGCAGGGCACTACCTTTTCTATCCCTTTTGCCACTTTTTTAGCGAAAATGTGCAGTCCGCAAAGGGTTTCGTCATCCAGATCAAAGATATAGTCAACTTCCTTTTTAGGAATAACCAATGTATGACCTTCCGTCAGTGGGTTAATATCCAGAAATGCCAGAAAACTTTCATCTTCTGCGACTTTGTGTGAGGGAATCTCTCCTGATACGATCTTTGTAAAGATACTTGGCATCAGATAGAAATATCCAATATTTTAAATTCAAGGTCTCCAGCCGGAGCTTTTACTAAGGCTTTCTCACCGATCTTTTTACCTAGCAAACCCTTACCTATTGGGGATTTAACAGATATTTTACCCAATTTCAAATCAGCTTCTTCTTCTGCTACAATCTGGTAGGTTACCTCCATACCATTCTTTTCATTCTTGATCTTTACCGAAGAAAGAATAGACACTTTAGAGGTGTCGATGGTGGATTCGTCAATCACTCGTGCGTTTCCTACAACTCCTTCCAACTTAGATATTTTCAATTCCAGTAAGCCCTGAGCGTCTTTCGCAGCATCATATTCCGCATTCTCACTAAGATCGCCTTTATCTCTGGCTTCAGCAATTTGCTTGGCCATATCAGCTCTTCCCTTTGTTTTTAGGTGAGTAAGCTCATCCTTGAGCTTTTTTAGCCCTTCTTTTGTGTAATAATTTACAGCCATAACATTTTTTCTTAAACCCCAATAAATAAAAAAGAACGGCCATATGGATGAACCGTTTTATGTTTTTTGAGTGGTTTTTTATTTAATCGGAATGCAAATATAAGAGAATCATCAGTTTTTCACAATCATCTTACATGTGCTAAACCTTCTTCCTGAAGTTTTGACAAGATTACTTCATTGATTCTCTTGTAGGATTCAAATGTCCATCCGGCTACATGCGGAGTCATGATCACATCATCCCTTTTTACAAGCCGGTCAAATATGGATTGATCCACCTCGTTGAGTTGATCAATCTTTTCATTTTGCAGGACATCTAATCCAACACCCAGCAATTTAGATCGCTCCAATAAATTCAGCAATGCTTCAAGCGAGAGTATCTCTCCCCTCGCCGTATTTAACAGAATTCTCATTTTTGGAAACTGCTCCAGATACTTGTCATCAAATAAAAACCTGGTGTCTGAGGTCAATGGTAGATGCAGGCTCAGGATTTCTGTCTCTTTTTTAAATGTCTCGAGGTCTACTTGCTGGATATAATCATTGGATAAAGAAGTTTTGTATTTGTCATAGGTAATAACTGAACAATCAAAACCCCTTAATTTTTCTGCAAAAGCAGATCCCATATAACCAAAACCATAAATACCTACGGTCTTACCTTTGAGCTCCCACCCTCTGTTACCTTCTCGGTCCCAAATTCCTTTTTTTACCTCAAAATTCCCTATTTGGATCTTATGCAAAAGGGATAATAACAGACCGACTGCGTGTTCCCCAAGTGCATCTCTGTTTCCTTCAGGCGCATTCACTAATTTTATATTCCTTTTGGAGATCTCAGCATAATCTACATTGTCTATCCCCGCACCAGCTCTTGCCACAAATTCAAGTTGTGTTGCTCTGGAAATTAATTCCTTATCGATCTTTGTTTTACTTCTAACAATGACTCCATGATACTGATCAATTATTGCTAATATCTCTGCCCTTGTGATCTCAGGTCTATAATGAGCTACAAACCCAGCCTCAGACAGCATTTTTACAATGCTATCATGCATAAAATCAACAATTAATATTTTTCTTTTCATCTTTTAGAGGTGGTACAATAAATGAGCCACAGAGAAGTAAACGGCTAAACCCAATAAATCGTTCGTAGTGGTTATAAAAGGACCGGCTGCAAGTGCCGGGTTAATTCCGAATTTGTCCAATACCAATGGTGTAATTGTACCCATAAAAGAAGCTAACAATACTACGCTAAATAGGGCTGTAGAAACGGTAAATGCCAGAGATTGATCCCTATTGACTAATATAACAGCCCCGAATACCATGAGCGCAAGAATGACCCCATTTACGACTGCTACAATTAATACTTTGATCAGCCTTCTCCACAAGCGTTCTGCAAATACATTTGGATTCGCTAAGCTTTGTACAACAATCGATGAACTTTGTATCCCTACATTACCACCTGTTGCGGTAATCAATGGGATAAAAAATGCCAAAGCCGGAATGATCGCAATGTCTCCTTTAAACAGTCCCATAAACTGGGCCCCGAGCAACCCTCCCGCCATCCCAATGGTCAGCCATGGAAGTCTCGCTTTTGAAAGCTTCCAAATCGTATCATCTTCTTCTACATCAGCACTAATCCCCGCCATCATCTGACGCTCTTCTTCTGCCAATTCCTTTATTACATCTACAATATCGTCGATGGTGATTCTGCCGACCAACTTACCTCTGGCGTTAAGCACCGGCACTGCCTCTAAATCATATTTCTCCATGATAGTGGCGACCTCAACTTCTTCCATAGAGGTTTCAACAGAGATAATATCTGTATCATAAAGATCTGCAATTTTCACATCTGCTCCTGCGAGGACAATTCGTTTCAAACTAACCCTGCCAAGAAATTTGTCACTATTATCGACGACATAAACAGAATATATCTTTTGTACATTTTCTGCTTGTTTTCTGATTTCTTCAATACAGCGCTGCACCGTCCAATTAACATTGGCTTTGATTAGCTCTTTAGCCATCAACCCCCCAGCAACATCTTCGTCGTACCTGAGCAGATCAAGTATGTGACCCGCTTTTTCCTCATTTTCTACCAGTCGGATAACCTCTTCACGTCTTTTGAGTGGCATCTGATATAGAATGTCAGCAGCATCATCGGAATCCAGGCACTCTACATACCTGGCTAATTCTTCAGGGGTAAATTCTTCAATGAAGTGTTCTCTTTCATCTTCATCGAGCCCATTGAGGATGGCAGCATCAATCTCTACCGGCAATAAATCAAAAACATGTTTACATTCTTCCGCATCAAATTCATCAAGCAAAGCCGTAATATCTGCAGGGTTGATGCCATCCAGACTCTCTTTGATAAATGCATCTTCCCCATTGTCGAGCGCTTGCTGGAAGCGTTCCAGAAATTCTTTGGAAAGCGAAAATTCCATGGTTTCAATCATTCGGAAAAATCTTTAATGTAAGCGATTCAAAAGCTTCGACTGAGAGCTGCTCTGCTCTTAGATCAAATACCTTGTCGCTTGTGATTTGGGCATCCAAATTTAGGTCTTTTAAAGCGTTCCGCAAGGTCTTTCTGCGTTTTCCAAAGGCGGTTTTTACTACTTTCTTAAAATTCAATTCGCTGCAGCGCAACTGATTGGTTTTATTTCTTTTCAATCTGATAACTGCAGAGTGGACCTTTGGCGGAGGGTTGAAAACGTTTGGTTGCACCGTAAACAAATATTCTATCTCATAAAATGCCTGAAGAAGCACACTAAGTATACCGTACGTTTTGTTGCCTGGTTTGGAGGCAATTCGTTGAGCTACCTCTTTTTGAATCATACAAACCACCTCATCCACTATTTTATAATTGTCCCATACCTTAAAAAAGATTTGAGATGAAATATTATAAGGGAAATTACCAATCACCGATACTTTTTGGCCAAAATCAGTGATCTCAGCCTTTAGAAAATCAGCGTGGAGTACTTTAGATGCGTGTTCCGGATAATTTTGCCGGAGGTACTCCACCGATTCAATATCTACATCAAGTGCATAAAATTTGTACGCTTCATTTTGAAATAAGTGCTTAGTCAGGACTCCGGTACCTGGTCCCACCTCCAATAGGGTTGTGCTTTTGGACCAGGTAATTGCTTCAGTAATCTTTAAAGCAATTGCTTCATCCTTTAGGAAATGCTGTCCCAGATGTTTTTTTGGCCTTACACTTTTCACAATCCCATAATTTTCATGAATGACTTATATCTTAGCACTTGTAAAAGTGAATAAAAAATGGTGGAATCTTCCCAAAAACAAACCCCAGTAATAATTGGAATTTCTATTGGCGATTATAACGGCGTTGGTCCTGAAATAATCATCAAAGCACTGGAAGATACCAGGATACTCAAATATATCACGCCAGTAATCTACGCAGATAACAGAATCTTTTCTTTTTACAGAAAACTTTACAATAAACAACATTTCAACTACCACCTTCTAAGTGCAGGAAGCAGGGTTCAAAACAGAAAGATTAACCTGGTGGACCTGAAAGCAGATCAAATTGAAGTAAAACCTGGTCAAGCCGACCCTGAGAGTGGAAGATATGCGGTCAGGTCTTTGAGAAAAGCTGTCGAAGACCTGAAAGCTGGATTCATCCAGGGGATAGTAACCTGTCCAATTAGTAAAGAGACAGTACAAAGTGAAGACTTTAATTTTCCCGGTCATACAGAGTATATAACTCAGGAAAGCAAGGCTTCTGAAAGTTTGATGTTGATGGTAAGTGATCAGCTGAAAGTTGGTGTTGCAACAGGACACATCGCATTGAAGGATGTTTCTGCGGCACTAACCAGGGAGAAACTGGAGCAAAAGCTACAGATATTGATTGATACACTGAAAAAAGATTTCTCCATCAAAAAACCCAGAGTAGCGGTTATGGGACTCAATCCTCATGCTGGAGAGAACGGACTATTAGGAAACGAAGAAACGGATACCATTTTCCCCGTTATTCAGTCCTTTAAGGACAAGGGAAATCTGGTCTTCGGACCCTTCCCGGCAGATGGGTTCTTCGGTTCTAGTGAAGTAAAAAAATATGATGGAGTGCTGGCCATGTATCATGATCAGGGGCTAACGCCATTTAAGCAATTTGCCTTCACAGAAGGAGTTAACTATACCGCTGGTCTGTCATTGGTAAGAACGTCTCCTGATCACGGCACTGCCTTTCCAATAGCCGGTAAAGGGGTCGCCGATGAAACCTCCTTTAGAAATGCCCTTTTTCTGGTAAAAGATATTATTCAAAGAAGAATAGAAAAGGCCTGATTGAAAAATTATAAACATTTTATGATTTCTTCAAATCACTAAATAATCAGAGCTATTATTGACTCTATTTATTCAATCACCAATGGATTAAAGGCAAGCTTGTCTTCAAAATAATTAATTGTTTAGATTTATATGAGAACGTAACAATCAGTGAAATACCAGAAACAATTAAAGCCAATAGTCAGCTATCCAAGGTGACGAATAAATACTCCCAGCGATATTGTTTTTTTATAAAGGGTAATTCGCTAAATTTGCGGTTCTTTGAGCGGAGGTAAGCTATGCTAACCAAGGGAAAACGTGAGTATCGGATCGATATTTTTAACCTAAGCTATCAGCTTCACGAGTTAAATTTTAAGATCAATGACACACTGTTATCTGAAATAGAAAACAGTGTGCTCACCAAAGGGTCAGGATCATGTAAGGTCACCCTGCAAAAATCTGAAACGATGATTTCACTTCATCTTTCAATCGATGCAGAAGTTGAGCTTATATGTGACAGAAGCCTTGATAGCTTTAGCCATCCGATGTTACTTGTGGAAGACGTGATTATTAAGTACGGTGAAGAAGATGATGACAGCCATGAAGAATACATGGTTATCAGAAGAGAAACACCAAGTATTTTTGTTGACGGTCTGATCTATGAATTCATCAGCCTGGCAGTACCCATGAAAAAGCTTCATCCCAGATATGAAGGGAAGGCTACGCCAGATTTGATTTATTCTACCAAGGCAAAGAAAAAAGAAAAGACGGAAGACGTAATAGATCCCAGGTGGGAAGCATTAAAAAAATTAAGAGACAAATAATAAAATAGGTTAGAAATGGCTCATCCTAAACGTAAAATATCCAAAACCAGAAGAGATAAAAGAAGAACACATTACAAGGCTTCTCCTCGAAACTATGTAATCTGTCAAACTACTGGTGAGGCACACTTACCTCATCGCGCATTCTGGCATGAAGGTAAGCTTTACTACAAAGGCAAAGTGGTAATAGAAAAAGAAGTTTTGGCCTAAGGGTCGGGATACTTCCGCATGATTAGAGCTGCAATCACAGGCGTACAAGGTTATGTTCCTGATTATGTACTTACGAATCAGGAATTGGAAACCCTTGTCGAAACCTCCGATGAATGGATCACTTCCCGTACTGGCATCAAAGAAAGGAGAATCCTTAAGGGGGAACATCAAGGGACTTCCGTAATTGGAATACATGCTGTCAATGGTCTGTTGGAGAAAACAGGTACAAGCCCTGATGAGATCGATTTAATCATCTGCGCTACTGTAACTCCCGATATGCCCTTTCCGGCTACCGCCAACATTATTGCTGACAAAGTCGGTGCAAAAAATGCTTTCGGATATGACCTAAGCGCGGCATGCTCAGGATTTCTGTTTGGATTAGACACTGGCGCTAAATACATCGAGTCAGGTGCATATAAAAAAGTAATTGTTATTGGTGCTGACAAGATGTCTTCGATCATTGATTACTCCGATCGGACAACATGTATTATTTTTGGAGATGGTGGAGGAGCTGTTTTACTGGAGCCTACAGATACAAAAGAAGATATCGGCATCATGGATTCTATCCTTAAAGTGGATGGATCAGGCGCACCGTATCTTCACATGAAAGCCGGCGGTAGCGCTAAGCCTGCCACCGCAGAAACAGTTGCCAATCGGGAGCATTTCGCCTATCAGGAAGGATCTACTGTATTTAAATTTGCAGTCACCAATATGGCAGATGTAGCCGCTCAGATCATGCAGCGAAACAATCTTATACCTGATGATATCAGGTATCTAGTTCCTCATCAGGCAAATAAGAGAATAATCGATGCAACTGCAAAGAGAATGGGCATTGGTGAAGACAAGGTGATGATGAACATTGAGCGGTATGGAAATACTACAGCCGGCACCCTTCCCCTTTGTCTGTGGGATTATGAAAGCCAACTAAAAAAAGGAGATAACCTTGTTCTGGCAGCATTTGGTGGAGGATTTACCTGGGGTGCTTCCTGGATCAAATGGGCATATGACTCAAAATAAATAACACAAATGGCAACTACAGCTGATTTTAGAAATGGTCTGGTCATAGAATACAATCATGACCTTTTTGCAATTGTAGAATTTCAACATGTAAAACCAGGTAAAGGCCCTGCTTTTGTAAGAACAAAACTAAAGAGCCTTACTAGTGGAAAAGTAATAGACAATACCTTTTCAGCTGGTCACAAGGTCAATACCGCCAGGGTTGAAAGAAGAGACTATCAATTCTTGTATAAAGATGATATGGGATTCCATTTCATGGATAGCAACACCTTCGAACAGATACCCATTCCAGAAGAGCTTATCAATGCCCCTCAATTCTTAAAGGACGGGCAAAATGTGGAGGTATTATTCCACGCAGAAGAGGAAAGGGTACTTGGTTGTGAGTTACCACAGCATGTTATCATGACAGTTGTCTATACTGAACCTGGGCTCAAAGGAGATACCGCCACCAATACTTTAAAGCCTGCTGAAGTGGAAACAGGCGCTAACGTGCAAGTTCCATTATTCATCAATCAGGATGAAGTAATCAAAGTTGACACGACTACCGGATCGTACGTAGAACGAGTAAAGTAAATTTGCTTAATTTAGGAAGCTGGAAAATATAACATATGAAATCAAAAGAAATTAAAGAATTATTAGACTTCATTACTGAATCAGGTCTTGAAGAGGTAAGTATTGAAACTTCTGAGATTAAGCTAAAAGTTAAAAAATCTCAAAGCATCATATCTTCAGCTCCTGTTGCTACGCCTGTAGCTCAACCATCTGCCCCTGCTCCAGCTCCTGTATCTTCAGAGCCGGCTAAAAAAGCAAGCGGATCAGCTGACTCAAATCTGGTCACAATCAAATCTCCGATGATTGGTACTTTTTACAAATCTCCAAATCCGGAAACCGCTCCCTTTATCAAAGTAGGCGATGTTGTGAAAGCCGGTGATACCGTGTGTATTATTGAGGCAATGAAGTTATTCAATGAAGTTGAGTCAGAAGTTTCTGGCAAAATCATTGAAATCATGGTTGATGATGCCTCGCCGGTAGAATTTGACCAACCCCTTTTTCTTGTTGATCCATCTTAAATAATTATCCAGTGTTTAATAAAATACTGATTGCAAACAGAGGCGAGATAGCGCTCAGAGTCATCAGGACCTGTAAAGAAATGGGTATCAAAACAGTAGCTGTTTATTCAACTGCTGATAGAGATAGCCTTCATGTCCGATTTGCTGATGAAGCTGTATGTATTGGACCTCCTCAGAGCAAACTATCCTACCTTAAGATTCCTCAGATTATCTCGGCAGCTGAAATTACAAATGCTGACGCCATACATCCTGGTTATGGATTCTTGTCTGAAAATGCTGAGTTCTCCAGAGTATGCGCAGAATATGGCATCAAATTTATTGGTGCCGGTGCTGAAATGATCAATTCAATGGGTGACAAGGCAACAGCCAAAGAAACCATGAAAAAAGCCGGAGTTCCTACTATTCCAGGATCTGATGGCCTCGTAAAAGACATTGACCATGGACTTGGACTGGCAAAAGAAATTGGCTATCCTGTTATTCTAAAAGCAACTGCTGGTGGTGGCGGTAAAGGAATGCGGATTGTAAAAGAGCCCAGTCAATTCAAAAAAGCATGGGATGATGCCCGACAGGAAGCAAGTGCGTCATTTGGCAATGATGCCATGTACATGGAGAAGTTCATTGAAGAGCCTCGTCATATAGAAATCCAAATCATTGGTGACAAAAAAGGTAATGCCTGTCACCTATCTGAAAGAGATTGCTCCATACAAAGAAGACATCAAAAACTGGTAGAAGAAACACCCTCTCCTGTTGTTTCTCAGGAACTAAGAGAGAAAATGGGGCAGGCAGCCATCAAAGGTGCTGAAGCCATTGGTTATGAAGGTGCTGGAACCATCGAGTTTCTGGTAGATAAACATGGAGATTTTTACTTCATGGAGATGAACACCCGGATACAGGTAGAGCACCCCATTACGGAAGAAGTTACTGATTATGACCTTATTAAAGAGCAAATAAAAGTAGCAGCAGGAGTTGAGATCTCAGGCAGAAATTATTATCCTCAGTTATACTCTATGGAGTGCAGAATTAATGCAGAAGATCCGGCACATGGATTCAGGCCATCTCCAGGAAAGATTACCAACCTTCATATGCCTGGAGGTCACGGAGTAAGATTAGATAGCCATGTATATGCAGGGTATGTGATCCCACCGTATTATGATAGCATGATTGGAAAGCTGATTGTATCGGCTCAGTCAAGAGAAGAAGTGATCGTAAGAATGAAAAGAGCGCTTTCAGAGATGGTGATTGAGGGATTGAAAACAACCATCCCGTTCCACTTAAAGCTTATGGATAACGAAATCTTCAAATCAGGCAAGTTCTCAACAAGCTTCCTGGACAATTTTGATTTCAAAGACCTTTAGTCCAATTCTTTGAAGACACCTGATTTTTCCAGGGTACCATTTGATACCATTCCAAAACTCTTCAAAAAAGCGGGCTTAGAGGGTCCGGCTGAATTGAAACCTGCGTGTTTTGATGGAAATGAAAACAACTATCTGAAACATGATTTGGAATATCAGATAGATGCGCCGATTGACCTAGTATGGAAAGAATATATCCATCAGCATCCTAATATTTCGTGGCAAAGCAAAATGATCTCTTTTGGCTTTCTGTATGATAGAAAAGAAGATGCCTATGTCTATGAAGATTCCCCCTATGCCGGGCTAACTAAAGGACAGGTATATCTGGTTAACCTGAATGTCATAGCAAATCTACACATTGCAGTAGCTCACGAGATCGATGAGGTTGATCATCAACAAAAAATCATCAAAATATGCTACCTGAATACAGGTAAAACAGCTGGTTCACAATGGATTCAATTCTTTGATGCTGGTACGAAAAAAACGATAATCAAGCATAAAACCTTATATCAAGGAACCTCTTTCTTTCGCGATCGTCTTCTTTACCCCTATTTTCATGGAAAAGCGATGAGGCAATTTCATGGAAGGCTGAAGCATTTGATTTTAGCAAACAATCCCTAAAAGCTCAAAAACACCAGCGTATTTATTTACTCAGAAGAGCTGTAGGTATCACAATAATCCAATTGTCCGTACTAAGCTGATTTCGCATGACAGTAATTGTCTTTACTACAAACATTATTTTAAAATTTTTAGTTAAAGGCAATGTCGATATCCCTTACGTGAAATTAGGACACAGACTTAATAAATCAATTATATTCGCCACATCAATAAAACAAAATAATTATGAGAGAAGTAATGCTTATTCTACACTTTATTGGCTTAGCTATGGGTCTTGGTACCAGTTTTGCCTTTTTTTTCTTGGGTAGAATTTCCTCAAAAATGGAGCCTGAAGAAGGTAAGAAATTTATCATGAATGCCTTTTCCATCAGCATGATGGGAAATATTGGGCTGATATTGCTATTTATCTCTGGCGGCTATTTGATGACTCCTTATTGGTCTGTTTTGGGATCATCCCCTATCCTCATCACAAAACTTGTTTTATTCCTCGCCTTAGGTGCCTTCATTGGCATCATCAGCTCAAAGATTAAGAAGGCTAAAAAAGGTGACCATGCACAGTTAAGTAAAACTCCTGTTTTGGGTAGACTGGCATTATTAACGGGAATTGCTATCGTCATTTGTGCTGTCCTTTACTTTAAATAGTCTCTGACTTGAAGAGCAACAGGACGATGGCCCTCTGTATTGCCCTGTGCACATCCATTGGGGTATTCATTGGCACTAAAACAAATGAACTTACTACATGGACTGCGCTTGGCATAGCCGTGGGGATCATTATTGGATATGGCTTTAAGAAATACATGGGCCAGAAATAACTATTTACCCGCTCTGTTTTTCAACCATTATTGAAAATATGTTGTCTGATATATCATGAAGACAACATATATTTTCCTCCTACTACTTTTTGGAGGTTTGATTATTTCCTGTGAAGAAAATGCCAACCCTGATTGTGAGGAGGATCTGATTTGTACCACAGTCTTTAAAACCATCACAGTAACAATCTCCGATGACTCAGGCTCCCCTGCGCTACTCGATTCGATCAGGGTTCAAAACTTAGATACATCTGTTATCTACAGCTTCAAAGATTCTGATTTATCTCCAGAGGCCGGAACATATGTCCTACTTACAGATGGTCAAATAAGTGAGACCAAAGCTTCTGGAAATAATTTTCAATTTCTGGGATATTTGAAAGGGGCTGAAGTTGTAAACCAAAATTACAAGATTGGCCACAATTGCTGCCACATTGAGCTATTAACTGGCAACACAGAAATTGTGTTATAAGAAAAGAATCTTCAGTTTCTACTGCTCATTCACATCAACTTTCAATTATTGGTTCTCACCTTTATTATGTTGAATTTTGTAGGTTATGGAAGAGATTGAAAACATCACGCTGACCTACCTGACTGTAAAGGAATATCATCAGCTCAAAGAGGCTATGATTATTGCTTACCCAAATATGGAAGACCCGCATTGGGAGGAAAATGAAATCAAAAACTTGATCAAAAAATTCCCTGAGGGTCAGGTGGGCGTCCAGGTTAATGATAAAATTGTAGGTTGTGCGCTCTCCATCATCGTAGATTATGAAAAATATAATCATCAACATACCTACCAGCAGGTAACAGGCAATTACAAATTCACCACCCACAATTCCAACGGGGATATGTTATATGGGATTGACATCTTCATTCTGCCTGAATATCGTGGGCTTAGACTGGGAAGAAGGCTGTATGATTATAGAAAAGAGCTTTGTGAAAACCTTAACCTGAAGGGAGTCGCATTTGGGGGGCGCATCCCCAATTATCATAAGTATGCAAAGGATTTAACCCCAAAACAGTACATCGAAAAAGTAAAATATAAAGAAATTCAGGATCCTGTATTAGACTTTCAGATGTCCAATGATTTTCATCCAACCACCATCCTCAAAAACTATCTGGAAGGAGATAAAGCTTCCAAAGATTACGCGGTATTACTCGAGTGGTTCAATATCTATTATGAAAAGCCTGACAAAAAACCCAGTTCCAATAAAACAGTTGTAAGACTGGGTCTGATTCAATGGCAAATGCGGACGTATAAGACCTTCGACGATCTCATGCAACAGGTGGAATATTTCGTAGATACCATTTCCAGGTATCGCTCTGATTTTGCCTTGTTTCCAGAGTTTTTCAATGCGCCACTTATGGCAGAGAATAACCACCTGTCAGAACCGGAAGCCATACGTAAACTGGCAGAGCATACGGAGACCATCGTACAAAAATTATCAGAATTTGCCATTTCTTATAATATCAACATCATTTCAGGAAGTATGCCGGAAATAGTAGACAACCGGCTCTATAATGTTGGCTACCTATGCAAAAGAGATGGTAGCGTTGAAAGATATGAAAAGCTCCATGTCACTCCGGATGAAGCCAAAGTTTGGGGTATGGAAGGAGGAGATCAGATTAAGGTCTTTGATACAGATTGTGGAAAAATCGGCATCCTCATCTGCTATGATGTAGAGTTTCCAGAAGTTAGCAGGTTATTGTCCGAGCAAGGCATGGACATCTTATTTGTTCCATTCCTCACCGATACACAAAATGGATTCTCAAGGGTGCGACATTGCGCCCAGGCCAGGGCTATCGAAAATGAATGTTATGTGGCCATTGCTGGGAGTGTAGGTAACCTCCCTAAAGTTCACAACATGGATATTCAATTCGCCCAATCAATGGTGTTCACACCTTGTGATTTTGCGTTTCCATCCAATGGGATTAAAGCTGAAGCCACACCAAATACAGAAATGATGCTGATTGCTGATGTAGACCTGGGTTTGCTTCGTGAACTAAATGAATTTGGAAGTGTCCGGAATTTGAAGGATAAACGCAATGACCTATACCAGCTTAAGTTGAAGAAGTAAATCCTGATTTCCAATCACTGGTATTAAAAAACTGAAACTTAAAATTGTACACTGATCATTGCAGCTGTACAACGCATGATTGGCAAATATTACCCACCTTTATGTGAGTCCACTAAATATTCTAAATTAGTTGTTCCATTTATCTATCATTCATCAATGGGATAAACTGAAAATATGACATCACCGGAAGAAACATACAATGAGCTGAAAAATAGATATACCAATATCAGTGGAGTCGTTGAAGGCAAAATGATGCGTGCTCTGGGACTTAAATACAATAACAAAGTATTCGCCTTTTTCCACGAAGAGAAGATGGGCTTTCGGCTCGGGCCAAACTTTGATGAGGAGAAAATGGGTTTGAAAAACGTCCAACCACTAAGCCCGTTTAAAACTAAACCACAATTGAAAGGATGGTTTATCATTGATCAAAATGAAATAGACCTTTGGGAACCACTCACATCGATGGCTTTAACATTTACCCAAACTTTGAAATAATGGCTACAGACCCTTATCAACTTGAACGTATCCGTAAGGTTTTGAAGGAAGAGGGCACAATTTGGTCAGAGAAAAAGATGTTTGGGGGTGATTGCTTCATGGTAGAGGAGAAGATGTGTCTGGGTACTTATAAAGGAGGAATGATGGCAAGGGTGGACCCAGTCAAAATCGAAACCTTATCCCAAAAAGATGGAGCTGAACAGATGATCCACGGTGGCAGACCTATGACCGGTTATCTTTTTATCAAACCGGAAGGATATGATCTTGATGCCGACCTCGAATTCTGGATCAGGGAATGTCTGGCATTCAATCCTAAAGCAAAATCCAGTAAGAAGAAATAATATCACTAGAAGCAAATGCAACAAATTACCAAATCAACATTTGAATTTCTCAAAGATTTAAAGAAAAACAATGATCGGGATTGGTTCAACGAAAACAAACCCAGATACGAAAAGGGGAAGAGAGAATTTGAGGAATTTATCGATGCGCTGATTGTTGAAATTGCCAGGTTTGACAAAGATGTTACACATTTCACGGCTAAAGAAACCATTTTCAGGATCTACCGGGACGTAAGATTCTCCAAAGACAAGTCTCCGTATAAAACACATTTTGGTGCCCATATCACCTCTGCCCCTAAAAAGTCAGAAATCCACACACGGGCTGGTTATTACATACACCTGGAGCCCGGCAATACCATGTTAGCAGGAGGCGCTTACCTTCCTGAAAGCAACTGGCTAAAAGCCATCAGACAGGAAATCAGTTATAATGCGGATACCTTTAAGAAAATTATTCAAGACTCAGCATTTCAAAAATACTTCGGGGGAATAGAAGGAGAAAAGTTAAAAACTGCCCCAAGAGACTATCCCAAAGATCACCCGGAAATTGAACTTCTGAAACAGAAAAGCTTTTTGGCAACCCATCGATGTGAAGATGATGAAGTATTATCTGACAACTTCCTAAAGCACTGTGCTGAGACATTCAAAGCCCTGCATCCTTTCGACCAGTTTCTTAATCAAGCTTTAGACTAAAACCACTTTCAAGAGATGAATTAACGCTTAGAAACACGAGCCAGCACTATTATCATAGTCAATTTCCAAAGGCCATAAATATTTATTTAGCCTCGTATTCCTGACAATATTTTTGATATGTTTGAAAATATAGATGCAAACTAATTGAAATGAGAAGGAGAAAATTTATGCAAAAGGTAGGGGTAAGCACCTCTGGTTTTACCTTGATTCCTGGATTCGGAAGGACTACTAATCTAAATACCATCCCTGAGTTTAAGTACGCCTATCCAAAGACCTTTGAGGCAGCAAAAAATGTGGAGAATCTGGTTGCCCTAAGAATATCATTTACCAATTCCGAAACTACCATAGAAAGTCTTAAAGGTAAGATTTCGGTTATGCATGGAAAGATTTCTCGGAAACGCTCATTTCGCATTAAAAATGAAGATAAGCTTGGCTCCAACAAAAACACCTTTGAGGTTGCTCCGCAAAACGGAAATCAGGATGTTATGGTTCTTTGGATCAAAGATCCGGTAACTCAAACTAAAATCAATTTGGGATCCAAGGTAAATTTCCAACTGACAGACCTGCTCACTCAACCAGAAATCACCGGATCCGTAGGCAAAATAATCTGGACAGCAAATCTCCTGTTCTATAACGAAGTTGGTGAGATTGATCCTAAAGAAGCAGGAATTCAGGTGAGCGAAAACAACTTCAATTTCATTGCAATGGCTGATCCACAGGGAGGAAACCCTTATCTAAACAATGAGAACATTAAGACCAGAATGCGTATTCATAATGCCTTTCTGGAAGATAGCGTTGGTTTGATCAACCAGGTAAATTGCGATCCTAAGTTCGCAATGGTAATTGGAGACATAACTGATGCGCAGGGGAGGAAAGAAGACTTTGAGCAAATGCATGAATTTCTAGGAAAATCAAAAGTGCCTCTTCTCTATTCCATCGGTAATCACGAGACAACATATAGTGTGAAACTTGGTCCCGGTTATAATATGGATGGATTCAGCAATTATTTTGCCGCACAAAAAGCCATTAACGGCCTTGATAAATTATTATATTCTTTCAATCTGGGTCAATGGCATTTTGTGGTGTGGCCGGATCCCCTAAGAAACAATTTCTTCGAAACGCATCCCCATTATTTTGACTGGTTAGAAAAAGACCTCGAAAAATACAAAGACCGGCCTACCATGTTTTTCCAGCATGTGCCGATCCATCCGATTGGCATCAATCCCATGATCAGCTATACAGAGGATGTTAGAACAAAGAAGGAAATACTATCCATTCTGAAGAAATTCGGGAATGTCAAATATGTTCTGAGTGGGCATGTCCACATTCCGATCAAGTCCTCCTTTAAGACTGCAGTATCCATTGATCGTATCAAATTCATCAATCTTCCGGCGGCAGGTTTCCGACCACGTGCATTCGGAGAGGTGGACTACAATGGCGGACCTAGTCAGGGAGTGGCTATCGTAGAGGTGAATGGCAAAGAAGCGGAGATCACTTTTAAATCAGTCACCCTGGAGGAATACAAATATCCATCCGTATTTCCTGAACTTGATCAGGAATTATACTCACTTGAATTCCAGGAAAAATGGGAAATTCCGGCATCCAACCAATTCATCAATGGAAGTTTCGAAGATCGATTAAATGGCTGGGGAAGACGCTTCATCTACATGGAAGATTTAAATCCAAGCAATATTTGCAAATCGGTTAGAATCCCAGGAACAAGAGATCATGCCTTGTACCTTTTTACAAAAATAAGATCGTATCACAAACCCGGACAGGACCGATGGCCTCAGAACCTTAATCGCATCTATCAGGCACTAAATGTTACTACGAATAGCAACCCCACCATCCGATTTAAGTACCAGGTGGATCAGAGAAATACAAATAAAGATGCTTTATGTGGAGCATTTGTTTTAGTAGAGGGATATGCCGGTGTTACTAAACGACTTAACATCATGTATAGCCTGGGCAAAGCATGGTACCATAATGAAGACCCGAATGTAGATCCGCGTATTGTAATTGATCTGGGCACAGAATATAAAGGTTGGCATCAGGCATCCTTAAATGTCGCTGAAGACTTTAATACCTATGTGGATGGAAACCAATATAATGAGCTTAAAGTAGATCGTCTATTTATCACATTGGGAACCTGGACAGGAAATGACGGACACGATAAATCCTATGGCGTTCATTTTGATGATTTCGTATTGGAGATGATATCCGAAGCAAGTAATGTAAATGGAGTATCACTAAACAGCATCAGATCAGACCAACAATGGTACAGGAAAACAAAACATGTAGCTGGCGAACATTGGTACATTCAGGATAATCCAACTAAGTTTACATAAACGCACATAACCATGAGACTACTAATTATTATAGGTGTACTTTTCACGCTAATAGCAGGATGTAAAGAAGAACAAGTAGCTCAAAAGCCCAATATCCTGCTGATCATGGCAGATGATATCGGGTTTTCTGATTTTAGTTCTTACGGTGGTGAGATCAATACACCCAACATCGACTTCCTGGCAAACAATGGCCTGCGCTTCAAGACCTTCTACAACATGGCTAAGTGCAACCCAACACGATCCTCCATGCTTACAGGCCTTTACAAAGGTGGAGAAGGAGCTGTTCACCTGGCACAACTAACCAAAGCAGCAGGATACTATAATGTCATGAGCGGAAAAGAGCACTTTGATGGCTGGGTACCAGACTATTGTAAAGCAGAGAATGTGTTTGATCACTCTTTTTACTTCTGGGCCACCACCGAATATTTCCTTCCCCCATCCGGTGAATTTGAACGCCCTTTTTACCTGGAGGGTAAACAAATTCCTGCTACTGAGATCAAGCATGAAAAATCTCCACTGTATAAAACTGACTTCATCACGGACTATGCGCTAGATTGGCTGGACGAAGAAAAGCAACAGGATAAGCCCTTCTTCCTCTACCTCCCCTACCATGCGGCACACTATCCTTTGCAGGCCAGACCGGAAGACATTGCCAAATACAGGGGGAAATACCTGAAAGGTTGGGATGTTTTAAGAGAAGAAAGATTTGAGCGGATGAAGTCCATGGGTATACTTCCGGAAAACACCCAATTGAGTCCTCCGGAAGGCAACCTCAATAAATTTCGTGGGCCATTAAAACCAGCATACACAGACTATTATGCCTGGAACACTCTCTCTGATGCACAAAAAGATTCATTAGACCTGGAAATGGCCGTTTTTGCAGCCATTATCGACCGATTAGATCAAAACATAGGCCGTGTGATTGATAAGCTAAAAGCTGATGGAGAATTAGAAAATACCCTGATCATGTTTTTGGTCGATAATGGTTCGTGCCCTTTTTATGCGAACAAAATTGAAGACAAACAACCCGGCCCAGCCGACTCCTACTGGAGTCTGAGATCAGCCTGGGCAAACCTGGGGAACACACCTTTCAGACAATACAAACAAGCCGGATTTGAGGGCGGGAGCCATACCCCATTCATTGCCTACTGGCCCGGAGTCATCAGCCCAAATACCATGACCGATCAGGTCGGACATATTGTGGATCTGGCGCCTACTTTTTTAGATATCCTGAATATTAAGTATCCTGATTCTATCTCCGGATACCCGACGATTCCGCTTCACGGAAAATCATTGCTGCCCATTTTTGAAGGAAGGCAGCGTGAAGAGCCCGAGTACTTCATTTCAGGACTAGATAAATACAGGATGTATAGAGCAGGTGAAAACAAGCTGGTTAGAATGAATGGGGAAGCCTGGCAGCTCTACAACATGGAAGATGATCCTTCTGAGCTAAACAACCTGGCATCTGACAATCCCGGGCTGGTAGATGATTTAGCTATGAAGTATGAGGAAACAGCAAAAAAGGTAGGACTGAGTAAGTAGCTTTTGGTACCGCTTTATCAATTATTCGAATCGGGGGTATCCATCATATATCAGGATTTAAAGAAGTGAAAACTCGTAAGACCAGAGGCTTACAGACCTCCATTCAGCTTAGTAAAGTTTAAGCATAAGGTATATGGGGTATTAACATATCTATTAATTGACACCTAAAGTTGTCCTACACTGTTAATACCAAAAGAAATAATTTCTAGCTGTACTTATTTACATCTCCAAAGGCGCTTTCAAAAGTTCCGGATCTTTTGTATTCTTAACCCATGAAAACCCTTTTCCCGCTTCTATTTTTTGTGATCCTTTTCACTAGTTGTAACCAACAAGTAGCTGATGAAACATCCAAAAATCGTATCCCCCCTAATTTCATCATTTTTATCGCTGATGACGTAAGTTGGAACGACTTTGGATGTACGGGAAACCGATTTGTAGAAACCCCCAACATTGATCAATTGGCCGCAAATGGATTGATGTTCCATAATTTTTACCTAACAGCCAGCTCATGCAGTCCCAGCCGAAACAGCATCATAACAGGAAGGTACCCGCACAATACAGGTGCCCCTGAACTTCACCAGACACCCCCTGATTTCATGGTTTCTTTCCCTGAACTATTAAGAAAACAAGGATACTATACCGGACAATCAGGGAAATTCCATATGGGCCCCTATGCCCGTAGAGGTTTCGATGTGATCTATGATCAGCGAAAAGACTTTGGAGATGGCGGAGAGGAAATGTGGATGAAAACCATTACTGAACGCCCAAAAGATCAACCTTTCATGATGTGGTTTGCAGCCATTGATGCCCACAGGGATTGGGGGCCGAATGAATTCAGCGGTACGCATGACCCCAGTAAGATCATCCCTCCTTTTTACCTGGATAGTGGTCACCAAACCAGTAAGGATCTCGGTCAATACTATGATGAAATCAAGCGGTTCGACCACTACATTGGCCTGGTTGTAGCGGAGCTAAAAGTCCAAAAGGTTTTTGACAACACCCTGATCATTGTGATGGCTGACAATGGCAGACCCTTCCCACATAGCAAAACCCGGGTCAACGATCGTGGCATGAAAAGCCCATTTATTCTTCATTGGCCGGCGATGATCCAACAAAAAGCAAATTCAAACAGCCTGGTTAGTGCAATTGACCTTGCGCCAACGATATTGAGCCTGGCCAATGCGGAAACAACGGATCAATTTCAGGGAAAAAGTTTTGAGGAGCTCATCCAAAAACCGGAAAAACCTTTTAGGAACTATGTTTTTGCTGAACATAACTGGCATGACTATGAAGCGCATGAAAGGATGGTGAGAAGCCGGAATTTTATGTACATCCGAAATTCACGACCCAACCTACCATTGATGGGGCCTGCTGATGCCGTAAAAAGCCCTTCCAACATAGCCTTAATGGACCGCAGAGACAAAGGTCTTTTGACCGATATCCAAACAGATATTTACACTGTACCCCGACCGCATGAAGAGCTTTTCGATTGTCATGAAGACTCCTTGCAGGTGACTAACATCGCCTCGGCACCAGGTCATCAGGCCACTAAACAAATGCTGAGTAATATCCTGGAGCAATGGATTGATGAAACCAGCGATGATGTACCAGATTTGCTCACCCAAAACTGGTATACCTATGAACCTGGCTACATCAAAACACCCCAACACAATATACGGGGAGTAACTCCGGGAAGCAGTGCAGAGGCAACTAAAAACAATAGCAAAGGGCCTTTCTAGAATACTCAGTGGGAGCTTGGGTGTAATTGAAATAAGGTATAACTTCAATAGACTTACGAAATAGGTTCTCGTAAATTAATCAATGCAAAAAATCAATAACCACCCTGATCAGGGTCATTTCTAAAGGACATTATTGGGTTTAAAATTGAATTTGGAAAAACGGGCATGCTTCGAATAATCGGCAACCTAAATTTACGTATTAGTAAGCTGACATCATATGTCTTTTATTAAGCATTTTCATTAATGAAAAGTATAAAACCTGAGCTATCAGTTGTAGGCATCGGAGCGTCAGCAGGAGGACTCATTGCCGTTCAACAATTATTTGACAACATTCCAAATGATACTGGAATGTCATTTGTGATTATCCAACACTTATCTCCTGACTTTGTGAGTCTAATGCCAGAGCTATTGAGTAAGCATACCCAAATGCAAATTTATACTGCTGAAGATAAGCAAACCATAGCGCCTAATTGCATATACCTGAACCAGAGAAATAAAAACCTGAATATTAAGGGACGTGAACTATACCTACTTGAAAAAGGTCCGAAACATAACCTGAACCTACCCATTGATATATTTTTTCATACGCTTGGAGAAGAATATAAAGAAAAGGCTATTGGTGTGATCCTGTCAGGGACAGGGTCTGATGGTTCAAGTGGATTAAAATCAATCAAAGAAGGAGGTGGAGTTATTCTGGTTCAGGACCCTGTTTCCGCCCAATTCGATGGGATGCCAAATTCTGCTATCTCAACAAATCAGGTAGATTTTATTCTTGATCCGGAAAGTATTGGAAACACCTTAAGTAATTTTAGTACAAATAGTAATTCTTTTTCAATTAAAGTACCTGATACTAAATCCAACGAAACCTACATTACATCCATCCTATCCGAAATTCATAAATTTTCAGGTATTGATTTTCGAGAATATAAAAAAAACACCCTTTTAAGACGGCTTGAAAAAAGGATGAGCCTTAACAATATTGATCAAGTATATGATTATCTCACTTTTCTTAAAAGTAACGAGCAGGAGAAAATAGCCTTAAAACAGGATTTTCTAATTGGCGTTACCCATTTCTTTCGTGACGAAGAAGCTTACAAAATCCTGGAAAATAAAATTATCCCTGCTATTTGTCATTCCAAAAAGCCTTCAGAAACGATCAGGGTGTGGACAGCTGGATGTTCCACCGGAGAAGAGGCATACTCAATCGCTATCTTATTCGACCTTTACATCAGAGAAAAAAAACTGAACGTAGACTTCAAAATATTTGCGACAGATATTGATACCAATGCTTTGGAAATCGCCAGTAGAGGCTCATATTCTATCAATATCGCAAACGAAATTAACAAGAATTATTTGGAGCAATACTTTGTGAAAACGAGCGATAAAATTCAGATCATTAAACGCATCCGTGAAAAAATTGTATTCTCAAGTCACAATATATTTGTGGACCCACCATTTATTAAAATGGATTTGATTTCTTGTCGAAACTTACTCATTTATTTAGACAATAAGATTCAGGCCAAAATAATGCAGCGTTTCCATTTTTCATTAAATAAATCTGGTTATCTGTTTCTCGGTAACAGTGAATCACTTGGCGAAATCTCTAAAAAATTTGATGCCATAGATACGAAATGGAAAATATTTCAGAATATTTCAGACAAGAAAATGATACCCTCACAATTGAGTGATGATAATAAAACAAATGCATTCAATTATAAATCCAACAACCGGATTTCTTTCTCTCAAGACCAACACAACAAAGTGAATCCCGAAGTAATCTTCCATAAATACTTGAGTGAGAAATTTAGCCCAAACTCCATTTTTATTGACAAGGAATTTAATGTACTATTTATTGCAGGCGACATTGGCGACCGATTAACCCTGAAATCGGGTATATTCCAGAATAACTTGTTAAAATTTGTCAGCCAAAACATCGCCAATACCATAAGAAGTGGCATCAGGAAACTGGAAAGAGAAAATAGAGACATTACCATTAAAGATGTTATCCATACAAAAAACAATACCACATATACTTTTGACATTACCCTTCATAAAACTAGAGGCACTGAAGAATTAACTGATACCTATGTCCTGCAATTCACTGAAGATAATAAGGTTGAGCAGGATGCAATGGTTATTAAAGAAGTACCTCTTGACGAGATTTCACAACAAAAATACGAAGACCTTGAGGTGGAGTTAAAAACAACCAAAGGCGAATTAAAAAATGTAGTTGAAGAACTGGAAACCAGCAACGAGGAGTTACAGTCGTCCAATGAGGAGTTAATGGCATCTAATGAAGAACTGCAAAGCACCAACGAAGAATTACAATCAGTCAATGAAGAATTGTTTACTGTAAATTCAGAGCTTCAAGATAAAAACAAGGAATTACAACAGTTAAACAATGATGTAAATAACCTGCTAAACAGCACGGATATTGGTACCCTATTTCTGGATTTGAATTTACGGATAAGAGAGTTTACCCCTTCACTAAAGAAACACTTTGAACTTGAAGATGCTGATCGTGGAAGACCCATAGCCAGCTTCGCCTCAAACTTCAGTGAGAAAGACAAGGAGGCCATGCTAAATGATTCACAAGAAGTACTTGAAAAATTAAGCTTAATTGAAAAGGAAGTTTTAGATAATAAAGGTAATTACTATTTACTTCGAATCATACCGTATATCACTGCAAGTAAAACCATAGATGGGGTGGTAATCACGATTGTCAATATCAATGAATTAAAAGAAACTGAGGAAGAATTAATCAAGGCTAAAAAGAAAGCTGAGGAAGCAGATCAATTAAAATCTACTTTTTTGTCAAACATGAGTCATGAAATAAGAACTCCGTTGAATGCTATATATGGCTTTTCGCATTTATTAAATGATCAGGTTGAAGATAAAGACAGGGAATTGTTTATAAATGAAATTCAGCATAATTCTGAACATTTGTTATCCCTGGTCAATGATATACTAAACATCTCTAAGATTGAGAATCAAGAGATTGTCTTAAAAAATAAACGCATTGATTTGCATCAGTTTGCTCAAAAGATCTTTGATACACACAAAAGTTTCCTAGCAAACGATTCCAAAAAAACAACGCTTCAACTCAAATTAAATTTGCCAGAAAAAAAGTCTAAGAAGGATTTGGTTGAAGTGGATGAAGTAAGATTAAGTGAAGTATTGCATAACTTGATTACCAATGCAATAAAATATTCTGAGACGGGAATTATCGAGATTGGTTATACGCATAAGGCTCAAGAAATTAAATTCACTATTAGAGATGAAGGAGTTGGTATAGACAAAGCATTCCTAAATAGCATTTTTGATCGATTTTCTCAAGTGTCAGATAATTCGAGAAACCAAGAAGGTGTAGGACTTGGACTTGCCATCTGTAAAAGCATCATTGATAAAATGGGCGGAAAAATATCGGTAGCATCTACAGCTAATGTAGGATCAACATTTTCATTTACCATTCCAAGGTTTTCAACTGGTCTTAGCGAGGAAGTTTCTGGTAATCAGAATAGCCAAAAGCCAATTGGTAAAACTATCAATAAAGTTTTAATCGCTGATGATAGTAAATCTGTCCAGTTGTATTTTAAGATACAAATGAAAAAATACAAGGTAGATGCTTTCATTGCGAGTAGTGGACAAGAAGCTATTGATTTATACACTAATAATATCAAAAGCATCAACCTGGTGCTATTGGATATAGGAATGCCAGGTATTGACGGAGTGGAAACGATGAGAAGAATCAAAGCGATCAATCCAAATGTAAAAGTAGTAGCTCAAACAGCTTATGCCATGGATACTGAAATAGAAAAATTTCTGGAAATGGGCTTTGATGACTGTCTAACTAAGCCAATCCAGGAAAATGAATTATTAAAACACCTCAAAATCTAAATTTGTCATTTAGACCTAGCAAACTATTTCATAATCCAGGGTTCTTCTTAAGACTAACTTATTCGTTCACTTTATTTGAAAATAGGAAAATAGGCTTAAAAACCTTAATTTAAATCACAGAAATGCATACCCTGATCAATATCCTCATTGGAATAATTGCCGCACAGCATTTGTACTTCTTCTACTTTGAAGCTTTTGCCTGGACGACTCTAGGAAGAAAAATATTCAAAAAATTTCCTCCGGAATTCTTTCTGCAAACCAAAGGCCTCGCTGCCAATCAGGGCCTGTATAATGCCTTCCTTTCAGCAGGATTGCTATGGACTTATTTGATTGAAGACCCTCATTGGCGTATTCATGTAGCTACCTTCTTTCTTATTTGTGTTTCGGTAGCAGGCATATTCGGAGCGTTTACCGCAGACAAGAAGATTTTTTATATTCAGGGAATACCCGCCATCATTACTTTGGTCCTTATTTTTATTCATGCCCAATGAGAATCTTTGTTGAATACCTACTGCTTCCACAATTCAGGATTTCTGGCGCTTTGATTATCCTATTCGGGATTCCCGGGTTTTACACGTTATCTATTCCTCTGGTTTTTAAGGTCTTGTTGTGGATGGTTGTTTTATTCGTTGGTCTGTTCCTCCTTCTGGGAAGTCAACAGGTAGAAATGAATACCGAAAAAAAACAGTATCGCTCACTTATCTATGTCCCCATCATTTTTAGCTTAGGGAAATGGAAAAGCTATTCTTACATTGAGAATATCTTTATTAAAAGATCACAGGAAAGCCAACGCATGGCCGTAGGACCAATAGAAAGAACAGCAACAAATACGGTCTACGATGCCTACTTAAAACTATCTGAAGAAAAACTTTTCCTTGGCTCCAATCAATCGAAAGAGCGGCTACTCAAGAAAATAGCACCTTTCAAGGAATTACTGGAAACTACACTCATTGATTACTCCGAGGACTGATACAAAAACAATGAATGATTTTACGAACATGTGGGATAGCCGATATGCACAAGAAGATTACGCATACGGAACAGCACCAAACGAATTTTTTAAAAACATAATTAACAACTATGACCTTACAGGAAAAATACTACTGGCCGCTGAGGGAGAAGGAAGGAATGCTGTTTTTGCTGCAAAAAAAGGGCTTGAAGTCTTTGCCTTTGACACAAGCATCGAGGGGAAAAACAAAGCCTTAAAACTGGCAAAAAATGAAAATGTAGAGATTAATTATGAGGTAGGTGAATTGCCAGATTTAGCTTTAGTCAATGAAAGATTTGATGCAGCTGCACTGATTTATGCTCATTTACCTCCTCCCTTACGATCTTTATACTTTCAAAGAATTGGAACCTTGATAAAACCTGGCGGCCTGCTTATTCTTGAAGGCTTTAGCCAGGGACATCTGCCACTGAGAAAAGAGAATCCGGGTGTCGGCGGACCGGATAAATTGGAAATGTTATTCACTGTGGATGGGGTGAAGAATGATTTTACTGATTTTGATATTCTTCAACTTGAAGAGGTAGCAATTGAACTGAAAGAAGGTATCTATCACAATGGCAAAGGAAAAGTCATTCGTTTTATTGGCAGAAAGATTTAATCACATAAAGCATGAAATACTTATTAACTGGAGAAGAAACTGACCGATTGAAATTTCGATTGTTAGAACAGGATGATTTCGGCGTCTGGATTAATTTGTTCAAAGATGATAAAACAGCTGGCGGATTCCTGGGCATGGCTGACCTGACAACTCCGCAAGCACAGTGTGAGCGTTGGTTTGAAATATGTCAAAATAGATATAAAAATGACATTGGTGGAATGAACGTATTGATAGATAAGTCAACCAATCAACTTGTCGGACAATGCGGATTATTGATTCAGGATGTTGACAATATCAAGGAGCTTGAAGTCGGTTATTCGATACTCCCAAAATATTGGGGAAAAGGATATGCCACTGAAGCAGCGATGAAATGCCGTGACTTTGCTTTCTCGAATTCCTTCACCGATTCTTTGATCTCTATTATACACATTGATAATACTAAATCGGAGAAAGTAGCCATTAGAAATGGGATGACTAAAACTAAAAGGTCAGTATATAAAGACATGCCTGTGAATATTTTCCGGATTAATAGATCTGAATGGGCTAAGATAAAGTCGTGATGATAAAGCCTCAGAGGTTGTCAGGTGTTCAGCAACTAGCGGAATTATCTGAAAAAGCATAACTTGTTATCATCAAAATAAACAGCAACTTCAAAATGACACCCCGATGAAAACGATGACCTGTAGACAGCTTGATGGCGCATGTGACCTGAAATTTCACGCCGAAACCTTCGAAGAAATGGCAGAACAAAGTAAAAACCATGGAATGGAAATGTTTCAAAAAGGAGATGAGCCACACCTGAATGCCATGAAGGAAATGCAAAAGCTGATGCAGGCGCCCGACATGATGAAAAAGTGGTTTGAAGATAAACAACAGGAATTTGATGCGATGCCGGATAACAATTAATACCTGTTCGAGCTGGCATGTAAAACAAATATCCCATCCCAAAGAAATATATTAGTTTAAAATTAAGCATGTTTGATTTATGAATCTCAAATCAATCTTATCAGGGATTATCATCATATTTTGTAGTTATGGTGTGTCCGCTCAAAAAGCTAACAACCCTTCTTATATCTATGCCTTCGGCGATATGCCCTATGCTGATAATCAGTTGGAAAAGTATGATAAACTCGTAAAGCATATCAATATCACAAATCCTGATTTTTCCATTCATGTGGGAGATACCAAATCCGGAAGTTCAGACTGCTCAGATGATTTCTATAAAAAGAGCTTAGCACATTTCAACCAATTCAATCAACCACTTATATACATACCAGGTGACAATGAATGGACCGATTGCGATCGGGAATCCTGTGGTGGATATGATGCTGAGGAACGGCTTAATTATTTAAGAAAAACCATGTTTATCAATCCAAACGAAAGTTTTGGAAAAAATAAAATAAAAGTCACCAGTCAAAGTACCATGGCGCCGTATGAAAAATATGTAGAGAATGCCATGTGGAAACAGAAAGAAATATTATTCTCCACCATACATATCTGCGGTTCCAGCAATAATTTTCAGGAAGAGGGAGATAACCAGGAATTTCTTGAGCGGGAAGCTGCCGACCTGCATTGGTTAAGAACGATCTTCAAAAAGGCTGCTAAAGAAAAGGCAAAAGGTATCGTGATTGCTTTTCATGCCAATATATTCAACAATCAAGATGACGATGGATACAGGAAAATACTGGCTGAAATGAAGCAATTGATTTTTGATTTCAAAAAGCCTGTTTTGGCGATCTATGGCGATACCCATACCTATGTTATTTCACAACCCTTGCGATACAATGGCCATGTACTCACCAACTTCACAGCCTTACAGGTATTTGGGTCTCCGGACATCCATTTGGTAAAGATCAATATGGACCTGAAAAATGATAAAATCTTTGACTTTGAACCTGTTTATTTTGAGTGAGGGATTACAACATTAACTGGCCAGGTTGTGCCCATACCAGTTGTGATCCTACGATGTATGAGTAAAAAAAACGCGTCATCTGAACGGAGCATAGCGGAGTGAAGAATCTCATACATCGTGAGTTAAATTAAAATTACCCTTCTCATTCCTCCACAACACGCACAAGATTCCTTCTCCACCTATCGTCGGATCGGAATGACGGTGCTTATTTTCCCAGCAGAGTCTCCGACAGGGACTCTGCGTTATTAGATAATTTATCCAGGGCTTGTGGGGTGATAGATGCAAAATGAGAACATGTACTTTAAAACTATCCGTAGCGTTTCTCTACAGACTAATAAATAAAACTGAGTCTAAGACTCAAGCTAACACCAAGATTCCTTCTCCTCCTATCGTCGGATCGGAATGACGGTGCTTGTTTTCCCAGCAGAGTCTCCGGCAGGGACTCTGCGTTATTAGATAATTTATTCAGGGCATGTGGGGTGAGAGATGCAATATGAGAACATGCACTTTAAAACTATCCATAGCGTTTCTCTACAGACTAATAAATAAAACTGAGTCTATGACTCAAGCTAACACCAAGATTCCTTCTCCTCCTATCGTCAGATCGGAATGACGATACTTTTTTCACAGCAGAGTCTCCGGCAGGGACTCTGCGTTATTAGATAATTTATCCAGGGCTTGAGGGGTGAGAGAGATGCAAAATGAGAAGATGTACTTTAAAACTATCCGTAGCGCTTCTCTACAGACTAAATAAATAAAACTGAGTCTATGACTCAAGCTAACACCAAGATTCCTTCTCCTCCTATCGTCGGATCGGAATGACGATACTTTTTTCACAGCAGAGTCTCCGGCAGGGACTCTGCGTTATTAGATAATTTATCCAGGGCTTGTGGGGTGAGAGATGCAAAATGAGAACATGCACTTTAAAACTGTCCATAGCGTTTCTCTACAGACTAATAAATAAAACTGAGTCTAAGACTCAAGCTAACACCAAGATTCCTTCTCCTCCGATCGTCGGATGGGAATGACGATACTTATTTAGTTTTTCCATTGGCACTAGCCATCCCTACAATCCAATTCCTAATCAGCTCCACGCCTTCTTTGTGGATCAGCTTTCTACCCAACTCAGGCATCATCACCTCAGCTTCAGAAGAGTTCATGCGCCTTATCAGGATAGACTCATCAGGCTTTCCTGGAACAATATCAAATTTCAGATTTCCGGAGCCCTTTCCTGCAGCAACCGGAGCTTTCATGATTCCTATTGCTTCTTCATTTGTATTGCTGGCCATCAGGTAGAGGCCTGAATTTTTCGCCGGACCCTCCACTCGATGACAATGGGCGCAGTTGATCTCCAGATAGGCTCTTGACCGCTCATCCAGACTTCCGGATTTTTCATCTTCCCAGCTGACCAGCTTTGGAATATTTTCATCCGGTAGATTTTTCAGGAACCCTAGCTGTTTCAATCTTTGCAACTGGTTGTATGACCAACCTCCATGGCTAATCACCTTATTCAGCTGCCTGGCATTTGGCCCTATGGGCTCAATCTTACCCTCCCGCTCATGACAGCCCTTACACTGAGCCATGTTTGGAACTAGATAATTAATTGGCTTTTTCCCTGTCAACAGGACTTCCTGTCTTCCTCCTGTTATTTCTAGTATGGCATCTGTCTGTTCCGCATTCCATATGTATGGTAGTGCAACCCAGTCAGTCTCTTTCCGGATGAGTAACCGGGTCTCAATGATTCGCCCAAAATCCACTAGCTGATCATCCGTATAATAGAAATTTTTGATCAGTACAGTACCCGCAGGAAAATCCAGTACTTCAGTCTCATGATAACCTACTTCACTCCCTTCTGGCAGGTAAATAAATCGCTTCTTCTTAGCATAATCAGAAAAAAGCGGTGAATTAAGCTCGTAGGGAAATACATTTGGCCCTGGCTTGAGCTCTTTGATGGTTCCTTCAAAAAACCCATAATCCGAAAGCTTTTCAAACCCCAGTGAAGCAAGTGACACACGCTCATCAAAAACCTCGGCTTCATAGACGATGGGCTTATCCTCTTTTTTTGACTGGCAGTTAAATAGCCAGGGTATCAAGAACAGAAAAAATAATGATCTATTCATCCTATAACGTGCAGTCTAAACTTTTTGGGTTAGTCTCAAGTCCCTCAAAATTATTGGCAGCGTCGAGCACAGCCGTTTTAATCCCATCCTCCTGTACGCAAATGACATAATCAGGATTTACCTCGCCATTGCTTAACAAATAATCAGGTCCCTGTATGCCGTCCCAGACCACATGGGGTCTGCTGAGCCCGAATTTGATAAGAAACAACTTCCCGAAGTCATTGCCCAATTCAGGTAGCCAGCTTGCGTTGGCGTAGGTATTGTCATGTACAAATACTCTTCCCGGATACGGATCATAGTTGGTGTCATTCTCATACTTATTGATGCGACGGGCACTGGATTTTCCGGCTCCCTCTTCGGGCTCTTCACTTTTCATCGCCATCATCAATTCGTAACTGACAATACCTACACTTACCGTATTGTTGTTGCTGAGTTTGTTATCGTAGACTTCCACATTTCTGGTAGCCATGATGTTAATGCCCGTACCCGGAGGTACAGACCCCACGATATTCCCTTTCGGCGCAAAATTGAAGGTATTGTTGTCATACACTTCATTATTATAGACTTTCACATTGCTTCCATTTCTGGTAAGACCCGGAAGGTCGAAGACCAGGATACCGCCTGTGTTTTCATAAGATTTATTCCCATAAATCTCCACATTACCAGAGTTTTCACTTTCAATTCCTGCTACGTTCCAATATACGAGGTTATTCCTGATAATTACATTTTCAGATTGTCCTACATAAATACCTGCATCACTGGCTCCAAGTACTTCACACGCTTCGACGAGTACATCTGTACAAATGACAGGATACAATGCATATGCCCCATTCTCTTCACTGATATCCCCCGTCCAGGCTGATTTGATCCTCCTGAAGGTAATTCCTTTGGTATCTGTTACCTTGATGTTGTCTCCTGCAGCATCTTCAACAGAGAAATCCTCCAATACGATGTTTTCACAATTGGCAATCCGTATGCCTTCTGCACCATCTTCCTGTAGGATAAATGAAAGAACGGTTTTATCGATTCCTTTTCCTCGGATAGTGATGTGTTTTTTACCATCCAGCACCAGGCTATTCTTAAAAATATAATGTCCTGCTTCCAATTCAATGATGCTGCTATCCTC
The DNA here is from genome assembly GCA_043554545.1 of Marinoscillum sp. GTDB lineage: Bacteria > Bacteroidota > Bacteroidia > Cytophagales > Cyclobacteriaceae > UBA7330. Next base: position 513,958 of record CP121337.1, on the reverse strand, counting down.
TGCGAGTAATAACCGAGTCATCAGTGATTTTTCTATGCTCTTGAAATCTCTGGTCGGATTGTAGCTAGGAATGGTATCACACCCATAAATCAGCATGAGGGTAATGACCAGTTGGACTTTTAACAATTTGATTAATTGGGCTTTCATAGAATTGTGATTTCCAGATTCAAGATAGGCAGAAAGATTCATTTGATTCCACACAAATTTCTTAATAAAAGGCTTATCGTGCATTCAATAGCAGCTTAAAATTTATAAGCCACTACAAGAAAAGAATTTTGTAAATTTATCCTTTCACGATTTAAAAAAGCTAGCATGACCCTATTTGGAAATAACTTATCCAGGAACAGCCTCCTGTTTTTCTTTACCCTGTTAATTTTTATCACTTCGTGCTCCCCAGGCAAAAAAGCAGATGCACCTAAAGAGTCAGCACCCTTCAAACTGGAGGTTCAGCAACTGACTTCAGGTACAAAGCATCATATCTTCGGATATATAGGCCAATGTCAGACCATACCCTGGAACTCCACAGGTCAATACATTTTAGGTATGGAAATCGATACTATCAGCCGGATGCCCTTTCCGGATGAAGCAGCAAAGGTTTTTGTGATCGATACTCAAGACAACAACAAAATCATATACCTGGATAAGACCAATGCCTGGAACCCTCAGCAGGGAACGATGTTTTATTGGAATCCTTTGGCTCCTGAAACACAGTTCTTTTTCAATGATAGAGATCCGGAGACTGGTAAGGTTTTCACGGTGATCTACGACATCAAGGAAAGAAAAAGAGTGAAAGAGTACAAGTATGAAGATACTCCAATCGGCAATGGTGGTGTGGCGGCAGATGGCTCAGCATGGCTCGGACTTAATTACGGACGAATGGCCAGGCTTCGTCTTGTCACTGGCTATCCGGAAGCTTACGATTTCTCAAAGGAAGAGATTGCACCAGAAAATGACGGTATTTTCATTGTTGATGTAAAGACCGGTGATAAAAAACTGCTGGTTTCTTTTGCACAAATCGCTGAAAAAATCAAGGAGACTGACCCAAATCTGCATACAGGTCTATTTATCAACCACAGCCTGTGGAATCGCAATGCTGATATGGTTTATTTCTTTGCACGAGCAGGGTGGGATGGAAAAAGGAATGGTGGCAAACGTGTCAACGTGCCCTTTACCATCAATGCAGATGGAACTGGGTTAACTGTCCACACACAATTTATTGGTGGACACCCGGAATGGGACGAAGGATATGTAATGATCGGAAGTGCTAAAGATGAAACTGGCGAAACCAGACAGGTGAGATACGATGTTCTCAAAAAAGAAATCATTGAGTATATGGGTAATCCTGAAGTATTCCCTGAACCTGAAGGGGATGTATCACTTTCGCCTGATGGTAAGTGGTTTGTAAATGGATATGAAGATGATGATAAAAAAATGAATTATCACACCGTCTATAGAAGAAGCGACGGTGCGTATGCACGCTCAGGGGTTTACAACGGAGGGTATGTTTCTAACCGTGATGTTCGCATTGATGCAGCCCCAAGATGGAACCGTACCAATGACGCAATCCTTGTTCCGGGCAAAGGAAAGAATGAAACCAGACAGATGTTTATGATGCGGGTAGTTTCTAAGTAATTAGGTAATAAGTAAATTACTTTTTATACATGTCATAGCACCTATTTATTCAGATGCAAAAGTTTTTTAACCTACTTGTCCTTATCATCATTGTCATTCTATCTTCCTGTCAAGATCGGGAAGCAAAAGACCGACCATGGGTCATGAGATCTGTATTGGATAATAAGCCACGAATGTTCTCTATCATGCTTGACAGTCAGATGTATCTGGCTTATGATCTGGCTAAATGTCAGTTGCACAAAGTCTGGAAAGGTGGAATTAGCATCGAAGGTGCACCCTATACAGATGTGAAAAATATTCAACCCACTACCTGGGGAGAAAACTACACCTCATACGAGATAGATCCGCTGCGCTGGGTTGTAATGGTAGGTGGTGAGCAAATTTCCCTAAAACCGAGACATACAGGTTATGCTTTTGAAAATGGAGAGATCGCATTAGGTTATCGCTTCATTTTTGATGAGGGGGATACCGTGAAGCTCACGGAAAGACCAACCTTTTTTACAAGTTCTGAGCAGCAAGACCCGGGATTAAGAAGGGAGTTTAAAACCAGTAGTATTCCCGATGCAGTAGTCATCATGTTGGCCAACAGTTCCGACACGATCAAATTAAAATCAGCTGGCACTACGCTTTGGGAACAAAACTTTGATCCCATTCCAGACTTGCAAAAACCAGTTTTAGAGCCCGGTTTTGATGAAAGAGGAAAACTGATCATTGCTAAAAGTGATTGTAGTACCTGTCATGAATTAGACCATAAAACGGTAGGGCCTTCTTATCTGCAGATTGCTGAACGATATGCAGGTCAGGATGTCCGGTCAGACCTGATCAATCGAATCATCAAAGGAAGTAATGGACAGTGGGGTCCCGCCATGATGACGCCACACCCTAACCTAACAGAAAATGAGGCAAAACAAGCAGTGAATTATATCCTTTCATTGGTAGAGGCAAAAGACACAGAAAATCCTGTAAAGAAAAGAGCGCCTGTGAAAGCATATGTAGAAGAAGCTAAACCTAAACCTGGGTTTGGGGCTGCACTTGAAGGCTCTCATCCCAGTTTTGACGTAACCGTACTACACCATTCTGATTTTAAGCCTCGTGTGGCTGCCATGGCCTTCATGCCAGATGGTCGCTTACTTGTATCTACCTGGGACCGGGAAGGAGCAGTCTATTTACTCGATGGGGTACAGGGAGATAGCACAACGTTAACAGTTAAGCAGATTGCTTCAGGTCTCCACGAACCGCTTGGCATGGAAGTAGTGGATGGTGAAATTTTTGTACTCCAAAAACATGAACTGACCCAATTAATTGATCATGATGGGGATGAAATAACTGATGAATACCGTGTCATCAGCAATGCCTGGGAGGTTTCCGGAGATTTTCATGAATTTGCCTTTGGCCTGCTATACAGGGACAATCATTTCTATGTTACCTTATCTATGGCGATGCGATTGCTGGATTCAGAGGAACAACTATTTGACCGTGGGCGGACGATTAAAATAGCCAGAGATGGTGGTTATGAATGGATCAACTACGGCATGCGCACGCCCAATGGACTGGGCTTTGGTCCTGATGATGAGATCTTCATCGCTGATAACCAGGGGCGATGGACGCCGGCGAATAAAATCATTCACCTACAAAAAGGGGCTTACATGGGCATGCGATCAGGTATTTTGGAAGGGATGGAACTCCCTGAAGAAACCCCTCCTGCTATCTGGCTACCAGAAGATGAGATTGGCAACTCTCCGTCAGAAATACAATATGTTCATGATGGGCCATATAAAGGTCAATTGTTTCATGGGGAAGTAACTCATGGTGGGATCAAACGTGACTTTCTGGAAAAAATTGATGGACAATATCAAGGAGCAGTATTTCGGTTCACACAAGGGCTAACAGCCGGCATCAACCGAATGCGCTGGGGCACTGATGGGCATCTATATGCCGGTGGTGTGGGCATGGTTGGCGGCTGGAGCTGGAAAGGCCGACAATATGGATTAGAACGGCTGGAATATAATGGAAAGCCCACCTTTGAGATGCTGGCTATCAGGGCGCAACCGGACGGGTTTGAAATTGAAATGACGTTGCCGGTGAATCCTGAATTTGATCCTGCCGCTATCAAATTACAGCAATGGCGGTATGTACCTACCTCCTCTTATGGTGGTCCAAAAGTTGACCTGGAAAACCTAAAAATCAGCTCACTTGAGCTATCAGGAGATCAAAGAAAAATGAACCTGAAAGTGCCCGGACTGAAAGCAGGTCATGTGATTTACTTCTTGCTTCCTGAAACAATGACCAGTGCTGAAGGGTTGGCCTTATGGTCTGGAGAAGCCTGGTATACACTTAACAATATTCCTGCTTTTCAATAGACCTTTCCAATGTCTATTACATTCCGGATGTCAAGTGACCTGCAATTCAGGGGTAAACTCATGGGCTTTTCTCTATTTAGAGTTTTTCCCTTTCTGATCTTTGAAGAGAAAGTAGTTATCTTTCCATTAACCCAAAAGGATAAAGATGTTAAAATCCATTGCAATTCTATTCGCCTTAATTCCCTTCCTCTCTTTTTCCCAGGAGAGACCCAATATCCTCTTCATTGCAATTGATGATTTAAATGACTGGGTCGGTGTGCTTGGTGGGCACCCAAATACAAAGACACCAAATATCGATGCTCTGGCAAATAGTGGTATGTTTTTCACTAATGCTCATTGCCAGGCCCCTATTTGTGGACCATCTAGAGCCTCTGTTCTAAGTGGACTTTACCCAACCACCTCTGGTAATTACCTACAACTGAAAGATACTGACATCAAAAAGTCGAATGATGCCACATCAAATGTCATTATGATGCCAGACTATTTCGAGCAGCATGGGTATAAGACAATGGGAGTCGGGAAAATATTTCATCGGGGAGATGGAGCAGGGGTTTTCGAGGAATTTGGGAGTATCTTCGATAGCTACGGTCCCAGACCACCTGAACGTATCAATTATGACCCTGAGAAACTTGGCAAACCCGGTGGTACCAGCACAGATTGGGGAGCTTACCCGGCTGATGACAGTTTGATGACAGATTTCAAATCTGCTCAATGGGCAGTAAAAAAACTTAATACCAACCATGAAAAGCCCTTTTTTCTTGCTGTTGGTTTTTATCGGCCTCATGTTCCATGGTATGTTCCGCAGAAGTGGTTTGATAGGTTCCCATTAGAAGACCTTGATACCCCTCCATATCTGGCCAATGATATGGATGATGTACCAGACTATGGGAAAAGAATCACAGATGTGCCAATGATGCCCACCACGGAATGGCTTCAGAAGACCGGACAATGGAAGGACGTTATTCAGGCGTATCTGGCAAGCATAAATTTTGTAGATACACAGGTAGGGAAAGTTCTGGATGCCCTCAAGCAAAGTAGATATGCTAACAATACCATAATTGTATTATGGTCTGATCATGGTTATCACCTTGGAGAGAAGAATAGGTTTGCCAAACAGGCGCTATGGGAACGGGATACGAAGACAGTTCTGATATTTAAAGAGCCAGATGCCATACCAAATAGATCCTCAAATAAGCCGGTTCAGCTACTTGACATCTATCCAACCCTTATTGAGCTTGCCGGACTTCCTGGTAACCAACAAAACGAAGGCCATTCTCTGGCTTCACTTTTAAAGTCCCCTTCCAGCAATTATTGGCCGCATGTAGCCATGACTGCTTTTGGGAAAAATAACATTGCTATTTCAGATGAAAGATTTCGTCTAATACAGTATGCTGATAACTCAATAGAGCTTTATGACCTACAAAAGGACCCGAATGAGTGGGATAACCTGGCAGACAATAGCCGATATAAAGATGAAATAAAAAGATTACGAAAAAGTATCCCCGATAACCAGGCTGAGCTTTCAAAATACTCAATATTCAATTTGAATAATCACTGGCGTGAAGTGATTGAATCCAACAAGAAGACTAAATAACGTTAAGAATAATTTCCTTTCCCGATCCGATCTTCTTCCCCTTACATGTATGACCTTCTCACATGCGTATTTCCTATGTATTTAGCCTTTTCGGGGACAGGCAATACGAGGGGTAATAAATAATAATGCAGATGGATGATCAAAGAAAAATGAACCTGAAAATACCCGGACTGAAAGCAGGTCATGTGATTTACTTCTTGCTTCCTGAAACAATGACCAGTGCTGAAGGGTTGACCTTATGGTCTGGAGAAGCCTGGTATACACTTAACAATATTCCTGCTTTTCAATAGACCATTTTCATTTCTTCCCCGTTTAAAACATTATTACCAAAAATTATAAAATTTAAAAATCATGAAAGTATTCAAATTGACAATGATAGTCCTGTTTCTAGGTGTTTTGACTGCCTATGCTGATGACTTTGCTAAAAGTAAATTTGATGGGACCTGGGATTATACCGCAGATAAAGCCCCCGATGGTTATCGAAAAGGCACCATCACTATTAATGGATCAGAATTGCAGCTTGTCATTGGTGGTTACCAAAAATATAGTGGTCAGGAAGTAAAACTTGAAAAAGATGAACTATCGTTTTATACCTATGTAGAAGGAAATCGTGTCAGTGTTAAATTAACTGTGAAAGATGACAGTGTCACAGGTGTTGCAAGTACACCAGATGGAAATATCCCCCTGAAGCTGACGAAGAAAAAATAAATCACATCCGAAATTAAAAAAAGCCCCTGAATGAAAACAATAATTCAGGGGCTTTTTATTTGATCAGTATTTCCTACCAATAAATAGGTCCTGATCCCAGATATTTCTCTGCGATTGGACCGTAGTAATCTTTTACCTCATCCAATTCATAAAGTTTGGGGGACTTGGTATAAAGGTCGTACTTATTGAAGTCCAGTACCCATTCTTTGTATTGGAGGTCTTTGGCTGTTTCAAATTGAGCGTAACTGCCTTCGTTATGCCAAGGATAGAAAGAGTGGTATCTCACCATGGTCATTCCTTCTTCCGGTATGGTATTCGTTGGATGATTCTTCAATACCTGGAAAAAGTATTCATCATGCCCCCAGGCCAATTGAAGATTATCTAATCCACAGCCTGGCTCATAGACACCAAGGTCTGTATTGTAACGTGGGTCTTGCATGTCTTCATTGAGCTTATTAAACTCAGGATAAACCACTGTATCTGGAAGCTTTGCTCCAACCACAAAAATATCACCTACCAATCCCCACTGTTCATCCTGACTGGTTCCATCTTCATCGTTACCCCAGAGATACATCACCTTACCAAGGTCATGGATCAAGCCTACTAACTGCATCCAATCCGGGCGGTTGTCTTGTCTTAAACCCTCTGCTGATTGTATTAAATGTTGAATGTTTGGCAAATTGAGATCTGGATCACTCACATCGATCAGTGCATTGAGTTTTTCCATGGCATCCCACAATGACATTGGTTTGTCAAAAGTGAGGTATTTTGATTTCATCCGCTGGACGTAATCGTACGTCTGGTTCATGCGCATCTTTCGGTAATGTTCCCTGACCGCAGCAGTTACATCCGATTGATCATAATTCCTAAATTCTTTTTTCTCGACTGTTTCCATAATTGCTTAACCAATTGACCCCAAAGTTAAATAAATAAGTATCGTAATACTAACCAGTACCCACCCCAGGATTTTAGCATATTTCCACGGATGTATGTCTAATTTTCCGGAATCCATAATCACGAATCGCTCAGCCATGGGGAATTTCAACGAAACCAGGTGCATGACCAATAAATTCAACAGGAATTCGATTCCCCAAATATGGATGAAGTGCAAGTTGACCTCCAGGATAAAATAGGTGATGATATAAAAGAATAAGCCAAACACAAGACCTGCCTTGGCCCCAGCCGCAGATACTTTAGGAAAGAAAAATCCGGCGATGATTACAGTTGCCATTGGCACAAAGAAAATACCGTTAAGCTGTTGCAGAAGTTGGTATAACCCTTCCGGAGCATTGGCTACAAAAGGAGCAATGATGATGGCTAAGACTGCCAAAATTGCGGATACCCATTTGCCCAGTTGTACCAGTCTTTTTTCCGGAGCTTCGGGGTTTACATATACTTTGAAAATATCCAGACTAAAAATGGTGGCTGCACTGTTCAGGGCACTGTTGAAAGTACTGAGTATGGCTCCCATCACTACCGCTACAAAGAAACCTGTCATCCAGGTAGGCAATACCTTTTTCACCAACAGTGGATAGACACTGTCCTGTGAATCATACAGCGAATCTCCAAAATAGTAGAACCCGATGATACCGGGTAACACGATTACTAAAGGGATCAATATTTTAAGTACACCAGTAAATAATAATCCCTTCTGCGCTTCTTTAAGACTTACTGCGCCCAGTGCCCGCTGAACGATGGATTGATGCATGGTCCAGAAGTAAATCTGATTGATGATCAAGCCCGTAAACAATACCTCAAAAGGAAGGATAGAATCTCTTGCGCCCGGGCCGATGGAGGGTTCATGGCTGACTACATTGAATTTCCCAGGGGAGTTGTTAAAAACTTTCATTAAACCATCGATCAGGTTACCGTCTCCGATGTCCCAAAGTGCAAATACAGGAACCAACAAGCCGGCGATCAGTAAGCCGAAACCATTGATGGTATCCGTATAAGCCACCATCTTCAATCCTCCGAATACTGCATATACAGCCCCAATGGTTCCAACCACGACTACTGTGAGCCAAATCCCTTCTATTTGGGTAATGCCCAGATTTTCCGATACATCAAAAATAGACTCAATATTGATTGCTCCGGTATATAAAACGATGGGAAGCAAGGTGACTACCAAAGAGATAATTAAAAGAAAGGAGATAAAGGCCTGGGTCATTTTATCAAAACGCTTTTCGATAAATTCAGGGATGGTCGTCAGTCCCATGCGCAGGTATTTTGGAACAAAGTAAATGGCCCCAATCACCAGGGCAATCGCCGAGGTCACTTCCCAGGCGATGATGATTCCCCCATTTTTATAGGCTGACCCATTCATGCCCACCAGGTGTTCGGTAGAAATATTAGTCAATAACATCGAGCCGGCAATGATGACCCCTGTCAGGCTACGTCCACCCAAAAAATATCCATCCTGAGTTTGTAGGTTTTGTTTTCTAAGTTTCCAGGATGCATACAGGGCGACAAAACCGGTAAAAGCCAGAAAACTGATGAAAGTAAGCATGTTTAGAATTGGGGTTAAGTCAGTGTTGTTGATTTGTGTTCCAAATCGGAAAGTAATTAAATCTCCCTGATTTCACAAAATTCAGATGGCTCTCAAAGTAAATTCCGCACTTTATCGTATAAGTAAATCCTTACCCATATGTGAGCCCCATAAAGATCAAGATTAAGCAACAAGACTTTTTCAAATGCAGATATGTTATAGTCCAGACTACCCGTTGTAACCATATCTTCCACTATTTTCACAGCAAATGATTGATTTTTCTAAGATTGATAACTATTATTATAACCCATGATGAAATACCTGATACTATTCTCCTACTTATTTTCCTATGTAATTGTAAGTCAGGGACAGGCAATCAAACCGGATCAGGAGGTAGTGATCACCTCAGAAAAGAAGAAAACTCAAGTAACAACCAATGAAAATGGTCAGCTACAGGTAAACGTTTCACCAAAGTCTATCAGCAAATTCAAAGCCACCGGATGGGTTCGGTACAGTGACTTTGGGGCGAAGGGCGATGGTAAAACTGACGACATAGACGCTATCGCTGCTACCCACGCATTTGCTAATCAAGAGGGTTTGATGGTGAAAGCCGACGAGGGAGCCAACTATTACATTGGAGGTAAGGAGCGTACAGCGGTTATTCAGACTGCCACGGATTTTGGCTCTGCATCATTTCTCATTGATGATACCAAGGTTGATAACCGGAATGCCGCTGTTTTCCTGGTAAGCTCCAGCAGGCAGCGTTTTCAGCTTGAGGGGATTACCATCCTAAAACGGGATCAGGAGAAAATCAATGTTCCCCTACCTGGACCGTGTCTGATCACGGTCACCAATGCAAATATCAGGCGCTATATCCGCTATGGCCTCAATCAAAACAATGGATCTCCCCAAACAGATATTTTCGTTGTAGATAAAAATGGGAATATCGACATGAATGGACCTCTCATCTGGGACTTTGATCAGATTACGGAAATCTCAGCACTCCCCATGGATGAGCAGACGCTGACCATCACCGGTGGACGGTTTACCACCATTGCCAATCAAGCTGAATCAAAGTACACGTATTATAGCCGAAACATTGCCATTAAGCGTTCGAATGTGGTGGTGGATGGACTGGAACATCGTGTTATCGGAGAAGGTGACCATGGCGCACCCTACGGTGGGTTTCTCAATATCCGTGATTGTGCTTACGTAACAGTAAAGAACACCACCCTGACCGGACATAAAACTTACCGTACCATTGGCTCAGCAGGGAAACCGGTCTCCATGGGCAGCTATGACCTTTTAGCAAACCGTGCCCTGAATGTCTCTTTCATCAACTGTGACCAGACCAACGATATCAATGACCGCACCTACTGGGGAATCCTGGGTTCCAACTACTGCAAGAATTTGCTCTATGATAATTGCACCTTTTCCCGGTTTGATGCACACATGGGCGTTGCCAATGCCACCATTCGGAACTCCACCCTCGGACACATGGGCATCAATGCCATCGGCACCGGAGTCCTGACCGTAGAGAACTCTACGATCAATGGCAGAAACCTTGTCAACCTGCGAAGTGACTATGGAAGCACCTGGCAGGGTGAGTTTATTATCCGGAATTGTACGTTCGTGCCTTCAGGAGGTAGATCTGCCAGCGCTAGCCTGATCGGCGGCTCTAATTCGGGACAACATGATTTTGGTTACACCTGTTACATGCCTGAACGCATCATCATTGAAAATCTTCAAATCGATGACAGTAATCATCCGGAGGACTATCAGGGTCCGGCAATTTTTTCAAACTTCAATCCGCAGATGACCGACGAGTCCTATGAAGAGCACTTCCCTCATATCAGAACCCGGGAAGTCATCCTTAAGCATGTAACCACCACCAGCGGCAAGGATTTAAGGGTTAGTGACAATCCATTCCTGTTCAAAGATGTGAAAGTGGTAAAAGAATGACCAGGTACATGAGGAAGTACTACTATATAAAAATGTGTTCGGGATTAAAAGCTGATTGTCTTTACATGGTCTTTTTATAATTCAAAATTGCCCAGGTATTAAAAACTACGGCAAACCCGACCATGGCTAAAATTTGTGTGGTAATATCTCTGATACCACTGCCTTTCATTACAATCATCCGCATCACTTCAATAAAATGAGTCACCGGATTAAACTGAGCTACCATTCGTGCCCAGTCTGGCATGCTTTCTATGGGAGTAAAAAGTCCACTCATCAAAAGGAAAATCATCATCAAAAAGAAAGCCAATGACATGGCTTGCTGCTGTGTCGTAGAATAGGTGGAAACCAATAAACCTACGCCTAAAACCGCGATTAGGTACAGACTGAGGTAACCATATAACAACAGTACGCTACCTACTGGAATAATGCCGTAGATCAACCTGGCTACTACAAATAAGCCGATGGAGAAGACAAATACACCAATAATCCAAAATGGAATTAGCTTACCCAAAAGGAATAAATGTTTCTTAATCGGCGTCACATTAATCTGTTCGATGGTGCCCACCTCCTTCTCCTTCACGATGTTGAGTGCTGACATATACGCCCCTACCATGGTAACCAAAAAAGCCAGAATTCCGGGAACCATAAAGAACTGATAGTTCAAGAGTGGATTGAAACGATTGATAGAAGTAACCTCAATACCAGCGATCCTCTTTGAGTTGCTTCCTCCGAACCAATTTAATCTTATGTCTTGGTTGAAATCAGTAATGACTCTCGACAAGTAACCTCCTCCCACGGAGGCCTTCGTTCCATTGATGGCATTAATCGATAAGAAAAGACTTTCCTGTTTTTCCCTCACCATATTTCGCTCGAAGTCATGCGGTATCTCAATGACTACATCGGCTTCATCTGATTCAATATAATTGAAACCCTTTTTATAATCATGGGTGTAATCCACCAAGATGAAATAGCCAGAAGAAGAAATCTTCGAAACCAACTCTCTGGAAATTTCAGAACGGTCATTGTCAATGATGGCGACATTGATGTTCTTGATTTCAAAATCAGCTGCCAATGGTATCACAATGAGTTGTATGATGGGCAAGGCCAGAATCATCTTCAATAAAGTAGGGTTTCTGAAGATCTGTTTAAACTCCTTTTGAAGTAAGAAAAGTAAGGTGTTCATGACAATCGGATGTTAAATTTTCTAATACTTACGACAAGAAGAAATACGGTCATTGCCAGAAGGATCAGGCTTTCTTTCCATATCGCCGATATACCTAACCCTTTAATCATTATATCCTTCACAATGATGTAGTACCATTTGGAAGGGACCAAATTGGCGATCAATTGTAGCGGCATCGGCATATTTTCCAGTGGGAACAAAAAGCCTGTAAATATCATGGTTGGCAGGAGCATGCCCATCAAAGAAATCAACATGGCTGTCTGCTGAGAATCCGTGGAATTGGAGATCAAAAGACCTAGAGAAAGTGCTGCCATGATCAATAATGTACTCACCGCAAAGAGTAAAAATATGCTGCCATTTATCGGCATGTCCAGAAGAAAGACACTCAAGACGAGTATCATAATCAAATTGACAATTGACAACAGTAAATAAGGAATTGCTTTGGCCAGTATGACCATCAGTGGGTTGAATGGCGAGACCAATAATATTTCCATGGTGCCATTTTCTTTCTCCTTTACAATAGATACTGATGTCATCAACACGCAAATAAGCAGCAGTACCAATGCCATAACACCAGGTACAAAATTCGTCGTACCCTTCAGCTCAGGATTATACATGTTTCTAATCTCTGTATTGATGGTCATCAGGTGATCACCACGATTCATAGCCTGCTGATAATCACGGATTATGGCACTGGCATGATTTACAAGAGTCGTGGCAGTATTGGGATCGGAAGCATCAGCGATAAGCTGAATCTGTGCATGCTTGCCATGCAATAAATCCTCATTCAAATGAGCGGGGAAGACTACCGCCATTTTTACCTTCCCTTTCTTAAATGACTCTTCTATCTCCAGGTGCCCTAACAGTGATTCTTCCACCTCGAAGCTTCCACTATTCCTGAGCTTCTCTATAATTTGCTGACTCGCTGCATCTTTGGCGTCATCCAAAATAACGATTTTGGCATCTTTGATTTCATTCGACAAGGCAAAACCAAAAAGCACGATCTGTGCAATCGGTAGACCAAATAGCAAGAGCAGTGTTTTGTGATCCCGAAACACATGGAGAAACTCTTTCCTGATAAATGTTAACAGCTGTTTCATATTAATCTCCTTTTCGTTCTGCACCACGTGCGAGTTCATAAAACACCTCATCCATGGAGGCCGCGTGATAATGCGCCTTCAGGTTTGACGGGGTATCCAATGCCTTCAAATAACCATCCACCATCATCGATATTCGGTTACAATACTCTGCCTCATCCATATAGTGTGTGGTGACAAAAACGGTAATACCATTGTCTGAAGCTTTATAAATTAAATCCCAGAACTGTCGTCGGGTAACGGGATCCACACCGCCCGTAGGTTCATCCAGAAAGACAATCTTCGGATCATGAAGGATGGCTACTGAAAAAGCCAGCTTCTGTTTCCAGCCGAGTGGTAAAGCCCCTACCAGAACATTTTTAGACTTTTCCAGACCAAGTGTATCGAGCATGGATGCCGATTTGGACTTGATTTCCTTTCTACCCATACCGTAAATTCCTCCAAAAAAAGTGATGTTCTCGCCTACAGTCAGATCCTCGTAAAGTGAAAACTTCTGACTCATGTAGCCAATGCTCGATTTGATCTTCTCGGTATCTTTATACACATCAAACCCTGCCACCGTCGCTTCTCCTTCTGATGGTGTCGATAGCCCACAGAGCATGCGCATAGCTGTCGTTTTGCCTGCTCCATTGGCTCCAAGAAATCCAAATATCTCTCCTTTATATACATCAAATGTGATCTCATTGGTGGCAATGAAATCCCCGAATCGCTTAGTAAGTTTATGTGCTATAATTACTTTCTCTTCTGTCATGGTTACATGAGTTTAATAAAGCAGTCCTCAACAGTCGGCTTGATGTCTTCAATCACAACCCCGGTAACTGACAAATCCTTAATCAACTGTTTCTGCATCCTATCATCCTCAGCCCGGAATGTGATGTGATGTGTGGCCCCAAAGGCATTAGCAGACTCAATGTATTCACTGTTTCTTAACTCATTGAGCAGCTGACTCATGTGATCTCCTTTGATCGCAAACAGTTTCTTTGGATATTCCGAGATGATATTCTCAGGGGTATCCACAGATAATATCTTTCCTTCCTGTATCAATGCAATTTTTTCACAGAGGCTCGCCTCATCCATGTAAGGCGTTGAAACCAGGATTGTAATTCCCTGTTTTTTTAGTCGTTGTAACATGTTCCAAAACTCCTTTCGGGATACGGCATCAACACCTGTGGTAGGCTCGTCCAGAAAGAGTACTGTTGGCCGGTGAATAAGTGCGCAACACAAGGCCAACTTTTGCTTCATACCACCAGATAGCTTACCTGCCCGACGTGTTTTGAAAGGCTCAATTTGTAAATAAATATCTTTGATCAGATCGTAATTAGCCGCAACAGTAGTATTGAATAAACTCGCGAAAAAATTTAGGTTTTCTTCAACAGATAAGTCCTGGTAGAGGGAAAACTTTCCAGGCATGTATCCAATGGTTTTACGTATTTCCTTATACTGCCCAACAACTTCCTTTCCCTGAATATATGCTTTTCCGGAATCAGCCAATAGCAGCGTGGTAAGGATCCTGAATAACGTGGTCTTCCCAGCCCCGTCGGGTCCGATGAGTCCAAACAATTCCCCTTCCTCTACCTCCAGAGAAATCTGATCCAACGCCTTTTTGTCCTGCTTGTTGAATGACTTACTAATCGATTCTACGACGACATCTTTCATGTGTGCCTGATTAAAAATTCACTTCCCCGTACATACCGATTTTATAGGAGCCATCATTTGCTACGCCAACTTTTATCGCGTAAACTTTGTTAGCTCGCTCGTCTTTCGTCTGCACAGTTTTAGGCGTAAACTCCGCCTTGTCACTGATCCAGTATATGGTACCATTCTCTTCCTTGTATCCGCCATCTCCATCATCAGTTAATACTGCTACCTGCTGGTTCAGTTTGATTTTGGGAAGTTGGTTGCCTGTCACATAGGCTCGCAAGGTGATCTCCGATAAATCTGCAATCTTGTATAAAGGGATGCCTCTTCCCACTTGCTCATGAGCTTCAGCATAGGACACAAGAACAGTTCCTACTACTGGATTGATCAATTTACTCCGATTGATCTGATCATCAACCTGATCAATCTGCACTTTCAAAGTTTCGACTTCTCGGTCTATGCTCTGGGTACTTGTAGTCAATGAATTGCGTAACGCCGTAATATTTCCTTTAATGACAGCTATTTGTCCGTCGATATCATCCTGTTGCTTGGGTGTTGCAGCACCAGCACCCACCAGACTGGTAATTCTTTTTTGCTCTACTTCAGCCACTTTCAACTGTTCTTTTAGCGCGGTAAGTTGAACGCCGACATCAGGCTTTCTGCTTAGTGCCGCATCCATCTTTGCATATAGCAACTTCTTGGAAAGCACCAACTGGGCCGTATCAATATAACCGATATACTGTCCTGCCCGGAGTGTTTTCCCTTCTTCCACCCCATAAGACAATAAGGTCCCGGAGGCTTCTGCCGAAATGATTGTTTCGTTAGCCTCGAAAGAACCAGTAGCGTCAAAATTGTTCGTCGAATTGTCACACGAACTGAAAATAAATGCAAGGAGCAATAGGCCTGGAATGATTAAATATTTCATTGGTTTAGTTTTAAATTATATATCACAATTTGGATTGTCAATCAACTTGTACTTCTTTGGTAGCGACAATGAAGCTATCAGTTTTGCTCATCCTATAAGCACATGACCGACGGTTCATAGCCCTGAGGTAAGGTTATATTTGTATTTGATTTTGATTAATTGCGTTTGATGAATTGCAAGGTTTTGTCTTGCTTTATCGGCATCCATCAGGACCGATTTATATTCATTAGATGTGATCACCCCATTTTCCAGTTGACCTTTATACGTTTGAATAATTCCCTCCCGTAGTGCAATGATCCTTTCGTCCTGGGTGATCATTTCTTGCATCTTCTCTATTTCTACTTGCTGATTCGTCATCGTTAATTGGGTATTAAACAGGAAGGTCTCCTTTTCACTACTGAGGATGTCCTGATTGATGGAAAACAGCTGATTTTGGCCCTTGCTTGTATAATAATTGGACAAACGCCAGGATAATCTCAGACCACCCATGTAGTAGGGTTCAAACTCGTTGCTAAGCATATTAAGCGCCGGACGACCTATGCCTCCAAGAAAAAACAAACTGAACTTGGGTAGATTATTCTTTCTCAATAAATCTGATTGCATGTTCAGCACTTGAATTTGGTTATTGAAAAAGGTGAGTTCAGGTCGGGTGATTTCTTGCTTAAGACTTAAAACCTGTGGTTCCAATAGCTGTATATCATCCCCAAACGGCTGACCGGTAAAAAGACTTAACATGTTGAGATAGGCCTTTTTGGTTGCTTTTTGTTCTATCACGCGCTGATCAAGGCTCAAAAGCTCTGCCTGCAATAAGTCTGCATTGCTTTGAAGTGCCGTTCCATATTTAATGGCCGCCTGAATATTTTGTAAGCCGTTCTCCAGGTCTGTCTTAGTGGTATTTGCCTGACTGATCTGGCTTTGAAGGAGCAGAATGCCGAAATACAGATCACTCACACGCTCATTGATCTTATACAAACTAATTTCAAGACTGTTCTTCTCAATTTCTCCATTGGCTTCAATAATCTTTTGTCTTTGCTTGATCACCGCCAGATCTGTTAGGGGTTGAGCCACTTCTCCATATAGTTTGTATTGATCTTTGCTCAAAGGCGTAACACCCATGGCCGCACCTCCGGGAATAGAAGTAACCGCTGATTGATAACTGGCTTGACCGGAAATACTCAATTGCGGCCACTTGCCTTTCTGTGCATTTTCTAAAGAATAACCAGTTGCCCGGGTAAGCAAATCATACTGCTTAATCTGCGGGTAGTTCACTCTTGCCTGAGCCAGACAGCTATCCAGACTCGTCGAACGCAGATCCTGTGCTATACCATTCATCAAGCTCATCAGCATCAGCAAGCCAGTAATCAGCAGCGAGTTTCTAATGATTCTCATTTTGATTAATAATTTTGTTTTAAACATTTGATTAACACTAACGTAAAAAATTTTATCTGATCATATTCATGATCCACATAGGGATCAGTTTCTTCCTTTCATTCATCATTTTTTCAAAATGTTCCTGATCTACCTGAGCTGTTAGCTGCAACATGGGTTTACCTAAAAAGGGGAAGACAATCATACCCAGGAGATTGATGATGATGTGTATTGGATTAATTTCACTTAGCTTTTGATGCCCTATTTCTTCTGCTAGTTGTCTAAATAAAACGGATTCTTTCATTTTGACACCATGGGTCATTCTACTGACAAACTGCTCAGGATTAGATCGCAATTCACTTAATATAAAGATGGGCATGTTGGGGTTCTTTAGCAGGAATTCGATGTAATTGGCAGCCAGTCGTTCTAGTTTTGCCTCCAGTTTTGATTCTTCCTCAAAGAAGATCATGAAGATGTCTGACATGAATGCCTGAATACTTTCCGTCATGATCTCATGAAACAACTTTTCTTTACTTCTAAAATAGTAGTTAACCAACGCCAGGTTTATCCCCGCCTCATCTGCAATGTCACGGGTTTTAGTGGCAGCATAGCCTTTACTAATAAATATGGCCCTCGCTACTTCTTTGATTTTTTTTTCTGTGCTCTCGTCTTTGCTCATTTCTGTCTACTATTCCTACAAATATAAAATTTAAAACGCATGATTTAAACATTTGTTTAAATAATTTATCAAAATCAGCTTCGTGCGTGTCATTGATCTTTGGGTCTCTCCCAACCTAGCCCCAAACGCACACCTCTATACATGCTTCATAGATCATCGACTTTTACTGCCTGATGATCATTTTAGCTAAGGTTCTTTATCTTGCTTCTTCTGAAGTTTTGATAGAAATAAAATGCATAAAATAACTGCTGCATCTTTCGTTTGGATTATTTGGCTCTCCATATCCTGTTCCTCGCCGCCCAAAGATGAGCTGTTAAAACATCCCAATGTGCTCTTCATTTCTTTGGATGACATGAATGATTGGGCACAGCCACTCTCGGGAAGTAATCAGTCCATCACACCGAACATGGAAAAGTTCGGATTAGAAGCTGTCAATTTTACGAAGAATTATTGTGCCAGCCCCGGATGCAACCCTTCCCGATCAGCTTTACTCACAGGATTGCACACCTACAATTCGGGCATGTATTCCAACTATCAGGACTGGCGTAAAGTACCTCAACTGGCAAAGTCACTCACCCTCAATCAACACTTTAAGAAGAACGGTTATTATACTGCCGGGGCAGGAAAAATTTATCATTATGGTCAGGTAGATACCCTGGGCTGGGATGATTACTATCCCGCCATTAAAGATCCCATGTCCAAAGAAGTTTTTCCCAAAAAACGCCCGGCGAATATGCAGCCATTCAAGTTTATGTATAGCATGTTTGACTGGGCTGGTTTGCCAATATCTGATGAAGAAATGGGGGACTTTCAAAGTGTAAACTACATCACCAGCCAACTGAAACAGCAACATGACAAGCCCTTTTTTCTGGCTGCCGGCATCTATCGGCCTCACCTCCCCTGGTACGTGCCTCAAAAATATATGGACATGTTTCCTTTGGAAGGAATCAAACTCCCGGCCATCATGGAAGGAGACACCAGAGATCTGGGTTTGGTTGCCAGGGAACTAATTGTCCGGGGAGGGAACTACCACAAGCATGTAGTAGCAGCTGACCAGTGGAAAAAAGCGATCCAGGGCTATCTGGCTTCGATCGCCTTTGCTGATGAAATGGTCGGCAGGCTGCTGACAGCTTTAGCAGCAAGTGAATATGCAGACAATACCCTTGTAGTCATCTGGTCAGACCATGGCTGGCAACTCGGAGAAAAGATGCATTGGCGAAAATTTGCCCTCTGGGAAAATGTTACCCGAACCGTACTGATGATGAAAGTTCCAAAGGGAATTGAACAGATGCCAGAAGGATCATATCCAGGCGGAGAAACAAAAAACCTTACTTCGCTGATGGATATTTATCCAACCCTGGTGGATCTGTGCAGTTTGCCTCCTCGAAATGACTTTGATGGGGTAAGCTTGAAACCCATACTTACAAACCCGGACACCGTGTTAGAGCGTCCCATTATCACTACTTATGACTATGGGAGCTATTCGATTCGCTATGGACAGTGGCATTACATCCGGTACATCGATGATTCAGAGGAACTTTATGATTTGAACAACGATCCGGAGGAGTGGAAAAACCTGGCCACAACAGACTCATTGGATGAAATCAAAAGCGCATTGACTTCCCATATCCCTTCAGACCCCATTGCACTACCGGAAGTTTCCTTGTTGGAATTGCAGGAGCATCATGTCCCTCCTATCCGGTCAAAGGAATATTTTTACAGCTCGGAGCGAGCGGAATGGATGAAGCGATTTGAAAAGTTGGATTAGACAAAAATGATGAGATCACAAACACCTAACGAAGGAAGCTTGAAATGAGAAAAGCAGGCAACATATACATCCTGATGATTCTTGCGCTCGCGCTGTCAGGTTTTATGCAGGATAAACCCAACATCCTGATCATCGGTGATTCTATTTCGCTGGGATATACCCCTTTTGTAAAGAAAAACCTGGAGCGTAAGGCCCATATATCTCATAACCCGGGAAACGCTCAGCATACCGGAACAGGATTGAAAAAGGTAGAGGAGTGGGTGGGTGATGGGGACTGGGACATCATCCAGTTCAACTGGGGATTGTGGGATTTGTGCTACCGTCACCCTGATTCAAAAGTCCAGGGAAACAGAGACAAAGAAAACGGAAAACTCACATATACGATTGAGGAATATGCCGCAAACCTGGATACCATCATAACGATCCTAAAGGCAAAAACCAGTGCAGAATTAATTTTTTTAACGACTACTTACGTTCCTGTAAACGAAGCCGGCAGATATCCCAATGATGCAATCAGATACAATGATGCAGCAAAGAAAGTCATGACAAAACATGGGGTAACGGTAAACGATCTCTATGAGCAATCCTTTCAGATACATCAGAAGTATGGATTAGGCTCAGATGATGTACATTATTCCCCCAAAGGGTATAAAAAACTAGGAAAGCAAGTCACCCGGTTTCTCAAAAAGCAATCAAAGCTTTAAAAATCACTAATCTTTCTGACAATCATCATTCCTCAAAATAGGGGCATCACATATTTTAGATGAATTATACCAGGATGCCTGATTTCTGCATAATAACATCAATAAAAAGCATTGCAGAATCAGTGATCCTCCCTGTATCCATGTGATAACCACATACCCAAGTCATATCGCGTACTTGACCTATGTGAGAAAACAATGCTAGAATGATGAAGACGATTTTATTAACCTTCTTTATCCTGTTTGTACTTTTTGAAAAAAGCAACGCACAGGATAGTTTGTGGATCAGGAATTATCAGTTTGGGGTATACAATCAATTTGATTTAAGGAATTCCTCCACCAATGCACTTTCCACTTACCGTGTCGTCAGCGATGCCTTTAGAAAAGGTATCAAACCAAAAATGAATAAAACATTAGGAAACATCACCTATGGCCTTTATTCATTTGCAACCACCTACCTTACCATGGTTTGGTCACATGAATTCGGTCATTCGCTAAGGGCTAAACAAGTGGGTGGTACATTTATCATTCACAACATAGCCTTGCCCATTCCCTATACGACGATGCATCTACCTGAAGACATTAACCTGGCCGATGAAGCATTATCGGTGACCGGTGGATTTGAAGTAAACCACCTCAATGTAAGAACCATACAGGAGGAATTCATGCTTCAGAATGGACATTACAATGAAGACCTGGCCTTTTCTTTGGCCAACCGGTTGATGTATACCATTTATACTTCACTTATTGTACCCGTAAACGCGGAAGACACCACGGTTTGGATAGAAACAGCTGGTGACCCGGTACACTGTGTTTTGCCCGTTTTCAAAATCTATTCCAATAATCAGGTTTTTATGGCAGACAGGACGGTGAATCCTGAGCTGGTAAAATTTTACAACCAGTCCGCCCTGTTTGGTACTTTCTTTAGCCTGCTTGACCCGCAGTTTTACAGAGAGTTTGGCGCAAGCTTTGGAAATACCGACAAAGTAAGACGGCCGATATTTCTCATTGGGAACCATGAAACCGGATGGACTTATGGCACCCTATTTAATGTTTCGCCTCTGGGGTACGAACTGTACTTCAATAACTATCTTCACCTGGAAGGCGCTAAATTTTCAATTTATGCCAAATATGGAAATCCATTTAAAAACAACGGACTGGGAATCAGGTGGGCCAATATGTTGGCGCAACCCAACCTGAAATTATCGGCTCGTTTAGATCTATGGGATCAGGATATTTTTGGAAAAGGTATGTCCGGAGAGCTGGAAGGCAGGCGTAGCCTCGCCAAAAAACTGGACATGGTCATCAATTTGGGATATAAAACAAAAGGATACGTTTTAGGAAAGCAAATCAACCAGGGCTTCAATTTAGGCGCTGGGATTAGCTATCGCGCGAATTATTACTAAAAGAAGAATTTAAAGCATACAACATCAAAAAACCATTCATCTTCAAAGCTCCTATTCCTATAGAAGCGCTCAATAAGCAATTGGAAGTAGCCGGTTCCTTATATGCCATCGGATTTGACGCACTACAGATTCCTTGTATTCAAGTGAAATATCTAAAGGAATAAACCAGGCTTATCCAGGTACATGTTTCATGGAAACGTACCTCAGACACCCCAATACTCAGCTCTTTGGTAAAAGCGATCGAAATGGTTATTTTTAGCAGGTAACGTCTAAGACGTAGTCGTTTTTATACGTTTATAGTCGTTTAAAAATGGGTATCCTATTGAATATGAATGAATTAACTGAAAAATGATATAAGTGTGATATAGTGCATATGCACGATACTACTACGTTGTAATCCATGCATAAGATAACATGAAATTTGTTTTGAAAATTTTTGTTTCATTAATAACATTAACGCTAGTCATAGTTGGGCTTCTGGCTGTCTATATTAGCTGGTTTGATGCTCCTTCTTACAATGTTGATATCAAACCTATCAATATTGAATCTACTGATAGTCAAATTGCTATAGGCGAGAAAATCGCCTTAAATTATTGTGTATCATGCCACTTATCAAGCAGTAGAACTTTAAGTGGAAAGATCATGATTGAGCATCAAAAGTGGGGAACAATAACTTCTGCCAATCTGACAAAACATTCAGAATCAATTTTATCCTCTTATAGTGATTCTGAACTTTTCACATTCTTAAAAACAGGAGTAAAGAACAATGGAAAGATGGTTTTACCCATGATGCCAAAATTGAGCTCCATGAGTGATGAAGATTTATTTTCATTAATTGCTTTTCTTAGATCAGATAATGACCTTGTTAAGGCGACACCAAACTTAATTCCAGAGAGCAAACCTAGCTTTTTGGTAAAAGCCCTAATGAAATTTGAGATCAAACCCGTAATCAGTGATAAGCAAAATATAATTACGCCTCCCCAGGATAATACAATTTCATATGGATCTTACTTGGTAAATGGTAGATATTCATGTTATGAATGCCACTCACGGTCAACAGCCAAAATAGACTATATTAATCCTACTAACTCCGAAGGCTATTTGGGGGGAGGCTCAAAATTGATGGTTTTTGGTAATCAAATGGGAATTAGAAGTGCAAATATCACACCTCATTTATTCGCTGGATTAGGACATTGGACTTTCGATGATTTTAAGAATGCACTAGAAAATGGGAAACGCCCAGATGGTAAAATTCTGCGCCCTCCAATGAATCGAATGAAATTGGATTCAATAGAGTTCGTTGCAATTTGGAATTATCTCAAAACAGTAGAGCCAAATTCTAATCAATGGGACTATGATAATCGTATCGAAATGCCTCAGAATTAGATGAAACGGAATACAACAAACACTAAAATGAATATGCAAACTGAGCTATTTGAAAGGTATTTTCAAAACAGAAACTTAAGAAGTTCTAGCAACTGGGGCGCATACTCATTTTAATTGAGCGTTATGCACAATAAGCATGGCGAAGATTATCTCCACCATGCATGGTGATCTTTTATTACTTAAAAGGAGAACTTGCAAAGTACGTCTCAACATCAAGATTCGCAGCAAATTCCTGATATTCACTCGTTCCAAATATTGGCCGTGCTGCAGTTTGAAATTTTTCTCCACTCTCCCAAACTATAATAACGGCTTGGGTATTTTCTTCAAGACTTGGGACACCTTGCTCATTTAACTTATGAACTTTGAATTCACGTGCGAACTTGAACCCATCATAATTATTCAATATTTTAAAAAATGCATCTCTTTTCTCTCCAAAGGCATCCTCTGTTTTCCCTCTTCTTATTGCAAACTCGACTACCGAACCTTCTTGCTTGATTGAATTCATGTCAAAAGACTTTCCATCAACTGGCTCTAACAACGCATAGGCCAGCGGATTAAAACTAGAGAAGTAATCAATTGCCACTTGTTGCGGCATTAATCGTGAAGCCGCTTCTCCAAAGCCTTGCATCGAATTCCAATGAGTCATGCCGATTAAGATTCTGCTTAAATCCATATCAGGAACTACCGTAAAAAACGGCTCCCATTTGCCTTCATTTAGGGTAGCGTCTTCCTTACCAAGCACTTTAACGAACTTTTCCCTCGTACTCAGGAATCTATCATGCCCTCCTTCTTTGGATTGGTTGATAGCTATTTCATAGATTGAATTCATGTTTTGATTGTTTAAATGATTTTCGCTTTGATTATTAAAAATGAATCCGCTAATTCCAATTGTAACGGTAATCATTGTAAGGAATAATGTAGTTTTTGACTTCATTTTGTTGCTTTTATAAGTGTAAAAATTTATGATTGTACTCTGAAAATCAAGTAGTTAAGGTATTAAAACTTAGTTACATTAAGGTTACTATTGCTGACTATCAAATACTTAGAAATGAAAAAAATTGAAATAAAATCCGAACGTTTTAACGACATGGTTCAACAGATCAAAAAATATGGTGGTTGTCCTGTCAGTTCTACTCTCAAAGTGTTTGGAGGCAAGTGGAAGCCTTTGATACTCTATTTCATTTCAGTGGATGTCAACAGATTTGGACAACTGCAAAAGATGATCCCAAGTTGCAGCAAGAAGATGATGACTACCCAACTAAGAGAATTAGAAAAAGATGCCCTGATTCATAGGGAAGTATTTGCAGAAGTACCGCCTAAAGTGATATACAGTCTCACAAACAAAGGAGAAAGTTTGAGACCAATTTTTCGGGAACTAAGCAAATGGGGAATTGATAACGTCCTTAACCTGAAAAAAATTGAATAATTGTACATCACATATGCTATAAATAAATGGAGGTCTATCGGTTAGGGATTTTTTGTGGGGATTGGAAAGTCCGCCACAATTAATAAATTTAAAACAAGGCGTGGCTTTGAGGAGCTTGAAGGGTTAGTGCCATCTAATCCCCGCTACTCTTATGGTTTAAACAATTGAATGCTTTCAAATTTTACAAGATATGAACGAAATAATTTGCCCGAATTGCAAAAAAGCTTTTAAGGTTGATGAAGCAGGATATGCAGATATCCTAAAGCAGGTGCGGGATCATCAGTTTAAAGAAGAATTGACAGCGAGATTAGACATTGCAGAAAAGGAAAAAGAGAACGCTGTTCAACTTGCTGAAGAAAAGCTAAAGAATTCAATTACAGAAGAGTTAACAAAAAAGGACAAGGAAATAATTGATCTCAAAGCCAAGAACGAACTTCATCTTACTCAGCAGTTAGCTATAAAGGATTCTGAGATAGCAGAAATGAAAGCAAAAATCCAGAATGCAGTAGCAGAACAAAAACTCTCAGTCTCAGAAGCAATTCGGGCAATTGAAAAGGAACGTGATGCCCTTGCCAATGACATAAAGAATAAGGAAAATGAAAGACTGCTTTTAGAGAAATCTCTGAATGAAAAACATTTGTCTGAGCTACAGACCAAGAACGACATCATCAAAATGAAAGAAGAGGAAATCGCGCTTCGAAAAGACATGAAAATGCGACTCTCAACCAAAATGGTCGGGGAAACGCTTGAGCAACATTGTGAAGTTGAGTTTAACAAACTTCGTGCAACAGCCTTTCAAAAAGCCTACTTTGAAAAAGACAATGATTCCAGATCGGGAAGCAAGGGTGACTACATCTATAGAGAACAGGATGAATCAGGAAATGAAATCATTTCGATCATGTTTGAAATGAAAAATGAGGGTGATGAAACTGCGACAAAGAAAAGAAATGAGGACTTTTTCAAAGAACTGGATAAAGATCGTCTTGAAAAGAAATGTGAATATGCTGTTTTGGTGACTCTCCTTGAATCTGAAAATGAATTTTACAATCAAGGAATTGTGGATGTTTCGCACAAGTATGCAAAAATGTATGTCGTCCGACCTCAATTCTTCATTCCAATCATTACACTTCTTAGAAATGCAGCCATGAACTCAATGGAGTATAAAGCAGAGTTAAGCTTGATAAGAAGTCAAAATGTTGACATCACGAATTTTGAAGACAAAATAAATACTTTCAAAGAAGGGTTTGCGAAAAACTACGATTTGGCTAGCCGTAAATTTAAAACGGCTATTGACGAAATCGACAAAACAATTTCTCACCTTCAAAAGACAAAAGACGCGCTCTTGTCATCTGAAAATAATCTGCGTTTAGCAAATAACAAAGCAGAAGACCTAACGATTAAAAAATTGACACATGGAAACCCAACCATGAAAGCAAAGTTTGATGGACTTGAAGACAAGACCCCCTAATCGCACCATAAATCAGGCAACCAAGCCTAAATTATAGCTACACTTGGCTATTTTTATGCTTTCATAGCATAGAAAATAGCTAACCAATAAACAACAGCACAATAATGAACACCAGCTATCACAAGCGCAGCAGCATACGGATTTTAGCAACAGCCTGGATACTTGGTCTGTTTCTTATTCCTTTAATTGGGATGGGACAAAGACCAGCGCAAGGGCCCATGTCCACCGAAGTGTTCACGGCAGAAAAGCTTGGCTATCAACTGGTGTGGGAGGATGAGTTTGAGGGAACAACACTTGACAGCACGAAATGGCGGGTTCGAGGGGTAGGCCCCCGGGCCATTGCTTATGTTTCTGAGCAAGCTGTGGAAGTAGCCGATGGCTTCCTGAATCTCTATGCCCTGAAGCAAGGCGACACATTACTTGGCAGTGCAGTGGGTACTCAGGACCTGTACATGCCCAGGTATGGTTATTTTGAATGCCGGGCACAGCTGCAGCAATCGCCCGGTGTCTGGGCGGCATTTTGGCTTCAGTCGAAGTTGATTGCCAAAGGAGAAGATCCATCGGTTTACGGAGCCGAGATTGACGTAATGGAATTTTTCAGAAAGCTGGGCAAAGATATTGTTTCGCACAATGTGCATTGGGCCTATGGCCCCAACCAGCAGACCACACACGGGATGCAAAGCTATCTGGAAGGTGTAAGTGAAGGCTTTCACACCTTTGGTCTGGAGTGGCTGCCGGACAAATACATCTTCTATATCGATGGCTTGAAGTTTTACGAAGTAACCCAGGGCATTTCAAACATTGAAGAATACCTGATCCTAAGCATGGAATACCCCGGCAATAAAAAGGACATGCGCAAAACAAAGTTTCCAGACGTTTTTATCGTCGATTACGTCAAGGTCTACCAAAAATAGGTTTCTTGCTTATTGATTATTTCTTTAGTCAGATGTAATGAAGGTTTATCGTCGAATCTCCCGCCTAAAAATCGTAGATCCCGTCCAGAAATCGTAGGTCCCACCTCAGAAGTCACAGATCCCGACCAGAAATCACAGATCCCACCCCGGAAGTCACAGATCCCGTCCAGAAATCGCAGATCCCACCTCAGAAGTCACAGATCCCATCCAGAAATCACAGATCTCAAGTCATCACTCGCTCTTCCGCGCGAATAGCAAGCAAAACGACTCCATGGTCAGTGTCTTCACTGACCATCTTTAAATTGGGTTCGCTAGCAACTATCGCTTAGCCCACATATTGTAATGAATAAGCGGCAAAGGTGATCATCAAATAAGTCAGCACCATTCGATCCTTCCTAAATACCCAAAAAGCAGCGATCCATACCCCCGTAATGGGCAAATTATAGAGTATGTAGTTTAATGATTCCTGTATTACTCCAACTTCAATCAGGGACCACAAGGTAAAGTGTACCAGGTTAAGCGCAATGACCAGCATGCTTAGGGTCTTATTAGTCTCTGCATCCTGAAGCTGATACACCAGCAGACCACTGGTGAGATAAAAGACACCTCCAAAAATCAGTCTGGGTGTCAAAGGAATATAAAAATTCAATACCGGAAGAAAGAGACAAATCGCACTCAAGACACCAAACAGTAAATGTTGCTGGTTGGGTTTGTTGAGCTCTATCGCCCGCCAAAAGAGCGAAAGCAGTTGGGTTCCTGCACCATAAATAATCAAGAACAAAGTGATATCACCGATATAATAATCCCCATTTGAAATAATGGAGGATCCTTTAAAGAGAGCTCCTGCTGTTAATAATATCAACAGTGACCGCTGGATTCCAGGCGTATATTTTTCATGTAGGTAAGTAAACAAACTACCCTCATCAGGCTTCTTATTATTTACGTCCCAGGTGATTTTTATAGCGGATAAAATCAGTATCACCACGGACAAAACAGCAAAGATCTCCACTCCCGGGTAATGAATAATTCTGAAACTGAATGCCATAAGCAACAACACAATTCCCAAAATCATCGTCAACACCCAAATGGATCCTTTTCTGGTCTTATTTATGACTACTCCATAGATAGATCCTGAGATCAATGACAGGGTAATGGCCACAAATGATGCTAGTAGTAGTATTCCCGCTCCTGGCCAATGCATGAATTTAAACAGTGCTCCCAAAGTGAACAATGTTAAAAAAAGGTAACCAAATACCCTGGTTATTCGCAATCGATTGTCTATGGTTTCCATGGCTTGTTGTTGTAAGTGTTTAAAATGATTCGCTGGTATTTCTTTTTTTACCTGTTCCCAGGCTTCATTGATCGTCTCACCACTTTGCACCCGATCGGCTACATCGCTGATGAGGTGATCGAGTATCTCGGCTCGCAGGGGCTTAAAACTTAGCCCCTGCTGATCCAGAAAATCCGAAATCTCTTTATCAATAAAATCTGGTTTCATATCCCCTGTAAATTCACTTTAGGCTCAGGAATGGGTATCAATACGTTCTTAAGGATTTCTGTGAATTTTTGAAGTTCTGATACTTTGACTTTTGCCAGTTCCTTTCCTTTATCAGTCAATGCGTAATATTTCCTTGCCCGATTATCCACCACCTTAGAGGTAGTGGTAAGTAAGCCCTCATTTTCCAGTTTATAAAGTACCGGGTAGAGTGCTCCGTAGGTGAGCTTTATTTCATCATTGCTCAATTGGGCTACCCGCTGGCTGATTTCATAGCCATACATTTGCTTGTTTTCTGCCAGTAGCTTGAGAATAATGGTTCTCAAAGTTCCTTTAATAAATTCAGAAGATGCCATCTTATATATATAATTTCCTTAAATATATAGGTAATTATAGAAAATGCAATGATTTTACCTGAAATCAAGAAGAATGCATAGAACATTTTATGCGGCTCCGGGATCACCATACTCATCAATGAATAAGCGTAAGCAGGATTTCGACGAGGAAGCTTTTTTGTGCTTTAGCTTAAGCAATCAGAAAGAAAAACAGGCTTATGATATATCATATGCCTGTATAATTGACGTACGAAGTAACTTTCGCGCAATTACCAAAGCTTACCTCAGCTCTTTCTTCAAAATTTTTCCGGTAGCGCTCATGGGGAGTTTGTCCATAAATTCAATGGTGCGCGGATACTTATAATCGGCAATCCGTTCCTTCGTCCAGGCCATCAAGTGTTTGCTGTCAACTTCCATCCCTGGTTTAAGTACCACACAAGCCTTGATCTCCTCCCCAAATTTCTCGTCGGGCACACCGATTACAGCCACGAGTGAAACAGCTTCGTGTTTGATCATCACCTCCTCAATTTCCCTTGGGTACACATTCAATCCTCCACGGATAATCATGTCTTTGGTTCTGTCTACGATGAAAAAGAATCCATCTTCATCTTTGATCGCAATATCACCGGAATGCATCCAACCATTTTTAAGGGTCTCGGCATTGGCCTCCGGATTCCTATAATAACCCTTCATCACATTGTGTCCCCGATAAACCAGCTCACCCTTTTCACCAACCGGTAGCTCCTGGTCATTTTCGTCCACAATTTTTACATCTACGCCCCAGACAGGGGTGCCTACTGATCCAGGTTTCTGTCCCACATCCAACTGATTAAATGTTACGACTGGTGATCCCTCAGACATTCCATAGCCTTCCAGGATATGAACGTTAAATTTCCTTTCGAATTCTTCCAAAACCTGTAGCGGAAGTGAAGCGCCTCCTGAGGCAACGACTCTTAAATTCTTAGAAATTTTATCATAATCAAAGTCATTCCCTTCGTAATGATTAAGCCCCCAAAACATGGTAGGTACTCCGGCAAAAAGGGTGACGTTGTATTTTTCCATCAAACCAAATACAGCTTGTGCATCAAACTTTGGTAGCAGTACACTGGTTGCACCGGTGTAAAGCCCCGCATTCATCTGAACCGTCATGGCGAAAATATGGAACAAAGGCAGCACAATCAGGGTCACATCGGTTGATTCTGAGGTCACCAGGTTCGCTGATAAAATCGCATTTTGAAGTAAATTAGAATGAGTCAGCTCAGCCCCTTTAGGGTGACCGGTAGTACCTGAGGTATAAATGATAACTGCGGTATCTTCCGCACCCGTTTGGCAGGTATCAAACACAGGTGACTGATCTTTCATCAGTTGACCCAGGGTCTCTGTACCTTCAATCGTTGAATGCATGTCACCCTTAGGCATAACCATGAAAAAATGTTTACAGTCCAGTGCTTCCTGAAAACCATCATAACCCATTTTACCCATCGGCAACTCTTCTGTTCCCACAAAGCAGCAATAGGCTTTGGCCTCACTGTCCTTGAGGTGGTAAGCAATTTCATCTTTTTTAAGCAGTACACTGAGCGGTACAACCACTGCACCCGCCTTAAGAATGCCAAAATAGATAATGGGAAAATAAGGTAAATTCAAGCAACTCAGCGCTACTTTGTCTCCTTGCTTGATGCCTTTGGCACGCAGTCCGTTTGCTACCTGATTGGCAGCACCGTTGATTTGTGCATAGGTGTAGGGCTGATCGGCAAAAATATAGGCGGCTTTTGAAGGATTTTTTATCGTACTGCTTTCCAGGAGTGATGAAAGGTTTAGCATATGGGTATGGTTTGTTTGGGAGATTGAATATAGGCCATTTTAATGAATTCAGACAAACAGGAAACCTGATTTGGCAATTTCCATTACCTATACCAAAAGGCGAAAACTCACATCGCAAAGCCTGCGAATAACCTTCTTAGGGATTTCTGATAGCGGTTTAGCTTCCAAAAAATGGAAGTAGCTTATACCCTACCGGTGAAGAAGAATGGACAATTGAGTCTGAACTTACCTTTTACATAACAAGTGAAACTAGCTACATTGATCTAATAGCACCCTAATAATTGATTACCATCTGATGACAAGCCTTTTCTATATTAAATGCTTAGGTAATGCTCAAGTATATCATACCTTCGTTGTTTATCAGCATATCAATATTTCCTACCTCAGCAAGAATAGCTTTAATTAATTATTGCTGAAGCTTCATTCATAACATCAATAACCACGACTGTGACCTGGCAGCATGTGCTTCTAATTCTGCTTTTTCTTTGCATGCCTGCCAATTGATGTCAAGTGCCTGATCGCCCAAATTGGGAAACCCTCGCTGTACCTGCGATTAATTCCATCATTATAATACATTTTGCTACATGATGTGTAGCCATTATTTAGGATGGGTCAATCGAATCACCAACTTCTGTATGTGACAATTGCCTCTTTTTTTACTATTTAAAATTTAATTAACGCTGGTGTGGCTAAACAGAAACGTAGGTAAAAGCCAAATAGTTAAGTACGGACGCTACCAACCAGAATACAGAAAATACGACTCCGACATTTCGGCCATTTCTGGATACTTTTGGATGCTTACCAAAAAAAGGAATCCCTGCATGATTTGAGTTAACAAGCGTGAAAAATACAGACATCACCAATAAAACCAGGTGTAGGACAGCACGATCTTCCAATGGCAACTGCAAGCCGTAAACAGCCCCGGCGATAATAGAGAGGAATGCCAATGCTCCCTGACGCTGTTCAAATAGCAGCACAAATAGGTAATCCTCTGCTGCCATTTTCTTCTCTTTTGGTGCGGCTAAAAGTGCGGCATCCAACATCGCAGTTTGTTCACTACTGGTCAGTTGTTTACTAGCCTTAGGCATGCCGGGTTCAAATAATGGAAGCACATAATTGACAAGCCAACGAACCAACATAGGATAGGCAACTTCCAATGAGTGAAGAATGCCTGGTGCCATACATAGTGCAAGAGCGAGCGTGGAAATTGAACTTTCAGACATGATTGATGATTTTAAGTGAATAGTTATGATTAGAAACCGAACATTCCATTATTGTGAGCCAGACCTTCAGTAGGGATTTCCTGGATAACATCCCAATGCTCTACGATCTTACCCGCCTTCATTCGGAATAAATCGTAAAACACTTGTGACTTTCCATTCCACTCTCCTTCACTTACTGTAAGTACAAAATTCCCTTCGCCCAATACCTTGTGTATCTTGGTATATTTAAACATATTATTTTGTGAAGTGAGGTACTCAACAGCTTCAATAATACCATTCAATCCATCTTTTATTCCGGGGTTATGCTGGTCGTATTGTTCCGCGCTAATGTATTCGCTAATCTTACCTGGATTTTTACCCATCAGCACATCTTCTATCAACGCTATGGCCAATGCCTTATTTGCCTCGGTTTTATCCAAGTCTTCTACAGTTTTGGGTCCATCAGTTTGGGTTCTTTTACTAGCTGTTTCCTTCACCAGCGGTGTCATCGCGTCCCAGTGTTCAGCTACTTTTCCGTTTTCATCTACTCTAATAATATCAAAGGCTACCATTTCATCTGCTCCAAAAGGTTTAGCATTTTTCCAGACGTTATGCATAAACACATAGTTACCGTCTTCAAAAATTCTCACATTTTCTGCATAAGTGCCACTTTCTTTTAATAAAGGCAGCATTCCAATAAATGGCTCTAATCCTGTTGGTACAAAAGGATTGTGCTGAATGTAATTCGTATTTGCTATTTGACGCATTGTAGTGGTGTCTTGTTTTGCTACAGCACCTAGAAATGTGCCTACAATTTCTTTTTTACTCATTTTTTTTGCTTTTATTGTTGATACACTTGTTTCTTCCTTCTGGCTTCCGGTTGTTTTGTTAGCGTTGCAGGATGCCAGTAATCCTGCTATCACAAATGCACTAAGTACTTTATTCATTGATTCTGAGTTATGATTTATGCTAAATAATTATTACTTGCAATTCAAAAGCAATAATACATTAATACTTTTAATTTGCAAGTGATTTTGATAATAAATTGCAATATGCAAGTGATTATTTATTTTTTTATCTTTGCAATAGGTCTAAACAGAAAAAAATGGAAACGAAATTTAGATGCAATTGTCCTTTTACTTCAGCCCTTGATATCCTGGGGGATAAATGGATGTTGGTGATTGTGAAGCAGATGCTAGTTGAAGGCAAAGAGACCTTCAAAGATTTTATAGTTGCAGATGAAGCAATTGCTACAAATATCTTATCCAGCAAACTCAAACAATTAGAAGAACTAGAGTTAGTCACCAAAACTAAATTAAAGACAAATAAAAAGTCGGTGTATTATTATTTGACCGAGAAAGCCCTGGACCTGACTCCTGTCATCTTAGCATTAGGAATTTGGAGCGATAAGCATTTGAGATCAATACATCCAACGATAGTAGAAGGAAAGGAGATGGAATTATTAAGAAGTGATAAAGCAGCTTTTGGAAGAAGCCTCCAAGAGGGGTATAGGAAAAAACTGGCTGCAACAAACGATTAAGTATATTCCTTAATTTAGTTGCTTGAAAATGATGTGCAATCCCACTAGGGTTTAATATTTATGGGTAAGAGGTACTTGATGTACCTGAGAGTTACAGCCAGGTTTTATAAAGCATGAAAAGAGTTTTTAAATATGTCTTATGGTGCACCCTCGTGCTCTTTTTTATAATCTCGGGTTATTTACTCATAACGTATTGGATACTACTTTTCCCTAATAGCAAGTTTATATACCATCTTCAATACAAGGAATTTAATATACATGCTGATGAACCAATTGAAAAACATATAAAACAAACGCTTGACAGCGTCTCGCAAAGACTGGGATCAACTTTAGGTTATCATAATGATATCTATGAAATTTACCTTTGTAATAGCCCGAAAACTTATGGGATTTATTCAAAGAAAGTAGGTAAACCACAAAAAACGCAGGGTTTCAACCTTCAACCATTGGATCATATATTTATCAACGTTTCTTTCATTCAAGAAATAAAATCAAGAAACAAAAGTGGATTCAAATATCATATTTTAGAGGGTAACCTAGCTCATTTAATTGCCCATGAAATTTGTCATCAATTAATAGCCGACAGCATCGGGTTTTTGAGAATGCGTAGAATTGATAATTGGAAACTAGAAGGATATTGTGAATATTCTGCATCAAAACGAAATAAGATAAATGATAATTCCTATCAATTTAGTGACTTGGTGACTAATTATTTAAAAGGGCAATTTGAACATATTCCGACAGGCAGGAAATTCTATATCGAATCAATGATAATTACCGAATACTACCTGGATTATAAAAAAAAGAATTTTATTGACTTAGTGAATGATAATATTAACAAGGATAAACTCCTTCAAGAAATCATAAGAAAAAGCACAGAAAAAAGCCTTTAACAATGGATGTAAATTATAGGATAGAAAGAGAAGATTACCCAGTTTCGGCTTTTAGCAACGTTTGGTAGACAGTAAATGATTTCGAAAAAGGCTATAAGTCTTCATATACAGAATCGTTATAATAGTTAATATTTGACTAGTGTTATATTCGATATGTGATCGACATGCGGAAACAACTTCCGGACCATGGATATTATCAAAATATCACTTCGGTAATTCCAATTAAAAAAATATAATATGCTGAAATTCTCAAGCAATAAAATATGCATTCTCTTCTTATTGATCCTGATTTCTGCCTGCAACAACGAGAAGGAAACTCAGAGGAAAATCAATGTGGATCAATCTGCTCAGGGCTATAATGAAATGGACAAAAGCACCGATGTAATACATTCACGAACTTTCTATGTGCTGGAGTTTGGAGCTGCAGGTGACGATCAAACAGATAACACTGAAGCATTTTCAGCCTGCCTGAAGGAGATAATCGCGGCCGGTGGTGGGCGGATGTACCTGCCCGACGGAGTTTATCGAGGTAAAATTTTGATTCCGGCAGTCTCTAAACCTATACCGAGTTGGATTACTTTGGAGATTGTGGGAGAAAGCCCTCCGACACCCGTATTCGGAACAATCGGTTCATTTCCCTTGCTAAATAATGGCACCATCATCAAAAGTCTGTCCCAGTCGGGTCCTGCGGTCATTTCCGCAACCAGTTCGTCAAACTCCCTCTACGGGAATTTCTCTGGTATCCATGTGGTGATCCAGAATTTGGATATCCGAACATATGATGATCCAGGCATCGGCGGGATCGATTTGCAATACGCCCTACAGTGTAAAATTGAGAACGTATTCATCAATACCGGCATCTACAACGTCCAGGCTTCCAAGCCCAGTCATGGCACCAGTGGCCTCATCACGCCAGCGTGTAACAATGCTGCATTAACAACCCTAAGGAACGTGGTGGTAACCGGATACCATACGGGTATCGTAGTCAACGAACATACGGACGGAGACAACATCAACCTGGCCTCTAACTTTAACGGTCTGGAATTCGTTTTCGCGCACCACGCTTCCCGCTTTGGCCGGGTGGGTGCACAACGATGCACCAATGCCGTCACAGTGACAGGTAAACATGGCTTTTCCATCGAACAACTGGACATGGAAATTGCTGGAAAGGACCAGACCGACAGCAGGAACGAATGGCAGGCAACAAAATATAATATCAACGACCCCAGGAACCTAGGCATTGGCGATATCAAATACTGGGTCGTAGAAGGGAATGTAGGCGCGACGGAGGAATTTAGACGTAATGGAGGAATGTCGATCCGGGCCCGGCGGATTGGTTCAGCTCTAAAAGTCGATTAATCTGATCTTTTCAGATCAATCCTCTCAATAACCATTTAAAAAGAGCCTACAAATGAAACAGTTTTTAATTTTACTCAAAGGAAAAAAAGAGCTTGACTATTCACCTGAAAAACTTCAAAGAAGACTAGAGGAATACAGGGAATGGATTGCCTCCATTGAAGAGCACTACATTACAGATAATCGATTGGAGCCCGATGGTGCACACATCCGTAACAAAGATGAAATAGCCATGGATGGCCCGTTCCTTGAGTCCAAAGAAATCATTGCAGGTTTTATCATAATCCAAGCCAAAGATTTGAAGGAAGCCATAGGTATCTCGAATACCTCCCCACTATTGAACTACTTTGAGATATTCGTACGCCCAATGATTTAGGATGTCTGAAGCCAAAAATCATCTTGCGGAGCATTTTTTTAGGCATAATTATGCAAAAATGACGGCTATCCTTACCAGTTATTTCGGGTTAAGCGAAGTCGAGACTGCTGAGGATATAGTTCAGGATACATTGGTTGAAGCGATGGAAAAATGGAGTATCCAGGCAATACCGAAGAACCCTGAGGGATGGTTGATGGATGTAGCAAAAAAGAAAATGATCAACTTTCTCAAGCGAAATCAAAACTTCAAAACCAAAATAGTCCCCAATTTAGATACTGGTATTTCATTCAATGAAACCATTGAAAAAGATAGCACGCTAAAAATGATCTTTACCTGCTGTCATCCGCTTCTTCCGAAAGAATCACAAATTGCTTTGGCCTTAAAGAGCTTGTGTGGTTTGAGCATTGTGGAAATTGCCAACGCATTACATACATCTGAATCAATCATCAACAAAAGGCTGTATCGAGCAAAACAAAAATTCCGAGATAAAAGCATCATTTTTCACCTCCCCCCTGATGAAGATTTGATGGAAAGGCTAGACAATGTTTTTGCAACTTTATATCTGCTTTTTAACGAGGGCTATTATTCAGTACATAGTGAAAAACTAATTCGAATGGATTTATGCTTTGAAGCAATCCGGTTAGTCAAAGAAATTATTGAGCATTTCCCAACATCCACCCAAGCAAAAGCCCTTTTATCATTGATGCTGCTCTCCGTAGCTCGTTTTGAAAGTCGGATTGATCAGAAAGGGGCTATTATCATACTTGCTGAGCAAGACAGAAGAATCTGGGATAAAAACCTGATAACAGATGGCGTAGATTATCTCAAGCAAGCATCCACAGGAATCGAAATTAGCGTATATCACCTACAAGCTGGAATATCCGCAGAGCATTGCCTGGCAGATAGCTTTGAATCTACCAATTGGGGTAGTATTTATAAACAATACAAGCTGCTTGAAAAAATAGCCCCTACCCCAATCGTGTTCCTCAATAAAGCCATCTCAAAATTTTATGGAATCAATAAGGAAGAAGCACTTTCGGATTTACTCGAATTATTCGATATCCCTGAATTACAGAAAAACCCAAATTACTTCACCGCATTAGGTGTATTTCAGGCTGAATTGAATGAAAAGGAAAAATCTAATTCGTCCCTCAAAACAGCCTTGAAATTATCTAACACCCCACATGAACAAGCGCTTATCAGAAGCTTAATGAGATAGCGCTTCGACATATTTTTTCAGTCCGTCAACATATTTAGGTGGAGCTTTTTCAAATTGTGGTTTGATAAGTAAGATGTTCATCAACTTCCCAAGCATCCCAAATTTCAGCTTATACGAAAAGGTAAAATTTACTATGGTTTGATTGTCTG
Source organism: Marinoscillum sp. (assembly GCA_043554545.1). Lineage (GTDB taxonomy): Bacteria > Bacteroidota > Bacteroidia > Cytophagales > Cyclobacteriaceae > UBA7330. The sequence continues at coordinate 476,872 of CP121337.1, read as the reverse complement.
ATTCGAACAATTCAATCCGTCCCCTCATAAAAACATATGGAGGGAGCATGCTACCTCCAATTACCTCCATGGTAAATGATTTTCGCTCGTTCCATGCTACTACCTCTTCAATCATTTGTCCCATAGGCAACAATTCACAAGATCGCTTTGCACCCATGCCACTTTTAAGGGCCGTGGTTGTTGCTGATTTTTTAATCAAAGGATGAAAGTTCTGAATAGCTCCAATCTCTTTAAGCACCTCCCATACCTGCTCTTTGGACTTGTTGATTCCAATTTCAGCGCTGATGCTTGTTACTTCTTTATCAGTGTTTATGTTCTTTTCCATATCTTTTTCCTTAATGTCAATCAAGGAAAAAGAATTAGGACATGATGTGATACTAATAAATTTGCCTGATGTATTGTGGGATATATCTCTTTAGTAAAAACCATAGAAATATCCTATTTTTAGCAAGCAACGCCTAACAGGTTGTCGCTTTAAACGGAAATAAGTGAAATTATTTTCATGGCAAATGTTAGCCACAATATTTCAGGAATGAAGCAACAAATTTTTATAATCCTTACCGTACTCTTTCTCTTCGGCTGTTCAAAGGAAGAACCAACTATGAAGAAAGAAAGGAGCTTTAAGATGGGGTTCACAACATGGAGCTACGGACCAAATCTGGAAGACGTGAATAACACCTACTTATTTATTGCGAATAATGCAGATATATATGCTGAACACATTGATAACCGTATACCATGGGATGCCTGGATCAATGACAAAGCGCTACCTACGGAATTTATAAGTGAAATTGCAGGACGAGTGAATAGAAAAATTTCTGATAAACAATTATTACTCTCGGTCAGCTTACTTACCTCAAACAGGGATGAACTAGCTTCAGACTTTGATGGCTCTACACCCTCCTATACCAACCTGGATGATGCTCATATCAAAAACGCCTATTTAAAACACATCAGCTATTTGGTTAGTGAATTGAATCCTGATTATTTGGTTATTGTCATTGAGGTCAATGAATTGAGACTTAGGTCTCCAGAAAAATGGGGGGCTTATAAAAACTTAATTGCTGATGTTAAATCCAGCATAAAACAGTCTTATCCTGACTTAAAAATCGCAGAATCAATTTCACTGCATAATTTGTATGAACCAGATGTTTTAGATCCACAGGCTTATATCGATGATATCATAAATCATGTCAATCAAAATGATTTTGCAGCAATCAGCTTTTATCCTTTTTTAAAAAACCTCCATTCAAAAGCCATGTTTCAACAAGTGTTTGACTTTTTACATGCGCATACCGACTTGCCGATTGCATTTGTTGAAACGGCTCACATTGCAGAAAACCTGGTAATACCAAATCTAAAGGTATCCATTGATGGGAACGAAAACGAACAAAACGACTATTTAGAGACTTTACTTGCGAATGCAGAAACTGAGGATTACAAATTCATCATTTGGTGGGCTCATAGGGATTATGACGCGCTTTGGGAAACCTTTCCTGATGCGGTTAAGGATCTGGGACAGATATGGAGAGATACTGGACTTTTGGATGAAAATGAAACAGAGAGACCCGCTTTCTCAACCTGGTCAAATAGCTTTCAGAGTGAAGCTAAATACGCAAATGAATATGCAAACTGAGCGAGCTTTTGCAACACAAAAAACAAAGTTCCTGGTTGTATATTCAAACAGCTTTCCCATTTTCGGTGTTAAACACATATGCTAAGACAAACAAGTTATCTCTTACTCTTATTACTCCTTTCTAGTGCCTGTCACGCGCAGCAGGAAGATCAACGATACAGCTTTAAAAAAGGAAGCTACGATGGTATAGGCAAGTGGTATATGGACAGAGAAATCGCGCATGTGATGGGTTATCAGGGAATGACTTGGCTAGAGCGTGACAGCCGGGAAAAAGAAGAAAACACTTCCCGACTCATACAAAACATGAACATACAGGCTAAAGAAGTTATTGCCGATATTGGAGCAGGCTCAGGCTACCATGTCTTTAAAATGGCGCCACTTGTAAAAGAAGGAAAAGTCTTTGCCGTCGACATTCAGAAAGAAATGTTGGCCGCCATCAAAAGCAAGAAGGAAGACAGTGGCATCGAAAACATCACACTCATTCAGGGTAGTGAACAGAGCACCAAACTCCCAGAAAACAGCGTGGACAAAGTATTGATGGTGGATGTCTACCATGAGTTTAATTATCCTTATGAGATGATGCAAAGCATATCTAAGGCCTTGAAACCGAATGGCAAGGTGTATTTGATCGAGTATAGAGCTGAAGATAAAAGCGTACCTATCAAACCGCTTCACAAAATGACGGAAGATCAGGCGATAAAGGAAATGGAGGCCGTTGGTCTAACACTGCAGGAAAACATAGACAATCTGCCCTGGCAACATTGTATGGTGTTTGGGAAAGACTAAAAATGACAAGCATTAATTCCTACCCACTGGTCTTTGGTAAGCATGTACAGGTATGAAATCAAGCTCATCAATCTTTCCTTCGCAGATGATTGAATCCACTGGCAGCTTACGTCCTAACTTATTGTCTCCAGGTCCAACGGCAACTTCCTGATCCGCTTTCCTGTCAGGTCGTAGATCGCGTTGGCCAGGGCGGGTGCCACAGTCGGCAATCCACTCTCCCCTGCTCCATCAGGCTCGGCCTCACTCGCTAAAATATGGGTCTCAATCTCCGGACATTGGTTAATTCTAAGTAATGGATACTGGTGCCAGTTTTGCTCTGCAATGGCTCCCTTTTCGATGGTTAGTCCATAAAGCGCTGCACCCAGCCCCATGACGATGGAGCCTTCCGTCTGTGCCCTGACTGTGTCGGGGTTAATACATATTCCCAGATCAAGGGCAGTTGTAATCTTTTGTACTTTGATCCCTTTATCATGTTTTACCACATCTACAACCATGGCAAAATGAGCGCCCGAGCGCGTGGCAATGGCTATTCCTCTACCTACTCCGTCTGGCTTATTTTCCCATTGGGTAATCCTGCGCACCTCTTCCAGAACACGCTTAAACCTCGGATGATCCTGCACCATGGCCAACCTGAATTCCAATGGGTCTTTCCCGGCATTAATGGCCAGTTCGTCTATGAAGGATTCATGCGCAAAAGGATTGGTGGAATGGTAAACCGCCCGCCAATAGGAAATAGGTACATGATGCTTTTGCAAAACACCTTTCACCGAAACGTGCGGAATGGCATAGTCGGTATTCACGCCACCCATGAGTTGTCCACCAGCCCTCATATTTGATCCGGTCTGGTTGCGTATCTCCTGTGCCACAATCTTATGCTCCAGGGCTTCGATTTTTCCCTGCTTCAAAACTGCGCGACATTTATTGATCGAAGCAGCACGAAATGGACCGGCGGTCTGGTCATCCTCACGCGTCCAGATCACCTTCACCGGTTTTCCAGATTTTTTGGACAGATCAGCAGCCTCTTCGGCTACATCCGTGCGGGACCTTCGCCCAAAACCACCTCCCATAAAAGTATAGTTGATCTTGACCTTGTCTTCGGGAACGTTGAGGAATTTGGCCAAAAAAGATTTTGTCCCATTCGGGTTTTGAGTAGAGCCCCAAAATTCGGCTGAGTCAGCTCTGGCATCTACAATGGCATTCATCGGCTCCATCGGCACATGCGCCTGATAAGGCATCTCGTAAGTGGCTTCATATACGTTCAAAGCATTGCTCAATACTTCCTCAGGGTTGCCACTTTCATGAAGAACATTACCTTGCTCACCAGAAGCCTTTACATAGTCTTTTCGGATGGTTTCTGATGTAACTGCATCCAGTCCCTGATGGTCCCAATTGATTTTCAAAGCTTTTCTTCCTTGATATGCGGCCCAATAGTTTTCTCCAAGTACGGCCACCCCTTCCCGATCTCTCCCGAACAACTCGCGGCTGGTTTTAAAAACATGGGTCACCCCTGGCATTTTCAGGACCTCCTCCTTATTGAAGCTCACTACTTTTCCCAGGAAGACCGGGGACCTTTGAACGGAGGCATACAGCATCCCGGGCACCTGAATGTCGATCCCAAATTTGGCTGAGCCATCTGTCTTTAGTGGAATATCCCTTCGCCTGACTGGTTGACCAATCACTTTAAAATCAGCTACCGATTTTAATTGAGGGTTTTGCGGCGCTTTCTGCTGAGTAGCTTTGGAGACCAATGCCCCATAAGGTAGCACTTTACCAGATTTAGTATGCTTCACCATTCCATCGATTGCCTGACATTCACTGACAGGAACGCCCCAGGTATCCGCGGCGGCGCTGACCAGCATTTCTTTTGCGGCAGCCCCCATTCGGCGGCAATTCATAAACTCACTCTGTATGCTGTGGCTACCCACCACCATCTGTCGCCCATACAGCTTTGAATTGGCTTCAGACTGAACAATTTTCACCTTCGAAATATCTGCTTCAAGCTCTTCAGCCAGGATCATTGGAATGGACTGAAAAGTTCCCTGCCCCATCTCCGGACGGTGATTGAAGAGGGTAATGAGGCCATCCGTATCTATAGAAATGAATTGATTGATTGGAGTATTCACAACTTCTCCCGAGAGGTTGGCAATCTGCTTATTTCCCATTGAAGGGATAAAGCCAACCATCAGTAAAGCAGAGGTACCTGAAGAAAGTTGCACAAATTTCCTCCTGGATATTTTGGGTGTTAGGGCTTTCTTTTTCATTTGCTGGCAAGTTTAATGGCCTTCCGGACCCTTGGATAAGTTCCACAACGGCACAGCACGCTACTCATGGCCTGATTAATTTCTTCATCGTTCGGATTAGGATTTTTTTCCAAAAGCGCAGCTGCACTTAGGATCTGACCCGATTGACAATATCCGCATTGGGGTACCTGGGCATCTATCCATGCTTTTTGAACCGGGTGATCATTATTTTCTGATAAACCTTCTATCGTTGTGATAGACTTTCCGGCAACAGCTGATACCGGCATCACACAGGATCGGATGGGAATGCCGTCCATAAGGACCGTGCAGGCACCACATTGTGCAATCCCACAGGAAAATTTGGTGCCAGTCAACCCTGCAAAATCCCTGATCGCCCACAAGAGCGGCATGCTGGGATCTACCTCCAGGCTTGTTTCTTTGTCATTAAGTTTAAATGCTATCGCCATAATGTGATGGGTTTAACTTGATAAGTTAAAATATTGAACCCCTAAATGCAAATGACTCACCTGTCGAAAATTGCAGGCGCAAACCAGAAACAAACTAGTTGGATAAGTTTACTTTCTTAAGAATCGAAAAAGGAAATCATACATAGAAATGCTCAACGAAAGATTAGCCATTTTAATAAGAAACAAATACCACCTGATCTAAATGCAATTACCCTCCAATTCCATCATCGTCGGTTATTAATGGAATGCCTCTCATTATTAGTCATTTTGCCCTCAGGGGATTTGATTTCAGTCGTAACTCCTTATTCATTCAACCTGCCTTTTTCCCATTAAGGCTTGGGTATATTATACTTTTAGATAAATAATAAACTGGGGCTTTTTTTCTTCAGCATTACATCAGGATGAAAGTAAAAATGCTTGCTCATCGTTGGCACTAAAGACTGGAATATAAAAGTTCAATTGGCTGTACATCTGAATGCTTTTATATAAATTCATAAATACATATCTCGAAAAGCAAAGCCATAGCATAACGTCAACAACATGAATTTTCACAGCAAACAAAAAGCATTTGGCTTTCTCAAAGGATTATTGACTTTTTGCCTCATTTTATACACATTCAATGCTTTCCCACAGCAAGAAGATGAACATAAAAATTCTTTTACTGTATATGAGAATTTGTCATTTTCCGTATCAGATCCACAATTAACATTGGATCTTTTTTTACCAAATGAAATTCCGGGACTGATACCCTGCATTGTTGTTATACAGGGTGGTGGTTTCTTTTCTCAGGATGGACAGCGGTTTCGGTATTTTGCTGAATACATTGCCAACGGCAATTATGCTGCCGCACTGATTTCATATCGTGGCAAACCGGATTATATGTACCCGACAACCATTGATGATATCAAATCCGCTGTTCGGTTCATTAGATCTAACAGCTCCAAATATTCAATAAATCCTGATAAAATAGGCGCCATGGGTCGCTCAGCTGGTGGGACATTAGCGGCGTTGCTTACAGTTTCAGAAGACAATTCCTTTGGCAAGGAACAGCAGAAAATTTCAGGAAAGGTACAGGCAGCTGTAGCATATGCCGGAGTATTTGACTTCATATCGAGGTTTGCTGACAGTTCCCAAGTTGCGCTACAACCTAACGTTGACACCAAAATTGAGTCGAATACCGAATGGATAGGTCCCGCATACGCTCAGGGTAACAAACACTGGAAAATAGCTTCTCCAATCAATCACCTGGATAAAAATGATCCTCCAATGCTCTTTATGCATTGTAAAGACGATCAAACAGTACCATGGCTACAATCTCAGGAGATGTATGAAAATATGATAAGTCTGGATATCAGGTCTGAAATAAAATATTTCAATCAGGGTGGCCACGGTTTTAGATTAGGCGATAACAATCAATATTTATCCCCTATGATGTCATTTTTTAAAAATCAGTTTGAGTAATCTTATTTGATCCTTTTAATGCACAAATAACAGGGCTTCGTACTGCATCGCATTTAGCGAATATTAATCAGAACCATCTATACCTTTAAGAAGGTTACTCGCCTTTCAAACAAAAACCGCATGGTTGCGATGCGCTTATAGTTATGATTTCAGAAAGTAAATCCTTTCACATACCTTTAATTGATCATTGCAACTCCTCGTTAATGAAGCAACATTTTCTATTTCTGGCGCTCCTGTTATTTAGTCAATGTCAGCAATCCGGTAGAGGTGAATCGACCTTTTTGGATTCCTTTGAAATCGCTGAAGGTTTTCAGATCGAGCTCATGGCCATGGAACCACTCATCTCCGATCCGGTAGATATGGAAATTGATGAATTGGGCAGGTGGTATGTGGTTGAGATGCATGGATACCCCCTGGATCTCTCAGGCAGTGGGAAAGTTAAACGGCTCGAAGACACCGATGGGGATGGGATACCAGATGCAAGTACGGTTTTTATGGACAGTCTGGTTTTGCCGACAGGGATTATGCGCTGGAAGCAGGGCTTTCTAGTAACAGATCCTCCCAATGTCCTGTACATAGAAGATACCAATGATGATGGCAAAGCCGATATTAAGCAGGTGCTTTTAACCGGGTTTGCCAGGTCAAACCCTCAGCACAATGTAAACAACCCAATCTTTGGTATTGATAACTGGATTTACCTGTCTCATGAGGGGGCTGTCCGATCAAAAAACTTTGAAGAGGTACTGGGAGATCGTGGGTCCGCTGTTCATTTCCCAAGTAATCCGGATGCCCAGTCACTCTCTCAAAATGCCAATGGCTTAACTGTCAGGTTTCAGCCGGATCAGGGCAAGCTGGAGACGGGCGCTTCCAGAGGCCAGTTCGGACATACCTTTGATCCTTACGGTCATCACTTTCTGACCAGCAATGCCGATCACCTTTTTTATGAGGTCATCGATGCGCCGTATATTCAACGCAACAAGGATTTGCTAATTCCCAATGGCAGGACCTACATTCCTAAAAGCGGAAAAGGCTTTGAGATCTATCCGATTACCGAAAATCCCAACCACCAGCTACTGACTGACGTCGGGATGATCACCTCAGCCTGTGGAATCATGTGGTATCAGGGAGGAATATTTCCGATGGAATACCAAAACGCCATTTTCACAGCTGAACCTGTTCATAACATGGTGCATGTAGATAAGGTCACAGAAAAAGGTGCCAGCTTCGAAGCTGAAAACATGTTACAAAATCAGGAATTTCTGGCTTCCAAAGACTCCTGGTTCAGACCGGTCAACCATTATGTAGGTCCTGATGGAGCCATCTACCTGATTGATTACTATCGCAAGGTTATAGAGCATCCGGAATGGCTTTCTGATGAAGTTATCAACTCCGGTGACCTCTATGCTGGCGTCAACCAGGGTCGCATCTATCGGATTACTCCCTCTGGCACCTCTCCTCCAAATTTTTTAGACAACCTGAATCTTTCCTCCATGAGCGACGCGGAATTGATTCAGCAATTGAACAATAAAAACGGATGGTGGAGAACACATGCACAACGATTGCTGATGGAACGTAATTACGATGAATTAGCGCATTCTATAACCACTGCCCTCACACAAGGCCTGAATGAAACGGGAAAGATACATGCCATGTGGATACTATCGGGTAAAGAAGTTTTATCAGATAAGTCACTACTCCGGTTATTGAATGACGCCTCACCAAATGTTCGGGAGCAAGCCATAAAAGTAACGGAGCGCAGACTGAATAAATCCATGACATTATCCGAAGCCCTGTTGGCAATGACCGATGACCCTAATGCCAAAGTCAGGTACCAGCTACTACTCACATTGGGTGAACTATCTTCACAAAAGGTGGCCAATGCCAGGACGAAACTCCTGTTCGAGGACATCGAGGATGAGTGGATGCAGCTGGCAGCACTTTCAGCGAAAGACCTGGATGTCAAAGCAGTATATGATCAAGCACAAAATGATTTATTGTCCATACAGACGCCAAATACTACTTTGTTTTTCCGCAGGTTGAGTGAGCTCATCTCAAGATCAGGTAGCTCCCATGAGATCAATTCCTTTTTGACCAGCACCTTAGAATCTAGTGAAGCAATCTGGTACTCACCTATCATTCTGGATGGCATTTCGCGAAGTATTTCTGACAACCCATCGCTAAGCATAAGCCCTCATAACCTTCAGTTACTTGAATCGAAATTTGATCTCATGACGAACACCAGGATCAGGTCCAGAAGCATCGATTTACTTGATGAAGCAGGATACTTTAAGCATCAGGAAAACAAGCTCCAGCATAAAGCCCTGGCATACATCAAGCAAGGCGATGCTGACCCCGAACTCATTTCGGATGCACTTAAAGTTCTTGCCCGGACAAACGCTGATCAGCACCTTCAACTCTTTCAGAAGTATTTATTAGCAGAAACAAATCCGCTTATTCGTGAAAGCGCCCTGAGAGCCCATCAATTCGTAGGCACACATGCACTTCCATTCCTGGTCAATGCATGGCCACAATTACTTCCTGATGAGCGAACCAGAGCCGTACAAATACTGACAAACAGTAATGAAGGTAAACGATTGATCCTGAATTCCATTCAATCCGGAAAGATCCATCCCTCCAGTATTTCCTGGCCAAAGACCGTGCAGCTATTAAACAGTCAAAATGATGATATCAGGGCCCTGGCCAGGCGTATCCTGAGCGGGAATGAGCTAAATGCAGACTCCATCTGGTCTCAATACAAAGAAGCCCTTGCCATCAACGGCAACTCCGATACTGGTGAGCAGGTATTCAGACAATCCTGTGGAACCTGCCATCAGAAAAGCAACCAAAATGGTATTGCATTTGGTCCCGACCTCGCCTCGGTGCAAAACAGAAGTCTTTCGGCTTTGTTACTGGACATACTACATCCCAACAGGTCCATTGCCGACGGATATGAACTGTGGCAGTTGGAATTGAATAACGGGGAATTCATGTCCGGGATCATCGCTGACGAAAGCCCATCTTCCATGACCCTGAGGAATGCAGCCGGCCAGGATCAAACCATCAACAGATCAACTATTAAAAGCATTAAAGCCTTTGAGAATTCTGCCATGCCACAAAACCTTTATGCACAGATCAGCATTGAGGAGATGGCGGATTTATTGGCATATTTAAAAAACACTGTTAGGAGATGAAGTATTTATATAAAAGAATAGGAATGATAGCCTTACTAGGCATGTATCTAAACTTACATGCTCAGCATGAAATACCCTTACCATCCACCGCTCAAATGGACTGGCAAAATGCCGAGTTGGTTGCTTTATTCTCCTATGACCTTCATGTATTTGACAGCGCCAAATACAACCAGCAGAAAAATAGGATTACACCTATCGAGGATTATAATATTTTCAATCCAAAATCACTGGATACAGACCAATGGATCAAGGCGGCAAAAGATGCTGGTATTAAGATCGCTATCCTGACCGTGAGCCACGAAACAGGGTTCTTTTTGCACCAAAGCGATGCAACACCTTACAATATGAAAGCACTCAAGTGGCAGGATGGAAAAGGTGATATTCTTCGTGACTTTAAAAAATCATGCGAAAAGTACGGAATACTGCCCGGCGTATATATCGGCACACGGTGGAACTCATTTTATGGGATCTATGATTTCAAAGTACATGGAGATAATTCATTTACACAGAACAGACAGGAGCATTACAACACCATGATCGAAAGTATTGTCGAAGAGGTATTTACCCGCTATGGTGATTGGGCCATCGTATGGTTCGACGGTGGTGCTCATGGTCCGGAACAAGGTGGGCCGGATGTGCTTTCTATATTTGAAAAATACCAGCCTAATTGTCTATTCTACCACAACCTACAACGCGCTGACATGCGTTGGGGGGGAAGTGAGTCCGGCACTGTCAATTATCCATGTTGGGGAACCTTCCCATACCAGGCCATTGGCGCAGGTGAAAGCGCAAAAAAAGAGATTCAAATCAACAATTTTGCCCTACTTAAAACTGGAGATCCAGCGGGCACATATTACATGCCTGCAATGAGCGATGCTCCACTTCGTGGTAAAGGCAGTCACGAGTGGTTTTGGAGTCCGGGTGAAGATCAGTATATCTATCCGCTTACAGACCTCATGAACATGTATTATAAATCCATAGGGCGAAATAGCTCCCTCATTCTAGGGCTAACGCCAAATGCTGACGGCTTGCTCCCTCAGCCTGATGTTGAAAGACTCAAAGCCTTTGGCAGTGAAATTAAGCGAAGGTTTTCTACTCCCATTATTTCCACTTCTGGCACCGGAAAAAAAATTAATATTAATCTCCCTAAAATGGAAAAAGTAAATCACATTGTGTTGATGGAAGACATTTCAAAAGGAGAAAGGGTAAGCAAATTCAAGCTGGAAGGTAGAACTGGCAGGGGCTGGAAAACGATCTTTGAAGGTTCTTGCATTGGACATAAGTTTATCCACCGCTTTGATGAGTTAAATGTTTCAGCCATTCGGCTCGTCGTGACCGAATCCAGGGATGAGCCGCAGATTCAAAGTTTTGAAATTTTTATTGTGAAATAATAGCAACGATATACCTATGAAAAAGCTCATTACAATCCTCCTCATCACATGTGCTGTTGTTACGCTTTCAGAGAGCTATGCGCAGAATACGCCATTCCATTGGCCAGATCAAAAAACCATGGCCCTCAGCCTGACCTGGGATGACGGTCGCTCAAGTCAGGTAGAAGTTGGAACCCCCATTCTGAACAAGTATGGCATCAAGGCTACCTTTTATGTCGTACCATCGGCGGTACAAAGATCACTTGATGGCTGGAAGCAGGCCGTCCAGGATGGCCATGAAATTGGGAATCACTCCTTAACGCACCCTTGCTCCGGAAACTTCCTCTGGGCACGTGACAAAGCTTTAGAAGAAATGAAATTATCAGATATCCGTAATGAATTGGTAACAGCCAATTCCCAGCTCAATGAAATACTCGGCGTTGAGGCAACCGAGTTTGCTTATCCCTGCGGTCAGACTTTTGTAGGCAGGGGTTTTGATACCCAAAGTTATGTCCCTGTTGTGTCTGGAGAATTTATGTCGGGAAGAACCTGGCTGGATGAAGCACCCAATGACCCGGCCTATTGCGATCTCTCTCAGATTACCGGTATGGAGATGGACGGAAAAGATTTTAAGTACATCCTGAACCTGATTGAAACGGCAAGAAAGGATGGCCTTTGGCTCGTGTTGGCAGGACACGATATCGGATCGAAGGGGAGCCAAACGACAGAAGTTAAAATGCTTAATAAATTATTGAAATACTTATCTGAAAGTGATGATATCTGGGTGGCTCCGGTTGGTGAGATCTCCAACTATGTCCGAACAAATCGCTGATTCTACTTAATTTAAACATTAATAATTAGTTGATAGATTACAATAGATATTCTAAAAACATGAATTACAAATGAATCACCATTTCACATATGTCTTAGTAACTCTAACATTAATCTTATCAGAGTCACCAAAGGGACTCTGATTTTTAACACCGATCACCTCATTCAAAGTATTCCCTGAAATCGTCACAACCATATGGATCGGGCTTTCCATCCTCATAAAATGCTGTGCTTGAATACTGGTAGTCAGAAAAAACTGTGGCCAGAGTCCATTTACCTGTGACAGGATTATGATGAATGTAATCCATAACCTTGTCGATAGCGTCATGACAATCTAATAATTTCCTTATTCTCAAAGTCCCTTCGGTGACTCTGAGTGGAACTGAAGCCACTGGCGACAAATACTTTTGTTTCGATAAAAACTTCACCTGACAGGTTAATAGATCTCACTATATTTGACTAATGCTACTTTTTACAAACTGACCATGAATAGCAATAGCCAACCCAAATGCTTGGCAACTGAAAGAAGGTATACCCTCCAACTAAAATGAAATACCAAATCACTTACATCACTTTGATCTTAATCGTTCTGGTATCATGTTCGGATACAAAGCCCATCCTAAAAATTGGTTTGGTTGCCGACCCACAATATGCAAACCAACCCACAGCTGGCAAACGCTACTATCGCGAATCTACCTGGAAGCTTAAAGAAGCTGTTGATACCTTCAACCATTACCAGATAGACTTTGTCCAAACGCTGGGAGATGTGATCGATCTGGATTGGACGAGTTATGATTCCATCTTGCCTGTATACGAAAAACTCAATCCTGACATTGAAAGCTATCAGCTTCTCGGGAATCATGATTTTGCCATTGACTCCAGTCATTTAAGTCAATTATTGGAGCGATTATCAATGCCTGATTATTACTATGCTTATGTAAGAAAAGACTGGCGCTTTATTGTTTTGGACGCCACTGATTACGCCTATTTCTCCAACCCCCTGCACAATCACGATACCAGTGAAGTAAATGGCTATTATGAATCTACGGTAGGACAATCAAACAACCATCGCTGGAATAGCGCAATTGGAAAGGAGCAACAATCCTGGCTTAAAAAGCAATTAGATAGCGCGGAATTGCTAGACCAACAGGTCATTCTTTACTCACATATGCCATTAAGGCCAGAGGGTAATGGACACAATATTTGGAATGATTACGAAATCCTTGAAATCCTTGAAAACAGCCCTCAGGTCTTTGCTTTTATTAATGGACATAACCATGCGGGTAATTACGAGTTTAAAAATGGCATCCACTATGTTACTGTTTTTGGCATGGTGGATACCATGATCAGTTCTTATGCCATTCTGGATATTTATCCTGATAGCGTAGTACTCCATGGGTATGGTAATCAGAAAAATATTACCCTCAAGTAATTAAATACTTGTTTAACAGGTATCACGCAACCGATTTAATGGTCAAACGCCTATATTTGGCGCTTTATTTATCACCTGAAAGGAATGAATCCTCCGACGATCAACCAACGCCTTTATTCTCTTGATGCCTTACGAGGATTCGACATGTTCTGGATCATGGGCGCAGAAGTAATTTTCTATCGACTTGCCAAAATCACAGAAGCACCCCTATGGGTGGGTCTCGCAAACCAATTTACGCATCCTGAATGGAATGGGTTTGCAGCCTATGATTTAATATTTCCGTTGTTCCTCTTTTTGGCAGGGGTAGCAACACCATTCTCAATCGGAAAGCAATTGGAGCGTGGTAAAAGCAAAAAAGACCTCCTCTTCAAGGTTATCAAAAGAGGATTGATACTGGTTGCTTTAGGGGTTGTTTACAACAACGGCCTAAAAATCATGCCCCTTGAGGAGATTCGATTTGGCAGTGTACTTGCCAGAATTGGATTGGCCTACATGTTTGCCAATATTATATACCTCTATACCAATCAAAAGGGTCAGATCATATGGTTTGCCAGCCTTTTAATAGGCTACTGGCTGCTGTTTCTGTTTGCTGCTGCCCCTGGATTTCCAGCTGGTACGTTTTCTATGGAGGGCAACATCATCTCATACCTGGATCGGTTGGTCATGCCAGGCAGGATGTATCTAGGAATTCATGATCCGGAAGGACTTTTTTCTACCATCCCCGCTATTTCTACGGCACTCCTCGGGATATATACTGGAAATCAACTCAGACAAGTAACTGTAGATACCCAAAAGAAAACACTACTCACACTTGTAGCAATTGGTGTCTCATTAATCGTTGTTGCTCAGCTATGGGGTTTGGTATTTCCTATCAACAAAAACCTTTGGACAAGTCCATTTACATTACTATGTGGTGGAATCAGTATTTTGTTAATGGTCGCCTTCTACTACGTGATTGATGTCAAAGGTTATCAAAAATGGGCCTTCTTCTTCCGAGTTATTGGCATGAATTCCATTCTCATCTATATGTCAGGCCGGTTTATCAATTGGTCATACAGCACCAACGCGATTTTTGGATGGGTGGACCAATTAGTGGGTGAGCCATATAACAGCGTGGTTATGGTTTTTTGCTTCCTTGCTGTCGAATGGGCCTTTCTTTACCTCCTCTATAAACAGAAGTTATTTCTAAGGGTATAGGTATAAGACAAGACCGGTTACTTAAACCCGGGTCAGATCCATTAATTCTTACTCCACCAGGATTCAATCTTCCCGGTAAGCTCATCGACTTTTTCCGAATTAGTGGTTGCTAGATTTTTCCGCTCATGCGGGTCCTCTACAATATTGAAAAGTTCAATTTCATCGTCTGGCTGATTGTTTGGATCCGGCAAAATCAATTTATATGGCATGTCAATGGCTATCCGATGATATAAACTGGAATCAATCGTGCTGAAATCATGTGCATAATTTTCTGCAAAGATGAGGTCTCTCGCTTTGAGTGCCTTTTTATCCAACACATTAACACCTTGCATCCCAGAAGCTGGCTCAATACCCGTTATCCCAAGGATTGTTGTTGCAATGTCGATACTGCTCACAGGATCTATTTCATTCATTTCTGGTTCGATGGTACCCGTCCACCTAAACATGATCGGCGTTCGGATTCCCATTTCATACGGCTCCCGTTTTGAGCGCGGAGCATATCGATTGGGTCTGTCAGGGTCCTGAATCCAGCCATTATCTGTCACGTAGATAAACAAGGTGTTTTCTGTCATTCCCTGTTGATCTACATAATCGATCAACTGTCCGCAAGTAATATCAAACCACTCACACATGGCCCAGTATCTGGCTACAGCTTCTGACGATGTTTTTGCAGCATATTTCTGGTAGAGACTATCAGGGGGTGTATGAGGCGCATGCGGTAGAAATGGTGCATACCATACAAAAAATGGTTTATCAGCATTCCTGGAGCTATCCATGAAATTGTAAATTTCATCAAGACCCTCTCGCCCAATATCTAAGCCAACATCTCCATGACGGCCGCCTCTTGTAGGATCTCCATGAGTCATTCCCTTGTCAAAACCACCATTGGCATAGTTCCCCAGCCACCACTTTCCGGTCTGAATGGACGTATAGCCTTTGTCCCCAAGTAAGTCTGCAATGGTTTCAATCTCTTTAAAATTATTAATAAGCGGCTGGTACAACTTTCGACGTTCCTGCATCCATTCCTTGCGGTAATTTTGATTTTTGGATTCGAATACAGGATCGTTACCCAATATTTTATGTTGATGAGGATATAGGCCGGTGATCATCGAAGCCAGAGATGGGCTACACAAAGGCGCCGAAGCATAGCCGTAAGTGAATGTCAGGCTCTCATTAGCCATTTGATCCAGACGGGGTGTTTCAATGGAAGGGTGCCCCATAAAACTATAGTCTGTCCAGCTTTGATCATCAGAAATAATCAAAACAATGTTTGGTTGAACCGTTTCATCGGCTGTCTCCGATTGCTCAACGGAACAAGCGGAAAAAAGAAAAAATAGGAGAAAAAGATAGATTGGGTTATTTTTCATAATAGGTAAAAATAGATAAACTAAGTGTATTTACAGGAAAGGACAAGTCTTGCAATGAGTGAATTGTCTGGGATGTAATGTAATTTTAAGCTGCAAAGAAATTTACGAATTCCCAACAGTCTAATAACCACAATGCAGCAAATCAAAGATTTAGGAACACCCATTGGAACGACACTTGATCGTTTTATAAAGAGTAAACAAGATGAATTTGATTATGCAACGGGCGAGCTTAGCCAGTTGTTAAGGGATATTGCGTTGGCTGGAAAAATTGTAAACAAAGAGGTAAATAAATCAGGATTGTTAGGTATCGCAGGTGCCATGGGCTCTGAGAATGTGCAGGGAGAAAGCCAGCAAAAGCTGGACATCATTGCCAACATTAGGTTTATCCGGGCCCTTACGAATGGCATGATGACAGCAGCCATTGTTTCTGAGGAAGAAGAAAAAATCATTCACATCAACAAAAACAACCATTATATCGTAGCCATTGACCCATTGGATGGTTCTTCAAATATTGATGTAAACGTTTCCATTGGAACCATTTTTTCTATTTATCGCAGGTTATCGAACACTGGGGAAGAAGTCAATAAAGAAGATGTACTGCAAAAAGGAAATACGCAGGTAGCTGCTGGTTATATCCTGTATGGTTCATCCACCATGTTTGTTTATACCACCGGATATGGGGTAAATGGTTTTACATTGGACCAGTCTTTGGGAGAATTTATTTTGTCCCATCCTAACATGGTTTATGCCCCAGGGCAAAATATCTATTCTATAAACGAAGGCCTGTGGAACCAAATGGAGCCAGGACTTCATGCCTATATCCAGGAATGTAAAGAAAAGGGTATGGCGGCCAGGTATATCGGTTCTTTGGTTGCTGACTTTCACCGTAACATGTTTAAAGGTGGTATCTATATGTACCCGGGCATCACCTCCAAACCATCAGGTAAACTTAGGCTTCTATATGAGTGCAATGCCCTGGCGTTTATAGCAGAACAGGCCAATGGGAAAGCCTCCGATGGAAAAAACAGAATCATGGACATCGATCCCAAAGATTACCACCAACGATCGCCTTTCTTCGTAGGGCCCAAAGAGATGGTCAATGAATTGGAAAGCTATTTACTCAAGGGTTAGGCCAATCATTCATAGGAAATTGCCAATCTGCTTCAATTTCTAACAATCGGTTGTATTTGGCTAGCCGCTCTGATTGTGTGATCGAACCCACTTTAATCTGATCTGCGCTCCATCCTACTGCCAGGTCAGCCAACCAGTCATCCTCAGTCTCTCCACTGCGAGCACTTACGGTCACCTGCCATCCCGCTGACTTGGCTAGTTTATAAGCATTTGCAGCTTCTGTTAACGAACCGCACTGATTGACCTTTAACAAGAGGGCATTCGCTGATTGAGTATCTATTGCCTGCTGTATTCTACTCACTTGCGTACAGAGTAAATCATCTCCCAGAACAAGGGATTTTTTGTTGATCGAGCGAAACAGGTCCGGCCAGCTTTCCCAATCATCCTCTGCCAACCCATCTTCTACACTCACAATGGGGTATTTTTCTACCCACTCCCTGATCAAATCGATTTGGCTTTTTGCTGAAATTTCCTTTTGACTGATGTGATACTTTCCCTGACTAAAAAAGTGGCTGGAAGCTACATCCATTGCCAAAGCCATGTCTTTTCCGGGCACTATTCCAGCCTGCTGAATAACATAAACCGCACCATCTAGTAACTCATCGATACTGCCAAAATCAGGAGCTAAACCACCTTCATCTGCAGTAAGCGCTCTCATGCCATATTCCTTTTTTATCCAAGCTACTGCAGACTGATACACGGCATATACATCCCGAAGTGATTCGCTTATCGAGGTCGCTGACACGGGTACAACCAGCAGATCCTGTAATGGTATCTGACCGCCAGCGTGTTTCCCCCCACTGAATAAGTTGATGGTAACCCTGGGTAATCTAAAATGCTGAGATCCTATCAGCTTCCCAAAATAGCTATACAGCTGTACACCCTGAGCAAGCGCAGAAGCCCTAGCAAAAGCCAGCGAGCAGGCCAGGATGGCGTTGGCACCCAGATTTGACTTGTTGGGAGTTCCGTCCAGATCCAATAAAAATTGATCAAATGATTCCTGATTTTCAATTTTTTTGCCTGCCAACTCCCTGCTGATTTCATCGTTAATATGAGCCACAGCTTTCTTGCAGCCAAGGCCACCAAACCTCTTTGAATCCCCGTCCCGTAATTCCATAGCTTCCGCTTTTCCGGTGGAAGCTCCGGATGGAACAGAGGCTTTACCCAGATAGCCATCATGGGTTAAGCACTTGGCCATAACCGTAGGTCTACCCCTGCTATCCAATATTTCATATCCCTTGATTTCTTTAATGGTTATGGCCATCTAGTTCTTGTTTAAACGCTGTGAAAAAACTCTTAAAAGTCTGGTGTTCAGATTGCATCAATTTCATTGCAGTTGTTGATTGCCAATTCTTTTGTGATTCAGAAAGGTATTCCAAAGGTGATCTACCATGAACCCTGGCAATCATACATCCAAGTAAATGTCGCACACATCTAGATTCAAAACCATGATGCTCCGCCTTAATTACTGATTGATAGTTCTGCCAAAGCATTAGCGCGGCATCAACAAATGCTGAGGATCCATGATAATTTGCTTTGCTTAGCAGGTGGCAAAGCACAAATCCTACATCAAAAGCAGGGTCGCCAAAGTGCATCACCTCATAATCCAGTAATATCAAGTTATCCTCTTTTACCAATACATTTTTGGGACTAAAATCGCCATGTACGAGCGTCTCAGTAATATTTAGTGTATCGGAAATCAAAGATTCAAAGAAACCCTTTGATTCAGGAAGCTTTGTAATCGAATATTCATAATATGGCTCTACTCTCAGGTTGATAAAATAGGATCGATCATTAAAAACACTTTTGGTCTCCTCATCCCCTTTCCCTAACCGATGGATTTCTCCGAGCAGTGTTCCTAACTTTTTTATGAGGTGGTTTGGTAAATCACCCTTGAGTAAAATATGCTTTAGGTTTTTATTGGGCTCCTTAACCCCTTCCATCCCAAGGATAAAATGCTGACCATCAAAAAATACCTGCCGAGGTGCAAAACCAGGTAAATATTTATTCATCCAGAGGAGTCCTTCAGATTCAATTCGAAGTCTCCTTGGATCACTATACCAATCCGCTTTGGTTTTAAGTTTTGATAAAGCCTGCTTAATTATCAGAGGTTCCCTATTTGATTCTATCCATATGGATTTACAGGATACGCCACCTGCTAGTGTGCGCATATGAAACAGGCTATCCGGTGCTATCACCTCCTTTCCAGATAAATACGTCGATAGTTCAATTTTATTTTCAATATCCATGCAATCGCCAGGTATACACTTTTTTGATTCCACCAAAAGTAACCTCTTTCGATTTATTGACTATAACACTCCTAATACTATACTTCTTTAAGATTTGATTACGCGATGCACATCACTTTTATTCAACTGTGAAGATTCCTATCTTCGTCCTATATCAGAAACTAGCTTGTATGAAAAGTATACTAAAATTGACATTCATGGCCCTAATCCTGGTGGCTTGCAATCCAGCTGATTCACCAAAGCGGAAAATGAGTTTTGAGGAAATGCTAACTCAATACTATGAAGAAGGACTTAAGTTAGATCCCATATCAGCAACATTTGCGGGAGATTCGAGATATAATGACCTGTTTCCCAACTTCCTTTCGGATGAATACAACGCTGAAATTAAAGCCTACTGCAACAGGTACCTGGAGTTGATTGACCAGTATGATGAGGCTTCTCTGAAAGCTGATCAAAAATTAAGCAAAGCCATTATTCGGTGGGAATGTGAGATGAAGTTAAAGGATATGGAATTCAGCAAAGACCTGACTCCTATTGATCAGATGTGGTCTGTAAACCTAATCATTGGACAATTAGCCAGTGGACAAAGTGCGCAGCCTTTTCAAACGGTAGGTGACTATGAAGCCTGGCTCAAAAGAGTTGACGGTTACCTTATATGGCTGGCCACCGCCAAGGAAAAAATGCAGGAAGGCATCCAAAAAAACTATGTGCTGCCCAAGTCTTTGATCGTCAAGGTAATTCCTCAGTTAGAATCAATGACCAGCGATGATTTAGAGACTCATTTATTTTACAGTCCCATAAACAACTTCCCGGCATCCTTTTCAGACATCGATAAAGAACTCATGACTGAGAAATATCGTGAAATGGTTCTGGAGAAGGTTATCCCTGCCTATAAAGACATTACTGAGTTTATCAAGAATGATTATTTGGCTGCAGGAAGAGCAACCAGCGGATATGGAGCAATGCCCAATGGAGAAGCTTTTTATCAACATCAGATAAAGTTGTATACCACCACTACCATGACGGCAGATGAAATACATCAATTGGGATTGGATGAAGTAGCACGGATCTCGGCCGAGATGGAAAAGGTGAAAGAGCAGGTTGGTTATGAGGGTGACCTGGTTTCATTTTTTGATTACGTAAGAAATAATAAAAAATTGATGCCATTTTCAGAACCCCAACAGGTATTGGATTATTATCAGGACATCTATGAAACCATGAAACCTTATGTTGAAAAGCTTTTTAACAATAAGCCAAAAACACCTTTTGAAGTTAGAAGGACGGAAGCTTTCAGGGAAAAATCTGCCAGTGCAGAGTATAACCCCGGATCCCTGGATGGCACACGCCCTGGCATATTTTATGTACCAATCCCTAATGTGAGTGCGTACAATATTTATGACAGTGAATCATTGTTCCTACATGAAGCCATACCAGGTCATCACTATCAAATCTCTCTTACCCAGGAAAGTGAAATATTACCGATGTTCAGAAAAACTTTATGGTACAGCGGTTATGGCGAAGGCTGGGCACTTTATACAGAATCTTTAGGTACTGAATTGGGACTCTATACAGACCCCTATCAATACTTTGGTATGTTAAGCGCCGAAATACACCGGGCCATTCGTCTGGTAGTAGACAGTGGCATTCACAGCAAAGGATGGACCCGAGAAGAAGCGATCAAATATTGTATGGAACACGAAGCGGAATCATTAGAAGGTATTGTACGTGAAATTGAGCGTTACATGGCCAACCCTGGACAAGCATTGTCTTACAAGATTGGGCAGCTAAAAATTAGGGAGCTGAGGACACGGGCGGAAAAACAACTGGGAGACAAATTTGACATCGCGGAATATCACAACCAGGTATTGGAAACCGGATGCATCCCGCTCGCCCTGCTGGAAGATAAAATTGACCGTTGGATCGCTGCCAATAAATAATATGGGAATCAGTTTCCAACCAGTAACGAATGACGATGACCTAAAAGTCATTGTAAATCTCGCTCAAGAGATCTGGACAGAATATTTTACACCCATAATTGGTCAAGGTCAGGTCAGCTACATGCTGAAAAAAATTCAGTCTTTTGAAGCAATGAAAAAGCAACAAAATGAAGGATATATTTACCATCAGATTCTGAGCACAAAACCCATTGGGTACCTTTGTACCCGAGTAGATGAATTAGAACTATTTATCAGTAAACTTTACCTACTGAAAAATGAGCGTGGGTTAGGGGTAGGTAAATTATCTCTTCAATTCATTGAGTCACTTGCCCAATCATCCGGGTGTAAAAGACTATGGCTGACGGTAAACAAGGGCAACACCGATTCCATCAAAACCTATGCGAAATGGGGCTTTAAAGTGGTTGGTGAGCCCGTTGCAGACATAGGCGGAGGTTTTGTAATGGACGATTACAAAATGGAGAAGTTGGTTTGATTGAAGAAAGTATCATTTTTATACTTCACCAGATGGTATCATCCAGTGAAGTATAAATGAGGTTGCTTAAGATTTAAGGATTTCCAATACCATTTCTTTTTCCCACTGACCTCTGGTGAAATCCGGGAACTTAACTGGTATACTTCCCAGCTCGACAGACGTAGCAGTAAGCGGTACGATCACTGACCAATCAACCCCGTCGTATACATCCATATCAAGTGGCAAGCCTTTATTATAGGCATCTATCATGCGATAGGTCATTACAAAATCCATTCCGCCATGCCCATTGTTTTTGGCTATTTCATCTTTTAGCTGTTCCCAGATCGGATGTTTATAGCGTTCACGCATCTCATTATAATCATCCTCTGACAACCAATCATGACCTTCCGGACGGTTGATTGCCAACCTGCTTGGATATCCTTCATGGTAACCTTCCGTACCTGCTAAAGCATTTATCCTGCTATAGGGTCTTGGCGTAACCACGTCATGTTGCAGCAATATGGACCTTCCTTTATCTGTCTTGATAAGTGCGTTGTTCATGTCACCATGCGCAAAATCTGTTCGGTTATAATATTTGTTCCCGGGATCAACAGTCTTAGCATACTCACTGAGACTTGCCTGCAGGGAACTCATGGAAACCAGGTGGTCAAAACGATCTCCTCTCCCTATACCCAGATATTGTGCAACCGGTCCGAGTCCATGGGTAGGATAAAGGTTTGCATTGCTCCTCATATGATGACCAATTCTCCACTTTTCATAATATTTATCGTCGAAAAGACCACTTCTCAGATTATGAATGTATGAAGCTTCTGCGTAGGTTAAAGTGCCAAAGACACCTTCCTTGACCATATTCAATACCCAAAGTTCTTCCGCTCCATAGCATACGTTCTCTAATATCATACAATTTCGCTGTGTCTGCTCTGATGTGTCAACCAGTTTCCAGCAATCCTCCAGCGTCAATGCCAAAGGCACTTCTACGGCTACATGCTTTCCCTGTTGCATACAATAAATCGCCATCGGTGCATGATCCTCCCAGGGTGTGGCAATGATCACCAAATCAATATCATCCCGCTTCACCATTTCTTTCCAGGCCTCCTCCTTATCCGTATACACATCTACCTTCTGACCTTGCTTCTTCATGAAATCGGCTGAGGCTTTGGCCTTTTCGCTTCTGATATCACAAATGGCTACAACTTTTGTCTTTGGGCTTAATGCCGCTATACGTCTAACATGGCTGCTTCCCCTGTTGCCTGTTCCGATAAATGCTACCCTAACCTGCTCGATAGGCTTTACTTTCAGTAATCGAACGGATTCTCCCCTTGCAGGTCCGGGTTGAGAGCCTTTGATCAGCTCTTCATTGAGAAAATCCTTGTTACCAGCTTTTACTGCTCCTGGCAATACACCCAAAAAAGCACCTGTTAATGCAGAAGCTTTTAGAAAATGTCTTCGATCGAAATTTCTATTCTTATCTTTCATATCATTTAAGTTTTGAAGCGGATCCCTCATCTAAGAAAAGCGTAGTATCTGCATGCTTTCTCAAAATGGTACCCGGGCATTTGGTGTTTATTTCTGCATATAAAGTATTGTAAACAGCTTCGGCCTTTCGCTTGTCAGGAACCACACAGCTAATCGTCTTACAATTCATAATCGCCGTAATGGTGAGACTAAGAGCTTCCTTAGGAACATCTTCAAATGTAGGAAACCACCCTTCTCCAAGCTGTTGGTTTCTGCAGGCCTCATCCAATTCCACCACCTTTACCAGCAAAGGATCGTTGAAATCTGCGACCGGTGGGTCATTGAAGGCAATGTGACCATTTTCTCCGATACCAATACAGGCAATATCTATCGGATGTTCTTTCAATAGGGATTCGTATCGTTTTGTCTCCGCTGCTAAATCTTCAGCATCCCCATTCAAGAAGTATACCTTCTTGGGTTTCACCTCATCTAATATCCGATCCTTGAGGTACTTACGGAAGCTAGCAGGGTGTGTGTCAGAGATGCCTTTGTATTCATCCAAATGAAACACGGTCACCTTTTGCCAATCAATATCCATTTTCTTTAGGGCTTCCAGGAAAGGGAATTGGGAGGCACCTGTTGCCAGAATCACATTGGCCTTACCCTTTTTTTGAATGGCTTCATTTACGGTCTTTGTTACAAATTGAGCAGCGGCTTGTCCAAGCCCTTCAGGGGTATCAAAAATTGAAACATGCAACTTATCAACATCAAAGGTTTTTGTCATTGGTCATTAGGTTTATAAAAATTCAGAAATAGCAAACCAGGTCGTGATCAGCGAAAAAAGGATTACCGAAATAAGTCCAAAATTGAGCCATGTGCCCGCCTTATGCTCTTGCATTAATGTTTTATTATTGATCAGAATAAAAATAGGAATCGCCACAGCAGGAAGGATACACGCCTGAAAAGCCTGTGAAAACACCATTAGTGTTGGTGGTCTTTCTGCCAGGAATACGCTGCCAAAGGCAAATATCATGGCAGAAAATATCAGCACCCTAGAACTTTTGGAATGAATATTTCTGGGCTTTCCACTGTAATCTGCAACCAGCCAGGGAGCAATCAACACAATTGGGAAAATGGTAGATAATCCTGCTCCAGCAATACCAATAATCAGGATAAAGGCAGCGATCTTTCCTCCAATGGGCTCGAACAGGTAGATCATATCAACAGTATTTTCCAGCTTTAACCCCATAACATGTAGGGTACCTGCACCTACGGCCATGATGATTCCACTCAATAACAACATCATTACTGCTGAAACAAAAGAATCCTTCTTTTCTGTTTTCAGGTCGTCAATGTTCCATCCCTTTTCAGCAACTACCGTACTCCTCATGATAAAAACCGCTGCTGAGCACGTGGTACCTGCAATTGCAGCAATCAACCCAAATGCTCCCGGTGTATCCGGTATTCCAGGTATAATACCTTCCATCAAAGCTGACATACTAGGTTTAACCATCACAAATACCACTACGAAAGACAGCCCCATGAGTATCACCAATACGGTGAGTACTTTTTCAAAAATTTGATATCGGCCATACCAAAGCAGGAAGTATAAAAGGATTGAAAAGAAGAGGATAATCCAAAAAGTATTTAGTTCATATCCATTAAACCCTAAGCGAATGCCTTCCTGCACCAGATCAGCTACAATACCCATCACGCCCATAAGTGCCAATAACTCACCAATGATTAAAGCAATGATGATATACAAGGAAAGAAGCCATCCTCCTTTAAATAGTGTTTTGAAATTGAAAAGCGCTGTATGCCCAGAAACCAGCGTAACCTTACCATAAGCCAACATCAACACAAAAGTGAAAATGCAGGAAAGGATCAAAGCCCAGAAGAGCTCCATTCCATGTTCTGCACCCGTTTTGGCCATGGTGGTAACACTTCCAGTACCAATGTTATATCCAATCAAGAATAAGCCCGGCCCAACCGCACTTAAGGCTATCAGTATTTTCTTTATAATAGAATTTTTCAATGTTCTGAGTTTGGGTTATTGCTCGTAGACCAATTTTCCGGAAACATAGGTCTTTTGGATGTTGACCTCATTATTCTCAAAAGTAAAAAATATTAAATCAGCACGCTTTCCATATCCAATGGTTCCCTTGTCATCTAAAGAGAACATTTCCGCAGGATTGGTACTTGCCATCTGAATGGCATCGGAAAGACTGCATTGTGTAAAGTCCACCATGACGCCTACACATTTACTAATGGGTGAGGCTGCACCTGCCAACACATTTTCCTTTGGTAACTTCACCACATTTGGCGTAAGTAAAAGTGTTCGCTCTCCCCGGATGTACTCACCAGGAGGCAAACCAGCTAGATCCAATGCGTCAGATACCAAAATTGTCTTACCTGGACCTTTAACTTTATAAAAACTCCTAACTTCTTCTTTAGTGAGGTGAAAGCCATCAGCAATGATGCTCGGTGTAATTTTATCATTGGAAAGTTGAGGCCAGATAGGGTTATAATGTCTATTGATTTCATTAGCACAGCCATTCCCCAGATGTGTAGCCATTTTTGCTCCGGCATCCACTGCTTTCTGCACATCTTCATTCGACCCATTGTGATGCCCCAAAGAAACAATCATGCCTGATGCTGCGCAATTGCGGATAAAGGGAATAGCTCCCTCCAACTCAGGGGCTACCGTAATGATTTTAATTCCGTTTTCCGCTGACTTCTGAATCTCCTGAAATTCTTCCCAATCAGGTTTTCTAATAAATTTTTCCAAATGGGCACCTCTAAAGCCTTGTATAGGTGATATATATGGACCCTCTAAATGAAATCCCGGAATAGACATGCCTATTTCAGCGTCTTTTCTGGCTTTTGCAAGCACTGCGAAATTCTCCTTTATGATCTTAAGATCACTGGTGATAATGGTGGGATAATAAGTAGTTACACCAGCCTTCCATAATGCTTTCGTTGCTTTCCTAACCCCTTCTACAGTCAGGCCAGGAGCAGAAAAATCTACACCCATGTACCCATTGATCTGCACATCGATCAAGCCGGGAGCTACAAATACTTTTGATGTACCGAACGATGCTGTTTGCCTGTTTATTTGAACGATTTTCCCATTCTCCATACCAATTTCAACCGATGTTCCATCAGTGTACAGAATGCCTTGTTCCATATTTATTTTCTCTTCTTTGCTAAAATTGAAACCTAAAAAAAGGAGGAGTGTAAAAATTGAAATAAAACTAATTTTCATTGGATCATTTGGGTTATACAGGTAGATAAAGAATACGACACATACTGACTATTGGGGTATCTCACGAATTTTTATGTTTTTGAACCACGCATCATCAGAATGATTTTGCAAAATAATATGTCCTTTCTTTTTATCAAGAAAACCTGCGTATTTATTGAATTTACTCGCTTGATATAACGAATCTAATGATTTAGAGCCAAACTCATATGTTACTACTTTCTTCCCATTCAACCAATGTTCTGCATGATTGCCATCAATAAGAATTCTACTTTGATTGTAGGTGCCTACCGGCTTTTTCACTGCTCCCTCAGAGGGAACCATGTCATACAGAGACCCGGTATATTGAGATGATTTCAGTTTTCCTACGTACTTGCTATCTTCATCGTCAAGCAATTGATATTCAAAACCCAGGGCTGAGTACATCGAGCCATTCTCCTGTGAAAGCTCCTCCGACACATTGTATTTCAAACCTGAATTACCGGCTTTCAATATCTTCCACTCAAAGGACAGCTCATAATTATCGTATCCCTGAATTGACATCAAGTCTCCACCTTGCGGTAAGGTACCTCCAGACTGCTCAGCTACTGCTTCGTTGTTTAGCTTCCTGATGGCTCCATCTTCAATTTTCCAATGCTCAACGGGTACAGTATCTCTACCCAGCCCACGCCAGCCGTCAAATGTCTCCCCATCAAATAACAATTTCCAACCGTTCTTTTTCTCTTCCTCGGTTAGGGTGTTATCTGATGACTCCCCCTGAACACTTTTTCTTTGACTGTCACATGCGGTTAAAGCAAGGGCAATCACTAAAAAACAATAAACTGTTTTATGCATATTCAATTCTTTATAATTCCATCTCCCAGCCTTTTTCATAAGACCTGCTCCAATATTTCAATGCATCATTATCATTCAGGATATGACCATTTTTAGGGTCAATTTCCAAAGACCTACCTACTCGCTGTGAGATATTCCCCAATTGTACCAACAAAGTACTCTTGTGTCCGGAATCAACATCAGAATTGAGAGACTTGCCATTGTAAATCCCATCGAACATATTCTGTATATGAAAAGCATCCAACTGCCTGGCCGGGTTGACCGGATTACGTGGATCAATTTTGAGATCATCCTCAACCTTTTTTACCACATTGCCTTTCAAATCAAAAATGGTATAACTATTCCCCCCGGGAATTAGGATACTTCCACTTTCCCCGTAAAACACAACCCCGACAGAGCTGCCTTCAACAGGCTTTCCATTACAACTTCTTCCCTCCCATGACATGGAAACATTTTCAAAATCCAGGTTAATGATTTGCGTATCGGGTGTTTCCCAATCATCTTTATATCTGTAGCGTCCACCATTTGAACCGACCTTTGTGGGATAGTCAACATCTAATCCCCAACGAAGCAGGTCAATCATGTGTGTTCCATTATTCAAGGCCTCTCCTGTTCCCCAATGCCAGTGCCAATGCCAGTTATAATGAATCAAATTATCTTTAAAATCTTTCCTTGGTGCAGGACCTTGCCACAAATCCCAATCCAACCATTCCGGAGGTGCTACTTTCTTACCAATACCAATGGAAGGTCTGTTGTTGGTATACCAGCCTTTTCCATAATAAACATTGCCAATGGCTCCACTTTTCACTGCATTGATTCCTTCCACAACATTGGGCCAGGAGCGACGTTGGTTCCCCATCTGCACTATTTTGTTGTAGCGGGCAGCCGCTTCAACCAGGATTTCCCCTTCTTTAGGGTTGTGGCTACATGGTTTTTCTACATATACATGTTTACCTGCCTGTAAAGCAAGCAATGAGGCTGGGGCATGCCAATGGTCAGGTGCAGCAATCACCAGCGCATCCACATCTTTACTTTCTAATGATTTCCTGAAGTCACTGTATCTTTTTGCTTTTGTCGATTGTCTGTCCTCGATGGCTTCCAGACAAGTAGTTATTGCCCGGCTATCTACATCACAAACGTGAATTACCTCACAATTTGCCTGGCGTGAAAAGTTTTCAGCCAGAGACTTTCCCCTGCTATTTACACCCATCATCGAAACGTTCAATTTTTCATTGGCTCCAATGATACGGGAGTAAGCTTTTGCTGAAAATTGAGGCAGGACGCCTCCTGCTACTAACATGGCAGAGCCAGCTGCGGATTTCTTAATAAAACTTCTTCTTTTATTATTGGTATTCATCTCTTAGGTCATTTATTGCTACAATATAAAATAATAATAGC
Organism: Marinoscillum sp.; assembly: GCA_043554545.1. Lineage (GTDB taxonomy): Bacteria > Bacteroidota > Bacteroidia > Cytophagales > Cyclobacteriaceae > UBA7330. The sequence goes on along the minus strand of CP121337.1, from coordinate 448,135 downwards.
TGTTGAATTCAACCAAAATCAACTTTTTGAATAATTGAATCAAATAAAACCATAAAAAAGTGGTCATTAGCTATATCAAATATTTTCCTGAACTTTGAAATACCATGCTTCATTACCTGATCCTATCACTATTCTTTACACAGGTTGTGACTCCCTCGTCCGAAATTCAGGGTCACTGGATTCAGATTGTAAATGCGCCGGAAGCATGTCCGGAAGAGATCATATTTAAATCGAATAATGAATTTGCCATTTTTAAGGAGTGTCATGAACAGGATGAGATAACCAAAATGGCGTCCGGTGAATATACCATAGATGATAAGGAGCTGCTATTCAAAAACCTCATGTTCACTTCCTTTGCAGGTGATTTTCTTACCCAGGAATATACAAGGATCGAGTGGAAGGTTAGCACGGACACTTTGACTTTGGAAGTCTTTAGGGATTCTCCGGAAATCCGAACATATCTCCGCAATTGACTGTTACTATTTAAAGGTTTCTAATTACATGGGATCTTTCTAACTTTATACTCAACAAAAACAACCAAACACTATGAAATCTACAATCTTAAAAATATTCATTCTGGTAACAATGGTCTTGAATGCCTGTTCACCAGGTAAGCAGGAATCCACAGACAATGGAGATACAGTGGCTGATCAGCCAAGCTATAAATTAGAAAAACAATGGGAGACAGATGCTTTACTTAAGACACCTGAATCGGTATTGTATGATTCGCAAAGAGAGGTAATCTATGTAGCCAATGTAAATATGAATCCATGGGAAAAGGATGGAAACGGATTTATTTCAAAAGTTTCTACCTCGGGTGAAATTCTGGACCTGGAATGGGTATCAGGCTTTAATGGGCCAAAAGGAATGGCTTTGGTGAATAACACGCTATATGTTGCGGATCTTGATGAGCTAGTGGCTATTGATGTTACCACCGGTACTGTAACCGCTAAGACAGTCGTAAGTGGAGCTTCCGGAATGAATGATATTACGTCTGATGCCGTTGGCAATCTTTACATCTCTGATTCTAATGGTGATAAGATATTCAAATATTCAGACGGAATGGCTTCAGTTTTTATGGCTGACCTGCCAAGCCGACCCAATGGACAGCTAGTCGTGGGGTCTCATTTATACGCAGCCTTTTCAGGCGCTCAGCAGTTTGCCGATATCAACCTTGAAACATCAGAAATGACCGTGCTGGCAGATAGTATTGGTGCAGGAGACGGTATAACTCCCACCACTGAGAAGGGTGTCTATCTCGTCTCAGATTGGACAGGAGAGATTTGGATCATTGGTGACTTTGGAAAGCAATCTCTATTAGTAACCCGAGATCAGGAAAAGAACACCGCCGATATCTGGTTTATCGAAGATCAGGAATTGGTCTTGGTTCCTACCTTTTTTGATAATAAGATCGTCGCCTACAAGTTGATCAAAGAATAATAAAAAACATTTTTTGGTTGGTGCTTGATTTGGTTAAGTACCAACCATTATTTTTTTTTAGAGATTTAACCAGTTCATGACCCATAGGACTTATATGTAGTGGTATTCTATATTTGCCAAAACACCAGTACTAAAGTCTCAAGAAAAATTTATTGAGACAGAAATGATAAGGATTTTACTCTTATATTTCTTGCTGATTAATAAGGGAAGTAAAACAATAAACATGAAAATAAAGATAGTACTTGTCGGGTTATCACTTTTAATAACTAATTGTCTGGTTTATGCTCAAAGTAAGCTTCACATACCCAAAGAGATACAGAAAGCATATGAGAACAATACAAGATCAAAAGATGGCAAACCTGGGATCAATTATTGGCAAAACAGTGTGTCCTATGATATTGATGTGGTTGTTGCGCCCGAAACAAGAACTATAAGTGGAAAAGAAACAGTCGTTTTTACAAACAACAGTCCCGATGACCTATCGACAATCGTTATTCGCTTGTATTATGATGTTTTCAAGAAAGGAAATGAGCGGGGTATGGCAGTCAAAGAAGAAGATATTGGGGAAGGAGTCATCATTGAAGCACTTACCGTAGACGGAGAAAACTTTGATATCACCAATAGGGAAATGGCGCGGAGATCTGGGACGAATCTAGTGCTTAGGTTACAGGAACCACTAAAATCCGGGAACGAGATCACCTTAGGTTTTCAATGGGAGCAAAAAGTACCGCTAACCGTAAGACGGGTTGGAGCGATAGATAGCACCTCTTTCTTTGTTGGGTATTGGTACCCCCAGGTAGCTGTCTACGATGATGTTTTTGGATGGGACTTAACCGATTACACTTTTGATACAGAGTTTTATAACAATCTGGCAGATTTTGATGTAAAAATTACTGCACCTGAGAATTTTCTGGTTTGGGCAACAGGAACACTTGAGAATAGCTCAGCTGTACTCCCTGCAAAAATCCATGAGCAATACTTAAGAGCAAAGACTTCGACTGACCTTGTTAAGGTAGTCACAAAAGAGGACCTTTCAAACCTCCAATTGAAGAGTAATACCTGGCACTACAAAGCTTCAGAAGTCTCAGATTTTGCCTTTGCCATGAGTGACCATTTCCTATGGGATGCCCTATCACAGGAGGTATCAGGAAAAGATGTGCTTATCAGTACGGCCTACCCAATGGCAAGTGAGAGTAGCTACAGTGAAATAACACTCATTCAGCAAAAAACCATCAAACACTTCTCAGAAGATGTTCCAGGTATCCCTTATCCTTATCCAGCCTTTACCACTTTTATTGGCATGAGAGGTGGTGGAATGGAATTTCCCATGATGGCAAACAATACCGGACCCAGTGAAGGCGTAGCAATCCATGAACTTTTTCATACCTATTTCCCTATGTATGTAAGAATTAACGAATCAAGATTTGCCTGGATGGACGAAGGTTGGGCCACTTTTACTACCACCTTAGTTAGAAATAAATATTTCACAGAAGCATATGATCCTACGGGGTTATACACCCGATTTAAAAATGGGATGGATAGAAATGGAGGAGCAATTGGTGATTTGCCAACCGTAACCTCTTCTCAATATATGGGCATCAATTATGGGTACCACTCATATACCCTGCCGGCATTTACCTATGCGTTGCTATATCAGCATTTTGGGGAAGAGAAATTTCTGGAGGTTTTTAGAACATACATCAGGCGATGGGCCAAAAAATCACCCACGCCCTATGATTTCTTCTACACTTTTGAAGATGTAAGTGGCGAGGATCTAAGCTGGTTCTGGGAACCCTGGTATTTTAAAATGGGTTATTCGGATGTAGCCATTGAGTCCTACAAGAATGGCAAACTCGTAGTAAAGCAAATTGGGGATCGGCCAGTGCCACTCAGTGTTTCAGTTGATTACAAACCAAACGGAAACAGCAAACCTGAGACGTACACTGCCATGAAGAGTTCAAATGCCTGGGAAGGTGACGATAAGGAGATCTCTATTAGTATTCCAAATGGGAAGCAGGTATCGACGATTGTGGTGAATTCCATATTTCCTGATTTTAATGAGCTAGACAATTATTACCCTTCAATTTCAGAGCGATACGAAGCATTTGATCTTAATATCCAGGATATGCAAGGTGTTTACGTTATCAATTCTTCTGAAATAACCGTCACAGAAAAATCAGGGATTCTGGTTTTAGAACCCGCTCCCGGATCCGGTTATCTGGTACCTGTAGGGAATAATAAATTCACTGCATTGGATGGATCCTTATCATTCACATTTAAGGAAGAGCAAGGAAAAGTAGTTGAAATGGAGCTAGAAGGGACATCTGGCAATATCGCTATAGCAAAGAAGAAATAGTCTCTAGAAAATCCGCAGTATTAGACCAGGATACAGTTGAAATTCAATTGACGACAATAATTCATTAAATATTGTTTCTCGACTATTTTAGGCCGAATAGTATAATTAACTGAAATGAAAGCCTTTATAAAAACAAAATATGGAGGACCAGAAATTCTTCACTTAGCTGATATAGAAAAGCCAACCATAAAGGAAAATCACCTTTTGGTTAGCGTGAAAGCGAATTCAGCAAATCCGGCAGACTGGCATATTCTTAGGGGAAAACCTTTTTTTGCACGTTTTGCTTTTGGATTATTTAAACCAAAAGATAAAACGCTGGGAGCAGATTTTGCGGGTGTTGTTGAAGAAGTAGGAGATCAGGTATCTCACTTTAAAAAAGGGGATCGGGTGTTTGGAGAAACGCTCAAAGGAGGCGCTTTTGCTGAATATGCATGTGTGCCGGCAAATGCTTGTGGCATGATGCCAGAAAATCTCGATTTTCCTGTAATGGCGTGCGTACCCATAGCTGGTCTTACAGCGCTACAGGCCCTCACGACCTATGGTAAGCTCAAGGAAGGAGAAACAGTTTTCATCAATGGGTCATCGGGAGGCGTCGGTCATTTTACTGTACAAATCGCGAAAGCCTACGGTGCTAATGTAACAGCCGTTTGTTCAAGCAAAAACAAAGATTTTGTATTGGGTTTAGGCGCTGATAAAGTAATTGCCTATGACAAAGAGCATATTCATGCACACAAAGGTAAATATGACCTCGTTGTTGATACCAACGGGAACCTTTTCATGAAGGATTTCAAGCGAATGGGGAGACGTGGTGTCCTCGTCGGCTTTACCACCATGAAACACATGATGCAGTTACTTATTCAAGCAGGTTTTAGCAAGTTCCCATTGGCTCAGTTTACCGCAGCAGCCAACACCCAGGATTTAGAGATATTGGGATCACTACTTCAAACCGGGAAAATTAAGGTTCACATTGACAAAACCTATCCCTATCACAAAATTTCGGAGGCGATAGGTTATATCGAAGATATGCGTACGAAGGGAAAAGTGGCAATGGTTTGGGAGTGAACAAACTCGCTTCATATATTTAACCTAATAAGGCCGATTTTGAAGTAGGAATCATTTTAGCAGGTCTCTAAAGGTCTATCAAACTTTCTGAAAAGTAGTTTGAAAGAATGCATTTTTCTCACCCTCAATATTGATGAAGGTCTGTTTCTCTAAGATCTTGATATTAGCATAATGTAAGTATTGGGTATCTTACTTATAGTCATACAACTAACCCTCAACAACATAAAACAAGCATCAATTAAATTAAGTATATTCTATCCCAATGGAGAAGGTAACAATTTTGACATCGAGCACTATAGCAATAAACACATGCCTATGGTATCAAATTTATTAGGTGAGCAATCAAGGCAACGTCTGTAGATAAAGGACTGGCAGAGCTCCAGATGCACCCGCTACCTACTTAGCCATTGGACACTTATTTTATGAAACGATCGCAGATTTTAAACATTCATTCGGACCACATGCGCAAAAAATAATGGCTGACGCCGTCAAATATACAAATTCACAGCCCATAGTTCAAATCAGCGAGGTTCAGTAGTTATTTCTAGGATACAGCTTCAAACATCTAATTCAGAGTTCATTTAGTAACTCTGAGTGGTTTGAAACTTTTAACTTTAAGCTAATCGTAAAGTCAGAGGCTACTCATTCAACTAAGTATTATTTCTCCAAAACACTCACGAGATCATTTCACTCAACATACTTTTTACATGCTACTTCATTGATAGTGACCTAACAAACCTGCTCCAAAAGGTCAAAGTTATTCCTCATTCAGACTGACTAAAAGGAATTACATGGTCTGAGCATTTGACAATACTATGAAACCTAATACGTACCTCCCCACCATGACAAAAGCACTCCAGAAATAGAGGGATCCGGATAGGTAGCCATCAATTGTATCTGCGCAGGTTACCTCTTGATTCTTTAGTTAATTCAGAAATCTCGGCTCAATACAGCCTGAAAGTGGGCACCCAAGCACTGAAATTGGACTGATCAACCAGATCATTTACTTGATAATCTAAGCGATAATCTTAATTCAAACAATACGCCTTTTGCCGATACATAGGTCCATTATATGTACCAACTTAGTAGTACGGAATTCAAACAGAAATGAAAAATTCAACTCGTTTTCTAGGAACTTATTTTTTCAGACCAACAATGAAATATGTTTTATTAATCTTTAGAAAAAGCATAAAATAAAGGGTGATGAAAGGCAAGCTGCTCATATTCTATTTAATAACTCTGGCACTCGGATTACATTCCGTGTTTGCTCAGCAAGTTTCTATTTCGTCGGTAAATACTGTATCAGGAACTTATTATGGTGCTGAAGCAGGGTATTTCAAAAATGGATGGGGCATGAGTGCCTTTTATCAAACTAAAAACTATAAAGTTAATGAGGTCAGTGAAAAGCAACAATACACCGGTATAGCAATAAACATTCCCATTAAGCACTACAGAGATATATCAATTTCTTTGAACTTAAAAGGAGGAATAACAGGAAATAAATTTGTGGTCATAACTCCGTTTATTGAAAGTCAAATCAGGATTTACAAGTTCGTTAAAATTGGATTTGGTGGGGGGTTTAGGTACGGCCTGCCTGCGCTTGAATCGAAACTGATACTCTGTTGGAATTAATTAAACCCAAACAATAAAACCCTATGAAAAAGTGGGTTCCTTTACTTTTAGTATTATTTGGATGTGAGTCGCAGTGGGATTACTACGAAGACTACATTATTCCTGAAGGCAATCATTACTCAGTATACCGAGCCGAGGCCCTCCAATCCCCCTATCTTCAATTTTGGGCTATTTTTGATTCCTCTGCGATTTATCAATCTGCCATACCTGAAAACCAATGGGACATCAACAAGCTATTTGGCTTTTCAGATTGCAATACACCACATCATGAAAATAGTGCGAGGTTCGGCTGGAGATGGCTTGATAATACCCTTGAAATATTTGCTTACTGCTATGTGAACGGGGAAAGAATTAGTGAAAAAATTGGAAATGCCACACTACTTGAATCCCAATACTATGAAATATACCTGAATGCCGATGCTTATGTTTTTCGATTCCAGGATCAGTTAGTGTCAATTCCACGCGCACCTACCTGTGATGCTGGAGTTTACTATATGCTGCACCCATACTTTGGAGGAGATGAATTTGCTCCCCATACCATCAGAATACAAATCAAAAGAAACTACTAATATGGTATTGGATTAGGTAGCGTTCATCGAGTTAAACATCTTATAATCAATGGAAAGACCAGTACCCCACCAATGGCTGAGGTCTTTCCTTTCTTGATTTTCATCCACCCCGGTTAGTGAGGATACCAAGTATGGATTGCGTGGCCTGAGCATTTGACAATACTATGAATCCTAATACCTACCTCCCCACCATGACAAAAGCACCCCAGTAATAGGGATCCGGATAGGTAGCCATCAATTGTATTTGAGCATTTCTGAAAGCCTGAGACATCTCCTGTCCGGAAAGAATCCAATTTCTATAAAACCTTGACATCAAATCCTGTGTGGCTGCGTCATCTACTTTCCAGAGGCTCATGATCATTTTATCAGCCCCTGCCATTACAAATGCACGCTGAAGACCATATACGCCTTCACCTGAACTGACATCACCTTTTCCCGTCTCACAGGCAGATAGTACGACCAATTCCGTAGTATTTAGGTCCAGGTTCATCGCTTCATAGGCCGTAAGTATTCCATTCTCTTCTTCGCTGAAGGAGGCGTTCTGCTCTTCAGAGGAAGCACCTGCCAACATCAATCCTGACCGTAGCAACGGATTGTTTTTAGCATATTCCACCTGCACGCCAAAAACACTCCCCTGGCTCTGTATATCTTCCATAAAATATCCATGAGTGGCTATGTGCATGATTTTAGGAGAAGACACTCCCTTAATATTAGCTTCCGTTGCATTCGCCTGAGTGTAATCTTTGACCTGATATTTACCGGAGACAAGCGCAGACTTCACCTGTTGAAGTTCCTTTTGGGTGCCGGGAAGCGGCACGATGTCGGAAGATCCAAAATTGGGAAAGCCAAGTAAAAAAGCATTTTTACCTGAAGCCGTTGTCGAAGAGGCTTCTAATAGGTCTTTGGGACTACCAATCAACTTGATCACCTTGTCCTGTACCAGGTACTTACCATTGGGATCTTTCAACGTATTGATATTTATCTGGCTATAAACACCATCCGGAGAAAAGAAAACTGTTTTTGAATCACTTAAATAATTATTGATCCGCTTCCAGTATTGATCATACGAGTAATCATCCTTGATCTTATTTCTGATCACATTGTTGTAGTACGCATAATATCGTTTATCAAGCTGATCTCCATTCTCCAAAACAGTAACAATTGGCGGGCCAACCTGCTTGATAATTACAGCAGCATATTTATAAGATCCCGTCATCGCATTTTTAAATTCAGGGAATTGAATCATTTCTACTACTACTTCTCCTGTTTTCAACCTTGACTGAATCTGCTTATAATCCACACTTTTTGTTACCAGAGCATCTGCAAAATCCGATGACTTCTGCGAAAGTAATCTTTCACTCTTATTAGCAGCATCTTCGAGCGAGTCGATGTTTACATTTTGCTTGCTCACCTCCTCTTTAGAGAAAGAATAATAAATAGCCAGTGTACGCTTTTGATCCTGCCATTGGTTATACAGGTTGATCAATTCCTCATCACCGCTATTCAGGATGGTGTTTTTTATCTTGGTGGTGGTACTCAGCAACATCCCTTTGGTGAGTAGCCGATAATTAATCATCTTTTCCAATAGCGTAGGATCGTCCACTGAATTCGCAAGTGCAAAATTGTAGAAGGTAGAAAATCGATTTTTCATCTTCTCCCAATATTTGGTCTTCTCCACTTCACTCATGGGTGGGAAAAACTCATTGATGAAGGACATACTGTATTCCATGACCTCGTCGTAATTTTTTGTGGCTTCGGGGGTGTTACCATTTAGCCACTGCAAAATGGCCAGGTCTTCCTGGCTTTGGATAGTAACCGGATGTGTGTCTCCAAGACTGGATTTTCGATTTTCAAATGCTTTCTCCAGCAGTCCTTCAGCTTCTGAAAACCGACCTTGGGAACGATAAAAATTTCCCAGATCAGCTTTTGCTGCAGAGGTAGAAGGATGATCCTCATCAAACTTACTAACATAGATGTCATGGCTTTCTTTTAGCAAGGCTTCTACTTTATCTGTTCTTCCGGTCTCCAGGTATAGGGAAGCCATGTTATTGAGTAGGTGGGCATAATCTGGATCAGATTTACGATTAAGTTTAACTCTGCTGGTCTGTAGGTCAATGGCTTTCTGATAGGTGGCTTCAGCAGCCTCATACTGTTTGTTCTCCTGCTGGATCAAAGCTTTATTGGTCATGAGTTGTATATAAGTACCTGACTTTTCTCTCAGCTCATCTTCTGCGATGTCCAAACACTTATTGATCATTTCCAGGGCTTCTTCACTTCTTCCCATGTGCTGATAAAGAATACCAAGATTATTATGCGCTATGGCGAAAGGTACGGACTCAGAACCCTCAACTATCTCAATCAAATCCAGTGCTTCATTGTAGATTTTTTCAGCCTTATTATATTCTCCCATGTTGAAAGCAATCACTGCCTGGTTGTTATATTCTGCTGCGTAGCCCTTGCTTTCAACTCCCTCACTGATCTTCCATTTATCTAATGCATAGGCATTGGTGGTATCCGCTATTTCGTATCGGCCCATGTTGTTATAAAGCAAGGCCAGTGTGCCAACAGCTTTAAGGAATACCGGATCTTCTGTTTCATCCAGTTCATAATAAGCCCATATGGACAACCATAAATATTTTTCACTTGCCCAATAGCTTCTCATGTTATAGTGTATCCTTCCCCTTTCGTAGAGATCACGAGCAACTTCAAGGTCTGATTTCTCATTGTCTTTTGATAGGAACCTGTCCAAACCTTTCACCACGCCTTCACCTTCCTGGGTGTTTTCAAAAGATTCTGCTTTGTCTAAAAAGGCGATGGCATAATTGAAAGTAGTGGTATCGTAAGAATCGGCCTTTTCTGAGACTTTTTCTTCCGCATAGTCTCTGCCCTTTTCCTTTAATACCTCTCCTGCCTTTTCCTTAAGTGCCCTTCCAAGCCCACCAAACTGAGCTGAAGATTGTAATACAAAAGTGAATGAAAATAGGGCGAGTAAGAGATATTTCATTTTCTGGCGATTTTGAGTAGCGTAAATTTAACAATAGACCAAACAAAACACGAGCCAGAATAAAGGTAAGTTATTCTATCCCCTTGCTTGCTGCTCTTTCTCAAAGACGGTATCAATTTGCAAATCATCACTTTCAGCGGCAGCAACAGCTAATTCATCGCAACGTTCATTCTCTGGATGGCCAGCATGACCCTTGATCCAATGAAATTTAACCTGGTGCCGGTAGTAGCTTTTCAAGAACCTTTCCCACAGATCACCATTCTTCTTTCCCTTAAACCCTTTGGCCACCCAGTTTTTTACCCAGCCTTTCTCTACCGCATCAACTACATATTTAGAATCAGAATAAACATGCACTTCCCACCCTGACTTCTTAATAGCCTCCAGGCCCTTAATTACTGCCAGCAATTCCATTCGGTTATTCGTTGTGAGCCTAAACCCTTCCGAAAGCTCCTTTCGTTTGCCTTTAAACTCTAGGATTGTACCAAAACCTCCATTGCCAGGATTACCCTTAGCCGCTCCATCTGTGTATAAATTGATCATGGGATAAACCAGTGATTTTTAAATAATTTTATTGCAATTGATAGTAATATAATTCCAAATACCTTTCGCATTATATTAAATCCTGCGTTCCCAATTTTCCTTTCCAGCCAACCGCTTGATTTCAAGACCAGATATACAATTATTACATTCAAAAGTATGGCGATAAGAATATTCAAGGTTTGATATTCTGCCTTAAGTGCAATTAGTGTGGTCATTGTACCTGCCCCTGCGATGAGCGGAAAAGCTATTGGCACAATGGAAGTTGAGGAGAGATCACTGGCATCCGTTTTGAAAAACTGACGGCCTAGTATCATTTCCATCCCCAGTATAAACATGATCACAGCACCCGCTATTGCAAATGATGAAACATCAATACCAAATAAGTTAAGGATACCCTCTCCCAGAAAGAGGAAAACAACCATAATAGCCCCTGAAGCCAGGGTAGCCTTTTCTGATTGAATGTGGCCTATTTTTTTTCGGAGATCGATCACGATGGGAATACTGCCTAAGATGTCAATAACCGAGAAAAGAATTAGGGTAACAGAAAATATTTCCTTCAGGTTGAACATTTGCTTCAGGAAAAATAGCGGACAGCCATTTCATAACCCTTCAGACCAAGACCTGAGATAATGCCGACACTTTTGGAACCGGTATAAGTATGCTGCCGGAAATCCTCTCTCGCATGAATATTCGAAATATGAACCTCCACCACTGGCGTCGTAATAGCCGCAATGGCATCTGCCAATGCAACAGACGTATGGGTGAATCCGGCCAGATTGACGATGATCCCATCGTATGCATACCCCACCTCATGTAGTTTATCGATAAGCGCACCCTCATGGTTAGACTGAAAGTAGGTGAGGTTCACTTCCGGAAAAAGCTTCTTCAGTTCGCCGAAATAGTCTTCGAACGATTGGTTGCCATAAATGCTGGTCTCACGCTTTCCGAGCAAATTTAGATTCGGTCCGTTGATAATTATTATATCCATTGTCTTGCTTACCTATGGTGAATTGCCCCGCTCAGGCTAATTTAGCTAAACCATGAGTTGGGACATCTACATCAAGCAGTTCAAAGATTATCTGAAAATAGAAAGATCACTATCAGAAAACAGCATTGAAGCCTACTCAAGAGATGTTACGAAATTAAAGGAGTTTTTCGAAATCAAAAAAATTGAAATCTCTCCACTTAAAGTTACACAAAAAGAGCTCATTGATTTTGTTGAATTTATTGGTGAATTAGGACTGTCAGCCTATTCTCAGGCACGTTTACTTTCTGGCATAAAATCTTTCTATCGATTTATGCTTTATGAACAATTAATGGATACAGATCCTTCCGAATTGCTCGAATCTCCCAAGCTGGGGAGAAAGCTCCCGGACACATTGGAGTTTCATGAGATCGAACAATTACTTGCCGCTATAGACCTGTCAAAACCAGAAGGAACACGTAACAGAGCCATGCTGGAGACATTATACAGTTCGGGACTCAGGGTATCGGAGTTAGTTGCACTCAAAATGAGCAATATTTATGAGGACATTGGATTTCTGAGGGTAGTTGGGAAAGGGAATAAAGAAAGGCTGGTCCCCATTGGCAGGGAAGCACTGAAACAAATCAAGATTTACCGGGATCAGGTTCGGGTGCATTTGTCCATCAAGCAAGGACAAGAAGATTTCCTGTTTCTGAATAAGAGAGGCAGCAGCTTGTCCCGGGTCATGATCTTTATGATCATTAAAGAGCTAGCATTGAAAGTGGGCTTAAAAAAGACCATCAGCCCTCACACTTTCCGTCATTCCTTCGCTACTCACCTGATTGAAGGTGGAGCAGATTTACGTGCTGTCCAGGAAATGCTGGGTCATGAGTCAATTACGACAACCGAGATATACACCCACCTGGATCGAGATTACCTGAAGCAGGTCATCAAAGACTTTCATCCAAGGAACTAAACTTGATGGAATGTTAACGATATATGAAAAAATAAAAGTGACTGACCCCGTCCATTTGATCAGCCACTAATGAGCTATAAATTTAAACTTGGAGGTAAGATTACTTTATCAATTACATGCACTACCCCATTAGATGCCATGATATCAGCAGCCGAAACTTTTGCATCATTAATTTTTACACCTGAGGTCAAATCCACTTTGATATCGTCACCCTGTACTGTTGCAGCACTCATTCCATTTGCCAGACTCGTTGATTTCACCGTCCCTGAAACCACATGGTAAGTTAAAATAGAAACCAGCTTATCTTTATTTTCCGGCTTCAATAACATATCCAAAACGCCCTCTGGCAAATTATTGAAGGCTTCATTAGTTGGAGCAAAGACTGTAAAAGGTCCTTTTCCACTTAATGTTTCTACCAATCCACCTGCTTTCACGGCAGCCACTAAGGTGGAAAGAGATTCGGTGCCTACTGCAAGTTCTACGATGGTTTTGTCTTGAGCTTTTAGTCCTGTCGATGCGATCATCACTGTGAGGATCATCATCATAATTGAGTTTTTGATTTTCATGTATTTGTATTTAGGCAGGTATAAGCTTTTGGTTAAGAATTTTGTTTAGATTGATTTAAGTCTTTATTCCAAACAAAAGCCGATTATGCACCCTGTGAAGCAAAAAGGGGGAATTTGCCTTACTTATAATCAAAAAATAAATTGAAATATTTTGGTGTTTTATTCAGAAAATGATTAAAAAATCACATTTTTATACTGGAAAGGAGGCTTATTTTTCACACTTCGGATACAACAAATGCATCATGCTGTGATCCGGTAAGCTGACCGGAAACTGATTGATACTTTCCTTAAGAAATTCACTATCAACATACAGTGAAGAAATATGTAAAAGTTCAAGCAGGTCTTCTGCATTTTTCTCAATTCCTCCAATTTGTTCGTAGGGAAAATCTTTTTCTTCCACATAGAAAGGAACCAGATATTTGAGGGTTTTCATGATACTTCCCCCCTCAGGCGATTGATAATTCCACAGATCAATGCCCATCTTTTCAGCAAGAATTGCATTCTCAATCAAATGGCGAGCATTCTTTATGCTATAACTCATGGCCTTGGTTCTTTTAAGCTCAAATGGCTGCCTCCCATCAGAGGCTATTTGAGTATCTATCCGTTTTACTTTGACTGAATCTAAAACCATCGATGCGATAGAGTCCATACCAGCAAAAAGTGCAAATGAGGCCACCTGACTATCATAGGAAGTGCCATGATTGTTGTGATACATGCGCTCGTCCCATCCATTTTTACTACTAACAAGCCATAAAGTATAAGCTTCAAACCAGTCTTTTAAACCTTCATAAGTTTCGAGGCTCATAGCTTCCGCGTTTTTGAGCATTTCAATCCCATTCACCAGGTCTACAAAATCTCCTGTTTCTATAATGCCTATTCCCCTGCCTTCTGTGATGCCCGGGATGGCCTGCCCATAATTAAGGTTCGGATTCATGCGAGTGGCCGGATGGAGAAACCAGGTTTCAAGAATCTCCACTGCTTTTCTGGCATACTTTTCATCTGCCGTATAGAACCAGGAAAGCGCCAGTGTGAAGGAGGATTTCGCCATCTTTGACATAAGTGTCCGGTCAAATTCATTCCTTTCAGGGTTTACATAACCATCTTTTCTAATGTAGGGCAACCCATTCGGTGTATCCGGATTTGGCCACCAAAAAGGTCCCATACTGAAATAGTCATGATCATCTCCACTAGGCGGCGTTGAATGGTTATGAACGACCGATGGTGGAGTTAAATGCAGAAAACCATCTGCGCTTACTTTCAATGAATCAACTGCCGCCTGATAAGGCAATGAGTGCTGTTGATATTGATTTTTTGCACAGCTTAAACGTTCCGCTTCAAAAAGCATGAATGGGTTGCCATTTGTCAATTCGGATTCCTGACAACCCGAGGTAAGGGCAATTACAGATACAGCAAGAAAAATGAATTTGGTCCAATATCTACCAGTCGATAACTTAGGCATAAGCTAAAGTTAGGTCGATACTTTATGTTAAACCAAATACTGCTTATAAATTGAGTCCCAGGGATCTCGCATCTTTCTGTTAAGTAATTGATTTGCTGCAAAGTTATTTTTCACCTTTTCGGTCACAGGATCCCACTCCAAATCCTGATTGAGCATCATCGCAATATTGCCTAAATGTGCAATGGTTATGGAACGGTGGCCAAACTCTGCAGGAGCAGCCGTCCTTTCGCGGGAAATCACACAATCGATGAAGTTTCTATAGTGATCGTCACTGGTATATAATTTATCTTTTTCGTCCACCTTCATTCTTAGCAGAGATTCTGGATTTGCCGCATGCTCATGACGATTGGCTTGTATCCAGCCATCTTCACAATAAAAAGTTACACCCGATTTAATGCCTTTTTCCTTGTCAATATTTCCAATTACTAAAAGCACGTCATTGTCATAGACAGCTTCGAAATAATATTCAGTTGCGGTATTCCAAATGGGATGATCGGACCAGGTGGCCTTGGCGTTTTGAATCCTAATTGGACCTGATTCTTCCCTGTTAATTCCCCATTGAGCAATGTCGGGATGATGTCCACCCCAATCAGTAAGCTGACCTCCAGAATAATCCAGATTCCACCTAAAGTTTACATGGGTCCGTGCCGGACAGTAAGGTGCATCTGGTGCAGGCCCTAACCACATTTCATAGTCAAAGTCTTTCGGGACAGGTGCCGTTTCGGTTTGGTCTCCGGTCTTACCATAGTCAGGCGTTCCACTGGGCAAACCACAGACCACTTTATTGAGCTTGCCTAATTTGCCACTCCTTACTTTCTCGACAGCTCCTCGAAAAAATGGATTAGAGCGTTGTTGACTCCCCACCTGAAAAACGACTCCATGATGTGATGCCGCATTACTAATCGCCCTTCCTTCCTCTATGGTAAGTGCCAGTGGCTTCTGACAATAAATATCTTTTTTGGCAGCAGCAGCCATCAAAGCTGGAATTGCATGCCAATGATCCGGAGTAACAATTTCTACTGCATCTATCTCTTTGTCAGCAATTACTTCCCTAAAATCTTCGCAGCCCTTAGTGGAATTATAAGTCTTACCTGTTCGCTCCGAATAGCTGGTATTGACCATATCCATGATAAATTCTCTACCCGCAACTTTTCCTTGCCAATACCCACTACTTCTCTTATTTACATCGCAAACGGTCTTGATCTGGATTCGCTCATCTCTCAAGAAATTTCCTACGTCATTTCCAGCCTGGTTACCCGCACCTATAATTCCCATCACAATTCTGTCACTTGGTGCCACAAAGCCGTTTTTACCCAATGCTGAAGCGGGGATGATGGTTGGTATGGTCAGCATGCCTGTGGCGGCAATTGTTCCCTGTTTGATGAATTTTCTTCTACTTGAATCCTTTTTCATGAAATTGATTTTTTATTTCCAATGGCTAAGGCCATTCAGGGTTAAAAAACTGTGCCCCTGAATAAATTTTTAATAGGTTTAATTTAATGTTAATCATCTAGCTATTCGCCAATGGGTTAATATAGGAAAAGAGTAGCATAAAATAGTATCTGCATAACTGTTAAATTAGTCCTTAGAACACTTTCAAAAGAACCTGATCATGAAATACGCTTACTTGTTTTATGCCACAGTAACCTTATGTTTCCTCGCTGCCTGTCAATCCACTGAAGAAACGAAAAAGCCCAACATCGTACTGATCATGTCTGATGATCAGGGCTATGGTCAGGTCGGTTATTATAACCATCCGATCCTTAAAACTCCAAATATTAACGACATGGCAAAAAATGGTCTGACGCTCCACAACTTCCATGCAGGGGCTCCGGTCTGCTCGCCCACACGTGCTACCGTATTAACAGGGAGAGCCTCCTGGAGAACAGGCGTTTATGAACATGGCTATCCGTTACGTATCCAGGAAAAAACAATTGCTGCTGCTCTTAAAGCTGCTGGATATCATACAGCTCATTTTGGCAAATGGCATTTGGATGGCTTACGGGGTCCCGGCGTTCCCATCTACAAGGAAGACCGTAGAAATCCAGGTTTTTTTGGTTTTGAAGAATGGATTTCTGTGACCAATTTTTTTGATGTGGATCCCATCATGAGTCATCAAGGAGAATTCAAGGAATACACTGGAAGCTCATCAGCCGTAATTGTAAATCAGGCCCTGGATTACATTGCAGCAAATAAAAATGGTCCTTTTTTTGTGGTCATCTGGTATGGAAGTCCGCACAATCCATGGACTGCCTTAAGCGCTGACAAAGAAGGCTTACCTCCCTCCTTGGAAGATCAACAAAAAGAGTATTTGGGAGAGATTGTAGAGCTGGACAGAGGAATTGGACAGCTTAGAGATGGACTAAAGAACCTTGGAGTTTCTCAAAACACCTTGGTATGGTACAACAGCGACAATGGCGGCTTACGTGAAGGAGGCGAAGCAGGTGTTGGTGGACTTAGGGGGTTCAAGGGAAGTATCTATGAGGGCGGTTTACGGGTTCCATGTATCATTGAATGGCCAGAAAAAATACAAGGGGGTAGAGCGAGTGATTTTCCTGCAAGTACGATGGATATTTTCCCAACCATCAGCGCACTCCTGCAATTGCCAGACGATGTGATGTCTAAACCAATAGACGGAACCAGCCTTTTGCCGCTTTTAAAGAAAAACATAGCGGAACGCACCAAGCCAATCCCATTTAAGTATAAGAATAAGGGTGCTCTGATTGACAATGATTACAAACTGATTGCAGAAGACATTGAAAAGAAGGAATATGCGCTATACAACCTCAAAACGGACAGGGAAGAAAAAGAAGATGTATTATCCATAAAGCAAGAGAAGGCTCGGGAGATGATCAGCTATTTTGAAAACTGGCTGGAATCCATCGACAGCAGTGTGGAAGGAAATGATTATAAGGGTGGGCTATCTGTGCCAGACCCTGAACCTCAATTTTGGTGGGATACTGAAGCCTATCAGCCGTTCATTGAGCGATGGAAGGATCGACCAGAATACCGGAAGCGTCTGGAAAACGCTAACAAACTATGATGCTCAGGCTATTCTATAGATTCAGTTTTCAGTAAAATATCGCTTGCCAAATTTGATGCTCAGCATAAAATAGATGCCAAATACGATCAATACCATGATTGCCATCATCAGTGGGTAGGATAATTGAGGTAAGCTGAGTGCTGACCAAAAAGTAAAAATATCACTCGGTAGTTTCCATTTGGTAAACATTTTCAGGTCGGGGAACTTCATATTCCTCACACCATTCCCAGATGATGCTACCATCAAGTAAGCCATAAGTGTGAAAAAACTTCCTAAAATCACGATCCAGCTTTTCCTTCCTATGACCGGTTGATATTCAAAGGCCTTACTGTTGGACGCTTCAATCTGCCTCATGACATTCTGCTTTAAGTCATGCCCTGGTTCAGTTGCCGACTGTTGGAATAACGTTCTCAAAAGCTCTTCCTCATCAAAATTTTCTCTGTTTTTTATCATGCCCACTCTTTGATTCCTAATTTATCCAATGTTTGAAACATTTTCTTTCTGCTTCGATGTAAGACAATTTTTACATTAGAAGCTGTCATACCAGATATGTCACAAATTTCTTTAATTGATTGTTCATTATAATAAAACAGAGTGACAATAGCTTGCTCGTCTTCAGATAGCGAAGTCATGGCCATGGACAAGACCTTATTGGCATCTGTGGCTGCTATCTGCCGATTGATATTATTAGGAGCTTCTCTTTCACTAAAACGATGCGTTGCATCCATATTTACCGTAACCACGCTCTTTTTCCTTAACCTGGTCATGCTGGTATTATACGCTATGCTCAATAACCAGCTTGAAAATCGAGCTTCATTTCTAAACCCGTTTAATGACTTAAAGGCTTTCATAAAAGTATCCTGAACAGTTTCCTCTGCTTCTTCTCTGTGCTTTAGGATGTTGATCACAAAATTGAATACTTGCTTCTGATATCTATCAACCAAGATTGAATACATCTGGGTATTCCCTTTTATGACCTCCTTAATCAAAATGATATCATCCTGCTCATGCATCTGCTCCTATTAGACTAGGAGTTAAAGATACTGGTTACAAATAAACCTGAATAGTTTGTAACCAAACCTCCACTGGTGTTGTCAAACCTGACACACATCAAAACTTAAAATAATCATATGGAAGTTGCAATCGTATTTCTAGCACTATTTGGAACAGCATTTGGTATCGCCTATGTCTTTCTTTCTACCAGAAACAAAGAACGCTTGGCAATGATTGAAAAGGGGGCGGACGCCTCACTCTTTGAACGTAAAGGAATGAAATTTTCTATCGCTAAATTTATTTTGAATATTGCGCTCCTATTTATGGGTATCGGTTTTGGCATATTTACCGGTTCAATATTAGGTACTGATATTAAAATACGTGGAGAAGTAATAAGAACTCCCGGTCTAACACCAATTGATACTGAAATCACAATCCCTGCGATGATTTTCATCTTCGGAGGACTGGGGCTTACTATCGGATACTTCCTGACCAGAAAAATTGAGAAATCTGATCAGGAATAACGATTCACATACAGGTTAGTAACGCAGAAGAAGCATGGGAAAATCTGTGCTTTTTTTTATTCTACATAAATACCTGATGCGTAATCTTTGTTCTGGTATTCTTCATAAAAATCCGGGCTTGTTACAGCTGAAAAAAAAGCCACAGACATCAAAAATAGTAACACCAACAGGATCCTCGCCTTTAGTGATACTTTGATAAATCGATCGCGATACATTTTGCTTTATTTATTTGTTTGAAAGAAGATTAAAGCTACCTCCTCTGTCTACTATATGCGATGGTAAAAAGCCTAATTTGGATTAGGAGATTTACCTATTTATCGCAGATATGTCATCACAAAACAAACAAAGCCAGCATCATTCATAAAATCTATCATTTGAAGGTCATTTTTTGAATCTAACTTTCAATGGGTAATACCTTCTGTAAATTATTTTCTATATTATCTTCAAATAAACTTCACACATTAAACCATTAACCCCATTGGATAAAATGAAGTATATCATTGCACTGGATCAGGGAACGACGAGCTCCAGAGCCCTGCTGGTAGACAGCTCGGGCAAATTAATCGATGTTGCCCAAAAAGAATTTAAACAGATCTTTCCTAAGCCCGGATGGGTAGAACATGATCCTGAAGAGATCTGGTCTTCTCAGTGGGCAGTATTCAAGGAGGTAATTGATAAAAACAAGCTGAAAGCCGATCAAATCATCAGCATAGGCATCACCAACCAACGGGAAACTACCGTAATCTGGGATCGTGAAACTGGTAAGCCTGTGCACAATGCATTGGTCTGGCAGGATAAGCGTACTGCCTCCCAGTGTGAAATACTAAAAGAAAAAGGACTGACAGATTATGTAAAAGCGCACACTGGTCTGGTCATTGACTCCTATTTCTGCGCCACTAAGATTCAATGGATTCTGGAAAACGTATCTGGTGTAAGAGAAAGGGCGCAACAAGGTAACCTTTGCTTTGGCACTATCGATAGCTGGCTGATCTGGAATATGACCAAAGGTCAGTCACATGTGACTGATCATACCAATGCCTCCCGCACCATGCTTTTTGATATTGTAAGCATGGACTGGGATCAGCAATTACTCAAAGAACTTGAGATACCCGAGTCGCTGTTACCAGAAGTCAAACCGTCCGGAAGTCATTTTGGAGATCTGGATTTGGATGGAGTCAAAATTCCTATCAATGGAGTTGCGGGAGATCAGCAGGCCGCCCTCTTTGGTCAGGCCTGTTTTGAGCCCGGACTGGCTAAAAACACTTATGGAACCGGATGTTTCCTCTTAATGAACATGGGTGCTAAGCATGTAGTATCTGAAAATGGATTACTCACCACACTTGCCGCCAGTCTCAATGATCAACCCGTCTATGCATTAGAAGGAAGTATTTTCATAGCCGGCGCCGCTGTCCAATGGTTGAGGGATGGCCTCAAGATCATTGAGCATGCAGCAGATACAGAAGCGCTTGCTTTATCGACTGAAACGGATGATGTGGTAGTTGTACCCGCCTTTGCAGGTTTGGGCACTCCCTATTGGGATATGTACGCCAGAGGTGCCATTTTTGGGTTGACACGTGACACCGGGATCCCGGAGATCTCCAGGGCTACCTTGCAATCGCTTGCCTTTCAAACCAAAGACGTTATCAATGCCATGATGGAAGATACTGGAATACCCATCAAAACGTTGAAGGTAGATGGTGGAGCCTGTGTCAACAACTACCTGATGCAATTTCAGACGGATATTTTAGGAGTGCCAGTAGAACGGCCAGAAATCATCGAATCTACAGCCATGGGTGCTGCCTACCTGGCAGGAATCCAGTCAGGGATCTGGAAAATCGAAGATGTTGATAAAAACCGGAAAATCGAGAAACTATTTGAGCCTAAATTTGATAGTAATAAAAGAGATCAGTTATATGGGCAATGGTCGAAAGCTGTTCAACGCGTGATGAACTGGAATGAAAAATGAAGAAAAGTGAAAGCAAGCTATCTTTCCAAAATAGAATATCGATACTTACGCAAGTTGAAAAGGAAACTTATGACCTAATTATTATTGGAGGAGGAGTAACTGGGTGTGGAATCGCATTGGACGCAGCTTCCCGCGGACTGAAGACTTTGTTGATAGAGAAAAACGACATTGCTTCCGGAACCAGTAGTAAATCCACCAAACTCATCCATGGAGGACTTAGATACCTGAAGCAATTTGACATCGGCCTGGTCACCAAGACCGGAAGAGAAAGAGCGGTCGTTCATCGCCTGGCTCCTCACTTGGTAAATCCCGAGAAGATGCTCCTGCCCATTGTGAAGAATGGAAACTATGGCCGACTGCTATCCTCCTTTGGTTTATGGGTTTATGACCTTTTGGCTGGTGTAAAAGGAAAAGACAAGCGCAGGATGCTCAATAGCAAGCAAACCATCAGACAAGAGCCGTTATTAAATAAAAAGTCCATTCTTGCTGGATTCCTCTACGCAGAATACAGAACCGATGATGCACGACTTTGTATCGAATTAGCTAAAACAGCAGCCAGATATGGAGCACATATCCTCACCTATACAGAACTCACTGACTTTTTATATCAGGATAATCGGATAGTAGGCATTAAATGTCAGGACCTGATTAATAGCAAAAACCATCAGGTAAAATCTAAGTATGTAGTTTCTGCCGCAGGACCCTGGGTTGACAAGATCAGGAAACTTAACCATTCAATAGATAACAAGAGACTCCACCTCACCAAGGGCGTCCATATTGTTTTTGATAAAGAAAAGCTTCCAATCAAACATTCGGTTTACTTTGATGGACCCGATGGACGAATGATCTTTGCGATTCCTCGCGGAAAGACCACCTATGTTGGCACAACTGATACGACCTACACGGGCAATCCTGAAGAAGTAAAGGCAAATAAAGAAGATGTTAAATATTTGCTTGCAGCTACAAACCATGGGTTCCCTACCGTAAATCTTATTATTGACGATGTGCAGTCCACATGGGCAGGGCTACGTCCACTGATCCATGAAGAAGGTAAATCTCCATCGGATATTTCCAGGAAAGATGAGATCTTTGAAGCGGCAGATGGACTGATATCTATTGCTGGTGGTAAGTTGACCGGGTATCGGAGAATGGCGCTTGAAATTGCGGATCTTGTTGCCAAAAAGCTAAAGAAGTCCACGGGAAAAACCCTTCCTAAGTCTACCACCCATCAGATCCCGCTGACAAAAAAACCCTTTACCAGTTATGAGAATGTCATAAGATATGTCAATAAAACTGAAAAAAGGCTTATCGAAAAAGGACTTGACGGTTCCAGGGCAACCTATCTGGTTCATAATTACGGAAAACAAACCAAAGCCATCCTTTCTTTGATAAAAGACACTAAGAAAACAGACCCAGAAGAAGCCCTGTTGCTAGCTGAACTTCAATATTGTGTAGATAATGAGATGATTCTTTCCAGTGCAGACTTTTTAGAGCGCAGGACAGGCAGGATGTACTTTGACATTGATAGTGTCATCAAATATGACAAAAAGGTAAATAAGGAATTGGCATCTCAACTGGAATGGGACGCTGACAAAAAGGCAAAAGACCTTTCAATGCTTACGGATGCGCTCAATAATGTATTGAGCTTCAGAAAGTAAAGTCTGACATAATAAGATAACCTGACCCTTTCCCAATAATTAGTCATGTGTGAAAATAAAGTGCTTTCGCCAAATCGCCCACGTTTAATGAAGAGCGGAAATAGCACAAGCGTGAGTAAAGCACCAAACAACCTTTAATCCCTACAAGCTGACCTGGCTATAGATTGCCGGATGGTAGCATCCGGCTTAACCCATTACAATTTTATACTTTTCCCCGTTGCTGCTGATTGGTCTGCTGCAAAAACGATTTCATGTGTTTTCATACATTCTTTCAAGCCAGTCAACGGCATAGGTGTGCCTTCATTGATTGATTGAAAAAATTGATTGAATTGAGCTTCGTAAGGATGATCAGATACATCGCCGGAATCCAGCATCTTCATGGACAATTCGCTCCACTTAGTTTTATCAGACTTCAATAATTCAGAATGGATTTTATTATCTAAAAGACTTCCCTGACTACCCACCAAATGAGTGTGGAAATAATAGGGCTGTAGGCAATCAACAACAGCTGAGCATTTCGCTACTTTCCCACTCTTAAATTTCAGAATGGTAACGCTGGTCGTTTTGTACTCGTAAGGTTCAAATATTTTGCTACTGCTACCCGTTTCATAACTTGTAACCTCAGCCACATCATCCCCCATTAATAACAACAGGGCATCCAATGCGTGACAGCCTGCTGTCAACAGGGCACTTCCACCTCCGTCTTTTTTAGCATTCCAGTCAAACTGCCCTACCCATGGGCCAATCCCATGATAATAATCAACCTCTCCATAATGCAGATCTCCCAACAATCCCTGATCGAGAATGGATTTGGTAGATAGAAACTGATTGGACCAACGGCATTCGAAACAGATGGTAAATGAAACACCTGCATCCTTCACTGCTTTTTCCACTTCCTGACAATCCTCCCAACTCAATGCCATGGGCTTTTCTAAGATGATATGCTTACCGGCTTTAGCTGCTGCAATCGCATGCTCCTTATGCATATAGCTATGACTACAAATAGATACAGCATCCAGACTTTTATCTGCAAGCATCTGATCCAAATCAGTAAATGAAGTAATGTCACTCCCCCACTTGTTACTCAACTCATGATCATCGTGTTTTCTGGAAGAATAAATCATCCGCACATGAGCACCTTTGCCTGCGTTTATTGCACCAATGTGGGCTGTGGCGACAGATCCATACCCTATAATTCCAACATTTAATTTTCCCATCTCAACTTTTTAATTAACTCATTTCCCAGCCTTCTCGTACCGGTTCTTTAATAATTTCATCAGCTTTTGGCCAACCTTTTACCTTCATGTTTTCTGCATCCCAATTGACCTTCATTCCTCCAAGTCTCAAGGATAGCACACCCAGCATGGTGATTTCAGTTAGTCTGGATCCATATTCGAAATTGGACATCGCTGCAGGACCTCCTTTCATGGCATCTACCCATTCCCTGTGATGACCCGGACTTCTTGGTATTGTTTTCTTCGGAGGCGTAAATGATTTCCCTAATGACTCAGGGAATACGAGTGGTTCACTCCACATACCCCCATTTTGAATGATTACACCCTTTTCTCCTACAAACATGGTTCCTCTACCTTCCAATCTCATTTTCTCAGGCAATCCTTCCGGATGTTCTGGATATAAGCCACCAGAATACCAGTTCAGTTTTACCGGAGGTCTGCTGCCAGTGGCGGGGAAATAAAAATGGCCAATCTCTCCAAAAGGAGCGATCTCCTTACTTCTTTTATTACCCGCAGGGAAAACCTGCACGGTATCTGGATCAGCCAGATCCAATCCCCATACAGCCACATCCATGTCATGACAGCCAAAATCTCCCAAAGCTCCTGCTCCAAAATCCCAAAAATCTCTCCAGGTCACTGGTGTATATGCTTCATTGTATTCATGATAAGCTGTTGGTCCTAACCATAAGTCCCAATCAAATCCTTCCGGTATCGGAGACTTTTCTTCAGGTAGTCCTTTTAACTCCGGATTCCAGCGACTTGCGCCCACCCAACAATTAACTTCTTTGATGTTACCGATGACACCCGCTCGTAAATACTCTACAGTCGTGCGCAAGGCATCTGCAGCATGCCCCTGATTACCCATTTGCGTGGCTACCCCTGTTTCCTTAGCTACTTCCCGCATCTTTCTGGCTTCCCAAATATTGTGTGTCATTGGCTTTTCTGTATACACATGTTTGCCAGCACGCATGGCATGCATTGAGACGTAAGCATGTGTATTGTCAGGTGTTGCACAGACTATTCCATCTATAGACTTTTCCTTAGCAAGCATCTCACGGAAATCATCATAGACTGATACCTTATTTTTTATTGATTGTTCGGCATAGTATTCCTCGATGTGCTTCTTAAATGGCAATTGGCCGGTCTCAATTCTGTAAAGTACGCCGGTAGGCATTTGATGCTTCATTGGATCAGCCACAGAGATCAGACGCACATCTTCACATTTCAGCAGTTGACTCACGCTGAACATGGACTGCCCTCCTGCCCCAACAATCCCGATAGGGATCTGATCGCTAGGTGCGGTAAACCCTTTTCCTAAAACAGATCTGGGAACAATCATAAAGCCCGCTGAAGAGGCCACTGTATTTTTGATGAACTGACGTCTTGACTTTTGAACCATGCTTTTAGTTTTAGCTATACTCTAACAATCTGTCGTAAATTACTTGTATACCCTCAATTATTCAATAAAAAGCGTGCCAATCAAAAGATGATATATGAAATTCATAAGATCATACATCTTTTTTCATAGGCCTGCTGTCAAGTAAAAAGGATGTTACCAACCACAAAGTAAGAAAAAATCATCTTCCCCAAAGGCTTTCAAAAAATAAAGTCAGGAAACCATTCTCTGAACACTCCCGTTAGCATATTACTGAGTAAATTTGAATATTATTTACGGGGCCGACCGGAATCGACAGGAAGAGTAGATGATATGCTTGCATGTCAGGTGATGAATGTACACCTGTGAAAAATTCATTCGAACCATATTTGGCGAATCTAATTACGCCATGGCAGCTTAATCTCGAAGTTTAGTAGAGATTATTTGGTTCTGGCCCTATCGGTCAGACCTGCCACATCCCACCACGCCTCCGTTCTGTAGGCAGGAATTTGGGGTGTCGAAATTCAGGACTAGCTTGAGGTGTTGTCGTGAACCGATAGCGAAAATAATTGCGACTGGCAGGAAGAGTTGGTTGTTTTCCACCTGCTCCCCTGCGAGACTGCAAGGATAACTAAACATGTAGAGGGTATATGATTGCCTTCTCTGGACGAGGGTTCGAATCCCTCCGGCTCCACCTTCGCCCGCCGAAGTTTTCACGAAGTGTAAACGAAGGCGGGCTTTTTAATTTAATCAAATCCATACTAAAACTTTACGTGTCCGGCGGGCTTCGGTGGAGGCACTCCACTATCTTTCACCCTATTAATTCCAATAGGAAACGACGACGAGCTTTTTAATTTAATCAAATACTTACTATAGATTCATTGTCTGTCGGGCTTGGTTTTTTTACATTATTATAGCGGCGAAGACAGCTAATCAAGACTTTATTATTACTATCTCAAATTTCCCGCTAAGATAACTAAGATGAGTTCTATATGCTTATCTAAACGTTATTTGTATTATTTTTGAATATGTGGTTTGTATATATTCTTAAATGCTCAGATGGTACTTATTATACTGGATGCACAAATGATCTGGATGAAAGGTTTGGAAAACATCAGAATGGGAAAATCCACTATACCTCATCAAGACTTCCGGTTGAAATGGTTTGTTACACAGCCTTTCCCGATAAACACAAGGCTTATTTTTTTGAGAGATATCTCAAATCCGGTTCTGGGAGAGCTTTTTCAAATAGGCATTTTTTGAATACTCCATTAGGGAAGTAGGATCCACCCTTCGAAGCTTTCAATGGACGCAGTCCACTTACTTTCCTTTATCTCATTAGTATTCATTTTTCCAAGAACTTTAGTTATACTCAATACATAATACCATTATATTTAATAAAGAATAAAAAGCTGATTAATATGTGGAAAGTATATATTTTAAAATGTTCAGATAACTCATATTACACAGGATGCATCGATGACCGGATTTTCAGACATAATAAGGGCCAAATTTCTTATACAAGTGATAAACTCCCCATACAATTGGTTACCTACATTGCATTTTCAGATAAGTATAAAGCATATGCTTTTGAGCGATATCTTAAATCGGGATCTGGAATGGCGTTTAAGAACAAGAGATTGGTATAATATGAAAACCCGAGTAGAGGGTTTGAAACGAATCCCGACAAAGGAGGGAAAGTTCACGAGGGGTTGTGTGGCATGGTTTTGTGTATGAGTAATCCCTCCGGCTTAAATCAACCATCAAACCTCAATTCAACTTCATTCAAATCATCTACTGCACCCACAAGGGTTACAATATCATCCAACCTTAATCTGGTATAACCATGTGACATGATGGAATGTCCTGCACGCTGAATGGAAAGGATAATGACTCCCTGAGGTAAACGCAAATCGCGAAGGGTCAATCCGTGCATATTCTTATTTCTAACTCTAATGTCCCTGGTGTCTTTTCCTTCTTCTGTACCCAGTAAAAGAGAAGCTGCCTGGGGTGAACGCACAAATTGATCCAGCAAATGAACAATGGCAGTAGCTGGCTCCACAATTTTCACTCCCATCTCTATAAATTCTTTGGTATTGGCCCGATCATTCAGTCGTACGATCAAATCACGGGTACCGAACTCACGAAATGCCATCTGGCATATCTGAAGGTTATCCTTATCAGACAACATGGCGATAATTGCTTCCGCCTTTCCAGCATTCATCTGGTTGAATTCTGCTATAGAAAACGCTTTAACATAGTGAAACGGAATCCCATCTGGTTCATTTATTTCTCCTTTGCTCTTTAGGGTAGCCATCTCAACATTCCATCCATGCTTCTTTAATTCATAAGCAAGCGCTACAGACTGGCTTTCAAAACCAAAAATAAGCGCATCCCGGGTACCATCAAACTCTGGCTCCTGAGCTTTCAGGTTATCCTCTCCCAGTCGGAAAATGGCAAACTTAAATAATGGAGGTCCAATGAATTGATTAAGCACAATCAATGCTACGATAACTGCTGAAAACTCCACTCCCCAGGTAGGGAATTCCTGAGCAATCACTGAAGTTAAACCAAGTGCAACACCTGCTTGGGTAACGTATGGCAGCCAGCCCAGGTGATTAAATTTCATCGGGTCACCAGCGAGCATACCACCTGTATAAGCGCCTATGATCATGGTCAGCAACCTGATTCCAAACAGAATAAGGGCTACGACATAAACATCCGGTAGCACATCAATAGCCAGGGTTGCCCCTGTTAGTGTGAAAAAACAAACATAAATAGGTTGTCCTGCATCGTGCAAGAGTTTAAGAAACTCAACGCGATGTCTGGTGCGGTTGGTAACAAATAAACTGGCCAAAATACATATGAGCAGTGGCTCTAACAGCACTTTATGCCCAACAAGACCCATACTGCTCTCGCGAAACCAATGACTGAGGAGATAGGCAGAATACCCCACAATCAGCATCAATATGATCTTTACGATTTTGCGAATCTTCAGCTTCAATACCAGGTGTAGCAGCTGACCAAAAACATAAAAACCAAGAACAAACGATGCTGCCAATTCCAATAGAATAAAAAGCACATTAACAGCGCTAAAAGCCACTCCATGGATCATCGATTCGGCTAGCGAAAAACAAATAGAGAATAAGATGATAACCAAAAAGTCCTTTACAACAGTGACTCCCATGACCGTTTGCACAAAAGGCCCTCTGGCGCGTAATTCATTGATGACAGCAATAGCAGATGCTGGTGATCTGGCGACAAATATGGTAGCCGTTATCATAGCAATGGCCAGCTGTGCCATTGAACCCAAATCGGCCATGTATGGAATGTAACTAGAAGCCACAAACACCAGAATAGTTCCTAAAATGAATGTCACAAATAGCTGACCAAAGGTATTCCATTTGATGCTTTTGAATCGGCTCCTTAATTCATGAATGTAAAGCTCAGCTCCTGCAGCAAATGCAATAAAGGCCAGGGCGGTTTCATTGATGAAATGCAGATCTGTTTTGGCTGTTTTTGGAATTAACCCAAGTAAATAAGGCCCGGCCAGAATACCAGTAAAGATCATTCCTGTAATCAGTGGTAGATGTATTTTCTGAAAAGCATGAGCAATCCTGTTGGAAGAAATGGCAATCACCAAAAACCCAACGAGCACAACTAATATTTCCCTATTTTCTAGAAACAGATCCTTCAATATATGTTAGTTCAATACAATTAATTCGCTTTTATTCGTCAATTCAGAAAGTATTTCACGCCTAATTCATAAATGAATAATAACAATATTATTTGATTTATGAATACCTGACCCCTATTGAAGTTTAATTTTTCATTCCTTATAAGAGATCTACTCTTCCAAAACTTCACAGAAAAGTCACATCGATCTTCCAATTAGCTACATCAATCTTCAATGGATGAAAATTACAATTCCTTCATCCATTTTACTGGTTCAGCAGAAGGTAGGTGCCTGATTTACCTGAAACAACAATATCAGTCTTTCCATTATTATCCAAATCAGCAGTACGGATAAAAAGTCCTGTACCTACCCCCTCGGCAATAATCCTGCGGGTAAATGTTTCGGTTTTCTTATTCCAAGTATAGTAATATAACGCCGCTGGCTCGTCAGCGCCGGGGTCTCTCCCAGAATGGGCACGCACCCTTTTACCTGTTATCAGGTCCTTACTTCCATCTCCATCAATATCTACCCATGCGAGCGCATGCGCCTGAGACCAGGATTCATCAATTATATGCTTCTTCCACTGTGTCATGTTCTCTTTAGCTGGCAATTGTTCCATCCAATAAACACCGTAATCATGGCCATTACCTAAAATCACATCATTCATGCCGTCTCCGTTCAGATCGGTCACAATCATAGGGCAACTGGCATGCTTCCACTCCCAATCAGCATGTAATTCCCAGGCTTGAGCAAGCGGTTCTCCGACAGGACGCTCATACCAGCCATTTTTAAATAAGATATCCTCCCGGTTGTCTCCGTTGATATCTCCAAATCCAATTCCATGACCATTGGCATTCCCAACATAAGACTTTTCCATCGAGATGTCAGATGCCTCTGATACGATTTTCCAGATTAACTGTTCGTTTGTATCGGTCCAACTGTTGGCCACATATTCAGGCTGACTGTCACCATTAAAATCACGCAGGTAAGTAATCTCATTGTTAGCAGCAGTTTCCTGAAGGGTATACCGGGTCCACAACTTGCCCAGGATTAAACCTTCTTTACCAGGGTTTTTGTACCAACATACTTCCTTTGGCACAAAGCTCCCAGACAAAATATCTATCCAACCATCACCATCCATGTCGATTGCATGTTCTCCATTATTCTCCAGGTAATCTTTACTGAATTCACCAACATCACGCAGCGGTCGTGGTACATAGTCCGGGCCGGCATACCAGTTTCGGCCTGCGCTTATATCCAGAATTCCATCATTGTTGTAGTCTGCAATTTCACAAGCCTCATTACCATCCACAGCTAGTAACCTAACGGTGAAATTCAATTGTGGCAGCGCACTTTTAACTTCGGGGTTGTCATCTGACTCACAATTAGGCACCGTGTTTCCACCAGCAAAGGATGATTGCGCCCAAAGAAAACATCCGATCATAAAACTAATATATTGAACTACTTTCTTCATGGCTAATCTTTAAATTTTGCACCCCTCATGTTTTTTGTATTGAGTCATCATTGTAATGAATTACCTATCAAATTTCCAGCACATGAATGTTTATCACATTATCATCATGGCTATACATACAAATGGCAGCTGACTATCGCTAGGTCATTATTCACAGATTAGAAATTTAGGTCTTTTATTGAACATAAATATTAATCCTGACTAATTGTCTGACAATATATGAATTGCTACAGTTAACATGCCTGATTAAATACAGTCAATGACTAGCATGTGAACATGCTTACAGAGGTAGCAGAATTCGCTTAATTGATGAATAAGTAATAATTTTAAGGTTATCACAATAAAACGATACTTAAATACTAAAATAGCTATGATGTACTTTAACACAATGCTTGTAATGGCACTTGCCTTTTTATTTGCCTGTACCTCAGGTCAGCAAGGTCAACAAGAACAAGAAGAAGAAGAAAGTTCAAAATTCGAACTTGTTAAAAAGACTTCTGAAGAAAAGGTAGATGTGCTGATTGACGGTGAGCTTTTCACTTCGTATATATGGCCTGCAAATATTAAGAAGCCTTCGCTTTGGCCACTCATCAGCCAGGGAGGAAACGAATTAACAAGGCAATTTCCATTCAAACAGAAAGAAGGAGAACGAGTAGACCATCCTCACCATGTGGGTCTGTGGCTAAACTATGGTGATGTGAATGGTTTGGACTTCTGGAACAACTCCGACTCCATCGATGCTGATAAGCTATCAGAATATGGAATTGTTAAACATGTTGAAGTACTTTCAGCCGAAGGTGGTGACGAAGGAACACTCAAGACGCAATCTGACTGGCTGACCATGGACGGTAAGAAATTGCTTAATGATGAGACCACATTTACATTCAAGGTGGAAGATGGAGTAAGGATTATAGATCGCAAGACTACCCTGACTGCTCAGAGTGAGGGTGTATCATTCAATGATAACAAGGAAGGTATGATTGCAATAAGAATGGCAAGGGAACTAGAATTACCACAAGAAGGGTCTATTGTCCTTTCCGACGCAAAAGGTAACCTAACCAAGGTTGAAAGTCCTGACAATGCTTCTGTGACAGGAGACTACCTGAGTAGCGAAGGAATCACCGGAGGTGACGTCTGGGGCAAAAGGGCTGAATGGATGAAGTTGTCCGGAAAAATCAATGGCGAAGATGTGGCATTGGTCATCTATGACACCAAGGATAATGTAGGCTATCCAACCTACTGGCATGCCAGAGGATATGGCCTATTTGCTGCAAACCCGCTTGGTCAAAAAATATTTAGTGATGGTAAAGAGGAGCTTAACTTTGCACTAGATGCTGGTGGGTCTACTACTTTCTACCATCGCATTGCGATCTTTTCTGAAGATGCGTCACCTGAAACAATCGAGAAATTCAATCCCAATAAAATGGGCATGTGATAATAACTCAAATGAACAACAGAAGAAATTTTATTAAAAAAACCACGCTAGGTGCTTCAGGTATTGCCCTGAGCACTTCGGCGTTGAGCGCAAAATCTTATCGTAACATCATCGGAGCAAACGATAAGGTAGTTCTTGCTTCCATTGGTATTAGAGGACGAGGAAAGGATCTGATGACTGCATTTTCCGGTCTTTACAATGATGGCGTAGAGATCAAAACAATCTGCGATGTAGATTCTCAATTCTTTGAAGATCGGGCGGCTCTTATTGCAGGGAACCAAAAAGGTAAAAAGCCGGGGACTGAAGGAGATCTCCGTAAAGTCTATGAGGACAAAGACGTTGATGCAGTAATCATTGCTGCACCCAATCACTGGCATGCGCTGGCTGCTATCTGGGGAGTTCAGGCTGGAAAAAATGTTTATGTAGAAAAACCAAGCTCACACAATGTCTGGGAAGGTCGTAAAATGATTGAGGCTGCCAGAAAATATGACAAGGTTGTTCAGGTAGGTTTTCAAAACCGTTCCATCAGCAATGTGATGCAGGCTATTAAGTTTCTGCATGATGGTGGAATTGGTGATGTCTACATGGCCAAAGGATTGTGCTATAAACCAAGAGATTCGTTTGGAAGAGTTCCCAATTCAAAGCCACCATCAACCCTGAATTATGATCTGTGGCTCGGGCCAGCGGCTTATGAACCTTACAACGAAAAACGAGGTCATTATAACTGGCACTGGCATTGGAATACTGGAAACGGAGATACTGGAAACCAGGGTCCTCACCAGTTTGACATTGCCCGATGGGGATTGAATAAGAATATCCATCCGATCAAGGTACAATCGATGGGAGGTATTTATGGTATTACTCCAGAAGAATGTTCGCAGGAGACACCAAACACTCAGGTTTCTACTTTCGAATACGATGATGGCAAGATCCTGGAGTTTGAAACAAGGGGTAGATATACCAATGCGGAAGCCCCACTTGGGGTAAAAATCGGTAACCTTTTCTACGGAACTGATGGCTGGCTGGAAATCAACGGAAGTACCTGGAAGGCTTACAAGGGCCGTGATAACGAACCATTTGCCGGATCAGGTATGGGAGAAGGCGCCGCCGTCGGTGGTGACAGTTCTTTCCTAACAGCTCCTGACAGTAAGGGCCATTATGCCAACTTCATCGATGCCGTGAGATCAGGAGACCGCAAGGACCTGAATTGTGATATTGAGGTAGGGCATATGTCTACTGTTTTACCGCACATCGCAAACATTGCCCTAAAAATGGGCACCTCGTTGAAATTTAATGGAGTGAAAGAGCAATTTGTGGATAACAAAGAAGCAGATAAGCACCTCACCAGGGAATACAGGGCACCGTATGTGGTCCCCCAAACGGTTTAGGTCTTCATATACCTTTTTAAAAAGCTCAGTGTCATGAAGACTCTGAGCTTTTTTTGTTTGAATTATGGGGATTTTTGATGGTTTGTGTCTTCACAAACCATGGGTTAGATGAGTCGTGTGATTGTATTCCCTATTGTGTTGGACACGCAAACCTCAGAAGTCCTCGTTACAAACCAGGACCAGGTCGGGGGTGTAAGATCCAGCTACATTTAATTCAAAGCAGCGGCTCTCGCAGAGGAATCTGCGTTTAAATCTCAATAGCCGCAGAGTCCCTATCAGGAGACGCTGCTCGGAAGAGAGATAATCTAACCCTATCTGTAATACCCGAAGGAGATTCGATCATGGTGAGGGCGTATGATAACCATTGCAGCATGCTTTTGAACGAGCTATATTTCATTCAAAGCAGCGGCTCTCGTAGAGGACTCTGCGTTTAAAATTCAATAGCCGTAGAGTCCCTTTCAGGAGACGCTGCTGGGAAGGGAAGCGATCTTATAGTCACATCAGTCAAGTGCTATGAATGAGATCACTTCACTTTGCTCGTGATGCCGCTTTTTTTTGACGTTTTCCTACAACTTCTCAGGATCAATCACCACATACTTTACAGTCTGTCTCAGGTATGTATACGTCGCATGAACCATTCCATCTTCAGTCTGAATGATAGCTGGATATGAATACCCATTTTCTGCGGGCTCATTTTCTAGTGTCATCACTGTTGTCCATTCAATTCCGTCATTTGAAATCGCAAGGTTTATGATATTTCTTCCTTTTGGCTCCTCTCCTTTCTTGGTGCTATGATTATAAATCAGTAATTGACGCCCATCTTTCAGGGTCACTGCATCTGTTCCGGCATTCGGATTGGGAAGTGAAGTTGCAGTCATGGCTGACCAGGTCTCACCCTGATCTTCCGACCAGCTTTGAGAAATTACATCTTGTCGTGTGCGGCAAAGAATTTGGAGTCTTCCATCCGGGTATGTCAAAACACTCGGCTGAATAGCATCAAATTCTACTCCATCATTGATTGGCCCAACCACTCTCCAGCTCTTTCCATTGTCATCACTGATTTCAAAATGAACCATCCATTTATCGTCTCCATCCGCAGATTCAATCTCAGTACTGGTTGGTGAAATAATTCTGCCGCTCGGAAGTTGAACTGCTTTGTTCTTCACAGGTCCCATCAAGTGACCAATTTTTTCATCTTCGCCTAATTTTACTGGTTCTGACCATGTTTTTCCATCGTCTTCAGATGTGATCAGCATTCCCCACCATTCCCTTGGACTTGGACCTAATTTATAAAAAAGCATTAGCGGTCCACCCTCAGGTTGGAACAGTACTGGATTCCAACAGGGATATCTTAATGTGTCATTTTGCACGCCATTAACGACCTCTACGGGGCGGGTCCATTCGTTATTCACTAAATGTGAAACTCGAATTCCTACATCCGGATGTCTTTCATAAGTGCCTGCAAAAAATGCAGCTACAATGCCAGATGGCGTTTCAATGAGCGTAGATGCATGACATTCCGGAGTTGGCTTATTATCTAAAGGATAGATCAATTCACCTTTAACATAGGCTCCTTCACCAGCTGTCGCCAATGGAGGTAGATAATAATTTCCCGTAATATCATTGGGCTCATTCCCGGCCTGTTGGTCACTCTTCGTGGCACACGAAAAACTAAGAATTGTAATGACCAGGATTAAATTAAATGTCTTTTTCATTGTAAAAATATTGGTTGGGTATAATTTATTTAAATATCTATTAATTAGTTGAGCTCCAATAAGGAGATTCTGTTCTGGCTGTCTTTAGGTAATCAAGCATCTCACTTACTATCTCCGGATTTTTCGTACTGACGTCATTTTCTTCAGCCTCATCTATACTTAAATCATACAATTCAAGATGACCGTCCAGGCCCTCACGCACTGCTTTCCAGTTTTTCCACCTGACTGCCTGTTTAAAGCTTTTTTCATAAAACTCCCAATACATAAATCGATTGGATACTGGCATGCTACTTCCTAAAACTTCAGGGAGAACGCTTATTCCGTCAATATTATCAGGCATCGGAGCATTTACTAAATCAGCCAGGGTTGGCATTACATCCGGAAAATACCAGGGATAATCACTCACCCTACCAGCAGGCACCGTTCCTGGCATCCAAACAATCATCGGTGTCCTGATGCCTCCTTCATACATATCTCTTTTATGACCTCTCAGCTTTCCTGAACTATCAAACCTTCCCTCCCACCTGCTAGCCGCACCATTGTCAGAGCAGAAAAACACCAGCGTATTTTCTGCCAACTCGAGCTCAGTAAGCTTATCCATTAGATTACCTACGTCTTTATCTATTCGGGCTATCATCGCAGCATAAATCTTCTCTTCCTCTGTCCAATCTTTGTCTTTAAAGTCGATTAGGTCCTTTTCAGGAATGTGTAAATGACCGTGTGGCACGCAATAAGGCAGGTACAAGAAGAAGCTGGTGTCCTTGTTATTTTCAATAAAGTCTAAAGTAAAATCTGTAAACAGGTCATGACTAAAAGTGACATTGGATTCATCAAAAACAGGGTCATTTCCTTCTAAAAACAAGGTATCCTTGTTTCGCCAGAGGTAATCAGTGAAATGATCATGTGCTCTTTTTTGATTGAGGAATCCTAACCACTCATCAAAACCCTGCTCATTCGGATGACCGGTTGTATTCGGTTCCCCCAACCCCCACTTTCCAGTCATTCCAGTTATATAACCCTCTTGTTTCATCATTTCCGCCAGGGTGAAATCCTCTTCATTTAGTGGCAGTCTTTCAGGATTAGGCAGGTCTAACGGTATCTGGGACTTGTTTCCTCTTACTGTGGTATGGCCAGTATGTTGCCCAGTCATCAATGCGCTACGTGATGGAGCACACACTGTAGAACCAGCATAGCAATCTGTAAAAATCGTTCCGGCTCTTGCCAATTGGTCAATGTTTGGCGTGGCGATTACTTTTTGTCCAAATACGCCAACGTCAGCATAGCCCATGTCGTCAACCATTAAAAAAATAACATTAGGTTTTTTTGATTGGGTTTGCTCTTTAGCCTCCTGATTCTTTTGACAAGAAACTAGTATCGCAATACAAAAAATGAGAAAACAATAATTAATCAGATGCTTGAAATCAGCCATGCGTAAATATAATTATCTTCTGTGAGCAGAGCATTGTCCGAAAAAAATGCAGTATCAATCCTGCTGGATATCTAATTCTGAAATTTGCTCCAGTAAAGGATCATTGATAAGCTTCATTTTCTCAAGAATCCTTTCCGTAAGCTTAGTGATGATTAGGTTAGCGTCATCCAGATTGCTATCAAATAAATTCTTTTCTTCCAGCGGGTCTTCCTCCAGGTGGTATAATTCATTTCTTCCCTGATCCATGAAGTCTATTGTCAACTTCCATTTAGGGGTCCTGTATGTTCGCATATAAGCACGGCTATAGTTGATCATGCTGTATTCGGCATACACCTCATTATCCCAATCAGTTTTTTCACCCTTTATTAAGGGCATTAAACTCCTTCCCCGTACGATGTGCTCCTCCGGCAGCGCAGCTCCAGCCATCTCAACAACGGTAGGATACCAATCCAAACTGGTCATCACCTGATGAATGACCATTCCGGGTGCTACTACTCCCGGCCACCTAATGATCGCTGGAACTTTCAATGAATTGTCATACATGTTAGGTCTTGAGTTTTCAGCCAGATTCCCAACTGCCGGAGGCCTTGTCTTGGTAATCCAATAGCCATTTCCCTTATGCTCAATGCCATTATGCCCCATGTTGTACCCATGGTCTGAACTGAAAATGACGACGGTGTTATTTTCAATCCCTAATTCCTTAAGTAGCTGAAGTACCCGACCAATATTTCGATCTACCCCACTGATACTTGCCATATATTCATTCATCTTCCGCTTAACCTTCTCAATATCGAGGTCAGGGTAATCCGGGTTAGGAATCGTCGGATCTAAATCCTCGTAGTGTTTCCAATCTTCGTCTGCAACTGGTAACCATTTGGCATGTGGGGCTCGATAGTGGAGGCTTAGCAAAAATGGTTCTTCCTTTTTATCCTTAATAAACTCAATGGCGTGATCTGTTAAGATATCGGTAGTCAAACCGCTAAATGGTTGTGCAACCCCATCCTTCTCCAAAACAGGATCCTCCGGAGAAGTCCCTCCTCCTATAAGCCCCATAAAATAGTCATACCCATTATTTGTAGGGTGATAAGTTTTGGGACCTTCTGGCGTCCAGATGCCTGTATGCCATTTACCAACTAAACCCGTTGTGTACCCGGCACTTTGGAGTACCTCAGGAAACGTAGTACTTTCCGGGTTAAGTCCAATCTCCTGATCAGGATTGTAAAGTCTGTGACCAATTTGCGGAATAAAATCTAATACCCCATGTTCAGTAGCATATTGACTGGTCATCAGGCTCACGCGAGCAGGGCTGCAAACAGGCGTGGTTACAAACGAATTCGTAAAATAAGCACCTTCAGCAGCTAGTTGGTCCATATTTGGTGTATGGATCTGTTCATTTCCGTTTACCCCAATACCCCAGGGGGCTTGGTCATCGGTATAGATAAAGAGGATGTTGGGGGGGATTACCTGTTCTTCTTTTGCACACTTAAATAAGACAAATGAATAAAGAACTATTAAGAGTAAGCCTGGTGTGTTTTTCATTCGGGTTTCAACCAAGTTAATAATAAAGATTCCCAAATCATGGACTCATGATTCTTTCTAAAATTATCATTTTTTAGCTAAAAAATCAGGAAATTGTTTTCCTATAACTTACCGGTAAATCTGTAGCAGAGATAATGTTTAATGAAAAGAATATAATCTTACACCTCCGGCCACCCAATCTCAATTCCCTGGGGTAAGCTGTTTTTTTGGAAGTTTGATAATAACTATTATCAGATTCAAAATCCAAGACAGAATAAATCAAAAAAGTCGGAACATCTGTCCCGACTTTTAACTAATACTACTTTCTTTGAGATTATGCTATCTGAAATTTAAACCTTAGGCTCCCATCCCGGCTCGTATTCACGACCCCAATACTTCATGGCCTCACGATCAAACATTCTGCCATTCTTTTCATCAACGTCAAAACCCTTGCCAATTCGATAGGCAATGTTTGAATAATGTACTAGAGCCTGAGAAATAACACCTTCTGCGATTGGTGCATTAAGTTTTGCGGTACCCCGAACAGCATCAAAGAAATTCACTACATGAGCGGTAGACATTCCACCCCCGCCTCCAAGTCCAGTTCCTGATTCACTTGATGTCGCTTCTCCTCGTTTAACTTCTTTGCCAGAACGGTCATACAAAATATATAAGTCCCTGTTTACAAATACAGATCCATTATCTCCAAAAATGACGGTCCCTCGATCATATCCATACATCTGGTAACCATCTCGGCTTTTTCCATCCCATTGAATCATCTTATTACCACTGAATTTCAAGGTGGCTAACATGGTATCATACATTTCCCATCCATCATCTTTGAAATGTTCCTTTCCAGCTTCTACATCAACTCTCATTGGTAAATTAACGTCTAGGGCCCAACGTGCTACGTCAAACTCGTGGGTTCCATTGTTTCCAGCTTCTGCAGTACCGTAGTCCCATCCATACCAGTGCCAATTGTAATCCCACGTTTCTTCGGTATAATCACGTCGGGGTGCTGGTCCCTGAAAAAGCTCCCAATCCAGACCCTCTCTTACGGATACTTTCTTTTGCTGAGGAACTTCACCCCTTTTATTTGAATAGAAAGCAATGGCTTTATAGGGTGTTCCAATTACTCCATTATGGATTTCCTTAATGATTTCCATGGTGTAGTCAGAGGAACGTTGCTGTACCCCCATTTGAACCTGCTTATTGTATTTTTTCTGAGCAGCTACAACCCATTCATTCTCCTGAAGATTATGACTACATGGCTTTTCGTTGTACACATGCTTGCCTGCAGCTAGCGCCATGATCGTTCCAGGGGTATGCCAATGATCTGGGGTTGCATTAAAGATTGCATCTACTTTGGAATCTGCAATTACTTTACGAATATCATTTTCCAATTTGGGCTTATAGTCCAGAACTTTTCCAAATCTAGCCGCTGCTTTTTCTCGCTGGCTCTTCATTACATCACATAAGTAGATTAACTCTACATTGTTGCTTTTATCAGCTATTGGAGGAACATATGCTCCTAACCTTCTGCCAAGACCAACAATGCCAAGACCTAAACGGTCATTGGCACCTATTACTCTTCCATAACTTTTGGCAGACATACCAAGGGCGGAGCTTCCTGCAGCAACTGTTGCTAAGCTGGCGGTTGTTTTCTTTAAGAAATCTCTTCTATTTGAACTCATCGATTAATATTTTTTAATGTTATTTATTAAAGGAAACTAAAACCTGGTGAATTAATAAATCAGGTTTTAATTACGTAAATTCTAATATAAACGAAACTATTCTGGCTTCCTAGCTAGTTTGAAAGTCTTTGTTTGGTCTCTATTAATGTTGTCTTTAGCTGATCATAGTCAATGTCTTGTACATCACTTCCTTTTTCAATGGCAACAGCTGCAGCCAGCGCTGCCGACTGACCCAAAACCATAAACACGGGTTCCATACGGATAGATCCAAATGCGATATGAGTTGCACTCAAACAAACAGGAACCAGAAGATTAGTACATTCTTCTGCTTTTGGGATCAGAGATCGATAACTAATTGGATAAGGTGATTTCACATGCGCTTCTACATTTCCCTCATTCCTGGCATACCCTTCATCTGTTACATACCGCTGAACATTATGAGAATCCATCCCGTAAGCTGCAAGGCCAATCGGGTCCTCCACAACCTCAATCCCTTCACAATTCAGCTGTGTCATTACATAAGCACCAATCATTCTTCTGGCTTCCCTAACGTACAATTGTTGTTGCCAGCCATCAGCCCTTTCAAATTCATCCTTACTGGTTCCCCACCTAGAGGCTTCCTTCCTAACCTCTTCCGGTATTCTTGGGTGATTGGCAAGGCTCCACATCAGTCCTTTTTGATAATTTCTATGTTCCTCTGCAATCTTTTCTCTTTCCGCGTAGGAAGCTTCCGGGTAATCGTAGTTCTGACCAATATAATCAGTCGAAAACCCAAACTTGTTGTTGGTATCCGTTTTACGGTTCGGCATGGAGGAATTTATCCACGGTAAGAGTGAATTTCCATAGCTATACATATCCCTTATATCACCTGTACGAGCCTCATAATTTCTAAACAACAATTCATAGTTGATCTCATCATAACCTTCAGGTTTTTCGAATGGTATCCGATTTTCAGGATGATCTGTTAAACACATGCGGTAACAATAGGCCTGAATTTTATTATCGCCGGTTCCTTCGGGAGCAAGTGGTTCAGGATTGATGTAAGGCAACAAACCGCTTGATGGGTCCCCAGGAATTACATAAGGATCAACGCCTTTGACAAAATTGTGATGTAACCCATTTCGTGATCGCATTCCTGTAATGGTTCTTGAAGAATCAGAGGGCTGAACTCCATTCAAGGTCTCACCATACTGACTATTAGCTTCTCTTCCCACGGTATAACTTACGTCTGCCGCAGCCAGCAGGTCTCCCTCATAGGTTGCATCTATAAACATTTTGCCAGTATATGTTTCACCGGATTCCGTAGCAATAGATGTGATTTTTGTGCCGTTCTTTACAACTCCGGAAGACCTGTTCAGTCGTTGGCCATACCTGATATCAATTTTTTCCTTTTCAATCATTTGGTGATAGATCTTAAGGGCAGCTGATGGTTCAAAGGTCCACATGGTGGCCTCTCCCTCCTCTGTTCGGGTCTGACCGCCATCCATATAGGCATCCCTTTCCTGCCAATTCCATTTCTCCGGTTTGTCATAGTACTTACGAATATTCACGTAAAACTCGCGCGCAATGCCTCCGATGGCCTGTTTGTTTCCAATATCAGTTTGTCCTAACCCTCCTGTCGTCAAACCACCCAGCCTGTTAGTTGGCTCGATTAGGATCACTGACTTTCCGGATCTGCTTGCCTGAATTGCCGATGCGACTCCGGCAGAGGTTCCCCCATAGATGACAATATCAGCTTCATTGGTATTTGTTGATTCATTCTCACAGGCAAAAAAGCAGCAGGAGAAAATCAGCAGGTAGCACAGCTTTTTCATCATCATCAATTTTTTAGGCTCAAAATCTGTCCTTTTTGCTTTAATACCGGCTCTAGTGTTGCATAGGTCACTTCCTGTACGGCAGACTCATTGTCAATTGCCAGGCTGGCAGCCACAGCTGCAGATTGTCCAAGAATCATAAAAACGGGTTCCATGCGAATGGAACCGAAAGCAATGTGGCTTGACGACACACAAACTGGCACCAAAAGATTAGTGCAGTCTTCCTTTTTAGGAATAATTGATCCATAAGAAATCTGATAAGGCTTATCCGGACGCACGCCAATATCACCTTCATTCTGAACAAATCCATCAGGTTTGATATATCGCTGGATATTGTGCGAATCCATGGCATAAGAACCCATACCAACCGGATCTGATACATCTCTTTTACCTAATACTTCATGCTCAGTTGTAATATATTGCCCGATCATCCTGCGCGCCTCTCTCACATATATTTGGTGTGGCCAGTTGCCATTGTCAGTGAATTCATCTTTGGCTAGTCCCCATTCATTCATCTTCGTTCTGATGTCTTCAGGTACTCTTGGATCATTGGCCACATAGTACAACAAACCTTTTTGATAATCTTCATGCTCTTTGATAATTTCCCTCCTACGCTCATAGGTAGCCTCAGGGTAATCATAATTCATTCCAATATTATCACTGCTGAAAGGACCGTGGTTGTTGGTGTCGGTCTTTCTGTTAGGGATCACATCAAACTTCTGAAACCAGTCTTTGCGACCGGTGTCAAATACGCGTCCAAGTAATTCATAGTCCTTTGGATCATAATTGGCTGGCTTTGGAAAAGGAACCCTGTTATCTGGGTGATTGCTCATACAGGTTCTGAAACAGTAAGCCTGTATCTTGTCGTCACCAGCTCCATAAACTCCCGGATCTTCTGCCGATACTTTGGCTACCAATCCACTGGAAGGATCACCGGGTATAACATATGGAGAAATATCTTCCCAAAACCAATGCTGATGATGTAACACGCCAGTTTGCACTCCATTCCATTTCTCTCCGTAGGTATCCATGCTTTCCCGGCCTACATGATAACTTACGCCTGCTGCTGCCATCAAATCTCCTTCATAGGTAGCATCAATAAAAACTTTCCCTGTAAACACCTTTCCAGAAAGTGTTTCTATAGAAACGATTTTACCCTCATTAACAACGACTCCCGTTGATCGGTTAAGCCATTCATCTCGATAGACTTTGATTTCATTTTCACTGATAAAATCTTCAAAAACCTGCTCTGCAATGTGGGGTTCAAAGATCCACATGGTTCGATTTTCTCCGTCGAGCGCTACTGTTCCCTGGCCTTTATTACCGTATTCAGACTTTTTCTGCCATTTCCAGGTACTATCTGTTGAATAATAGTCGTACACTCTTTGATAAAATTCACGAGACATACCACCAATGGCATCCTTCTTACCCGTATCAGTAAATCCAAGGCCACCTGAACTTAAGCCCCCCAGGTGAATATCTGGTGATACCATGATCACCGTTTTACCGGATCGAACAACTTCCACAGCGGCAGTTACGGCTCCTGAGGTACCGCCATAAATGATGACATCAGCTGAAAATTGGTCATCTGATGGTGGAGTTTCACATGCAAAGCAAATGATCAATAAGGCAAATAGTAGGTTGGCTTTCATTTTTTATGGTGTTTTAACCCTGAAATTAACACAGATTTCTCTAAAATTTTCAATAATTGCGACTCATGAGAAATGAGTATTATGAGTTTATCTATCGTATCATGATAAAATCTTTTTCATCTATAAGATTTTCGACTTGGTAAACCAGATCAGGAGTATGTAACTGATCACTTAATAATTAAGGGCCACCTGCATCAATGACTTAATTAAACTTACATATACCCTATTTATTTTATCGATTGATATTTTAGATTCACTCACTTTTCAAAAGACTACATTAATTAAAAACCATTACTTACCGTTACCCAGAAATCCATAGCAAACAATTATAACTTACCTAATGCTATATCAATATGACAAGTCATAGTCGATTATCTCCTACAGTCACCTGTCAAAAATCATATTTTAATTGCTTTTCTATGCCTATTTTCCGGTTTCAATTTCATGTATACAAATGGGAGCAAAAGAAAAAGCAAAAATCAGAATTGAAGATGACCGTACAGGAATCGATGTAGAGACCTTCAAAAGAGCATTCCTCGATAACCTCTTTTACATTCAGGGTAAAAACGCATCTGCCGCAACAAAAAATGACCTGTATTTCGCACTGGCCTATACCGTGAGAGATCGATTGCTCCACAGGTGGCTCAACACCCAAAAGCAGTATTGGGAACAAAATGTTAGAACGGTCGGCTATTTATCTGCAGAGTATCTGGTAGGACCTCACCTGGCAAATAACCTCATCAATACAGGGTTTTATTCCAAAGTAAGCCAGGCAATGTCTGAGCTTGGAGTAGATATTGATATGTTGATCCAACAGGAAGAAGAACCCGGCTTAGGCAATGGTGGTCTGGGCCGTCTTGCTGCTTGTTTCCTCGACTCTATGGCCACCCTTGATATCCCAGCCATTGGCTATGGTATTCGTTATGAATTTGGCATTTTCGATCAGGAAATCAAGGACGGCTGGCAGGTAGAGATCACTGATAAGTGGCTGCGTTTTGGAAACCCCTGGGAGATCTGTAAAGCTGAAAATTCGGTTCAAGTATTCTTTGGAGGCAAAACCGAGAAAAGTTATAATGAACATGGTCATTTTAAAGTAACCTGGCATCCAGATGAGATCGTAACAGGTATCCCCTATGATACCCCTATCCT
This sequence comes from Marinoscillum sp., assembly GCA_043554545.1. GTDB lineage: Bacteria > Bacteroidota > Bacteroidia > Cytophagales > Cyclobacteriaceae > UBA7330. The sequence goes on along the minus strand of CP121337.1, from coordinate 403,829 downwards.
TGGATTCAAAACCAATACTGCTGCTACGCTAAGGCTTTGGAAATCAGATTCAGACATGTCTTTTGATTTCCAAACATTTAATCGTGGGGATTATTATGGTGCGGTCAACCAAAAAATCAGCTCAGAGAATATCTCAAAAGTTCTTTATCCAAATGACCATGAAATAACTGGAAAAAAACTCAGGCTAAAACAACAATACTTTTTTGTTTCCTGTTCTCTTCAGGACGCCATCAGAACCCATATCAAGCGAGGCAATAGAATACATACCTTTCATGAAAAGTTTTCTCTTCAATTGAATGATACACATCCGGCCGTGGCAATTGCAGAAATGATTAGGTTGTTGCTGGATGAACATGAATTGGACTGGGCTGAATCATGGAAAATCACTACCAAGACTTTTGGCTATACTAACCATACCTTATTACCAGAGGCCTTAGAAAAGTGGTCCATTGACCTTTTTCAACACCTGCTTCCCCGGCTACTGGAGATTATCTATGAAATTAACTTCCAGTTCATGGAAGAAGTGAAAAAGAAAGTGGACAAACATGCACTTCAATGCCTTTCGATCATAGATGAATCTGGTGGTAAGTATATCAGGATGGCCAACCTGGCAGCATATGGCAGTAAATCGATTAATGGGGTTGCTGCCTTACATACTAAACTGGTAACAGAAAGCGTTTTAAAGGATTTCTACCAGATATGGCCGGAAAGATTTAACAATAAAACCAATGGCGTAACGCCCAGAAGGTGGATGCTCTTGATCAACCCAAAACTAAGCGACCTGATAACTGAAACTATTGGAAGCAAATGGCAAACAGATTTAAGGGAACTAAAGCATCTTGAAAAGCACGCTGAGGAACCCAATTTCCTGATAGCCTGGGAAAAATGTAAATCATTCGCTAAAAACAGGCTAGCTGAGTACGCCAAAAATCAGTTTGGCATCACCATCAACCCCAATTCATTATTTGATATTCAAGCCAAAAGAATCCATGAATACAAGCGACAGCACCTTAATGTGCTTCACATCATACACCTATACAACAAGATCAAAGAAAACCCTGAGATCGACATGGTACCCAGAACTTTTATCTTTAGTGGAAAGGCAGCGCCCGCCTACTTCATGGCGAAGCTGATCATCAAATTGATCAACAATGTAGGTGATATGATCAATAATGACCCTGATGTAAGGGATCGGCTCAAAGTGCTGTTCCTTCCTGATTTTAATGTTACCAATAGTCAACGTATCTATCCAGCAGCGGATCTCAGTGAACAAATATCCACTGCAGGAAAAGAGGCCTCCGGTACAGGCAATATGAAGTTTACCATGAATGGTGCATTAACCATCGGCACACTGGATGGTGCCAATGTGGAGATTCGTGAGGAAGTAGGAAAAGAAAACTTCTTTTTGTTTGGAAATACCGTAGAGGAAAATGAAGCCTTGTGGCGACGAGGATACCGCCCGCGAGACTTTTATGAAGCTGATCCGGATTTAAAAAAATGCCTGGATATGATCGCTCTGGACTATTTTTCCAAAGGTGAGAACGGACTTTTCTGGCCGCTAGTAGATCATATTCTTGATCATGATGATTACCTGGCGATGGCAGACTTCAGGTCATATGTTGATCAGCAGGAAAAAGTGTCTGAAGCATTCAGGGATGAAGAAAACTGGACATCAATGTCAATCATTAATACAGCAAATACCGGTAAATTTTCAAGCGACCGAACTATCAAACAATATGCTGATGATATTTGGAAGGTAAAACCCATAAAGATTGAAATTCCTGACTATAACCCCATACAAGCTACCAATGTAAAGATCGATGTAAAATAATTTGATAAAGGCAGCTACTTATTGTGTTCTATTTCTTTCTTGCAATTAACAGAAGACTATCTGATTCTTCAAATTCAGCATATTCTTCAAGTAATAGCATCTCGAAATGATTCTCATAATATGTGCGTAAGGTCTCTTTTGAATGGTAGTTCACAAAGAGGCCTTTGAAGACCTCAGATCCTTCTCCTTTCCAAAAGGAATGGCAAATGATTCCGTCCGTATTCAAAATCTCATATTGTCTATGCAAAGCATCCTTCAATTCGTTGTCTGACAGGTGGTGCAAAACTTTGTTGGAATAAATCCCATCAAAATTTTGTGTTGTTTTTAAAGTGACGGCATCAAGGTTGAGGAATTTCCCATTTGGATTTTCATTTTTCAGGTGATCTAAAAACTCTTTCGAATTGTCCGAGCCTGTAACCTTGTACATTTCCTTCAAAATCATATAATCAGTTCCTGGACCGGAACCGATTTCGAGGACTTTTGCCTCAGGCGACAGATATTGTTTAAGTTTGTCAATCAATTCGCTTCCGCTTATACCCTCTGACAATCGAATGTATTCCTGAACGGTCTCTTTAGAATTATAGTAATCACCTTTCATAGTTCTTTTCTCCATTGCCTGATAAAATTAAGAAATACAATCGGAAGTGTCTAAGAATGAAACCCTAGCGAATATTTTTAATTGACTTTTTAAGGTTGTCTTTGGTCAGGTACTTTCTAAGAATCCCTCCTTTAATATTATTTACATCAAACTCAATAATAAATGATTGCTTATCAATGTGATCAATGGCATTATAAGTTCTTCGGATGTCTATTCTATTAATGACCGTATGTATAATATCCCTTTCCTTTTGAATTCCCCGTTTTCCATATCCTTTCGCCCCTTTGTATAAGGTCATTCCTACTCCTATGTGATGAATAAGTTCCTCTTCTATCTCATCTGCTTTTTCAGAGACGATCATGAGACCCACATAGTCCTCAAAACCTTCAATCATCAAATCAATTACTTTGGCCGTCACAAGAAAAGTCAGAATGGAATACATTGCTATTTCAACGCTGAGCAAGAGGGTGGTTATTCCGAAAAGAATGATATTGAATACCAATATGGTTTTCCCAATGCTTACCCCCAGCCGATTGTTGATGAAAACACCCAATATTTCAGAGCCGTCTAAAACCGCTCCATTTTTAATGGTCAAACCAATTCCAGCTCCCAGAAAAAGGCCTCCAAAAATGGCTATTAAGAGTTTATCGTCAGTGACGGATTGGAAATTTTCATAGTGTATGAAAACCGCCAGAACAATGATGGATAATACAGATTTAACTAAAATACTCTTTGATAAAGCAAACCATGCCAAGACAAGGAATGGTAAACTGACAACTATTAAAATTAAAGAGATATCGACATCATAAAGCCTACTAATCAATATTGCTATACCTGTGGCCCCACCATCCAAAAAGCCATTAGGGAGTAGGAATCCTTTTAGCCCTATACTAGCTAGCAGTATCCCAATGCTGATTTGGAAAAATTCAGAGAAAGCTTGCTTAAAATTATTCATTGAACTTTTATCATGATTATTCAAATAACCTGCTCATTTTGCTTTTGTTAAAAGTATGTTCAACTTATATCAGTCTCTTAGCTATAGGTGATATAGAATAGTTTACAATTATGTATTATTGACTGAATAAAAAATAAGGCTGAATCATCTGTACATTATCTCTATTTTTGCTCGCTGAATAAGTAATATGGCTAATAAATCTGATGAATCACGTCCCCTCTCTCCAATAAGCATGGAGGAAATTGATCAGTGCATACGTATATTAGAAAAGCTTAACACCCACACCAACCAAATCTTTGAAATCCCAAAAGACAAAAGGTTGGAGCTGATCATGGCAGCAGGGTTATTATCAAGGCCCAGTCGGGAAGAATTCCTGAGGCGAAAAAAAGAAGCTAAAAAAGCTGAGAAAAGAAAAATCAACACCCGTGACAAAGAGGCCCGAAACAGTACCGGGATCAGAAGCGCCAGAGAAGCAGTCATCTTTGAAGCTCCTAAAATGATTGCGCTAACAGGTCAAGAAAACGCTCAGGGTATTGAGTTGAATTCTCCAAGAAATTGCTACGTCTGTAAAGAAGTATATACCCATTTGCATCATTTCTATGATACCATGTGTAAGACCTGCGGTGATTTCAACTATGCTAAGCGGTTTCAAACCGCAGACCTAACAGGTCAGGTTGCCCTGGTCACAGGATCAAGACTTAAAATCGGTTATCACATCACACTCCTAATGCTTCGGGCCGGAGCTACTGTAATTGCTACGACCCGTTTTCCTGTTGATTCGGCCTTGAGGTTTTCAAAGGAGCCAGATTATAAGGTTTGGAAAGATCGATTAAAAATTCACGGGTTGGACCTAAGACATATACCAAGTGTTGAGCTGTTTGCTAATTTCATTGAACAACGATACGACAGACTGGACATCCTGATCAACAACGCGGCACAAACAGTAAGAAGACCATCAGGTTTCTACAAACACCTGATGCCAAATGAAACAATAGCATTTAACGAGTTGCCGGCATCAGCGCGTGATCTTTTGAAGGATCACCAGGAATGCTTGAATGAATTGGGCGTTTTGAGCAAGCACTACTCCAAGGATGAAAATAAAAACCTGCCAGTGTCCTGGCATGGCAAACAACTAGGTATCGGATTAAGTGCTTCAGCAAAACTCTCACAAATCCCCTATACCATTGATGACTCGATTACTGCTGAAGAAGTATTTCCAACTGGCCAGCTGGATGCTGATTTACAGCAGGTGGACCTAAGAAAAACCAACAGCTGGAGACTAAAACTGGGTGATATTCACACGACTGAAATGTTGGAGGTGCAGTTGGTCAATGCTGTTGCACCGTTTGTGCTTTGTAATCGGCTCGTAAATATCATGAAGAAAGAAAATACCGGAATGAAACACATCATCAATGTATCAGCGATGGAGGGAAAATTCCATCGGTTCCACAAAGAAGACCGACACCCACATACCAACATGGCCAAAGCTGCCCTGAACATGATGACCCATACTTCTGCTTCTGATTTTGCCAAACATGGCATTTACATGAATGCAGTCGATACCGGATGGGTCACAGATGAAGACCCTGCTGAATTAGCCAAAAAGAAAGCTGAGATTCATGATTTTCAGCCTCCGCTAGATATCGTAGATGGTGCTGCAAGGGTATTAGATCCTTTGTTTGATGGCATCAATACCGGAAAGCATTGGTGCGGTCAATTTTTGAAAGATTATCGACCGATAGACTGGTAGTTTTTGTGATGAAAACTAAATATTCTCCTGATTTCTTCAGCCACGAATGCACGAATAAATTTATCTTTTGCCAAACTCCACAAATACCGACGACAAGCTGGCGTTCTGGATTTAAGATACTATTCGTGAATTTGTGGCTATCCAGTGAAATCCCTGGACATTATACATATGTTGACTTATAATAATGACATTGCAATTTTCACCACCACCTTTCTTACCTCTTCCGGTTGATTGACCATCAGTTTTGGCATGTGCCCATCCTCAGGAAACAGTAAAACCATGTGTTTGGGTGAAAGGATAAGTTGCTGGTATTTTTCAGGGATATCATAAAGGGTGACGTCTTTATCCGAATTATAAGGTGTTTTTACTGTTAACTTGCTAAGATCCTCCCATCCCATGATCTCTTCTCCAGAAATACTGTATTGAATATCAATGTTCTCGATATGGCTTTCAAATTTTGACTCTTCTAACGGCCTGGTTTTGTAGCCCTGAACCATTCCTATAATTCCGTCACCCAACGGGTATGAACCTTCGGGTAAGCTTTCCGCTTTTTCTTTTATCCATTGAATGGCAGTTGCCAAAGCAGGATATTTCTTCTGGAGCAACACTGACTCCTGACTATTAATTTCCGTATGTATCATCTTCTTATTGGTTAATGTATTTACCTGGCATTGTATAGTTCAAAATTAGCAATAGCTGGCGGTCCCATAGATTCTATGATTTTGAGTTTTAATTTACCAGATTTTCTTGATTCAAAGCTCAGGATTCGCTTATATCCAATGGTAGTGCCTTCATAGATTAAATCCCAACCATTTGCTGCTTCAATCCAGATTTGAAATTTACTTATTCGCTGCCCAAATCGAATAGGTTCCTGAATAATGATCCGGTTGAATTCCGTGTCACTTTGGAGATCGATCGTGAGGGTAGCTTCTCTCACAGAATCATCTACAGCCCAATAGGTGTCCGTTTCTTCATCTAAAACGTGCCCGGGATCAAACTTGCTATTGTCCATCCTGATATTCGATGCAGATACTTGTCCAATGGCTAAATTCCTTTCAAATGACTGGTCAATCAAGCCTTTGAAAGCTTTTAATGATGCAACATCATTTTCATGGATTAATCCTCGTCTGTCGGGAGGTAAGTTCAATAGCAGCACACCATTTCGACCCACCGATTTATAATAAATATCCATCAGTTTTTCCGGAGACTTGACAAGGCTATCCTGAGCAGGATGATAAAACCATCCGGGACGGATAGAGACATCACACTGGCCGATGACCCATTTATTTCCATCAGGATCGCCGCTGTTCAGATAGGAGGTATTAGCACTCCCAATGGTTACCGAATCTGTGTTTATGGTAGACCAGAAGGTTTCTCCAGCATAACCGCGTTCATTCCCAACCCATCGGATGTCAGGACCAGCATCAGAAAAGATTTTGATATCGGGTTGTAACCCCTTAACAAGTTTGATGGTATTCTCCCAGTCATAATATGTATCACGATCAATTTTCCTGACCTCATTAGCGCCGCCATAATAGCCATCACCTCCGTTTGCTCCATCAAACCAGATCTCATTGATCTCACCATATTCAGTGAGAAGTTCTTTTAACTGATTCCTGTAGTAAGTGATATATTCAGGTGTGCCATAACCCTTGTGGTTGCGGTCCCAGGGAGACAGATACAAACCTACTTTCAATCCATACTTTCTACACGCATCAACAAACTCCCTGACCACATCGCCCTTACCCGCTTTATATGGACTATTTTTCACGCTGTGTTCAGTATACTTACTCGGCCACAAACAAAATCCGTCATGGTGCTTGGCCGTCAGGATCAGTTCCATCAGCCCACCGGCTTTGGCCGCTCTTACCCACTGTTCAGCATCTAATGCTGTAGGATTGAAAATGGCAGGGTCCTCATCTCCATATCCCCATTCCTTGTTGGTAAAGGTGTTTACTGTAAAGTGGATGAAGCCAACCATCTCCATTTTTTGATAGCTTAATTGCTGTGGTGATGGTACCACCTCCATTGGCGGAATATCGGATACGCTTTTCTCTGAAAATTGACAGGAACTCAGGAAGAAAGTTGCTAAAAGAATATAGATCCTCATTTAATCAGTTATAAAAGTTAGCTTAAGTATAGTAAAACTTGCGCTGAGTCTTGTCAAATAGACTGAAACAAATCAAATGACTCCAGGTACGCTGGGAGGAATACGTTTTGCCATTCAAAATCATGTTTTAGTGTATGTTGTAACGCTTGCGAGCTCTTTACCTCCCCATGTACAATAAAAGTCATTTTAGGAGCGGACTTAAAATTTCCTAACCACCTGATCAGCTCACTTTTATCAGCATGCGCCGATAGCCCATTAAATTGTGACACGTGACATTTTACAGGAACGTCAAGCCCAAACATCCTGATGGTGGGCTCACCTTCCAACAACTTTCTACCCCGTGTTCCTTCAGCCTGATAGCCTGCGATTAATACGGTGTCATTTTCCCGGGGGAGTCTATGGTATAAGTGATGAAGAATCCTGCCGCCGGTACACATGCCACTGGCAGAAATAATAATGGCCTTCTTCTTTATGTTATTCAGACTGTTAGAAGCCTCCTGTGAACGATAATATTTGATCGCAGGATAATCAAAAATAGATTTTTCAGAAAGTTCCTGTTGGCTTAATTTGTGATATTCCGTATATCCCTGATATAGTTTTGTCGTACTGATTGCCATGGGACTGTCCACGTATACCGGGATCTCCGGAATCCGATTTTGTTCCATTAAGGTTTTGATGTAATGCAGCAATAACTGGGTTCTACCTACTGCAAAGGCCGGTATCAAAAGACAACCGCCTCGATCAATGGCTTCATTGATTAGATCGGCAAACTGCGTTTCGACATCTTCAACATCGTTATTGCGGTCACCATAAGTAGATTCAACCAACAATATATCAGCATCTGAAATAGTTACAGGATCATATAACATGGGTCGATTGTACCTGCCCAAATCTCCGGAGAAAACAAGCTTTTTAGTCTGTGTTTCCCCCTTAATTTCCATTTCTATGATAGAGGAGCCTAAAATATGTCCAGCATCTCTGAAAATAGCTTTTATACCCGGAAGCACCTCAACAGACTCCCCATAGGCTACACCAGAAAGCAATTGTAAGGCGGAATTAGCGTCATCAGTATTGAACAGTGGTATGGGGTTTTCATGCTTTGAATACCCCTTCTTCCTGGCAAACTTTGTTTCTTCTTCCTGCAATTTGGCAGCATCGAGCAACATGATCTCCAACAGTCCCTGTGTTGCAGCAGTGCAATGAACTGTCCCCTTAAAGCCTTCTTTGACCAGTCTGGGCAGATAGCCGCTGTGGTCTATGTGCGCATGTGTAAGCACAACAGCATCTATTTGATCAGCTTCTATGGGGAATGGGTTCCAGTTACGGGCTCTTAGCTCTTTGAGTCCCTGAAACAACCCACAATCAACTAATACCTTTTGCTCCCCAATCTCCAGGAGGTATTTGGAACCGGTGACGGAACCGGCAGCTCCTAAAAATTTAATTCTTATATCCATGATTTCCCTGCTTTTGGCAGGTCGTTCTTATCTCCTAATTCGCTGAAATAACTCTACATAGTGGTCCGATGGCATCAATATTCCGGCACTTTCCTCATAAAACTGCTGATCAATAGGATAGACACCATCTTTCGTTTGCGTCCAGGATGCACCGGCTCTTGGATGATAGCTCATCATGGTATCCCAGTTTTTATAAAACTGGTGACCATTGGTCTCCTGCAAACCGATATCCATGCCAGGGAATGGCTGCAGCCTGGCTGCTACAGATTTATTCCAATCCACTAAAATTGGGTTTACGGTTAAATCCGCACAGAAACAGGGTATGTTCTTTTCATACGCCAACTGAGTGATTTTCATGGTCATACTTAAAGTTTTAGCAATGGCCTTAACCGCGATAGCGGTATATCCCTGTTCAATTCTAATTGCCGCCTCCTCGTCCGTATGCGCACTCTCGTCGGCAGCTATCCGTACACCCAGGTCTCCAACAAAAGTCTCATTGAATTCGTCAAAAGGCTCTTCGACTAACGCAATTTGGTCCAATGCTTTGATTTTGTCTGCATGATCTAAAAACCGTTTCAGTGTATCTACATGTTCATATCGCCCATTGGCATCAAAATAATAAGGGATCTTACCATTTTGGGTATATGGTGTTTCATAATCACCAATAGCCTTATGAAGCTGATCAAGAAACTCAATGTCCTTTTTGATCATCTCTTTTTGGGTCCCGGATGAGCCTGTCTTGAGTTTCATGATAAAATATCCCTGATCGGCTGCCGCCTTGATTTCTGAAACAGGAGTACCTACACTAAATGATGGGATACTGGCTACCTTATTGTGCCGGTATGATAAGCCCTGCTTGTAAGCGTCAGGAATCATCTCATCAAAATTCTTAAAACCATTTTGCTGATAATAAAGCTTCCATATGGCGTTATCGACACAAACAAGGGAGTTTAAGGCAAAAGTTTTTCTTAAATCAGGATTCCGCGTAATCTTTTTCCCATAGGACAGAATCTCTGGCAATAATTCGTCCAGTGTTGACAAAGGATCTGTGATGGTAGCTCCTTTCAGCATCTGAATAGCCCGTTCACTCATGGCGTACATCAGGGCATTGCCTCCATTTTCAGAATGGTCAAAAAAGACTTTGGAGTCAGACCATAGTACCCCCTGCGTTCCTAAACCGATACCGGTAAGTTCCTCTTCTGTTTGAAGGTAACAGACGCTTTGCCAGTTTTCTGATATGCCACTCCCTTTGAATCGATAAGGTCTGATGAGCGGTTCCCTTTCAAAATTAGAATCTACCTTGGCGATTTTCATCCTGGAAATCTTTTGTTTGCCTCTCCCATTATCTAGCAAACTTGCATATGAAAATGGATGAATAGTGGCCAGTCCCATTGAGGCTGCAGTAGTTTTCTTTATAAATTTTCTTCTTGTGCTATCCCACATTATCTAATGTTTTCTGTTTGGGTTTTACTGGTTTTCTTCTTCATCAATACCAAAATAACGCTTCAGCACATATGCTGGCTGATGTCTGTCAGGAACCTGGATAAATTCCTGAGGGTTATAATCCATTGGTTTAATGGTTTTGGCTGTATAGCTGGCGGTATCATCTGTATCCAATTGCCACTGATTCATCAATACTTTTAATTCTTCGGCTTTGGATGGATTGGATGCTACCAGATTGTTTAATTCCAGTGGGTCATCTTTCAGGTTAAATAGCTGTGTGTAGTCTCGATCCGGATAACGAATCATTTTCCAATCATCGGTACGCACGGCCCTAACCGTATGCCTATAAGCGGTAAAAATACTGGATCGTACCCCTTCAGATTCCCCATTGATGAGCGGAAGAATATTTTTGCCATCCACACCATCCGGTGCAGGTAAATGACACAGTTCAGCAAGCGTTGGGAACAGATCAAACAAGTAAACAAAGGCCTCATTTATTTGCGCCTTCGGTATTCCGGGTCCTGAAATAATGAGCGGCACTTTCATGCTGTGCTCATAGAGGTTTTGCTTTCCAAGCAAGCCATGACTTCCCACTGCCAATCCATTGTCTGCTGCATATACAATGATCGTATTTTCATATAAGCCGTCTGCTTTCAATTTGTTGATGATATCCCCTACCCGATCATCAATGTGACTGATCAATGCATAGTAGTCGGCCAATGATTTTCGGACCATATCCGGAGTTCGAGGCCAGGGTGCCAGGTTTTCATCCCTAATCCGCATGTTATCAAATGCAAAGGGGTGAACATCTTTAAAATTGCCTGGTAGGGGCATGGCATCATCCTCATACATCCCAATGTATTGATCCCGTGGCGATCTGGGGTCATGAGGTGCTGTAAATGCGACGTAGCAAAAAAATGGATTTTCACGAGATCCTTTCTTATAATCATCTAAAAAATTGATGGCTGCATCTACAAAAAGATCTGTCGAGAATCCTTTATCTTCTGGCTCAGTTAGCTTACCATCCACCCCCATATTTCGACTTGGTACTTTGTAGTGGTCAGACATTCCACCGAGGAATACATTTTCTCCCTTTTGAAAGGAAGCTTCAAAAGTAGTTGCCTTGTTGTGCCACTTACCTGTGCCAAAAGTCTCATATCCATTGTCACCAAAATGCATGGGCATGGTCCTTACTCCCTCAAGCTTATCATATACATGAAATAAGCTTTTACCACTCATCAGCATTGCCCTACTTGGTGCGCAGATAGCTCCATGGTGTCCACCCATAATATAGCTATTGGTAAAACGTATTCCACGTTCTGCCAACTGATCTATGTTTGGCGTATTGATATAAGGATTACCTGCACAACCGAGTGCATCTGCCCGCTGGTCATCGGCGAAGAAAAACAGGATGTTGGGTTTTATTTCTTCTTTATTTTGGCAGCTAAAAAGATAAAATGCCAACAGTTGAATAATAAGAAAATGCTTCATTAGGTTTTTAGATTAGCGCTTTCAATATACCCTGTTTGTCTATTTATTCCAAGATGTCTGAAACATACCGCACACTAATAGTCATCACCTAAGGCGCTCTTTTCCTGGGATTGTTTCCAGTTTTTCCATAAGGACACTAATTCCTGTAATTTCTCTGGCTCAGTTTCAGATAGATTTTTTTGTTCACCCGGATCACTGAGTAGGTTGTACAATTCAAATGTCTTGCCACCATCTGAACTATATATTTTGAAATCAGCACTGATCAGGGCTTCCTGTTTTTTAATTGAGAAAGCCAGATCCTTATTGCGCTGCGCGACGGCTCCCTTGACAATAGGTAAAATGTCACTACCATCGAATGGCCGTTGATACTTTTCCAAATTGATCTCGAGAATATTAGCAATGGTTGGAAAATAGTCAGAGGTAAAACACGGGGTATTGATGATAGTACCCGGTGCGACAACGCCAGGCCATTCCATAATGCCGGGTACCCGAATACCCCCCTCATACAGGCTTCTCTTTCTTCCTTTCAATCCATTGGTTAAACCTTGTGTTCTTCCTTTTACTGAACCTCCCTCAGGGCCATTATCACTGGTATAAAAGAGCAGGGTGTTGTCATCAATTCCTAACTCTTGCAATGTATTTCTTAGGCGACCCACCTGTTCATCTAACGCAGAGATAACTCCATAATAGTGCTGTTGATCTTCCGATAAACTTGCATATGGTCGTCGGTAACTATCTCCTGTCAATACCGGTAGATGTGGTGCGTGAAACCAGATAATACTCAGAAAAGGTTGACCTGATTCAGAAGCCTCCTCCATAAAAGAAATTGCACGATCCATGATTACCCTTGAATCATCTCCTTGCAGGTTATTGGTTTCAATTTGTCCCGGACCAGTCCAGTAATAGGTACCAAAAGGCTCACCTTCAATCAGTTTTCCATTTACATCTCCGGAAGATTTGGGTGGTGTAATCATAGGATTCCAGGTAGGCACTTTTGATTCTGTCACAAAACTATGATCAAATCCATGTTGCCATGGAGGCGCATAATGCTCATCGAACTTTGGTCTTCCTCCTCGGTTTGCATCAAGCGTATCTTTGGTGAGAGTTCCCAGGTGCCATTTTCCAAAATGACCAGTCGTATACCCTTTCTCTTTTACCATCTCACCCAGGGTAATCTCTTCCTCTTTGATATGGCCACAATTGGCAAAGCATATTCCATAACGGAGTGGGTGTCTACCTGTCATCACGCTGCCTCTTGTGGGGGAACACACCGCAGAAGCCGCATAAAAACGTTCAAACCTTGCTCCATTGGCTGCCATGGCGTCCAGGTTAGGTGTTTTCAAATAAGGGTGTCCATTATAACCAGTATCACCCCACCCCTGATCATCTGCCATAAGTAATATAATGTTGGGTCTGCTAAAGTCTTTTTCTTCTGAACCAGCACAGGCAGCGAACAGTAAAACCACCAGTACAAAGGGAGCGGAATAATTAAAAAATTGAAACATTTTATTTAGCCGGATTACATTTTACTTAAGTAATAATACTTTTTACCACCTTCCCATGAACATCAGTCAACCTGAACCGCCTTCCCTGATGCTTAAAAGTCAACCGTTCATGATCGAGTCCTAATAAGTGAAGTAAGGTGGCCTGAAAATCATGGACATGAACCGGATCCTTGACAATGTTGTACCCTAATTCATCTGTCTCCCCATAACTTATTCCGGGTTTTATGCCTCCGCCAGCCATAAACATACTAAAGCAATAGGGATGATGATCCCGTCCATAATTATCATCGGTTAGCTTCCCCTGACAATAGTTGGTCCGTCCAAACTCACCTCCCCATATAACGAGGGTATCTTCCAGCAATCCACGTTGCTTCAGGTCTTTGATCAAGGCTGCGGAAGGCTGGTCAATGTCACGACACTGTTTGGTTAAATGGTCAGGGAGGTCATTGTGTTGATCCCATCCCTGATGATACAACTGGATAAACCTTACATCTCTTTGAGCTAACCTACGTGCCAGCAGGCAATTGGCGGCATAGGTACCTGGGATTCTGGATTCAGGCCCATACATATCAAAAATATAATCCGGCTCCTGGCTGATGTCCATGGTTTCAGGAACAGAGGTTTGCATCCTGTAAGCCATTTCGTACTGAGCCATCCTTGAATATACTTCCGGATTCCCCTCCTTTTCGAGGTATTTTTGGTTTAAAAGATTTAACTGGTCCAACATCCCCCTCCTGTTCATTTGAGTTATGCCTGGTGGGTTGTTCAAATACAAAACAGGATCTTTTCCACTCCTGAACTGCACTCCCTGATGAAGGGATTGTAAAAACCCACTTCCCCAGAGCCTGGACTGCAGTGGTTGTGCGCCATTTACCCTACCACTGCCTTTCGACAACAAAACAGAAAATGTAGGAAGGTTTTCATTCTCACTTCCCAATCCATAGGATAACCAGGAGCCAATGCTTGGCCTGCCACTTAATTGAGATCCTGTCTGAAAAAAAGACAACGCAGGGTCATGATTGATGGCGTCCGTATGCATGGACTTCACTACACATATATCATCTGTAATCCCGGATATGTATGGAAGCAAATCACTGATCCAGGTTCCACTTTGTCCGTATTGCTTGAAGCCCGTAAATGGATTCACCATTGGCTTTGGTTCAGCCGCTGTGAAATCAGTAACCCTTTTCCCCATACTCACAGATTCAGGTAATTCCTGCTTATGCAACCTTTGAAGCTCCGGCTTATGATCAAACATCTCCAACTGAGAGGGGCCCCCTGCCTGAAACATATAGATAACCCTTTTGGCTCGGGGAGCAAAATGTGGTACAAGTCCTGACAACTCCTTTTTGCCATTTGGCAGGTCAAAAGATGACATGGCTAATGCCCCAAGACCTAAACTTGCTTTTTCTAAAAAATGTCTGCGATTTATGTTGAGTAACCCATCCATATCTATATTTTATTCAATCCTTCCTCTTTTTAACATCATAATTCACTTAATTTTTTTGGATGCTCTCACTTAAATTAATAATGGCACTAGCCACCACTCCATAAGCAGCCAGCTCCACAGTGTCCAAATTTTCCTGGTTACCAAATTCCCCGATCTCCAGAAATTCTGCTGCTTTTTCAGGATACTGTTGAAACTCATCCAACTCCTGATGGAAAAGGCTTCCAAGAATAGTAAGCTCCTCCTCATCGGGTTTTCGTGAAGTAGCACATCGAAAGGCAAATGCTATTCGCTGTTCCAACTCACTACCTCCTTCATTCATCATTCGGTTAGCCAACGCTCTGGATGCTTCCACAAACTGTGGATCGTTTAATAAGACCAGGGCCTGTAGTGGGGTATTGGTACTTTGCCGTTTTACCGTACACTGATTTCGATAGGCAGCATCGAATATAACCATGGATGGGGGTGGTTGAATTCTTTTCCAATAGGTGTATAAGCTTCGGCGATAAAGATCATCTCCATGGGCAGTCATATATTTTCTTTTGTACCTGCCTCCTGAAGATACCTGTGTCCATAAGCCGTCAGGTTGATAAGGTTTAACACTTGGGCCTCCTACTTCCTTATTTATTAACCCACTGATGGCCAGTGCATGATCACGAAGCATTTCTGCAGGAAGTCGTTGCTGGTTTCCACGACCTAACCATTTATTCTCTGGATCGAATGCAAGTTTGCTCTCATCAACAGCCGAAGCCTGCTGATAGGTGGCAGACATGACCATGGTTTTTATTAAGTGCTTCACATTCCAACCCGACTCCATGAATTCAACAGCTAGCCAATCGAGTAATTCAGGGTGTGTGGGTAGAGATCCCTGGTTGCCAAAATCATCCGGGGTGTCGACCAATCCTTTGCCAAAGATCATTTGCCAGTACCTATTGACAGCGACTCGAGCTGTTAGCGGGTTTTGGGGATCAAATAACCACTGAGCAAGTCCAAGCCTGTTTTTCGATAGTTCAGAATCAAAGGTTAAAATATTTTCCGGAGTTCCAAATGAGACTTCCGCTCCAGGAGAATCATATAATCCCCGTTTAAGTACATAGGTCTTCCTGAGGGTATCTTTATCTTTCATGATCATGACCGGCTGCACCATCGCTTCCATTTCTTCCCTCCAGTTTTTCAGATACGCTTCATTACTGTCCTGTATACTTCCGTTTGCATATTCAGCCTCTACCTTCGAATCAATATAAGAACGAATCCTATTTACATCATCCGCTGGCAATTCAAGAAATGGCTCCGATATATTATTATGATTCACCTTTCCTGCAAATGATTTGGTAACTCCTTTTTCCGGGACCTGATTAAAAAAGGCAAAAAGCTGATAGTAGTTCTTTTGGGAAATAGGGTCGTATTTATGGTCATGGCATTGTGCGCATTCCATCGTAAGACCCATAAATGCTTTACCGAATGTATTTGTGCGATCAATTACATAAGACACCCTGAATTCCTCATCGAGCGCGCCACACTCCTGAGTTGTCACATGATTTCTATTGAACGCAGTAGCTAATTTTTGCTCATAGGTAGGTTCAGGATACAAATCTCCAGCTAACTGCCAGGAAACAAACTTGTCATAAGACATGTTTTCATTAAATGCTTCAATTACCCAATCTCTCCAGGGCCACATGTTTCTTTCCAGGTCATGGTGAATGCCATTGGTTTCTGCATAGCGAGCAAGGTCAACCCATTCTGTAGCCATTCTTTCTCCATAAGCTTCCGAAGACAGGTATTTATCCACCATCACCTCATAAGCATTACTTGAATTATCAGAGAGAAAAGCATCAATAGTTGCCAACTTTGGTGGCAGCCCTGTAAGGTCAAAGCTCAATCTGCGCAGTAATTTTTCCTTATTGGCTCTTTCTGACGGTTTTCTATTGAACGATTCCAGCCTATCCAATACGAAATGATCAATTTCGTTGTGTGACCAATCCACTTGCTCTACCTCTGGTAAGGGTGATTTTTCAGGTTTAATAAAAGACCAGTGTGGTTTCCATTCTGCCCCTTGTTCAATCCATTTTTTAATGAGTGCGATTTCATAATCTGAAAGACTTAGGTTTGATTCGGGAGGAGGCATTATGCTTTCCTCATCATCGTTGATGATCCGGTGAAATACTAAACTCTTATCCAGATCTCCAGGCTTGATTAAGTAGGATTTATTAAGGCTGTCAATCATGAGAAAAGCAGACTCCTGCAGGTCCAACCTTATGTTTCCTTTTCTGGCATCTTCATCGGGCCCATGACAGGCATAACAGCGATCTGAGAGGATGGGCTTTACATGAAAATTAAAATCAACAACTTCAGGTAAAGTCTCAGGAAAGTTTAATCGTCTACTATTGTCACAGCTTGTTGAAATAGCAACAATAAATAATAAATAAATCAGTGCATTTCTAAGCATCAAAACGTTATTTCCATTCCTCCAATCATATCAATTTCGCGTTGCTTTAAAGCATAAAAATAATGGTTTTTACTTACTCCTAGAATCAAGCAATTCCTCCCACTCCAATAGCTACAATAGAAGATATCAATAATAACAAACCAATGGATAGCAGCCATTTGGTTTTTGTAGTTGTACTTTTCCACTCTCCAAGAAAGACTCCCCATATCGTACTCAAAATAATGATTAATGTCATATGAAGCGTCCAGGAAATAAAATCATATTTACCCATTTGTGTGGATCCCATGCCATAAAAAAAGAATTGCAAATACCAGATAGATCCTGCCAGGCTTGCAAATAAATAATTGGGTGCAATTCGAGCAGAGCCACTATTTAAATAATCTTTGTATGTACCATTTTTGATATTTAATATCAAACACCATACAAAATTGGTGATAAACCCTCCCCACAATATAACCACCAGCACTATATTGTTTTGCCAAAGATCTGGGGTGCCATTCGCCACAGCCAATTTGGCAATGGGCTTTCCACTTGCCAATCCAAAAGCCATACAAGCACTCAACACACCAGAAATAAGAGCGATTATACTTCCTTTACGTAAATCAAATTCATTGACTTTTTCTGTTGAATCAGTAGGCTTCATTTCTTTCTCCTTATTAAAGCCAGCCAGGCCACAAAATGCAATGCCTACCAGACTTAAAAACAGTCCAAGAAGAATCAACTTCCCCTGACTTTCACCAATCATTGTCCAAATTGTTCCATCAAATATGGGTGGAATTATTGTACCGAAAGCAGTCGTAAAACCTAGTACGATCGCATACCCAAGTGATATCCCCAGATAACGCATCGACAATCCAAATGTCAGCCCACCAATACCCCAGAGCAGACCAAACAAAAAGGTATAATAAACCGCTTCTTTTGGTGCGTTCCCAATAATATCAAAAAGATTGGGGACAAATAAGAAGCCCATGATTAGCGGCATGATGATCCATGCAGCTATTCCTCCAATGAGCCAATAGCTTTCCCATGCCCAATTCTTAACTTTTTTAAAGGGTAGATAAAAACTGGAGGCCGCACTACTCCCAATCAAATGAAAAAGTAACCCTGCTAATACTGACACCTGCGTATTTTTAACATATCCGAACTGTTTTCATATTTAATAATTTTCCCAACTTCTCCAAGATACCAGTAACATCTCCCACGCCGACAGCGCAATGATGTGCAGGTCCATATTTATTCCAATTTTCAACAAATTCTTTTGCTCCAATATCAAAACGATATCGGCTGTTGGTATTTCCAATCTCTAAGATTGGACCTGGTTCTGATTCTCCAGTAGCCATCAGTAACATCAATTGTCCATCTGGCTGATCCACAACAGATAACAAAGAGACTTTTCCGTATTTGACTGACATTTCAACAGAAAGACCTCTTCCCACTTTACCATGGTATACCTCCAAAGGTTTTATTTTCACTTTCCCCTCCGCTATGGTCACATGACCCGGTCCATCGTGCCCCATCAATACGATATCATCCTCATAATCCATGGCATAGTATTCCGTGAAAGAACCACCACAACCGATTAAATCGAGTATTTTCATGGCCTGTACATTCTTTACCTCATATTCTCCTGCTACAGGTATCCCATTTGCTGTAAGCATGGAATTTCCAACGATAATAGAGGCAATGGTATTCCCATTCTCATTGTCTAAGCCCTTATAGTAATAAGCCAGTGATCCCAGCTCATGTTTTTCCACCAGAGCCTCCAGAGCCAAAGATGTTTTGGCCGACGCTGACAAGTCATCTTCATTACAATCTTCCCTTACATCAAATAATTCCTTTATCTCCTTTACGCGTTTTGGAACGTTTTGTACATCCACTTCTTTTATAAGCTGTGTCAACTCATCTACCTCAAGAAGCTCTATGTGTCCACCAAACTGTATTAACTGTTGCGTAAGGTCTGTATAGATATCAAGCATTCCGCCGTAATAATTTCCCATTAACCCCAACCTGTTGTGAGACATGCCATGCTTCACTTTTGCAGCTTCTATCCATTCCTTGATTTCAGGTCTGGTAATCTTTTCATCACTCAGAAAACCTGTCACCTGATGAACTGGTATTCCAGCTCTATTGAAAACGTTTATAATCTCAGGGACCGGGCAAGCTGAGCAATATGCCAACCACTCACCGGTCATTTTAGTCCGATCCTTTAATGCGTTAAATTTTTTATAATCGATAGCTGGTTCAGGTGCCAGATTGAGGATAATCACCGGAACATTTGCTCTTTTTACTACAGGCAAAACAGTAGATGACACAGCATATGTGGTTACATAGAGGAAAATTAAATCAACATCTTTTCGTCTAAACTCATGTCCGGCCTCAAGCGCTTGCTGAGGGGTATCAATCATGCCCAGATTGCATATTTCAGCGTCGGATGCTGACACCATTCCCTCTACTGTCTTCAGATATGATTCCAGACGGCTTTTTAATCCATCAAACTGACTCCAATAGGCCTCTAAGCCAATTCCAAACAGTCCTATCTTGAGTTTATGCTTCATTTTAGTCATTTCAATTAATTTAAGCAAGTTCAATAAAATAGTAGTATTGCTGCATCAGAGGTCTCAGTGAAATGTGTATTTCAAAAGAATAGACCAGTTTCCTGAAATTTTGACTACTCCATATAAAAAACCTGTTCCAGCTCTTTTACTACTGGAGAATTATCAGGATTAACTTCCATAATATCTGCCATGTAATCCCACCATTTTTTCACAACCTCATTGTTTGCAAGGTGCTTCGTATCACCATCTTTAGCTACTTTTTGCACCGCAAATAATATATTCGTTTCCTCATCCAAAAAAATAGCATAATCGCTTACTCCAGCTTCTTTCAAAATACGTTTAAGTTCCGGCCAAATTTCATCATGCCTTTCAATATATGCTTGCTTTTGTCCTTCGTTAAGGAGCATTTTGAATGCGATAGTGTTCATGGTAATTGGAAGTCTGATTATGAATGAATAATTAGCTTTTCAATATATAGAAATCAACATCAAATAGCACTTTTTCCTCGTAATGATTGTACACTCATTCCCTACCGACTATTCCTATTGAGCAGGTCATTCAATTGATTTTTGGTTTCAGCATATTTGGCCGTATCCGCAACATTTTTATTTTCCTGAGGATCTTTCCTGAGATCAAAAAGCATATGCTCATTGTTGTCATATCTGGTGTAGGTAAAATCCTTTGTGGTCACTGAAGCCCCACCTCTCCAATAGGTGAATGCAGCCTCTTTCCCATTTTTTTGTGGATTCTCTAACAACGGAACTAAGCTTTGTCCCTCCAAATGATCTGGAAGCTTGACGTCAGCAAGCTCACAGAGGGTAGGATAAATATCAACCAGCTCTACGATTCCATCAGCCCTTACATTTTTATTTACTCCAGGCGCGGATATGATTAGTGGAGCATTTTTGCTGGTATTAAGTAAGTTGTGTTTGCTCCAAAAGTTGTGCTCTCCGAGGTTCCATCCATGGTCTCCCCATAGTACAATGATTGTGTTTTCTCGAAGTCCCAGCTCATCTAATGCAGCCAGTAATTTACCGACAAGAGCGTCTGCATAGCTAACAGAGGCATAGTAACCATGTCTGGCAATTCTGTGAAACGCTTTAGAATTATACTTGATATCCCTGTCGTGATAGCTACCAAACTCCCCTGAGCCCGTAAGTGCATCAGGTGCTTTTTTGGGTCTATATCTATTATCTGCAAGAGCGATCTGCTCCCTATCATACATATCCCAATACTTTTTCGGCACATAAAAAGGAAGGTGTGGTCGAACAAACCCACAGGCCAGGAAAAAGGGTTTTTCCATTTCCGCCAGCCTGCGCAAATCTTTGATGGTTTTTTCACAGGTCTGACCGTCGATATAGGTATTATCAGGTACATCCGCAATCTCATAGAAAGGACCACGCTGATTCTTTTCCAAAATGAATGCTTTGGAAGCTTCATCATGAAATGTCAGGTGGTTATTCTCAGGTTTTCCATTTACCAGGGAGAATGGAGGTTCTGACCAACTCTGCTCCGCATTATCCTCTCTTTGATGATAGATTTTACCATTCCCTATCGTATGGTAGCCCGCCTCTCGAAAAGTAGCAGGAAGTGTCTTTACACCAGGTGCAAGTTGTTCCGGTGTCATTGCAATGCCATCAAAGTGACTGGTATGAACCCCTGAAAGCAAAGAGGAACGTGAAGGCGCACAATGAGGAGCCTGACAATAGGCTTTACCAAACAAAACCGACTGTGAGGCTAACTTGTCAATATTAGGAGATTTGATATGGCTGGCACCATAGCTCCCCAACTCGGGCCGAAGGTCATCAATAGCGATAAAAAGCACATTGGGCTTCTTTTTCACATTTTCTACTGCTGAATTACTGAGCGAGGCAATGAGATAGTCTGTGGTTGTTTCATATTCCACCCCCTTTGCTCCCGGATATTGCACTTCGCAATCGATTCCCTTGCTTTCACAACGCTCTTTAAGCTTAACTCCGAAATTGGCCGTATGTGTGGGATCTTTTTGATTTTGGCCTAGTGCAGGTGGCGCGTTATAGTATAAATAGACCGGAGGATCGTCCTCACTAACAAGCGCATAGGGAGAGTATTCGGCGATCCAGGGCAAGATACTTTCTCTTTCAGCCAGGAACTCCTCAAAATTGGCTTTGCCAAAAGCATGACCTCCGTAGCGACTATTGGGTGTCCACTCTTTCATCTGCTTCGGATCCAAGGTGGTCTGAGGGCCCATTACAGCGACACTCCAAAGACGAGTGGATTCCCTGGCAACAGGATCGTCACTGTTTGGTTCTGCCAGATCATCATGATAGGCCAGCCACAGACTGGTACACGCTCCTGCTGATCCGCCAGCAGCTCCAATACGCCGTTTGTCAATATTCCACTCTTCCGACTTGCTTCTAACAAATTGTAAGGCACGGGCAGCATCATACATGGGGGCTTTGACCGGTGGTATTACCTCCTTACCTTCCAGATGGCGCATAAGCCGGTAGTTGATGGCAACGACCGAAATATTGGCATCAAGTAGTTGCTGAACATTTGCGAACCGATGTACTCTTTCTTTTTCCCCACCTTTCCAGCCCCCACCATGAATTACAAAAACCAGCGGTGTAGGAGTATCAGATTCCGCCTGCCAGAAATCCAGAATCTGCCGCTCATGACCTCCATAACTAATACCTGATAAGGTCGGAGGCGGAACGGAGGCATCGTAGGCAGGTGCCTCCTGAGCAAAGGCTGAAACTGTTAAAAACAGAAGTAGAAAAAAACCACAGATCTTGCCCTTCTTTAATTTCATATCTTCTGTTTTAATTTTTTGTTAGTTCAAAAAAATGAGTGCCTGGTCCAACATCGTTCACCATTACATAATTTTCCACTTCCTTTCCCTGAATTGCTTCTCCATTAAGGGAAAGTGAATAACCAGAAAATTTTAATGGGATATAGACATCTGATTGGCAATTGGGAGGTATTGTCACGTTCATTAAAAACCCATTATTATTATTTTCAAAATCAACCTCCACACTACCCCTGATAGTTGGATGTTTTATTTTGGCCCACTCCAGATTTCCCGGGTGAGGCATTATTTTTATCGATTTGAAAGAAGGTTCCAGGGGCTCAATCCCACAAATCCTTCTTGAGATTACATATGCAGGAATCGCTCCCCAGGCATGGTTCCATGTCATATTTTGTTTGTATTTCAAATCCCATGCTTCGGAGGTAACAGTAGTGCCAAACGAGAGCATATTCATCCAGCTTCGGTCAGTTTCGTTTGTAATAAGTTCCAAAGAATAATCCTCCGCGCCCAACTTATAAAGTGCATCAAAAAGGTATATCGACATTCCAGGACTGCAAGCCATTCCTTTGGAAATCAGAAAATCCCTGATTTTAGGATAATTGCTCTCCGGTGCAAGTCCGAATGCAACAGGAAACATATTGGCATGTAAGGCACTATGTTCCACTCCTTCTCCGTCGGTATATAATCCGGTTTCTTTATCGAGTAATTTGTCATTAAATGAAGATTTTACCAGAGTAGCCTTTTGTTTAAATAATGTTTCGTCTTCATCTTTCCCTAAAACTCCGGCAATTTTTTCCATTAACACCAGATTACGGTAATGGAAAGCATTTACAACAGTATTTATATCTGAGAAAACATACCTGTCGGTTTCCCCTTCAAAAGTACGACTGCCATGACCACTCCGGAGCACCGTTTCATTAGCCGGTGTTCCCTGGGGCCAGTCTACAATATCTCTGAAACTCCTCCCGTTGTAGTGAATGCTTTCCAGGAATTTGGGTGTCACAAGTCCAGTGCGGGTACTAATTAATCCATCTTCTCTGGACAGGGCAATTAGCGTTTTCTTTTTTAGCTCATTGTATCGTTCTTCCAGTAAGCGGTCATCTCCGGTTGCCATATAATCGGCCCATGCCATCAGGACAATGTGAAGGTGCCATTCTGTTGGCCAACTTGGATTATAAATTAGAAAGTCAGTCGTATAACGTTGAATGGCAAATTCGCGATCTACGCAATAATGAGCCACCTGTTGCATATAAGCATCGGCTTCATAGGGCATACGTTCACGCGCACCACCATCAATATAAATACCCATAAAAGGAGTGACTTTCAACGTGTGTTTACAAAGTTCCCATATTTGATTGAGGTTTTCATTGGATGATTGAAAATCGGCAGCATTATCATCAAAACGATATAACAAAGCCAACTGGCGCACTTGCTTCGTTGAAATTTCTTCTTTTAGACCTTCAATTTCTGCATATCGAAAAGAAGTGACTTCGGGCATATGCGCTGCAAGTGTCTGACTGTTGGGATAGTGTGAAATAAAACGAGGAATTTCAACCAGATATTCAGTTTGACCAGGCTGCAAAGCAACTTTTACTTTGTTATATAAGATAGACCCTCCAGGACTCTTGTTGACCATGTTACCATCAGTAACATCTTCGCCGAGATGAACAATAATAGAATCGCTGCTTTCAGTGGACGCAACGGTAAGTTTTAGCGCTCCGAAGGCTGCTTTTTCAAAAGTGATGAACTGATTCCCGGCAGCATTTTTTTCCACAGAAACAGGTTCTACCTCATGGTAACGAATGGGATGCCTGTTTTCATAAACATGCTCCGTTTTACCGTCGACATCAAGTTCTACCCAATGACTTTCTCCGGGCCATTTTCTTTCCGCTCTGGAAAAGATGCCGGTATTAAATTTTTGTGGAGTGCTGAAGACGCTCACCCTTCCATCTTGATCCCAGGTGCGTACTTTCCACCAATAGCCCGTATTTTCATCCAGAAGATCACCCATGTAGGAGACAGCAACAGATTCATTTGAAATTACCTTCCCCGAATCCCAGACATCCCCTTCATTCTTTTGAAGGATTTTTTCACTGGAAGCCACAATGATCTGGTATGCAGTCTGCATGGCTTCTTCCTCGGCGGGAATCCATGTAAACCTTGGTTGAGATGTTGTAATAACCGCCTTTTCCGGTTCCGAAAGAAGATCAGTCATTAATCCGGTGGGAGCAGATACACTCACATCAGTGCTGCAACTGATAGACAACCCAGAAGTGAACAGTAAAACCAGACCTGATATGACTATTTTCTGCAATTTTTGAATAACGGTTGCTAGTATTTTATTAAAATCTATCACTTATCTTTTATTTAGAAATTATATGCACATTTATCGTAATTAATTTCCTGGATTCAATCTTTCTAATTGAACTTCGAAAACACTAACCATTGTTGGTGCACTAGAAACATTATTTGGGTCTCCGGAAACCTGTTGAACATATTGGCCATAAAGATGAAGTTCCTGTTTTTCCTTCCATAACTCACTGTCGAAAGTTGGTTCCCACCGACCCATATCTTTTTCTGAAAGAGATGTGTTTTCCCAAACCAATTCATTTTCCAGAGATGCTTTGGAAAAAATTATTTGATTCTTGAATTCCTCATCTCGATAAATATGGATTAACTTTTTCTTTCCATTACTTTCTTCACAAACAATTTGTGGTCGACTAAGTGGTATCTTTAAGGTACCGCCTCCTGCCAAATCAAAATCGAGTGTTCGATTTGTTATCTTTGATCGTTTCCATGATCCATCTTTCAAATAAAAAACGTAACAATTGGTATAGTTATCATCTTGCGGTTTAAAGTAGGTTGCGATGTAAGGATTTTCATCACTGTCAGCTGTCATAGAAGTAGTATTAATAAGGTTGCTGCTCACAGGTATTTCCCATACCACTTCGTGTGAACCATCCTTTATTGGAACAGGGCATAATTCGCCAGTTGATTTTTGCCATGTAACACCTCCGTCTGATGATTTGACATAACCGATATTCCGGTTGGTGGAAGCGTTAGCTGATTCGCGCCATACCCAGGAAAGATGAATTACATCATTTGGGCTTACCCAGATTTGCCAGTAAGCATTTCTTAACCCTTCACCATCCAGTAAATTACTTTGCACTCGTTCCCATTTTTTTTGTGATGTGTAATACCGATTTAGCACCAAATTGCCATTTCCCGAACCGCCATCGCGATAAAAAAACAACAAATCGCCATTACTTAATTTGTAAAATTCAGGATAGGTAACCCTGTCTTCAAGAATACCTATCATTGATTCTTTTTCTCCCAGTTCTATTGAACCCGGAGAAATACCTTTCACATACCTAAGTGGATGTCCATGGTGATCCCAACTCATATGCAAGAATCCGTCACCATCAATCATAATACTGATAACATTATGGGCATCAGCAACGTTTCCTGTAAACTGTGTTTGGTTTAGCTTCCATTCATCAGAACCCAATGTTCGCTTTCCAAGCATAACATTTCCAGCTGTATTATAGAACGCAATGTATTGTTCGCCATTAAATGTTACCAATGAATTTCTTCTAAAAACCACAGCATTAACGGAAGAAGCTGAGTAACCGGCCGCAACTTTGGATTCTCTGTAATATTGTTCAACAGGAATTGGTTCATCATTTGATACATTCAGACCCAACTCTTTATTTTTGTCGCATGCCGCGAATAAAATAGATAAGCATATAGCTGTAAATAAGAGTTTCGTCATTCTATTATTATTCATTCTATAACTGCTGCCTCAATCGTAACCGGTCCCAGCAAACCAGATGATTCCAGAGGAATTTCCTTTCTTGGTCTGCCCCTAAAATCATGATTTAGCTGAATGTTCGTTTGCGTATATTGCTTTTCATTCGGGAAAATCTGATCACCAGCTACCCGGTTATACCAGGAGTTCACAACTTTTATTTCCAGGGTATTCTCTCCTTCTTTTAGCTCTTCACTGATTTCAATCCTGAATGGATTTGTCCAAAGTATGTCTTTGTCTTTCCCATTAACCTTCACCTCAGCGATTCCCACGTCCTCCACGCTTCCCAATTGTAAAAAGTACTTTGTCGCTTCTTCCCGGGAATGATTGAATGTTTTTTGGTAAGTCGCTGCACCTGAATAGTATTTAATTCTTTTAACTTCATGTTCTGTCCAATCATGCCTTTCAATATATGCTTGCTTTTGTGCTTCGTTGAGGAGCATTTTAAAGGCTATCGTTTTCATAATCAATATTCAATTCTATCATTTGACAGTTAAGATATTCACAGGACCTAACAGTCCCGAGGGCCTGAGAGGGCTGTCTTTTTGGTAATGCCTTCCTGTGGTGAAGGTATATCTTCCTTTGGGACTTTCATTTCCGTTGATAAACCAATCAGGCCAATCCACCAGTGTTTCCCAATCTTTCCAATCTGCATCAAGTGGGAGTTGTTCATCTCCAATCATGCGATTCACCCAGGTATTAACTACTTCTATCTCTAACTCATTGGTACCAGATTTTAATGCCCTTGAAATATCCAGCTGATATGGTGGTTTCCAAACAATACCACAGTCCTGTCCATTGAGCTTTACCCTAGCCATCACCTCTACCTTGCCCAAGTCAAGGAAAAACTTCTTTTCCGGGCTCTTACCGGATGTGGGGATGACCTCATTAGAAATCTCAATCTCTTTTATGTATTTCACAGTACCCGAATAATATTTTACCAAATCATTAGCGCTTTCTGTCCAAGATTTTAGTTCGCTAAATGTCTGCCTTTCCCCTGGCCCCCATTGGTCATCAAATTGCAACTCCCAGGGCCCCGGTATCTCTTCCAGTTCTACAAGTTCCCTAAACGGACCGGTTGTCATCAAATGCTTACTGGGCTCGTCCCTGAAAACAACAAACCAGCTTTGCGAGGGTTTAAATTGTAAATCTACTTCCGTATGACCATCTCCAGTTTTATCTGTATCAAGGGAATATATCTTACCTGTTTCAGGATCCCACAATTCGGCAAATTGCTTATTAGTTCGAAAAATGCACCTACGCTGCATCTTTTCAGGTTTGATGTTCGCAACAAAGTACAGGTCATTTTGGTCAACCTCCCGGTGTAGCCACCTAAGGTCATCCCCCTCAAAATCCGGCTTAATTTTACCCGATTGAAAAACACTTTCCCATCCCGTCGCAGGAAACTGATCCCAATCCGATGTAAGTGTTTTGACCTGCTCATCTGAGTTGGGATATCCTGCTAATCCCGGCGTGCCAGAAACTTCCTGCTGCAAATAAACTTTAGCCCCTGCCTTTCTCAATCGTTCAGCTTCACGAACCAGGGAAAGGGATAGTCTGTCAGAATTTGGCAACAATAAATAATTATATGTAACCCCATTAGGCAAATAGATTTTCCCATCCTGTACTGTCATCCGTGTGGTAATTTCAGGCGTGCAAAAGTCATAATCGTACCCCGCTGGTAATGTGAAATCAATATTATTAAAATTCAATGGGGCTCCCTCTTTGTAAACATATGCCACATCCACTACCCTGGTACCTTGCTGTAAAAGTGCCTGACACCTTGCCACATATTTGAAATATGGCTTGCTCATGTCCCACCAGGTTTGATTCCTGTTGATGTGCTGACCCCATCTGCGATGCGTCAGTCCTGGCTTCATATTTTCATAAGCCTGATGTGCATACAAATGATAAACGTAATGATTAATACCCTCACTGAAGGCTTCATCCCCCATACCTTTGATCAGGTAAGGATGATCAACCCAACCTCTTGAGCCGGTGAAAGCCTCCGCACCTACCCTCGTTTTTCCATAGGTATTTGCTACCGAGGCCAAACCTTTCATGGAGTTATACCAGTAATCCTGAAAGGTGGGGAACGGTTTTTCAATTTTTCGTTCCGACCAGAATTCACCTATCATAAAATCACTGCTTGCTGCATATTCAAGGGTATTGATTCCCAACCTGCCATAAGGTTCATTGGATCTTTTCATTCCATATGGCTCAATCAGCTCTCCGAGTCTGAGGATGTAATTATCCAAAATCACCTCACTAACTGTTTTCCGCATATCCCATAAGAATCGTTCTGTTTTTTCTCTGGATTCTACGGCATGCCCCATGAGCACAGGCAACCAAGGTGTGAGATCATATCCACGCCTTTTTTTAAATTCATCAGCAAAACCAACTGTCCAGTTCTGTCCGCCAGCTTCCCAGCTATCTATATGAATGTATTTTAAAGTCGTTCCTGCCTTTTCCCCTGCTGCTTCAATTATGGGCTTCAGTCTATTTTCAAAATGTGTATTGATCCCCCTGGAGTGAAGCCTGTCGCTCTCCAGACCCACGGCCAGATATGGAGATGGCCTTGTGATGTGATAATTGCTTGCATGACCTAATCTGATAATGGTCCAGTCTCCTGGAGGTGAATCCCAAACCAGGTTTCCTTCTTCATCCATATGGTTTGATAAATTGATAATATCATCTGTGCTTAATGCTGACAACTCATCGTTGATATCCAATGGGGGAAGGTGCGTTTTCCATCCGCGCCCGTCAAAGGCCATTAAAGGGTCTTCCTGTACGTTTCTAAGTCCCGGTACATTACTCAACTTTTCAACCATCGACTCTTTTCGATGTTCTGGGATCAAGGTGGATTGCTGGAATTTATTGGTAAGTACAGCATATAAAGCAATATCTCTGTAGGAGTTGATTTCATCAACCGCTTTAGTTACTACCGGATTCATTTCCTCTCCCGGTCGCAACCATACTGGCTCGAGCGTTTTGTCAATTTCTGGTTCTTTCAGCAAAATTTTTAAAGTCTTCCCCCCCTGTACTTCTGTTTTGCTCCACGCCAATTCCTGCATAGAAATGTCAGGGGTAATATGAGGACCTCCGCTCCCGTATCCAAAATCAATACTCAAGGCCATTTTCATATCCAACCTGTCAAGCTCTGAAATCGCCCATTGCATGGCATCGTGCCATTCTTTACTTCCTGCTTCAATTGGGCCCTGCGGTGCCCACCATGGCCCACTTACTTCCATCCAGATTACGCCATTGATCCCGACCTCCTTCATCGCCTCCAAGTCTTTGGTAATGCCTTCATGACTGATGTTACCATTGATCCAAAACCAAAACACCCAAGGTTTTACCGAATCAGGAGGATCCATAAATGATTCCTCAAGGCTCTGACTCATGATCCTTACTCCTAAAAAAAGCACGATCATTATCAGGATAATTTTCTTTTTCGAAGTCATCATACTCAGGAACCGGGTTTTAATAACAGAAATTCTATTGCGTCTTTAAAATTGATACAGGCCCCAACAAACCCGATGCCTCCAAAGGAATCTCCTTTCTTGGTCTGCCTCTAAAGTCATGATTTAGCTGAATATTTGTTTGCGTGTATTGCTTTTCATTCGGAAAAATCTGATCCCCTGCTACCCGGTTGTACCAGGAGTTAACAACTTTTATTTCCAAGGTATTCTCTCCTTCTTTTAGCTCTTCACTGATTTCAACCCTGAATGGACTTGTCCAAAGTATACCTTTGTCTTTTCCATTGATCTTTACCTCAGCGATTCCCACGTCCTTCACGCTTCCTAATTGTAAAAAGTACTTTGTCCCTGGTTCCGGAGAAAGGTTGAACGTTTTATGGTAAGTCGCTGCACCTGAGTAGTATTTAATTCCTTTATCTTCATGTTGCGTCCAATCCGTAAGTGTCGGGAATGTAACGCTTTCAGGACCACCCCAATCAGCATCAAAATTGACTTCCCAGGTCCCCGCTATTTCCTGTACTTTCTTGAATTCTGGATAATTTCGATCCGCACTTCCAACCACATCATTTCCAATTGATTCATTGAAGACAACCATCACAGAACCATACGGATCCAAAGTTAGTGGTAAGCCTGTGATCCCGGAATTTTGGGTAAATGAAATGGCTTCTCTTATCTCCCCGGTCAATGGGTCCCACAGTTCAGGCCGCTTTCCGGAGACCCTGAAGGTTGCAGTTATTTTCTGTCTCTCCGTGGTTTGGTTGGTAACAAAATAGACATCGGCATTCTCAATTTTGTAGTGGATGTAACCAAAGTCTGTTTTGCTGTCATTTCCCAGGACATCAAAATCCTGAGGTACTTTTTTGGAGCTC
This sequence comes from Marinoscillum sp., assembly GCA_043554545.1. Taxonomy (GTDB): domain Bacteria; phylum Bacteroidota; class Bacteroidia; order Cytophagales; family Cyclobacteriaceae; genus UBA7330. Next base: position 373,300 of record CP121337.1, on the reverse strand, counting down.
AAATATGCTTTTGATGTCATCCCCCAGGAAACCGTTCCCTTTCCATACTTCTTTTCTCCATTTTCTGTCACTTCACTTCCCCAGATTTTATCTGATAATTCATCAAAGCGGTTTTGATCTTCATTACCTCCTACCAGGCTAACCAATTGGGTGGGCTTGTATCCAATGACGTTGGCCCCCTTTTGTAACAGTTCTTGAACTTTTTCTAAGGCTGCCATGGACAAAACCCTATGATCAGGCAATACCAGCACCTGATACTCAACTCCACCCGGAACCCTGATTTTTCCATCCCTTACGGTGGTCTGCAAAAGGATGGTCTCATCCGTTACATCATAGTCAAAGCCTGGCATGGCTCCAGCAGGATCTGCATGTTTAAAAGGAAATACGTTGGGTACGTGATCCCCATAATAATAGAGTACATCAGCAACGAATTTTCCTTCTTGTACGACCGACTGTGTTCGATGCATATAATCAATAAATGGACCTGACTGATTCCACCAGGTTACCTGCGGATTGACATGCGTACCTGCGAAATATTCCTGCCCAGGTAGGCCCATTTCAGGAGGAGAGGCGGTAAATGTATGAAAGTACATCCTATTCAGTCCAGCACAAATTTCATGGTCAAAAGATGACTTTTGATCATGCCACAACTCATCGTTCCAGTGCGGACCAATGGTTGTAAAAGATTCGGCCCCTACAATCTTTTTTCCATAGATGTGTGCAGCCGATGAGGCTTGCTTTACAAAAAAACGATTGTTTGGAAGTGGTCTGTGAGGTGAAGGAGACCAAAACTCACTCATGACAATGTCACTGAATCCATAATTTTTTATGCCGTCTAATGGACCGGCATGGGGACCGGCAGACTCAGGTTGAATACCCATGTTGTGTTCATGGGCATATTCCTGAAAACGAGCATAGTGATTATAGGCCACCAGATCTCCCAGCGTTTTCCTGAAATCTGCCAGAAATGCATGTGATGTATTCATATCATCAATGATATAACCGGCTGCAATTGGTAAGTATTTCACTAAGTTATAACCTCGGTAATTTTTAAACTCTTCAGAAAAATTATCTGTCCAGTTCATGCCATCACACTCCCAGCTATCTGTTTCCATGTATTTTAGTGTTGTTCCCACATGGTCTCCGGCAGCTTTAAAAATGGGATCAACCACATCCTTCCAGTAAAAATCAAAAGCATCTTTACTCATGTAATCAAGAACACTTCCCTGCCATTCACCACTTGAAGTAGAGACATGGGCATCGGTACATGTATACCCAATTCTAAGGATACTCCAATTCCCGTTTGGGACATCCCAGGTAAGCAGCCCTTTTGCATCCACCTTATTTGAAAGGTCAATTACTTCTTCGCTACTGACTTGATATGTCATTTGATCTTCACTATTTTCTCTCCTAGTGTCGTCGTTAGTCAACAAGAACCGGGTATCAGGGGCTGAACCTCCAAGCTCTCGGTAACCAAGTTTCAAATTTAGATCAGTAATTTCTTTTTCTTTTTTTGCTGACTCTTTGAGGGGAATCGCCAGCACAACGATGTCTTTATAAAAATTTCTTCTGATTTCCGGCACTTCCAGCTTTCTGGAGAGCTTACCACCTTTTCCATTTACTTTCAATTCTGTATATACAATCTGTTTTGCTGTGTACTCAGGAGTCACTCGTGGTCCACCGAGGTTCCACCCACTCTGGATATTAAATCCAATTTGCAGCCCCAATCGCTCAGCTTCTCCCAGTGCGAATACAAACAATTCATTCCATTCTTCTGATCCAAATAATGGTCCAGCAGGAATGTCTTTATTTCCTCTTTGATTATGTCCTCCTGCATCAAATATCATCGCTCCCTGGAAGTTTCTTGCTTTCATCGCTTCCAGATCCTTGGTGATCGTTCCCTTATTTACGTTGCCATTTAGCCACCACCACCAGCAATTCACTCCGGAACCAGAGTAAGGAGCAATAAAATTCTCTCTCAAGTATTTCAATGAAGGTGTCGGACTTGAGGTTTGACTCCATGTTTTATTAAACCAACATGAAAGAACTATTAAAATAAAAATTACAAACGGTTTAAATGGTCTCATGGCTTCGTATAATTATTAAAATAACAATTCATATTTTAATCTTTCATGGAATCTAAAGATCGGTATTCAGGACTTTGCACCTTGGTTATAATCGGCGCATAAGGAATTGATTTTCTACTCTCATTTACTTCGAAACCCCACTGCTTCAAATAATGCTCTTTAGGCAGAAACAAATCACCTGTCCTTTCAAGTTTAGCTTGAAGGACATTTTCTAAACTATCCTGCAATTCTTTATACTTTTCGATACCCAGCAAATTTTTCATCTGATATGGATCTTCCAAATTATCATACAACAACCATGGTTGATCCCGTTTTCGAACATAGGTGTATCGAGCGGATCGAATACCTCTAAAAGGGCTTCCAAAGCGAGCGCCAGAAAACGGATAAACACTCATAATCAATGCCGCCCGATCATCAGGTAACTTATCTGAAGTAATAAAACTTGTTAGATCATCTCCCTCAATTGAATTGGGAATAGATACACCTGACATAGATAACAGCGTTGGTAAAATATCTGGTGTATTTATAGGTGCCTTTACTACCTGTCTGTTTGTACCATATACAGCTGGATAGCGAATCAGGAAAGGTATGCGAATGGATTCATCCCATGGGCGTTGCTTTTCTCCAACTGAGACTCCCTGGGAACCTAACATTTCTCCATGATCAGAAGTAAAGACAACAATCGTATTTTCTGCCTTACCTTCTTCTTCCAAGGTCTTCAATAAGCTTCCAATACACTTATCCAGTGCCGTGATATGCGCATAATATCCCTGGGCTTCCTTCCTGACCTTTTCATACATTCCTTTAGGTACATTCGGACGGAGTTTTATAGAATCTACCGGATATTTTTCCTTGTATTCTTCTGGTGCATAGCGGTGAGGAAAATGTGGGACGCCATAAGAGACCATAAGTAAAAACGGTTCATCTTTACTGGCACGAGCTCTAATATACTCCTGAGCATCATCCGTTTGAGCAAAGGCATCATAACCCTCCCAGGTGAGCTTTGTGGTATCATCATTTGAATAATAATAAGAGTTATTATATTCATGAGAGCATTCCAATGCTTTCCAATAGTCAAATCCTTGTCTACGCTCTTTTGGTGTAAAGGCCTCTCTACCGTGCCCATCAAGGTGCCATTTACCAATATAGCCAGTTTCAAAACCAGCATTTTTATAAACCTCTGCCATACAAAGTTCTTCGCTTGGCAAGTAAATATCATTCATGAACATACCTGTACTCAATGGATAACGACCAGTCATAAGCGCAGCACGGTATGGCGTACATACCGGACTCACAGATACGGCATTTTCAAAATTAACTGCACTTGCTGCTAGCTGATCTAAATTTGGTGTCATGGCATTCGGATCGCCATTATACCCGGTCGCCTGAGCTCTAAATTGGTCGACAAGAATAAATAAGATATTAGGTTGATCAGGTTTTATTTCTTCAGGCCTGTTTACCTGAGCGCACGAACTCAAGATAAATATCATTAAGAAAAATATCCATTTAAATTTCTTTGATGTAGCTAAGAATTGGGATTTGATTAAGCTCATTGAATTGTTAATAGGATTGGTTGAAAACCAAACAAATTTTACCACATAAATTATTTCACAAGTAAAAGTATCTCACACATTATATTCCGATTGAGTAACTTTTGACATCATCTTAACGAGCGGAAATACGAATAGGACTATCCTGTAGATCCTGGTATTTTGTATTTTGATTGGAGTTATTGCGGACTTCCTAAATATGAAAAAAGTTGACTTAATAAAGGCCTTAAAGCCTCATTAAGTCAACTTTTATATCTAATTAAAATATTTAATCAGAAGTACTCCAACCGGGATTTTGAGCCATAGTCACATCCTTATTCCTGTCAATGACAGATTGTGGAATTGGCCAAAGATTATAATCGAAAGTCAGGGTGGTTGCAACCCATGGATGCTGTACATAAGCCCTGATACGATCCACCGCTACTGTTCCTCCCATTCTTAATAAAGTATTCCATCTCATTTCCTCGCCGAAAAGCTCTCTTGCTCGTTCGTCTAGTATGAAGTCGATATCAATATCAGTGTCTGCAGCTAAAATATTACACTGAGCTCTGCTTCTAATCAGATTGATATCATCCGCAGCCAAACCATTCTGACCTTTCCTATGATAAGCCTCAGCTCTAAGAAGTATGGTCTCAGCTAAACGAATAGCATATCTGTCTCTGAAAATATTACTTCCGTTTTCACCCTGATCCAGGCCTTCAAACATGTCAGTAGTAAATTTTTCATATATCGGATAAGCAATATCTGGTCTTGCTTCGTTCGTTCTATCTATCTCAATTTGAGGTACAGTATCCCCAAAGTTCACTCCCAGTTCATCATAGCCATCTTCAGCAGGATCATTGTAAATAATGGCACGTCTAATATTCGTTGCTGAACCTCTGATATCTCCATCGGAAATGGCCGGATCCCAGATTACAGTTTTTGTGAGATTGGTCGGCGCAAAAAATGCTACACCTCTGCCTCCAACATCCGCAGCCACACCAACAACGCCCGGAATGGCCCTCCACGCAGGAATCCAGTATCTTGGGTGCTGTAGTCTTGCAAGATTATCTCCTCCTATATAAGCCCCAAAATCCATTTGATAGGTCCATATACTCTCCATGTTACCATCCGCGTAGTTGATATTTCCAGATCGAAAGAGGTCCCAATAGACATCCTTTCCAGGCTCAGAAGCCCTTGTTCCAAATCGAGTAGTCATCAGCGAATATGTTCCACCATCGATCAATTCACTGGCATAGGCAATGGCCTCATCATAATCAGCATCATCACCTGTAATAATACCCAGGCTCAAATATAATTCACTCAGGAAATGTTGAGCAGCTCCTCTCACTACCCTACCTGGCTGGGTAGTAGTTACAGGTAAATCATCTACTGCAGCTTCCAAATCTGCAATAGCAAATTCATAAACAGCCTCTCTGGAGGCCCGGGTATAATCAAATTTGGGTTCGGTAGCCACCTCTTCCACGATAGGAACTCCCCCAAAAAGCTGAGCAAGCGAGCCATAGGCTCTACCTCTGAAAAACAGAGCCTGGGCAATTACATAGTCCTTTAGCTCCTGGGTTTCAAATTCAATATCCTCCCGTTTGGCTGCTTCCAATGTAGTATTGGCATAGGAAATAATCTGATAATGCAAATTAAAAATAGATGTAATTCGACCTTCCTCGGGATTTATCTGACCATAGTTGGTGAAGTTATTTCCTTCTCTAAAACCAGGTGATATAAATGTATCCGATCCTAACCCCTGTGATACACCATGTGTAAAATTATTGGCTGTTCGTAAGGTACGATCAGCATTATACAAGGTCAGGAGTGATTGATCCACTTGGGTTCCTGAACTAAAAATGTTACCGGTAGTATAAAATGTTTTCGCTTCTTCTTCCAAAAAAGCCTCATCATCACAACTAGAAAATGCAAAAAATGAAGCCAGAATAATATATTTTAAGTTTATTTTCATGATTTCTTTATTTATCAATTAAAAACTAACATTCAGACCCATTGAATATACTGTTGGGACTGGATAAGTATTTTGTAAGGCTGCAATCCCTTCTTCAGGGTCTCCCCCTCCGGTCCAACCCGTAAATGTGTACAGATTTCTTGCAGCTACATTTAACTTAAGCGATTGGACTCCTATTACATCCAACATACCTGAAGGCAAAGTATAGGATAAAACAACATCTTGAATCCTAACAAAGCCTCTGGATTCAAGCCCCAAATACCTACCTCCAATATAGTTGACCCTTAGGTATTCATTACTTCGATTCTCCGGAGTCCACCAGGGGTGATCCAGCTCATTTGTATCAAATCGGTTTGTAAATGATGTTGCGTAAGGGTTTGCCCTCTGGTAAAATCCGTTGCCTCCTGTAATACCTGATATCATCACGTAAAGACTAAAGTCTTTGTATGACACGGTATTTGATAAACCAAATCTAAAATTCTCCTTTGAAAAGCCTAAGATCTCTCTGTCCTCAGCGGTAATAACGTTGTCTCCATCCAAATCTCTGAACATGGGATCTCCCGGTTGCGCACTATTATTAGTTATATAATCAGTGTCATCTTCCTGTACCACACCGATGAAATCATATCCATAGATAGCACCTAAAGATTCCCCTATAAAAAGGTTGTTTCCTATGTCATCATCTTCTGCTCCGTCACCATCCAGGTCATCACCGTATAAGGATGCCAAAATGTTTCGATTCCTCCAGAAATTGAGACTTGCGGTCCAGGCAAAATCCTGTCTTTGGATTATATTCCCTCTTAAGTTTATTTCAATACCATTGTTGTCTACCTGACCCAAACTGGAAATGATAGAATTAAACCCTGTCATGATCGGAATCTGACGAGAAAATATCTGATCAGTAGTTTCAGAAAAGTAAAAATTAAGATCTAAATTAATTCTATCATCTAAAAATCCTGATTGTAGACCCCCATTAAAAGAAGTCGTTGTTTCCCAACCTAAACTTGGGGTTGCCAGGGTCTGCTGGCGTATCCCCCATAAAAGGGTTGACGGATTATCTCCAAACTCATATGGGATATTTCCTGAAGGTCCACTCTGAACCCTTGACAAAGTTCCATAAGGAGCCACCCCCTGGTTACCATTGACTCCAAAGGAAGCGTTAACCTTTAAGTAGCTTACTATTTCATTGTTTCTTAAGAAACCTTCTTCTGTTACCGTCCATGCCAGACCAACAGATGGGAAATTACCCCACTTTTGTTCCACACCAAATACGGATGCACCGTCACGACGTATTGAAGCATTAAGATGATACTTGCCATCATATGTGTAGCTTACACGACCCAGATAACCGATATTGGCACGCTCAACAATGTCATAACTGTATATTTGATTCTCAGCAAATGCCAGTCCATTAGCACCAAGAATGGTATTTCCATTCGTAGAAAAATCACTCCCCGATAGTTCAGAAGTTGAAGTTGAGGTAAAGTCTCTGGTCGCAACCAGCGTGAGATCTAGATAGTGCTTACCAAATTCTTGGTTATAATTGATGATATTATCAACCACATAATTGTTTTGAACGATATCTCTATTATAGCCGTTTGCTTGAGTCAGACCAGTTGCAACTTGCGAGGGCAGATACTTATCATAGTATGGTGGGTTGGCGTGTTCCTGGATATAATAATTTTCATTAAAAAACCTGTCTTGATTGGAATTACGTTGATAAACCGCATAATTAAGCTTATAAGTTAAACCATCAATACCAGGCACCTTAAATAATGCGTTTCCTGCAAATCGATAAAAGTTATTCTTATCGACATCCTCTACAGCCTTTTTATTGGTATTCCACAATGGATTTGGAATTGACTGTCCACGCGGCCATCTGGCAAGTTCTCCACTCATATTTGCATTGGCATTATTTGGCCAGTCTTCATAGATGTATGGAGCAGCTGATGGCGAAAATCTAGTAGCATTTCCCACATTAGGCCCCAAACCTGAATAATCATTATTGTTATAGGTCCCATCTACTGAAATTTCCAGCCAATCGGTAATATCAGCGTCCAGCCTAACCCTTCCTGAAAGCCTTTGGAAGTCATCACCAATCATTGTACCCTCCTGGTTCATATACCCTCCAGAGAAAAAATAATTGATTTTATCAGACCGACCGGATACTGAAACCTGGTGCTCCTGAGTAAGACCATTTCTGGAAATAAGATCTGGCCAATACAAATCAAGATCTGCCTGGTCCAACATCAATTGTGTTGAGGGGTCTGGCATGGTAATGTCATCTACAGTTGCAAAATTGTTTTGTGCCGCATATTTTTCTGCCCAGCGATCTCTATTCATTAAATCAGGTTTAGTGGTCCAGGTATTTAAACCCAGTTTAGTGCTGTACCTGATGGATGGCTTATCTGTTTTTCCCCTTTTGGTATTGATCATTATAACCCCGTTAGCAGATCTTGACCCATATGCTGCTGCAGCTGATGCATCTTTTAAAACAGAAACATCAGATATATCTGAAGGGTTGATATCGTTAATGTTACCGAGAAAAATCACACCATCCAAGACAATTAATGGAGCGTTGGACCCAGTAATTGAATTCTGACCCCTTACCAATAGATTAGGAGTTTCACCAACTGCATTCTGGGTTCCAATATTTACACCTGCAAGATTGCCCCGCAAAGATTGTAGTGCATTCGTATTGGGTGATAGGCTAACAGGCGAATCCTCTAAATCAACCTTTGCTACCGCTCCTGTAATGTCTTTCAGTCTGGCGGTACCATAACCAACAACAACAACTTCTTCCAACGCAGAAATATCTTCAGAAAGAGTAATATCAATTACCGATCTCCCATTAACCGGTGTTTCAACTGATTCAAAACCGACAAATGAGATGATTACGGTTGCATCGTTAGGAAGAGCCAGATTGTAATTTCCTTCTACGTCTGTGATGGTACCATTGGTAGTTCCTTTTTCCTGAACTGTAGCTCCGGGAAGAGGTTGACCTTCCTCATCAGTAATCGTACCTGAAATTTGGGCTTGGTCAGCAATTTTCTCTGTGAGTTGAGGCATTGCCGCACCATTAACTGCTTTTTTCAAACTAATGGTTTCATTTACTCTCCGAATCGATACTTCAGCTTGAAGTGATATCTCGGTAAGCAATTGCTCCATATTTAGTTTTGAGTCTGACAGCTGCAATACTTTACCTTTGATATCCCGTTTGGAATAGACAAAAGTGAATTTTCCAAATCCTTCCACTTTATCAATAAGGTTTTGCAAACTGATAGTCTCCTGTTGACCTACTTCCACAGGAATGTCTTTCAACATTTTCCTTTGGGCTTCTGTTTCCACTGCAAATACCATGTTTAGGCTGATGCACAGTGTCGTCGCATAAATCGCTAGTCTGGACATGCGAATAATTAATTTTCGTAAATTTGTTTTCATAAGAAAGTTTAGGGTTTATTAAAACTTTAAACATGTTTAGAGAGTTGAGTGCTCGTCAAAGTTGCTCGGCTCTCTTTTTTATTTAATTAGCTATTTGATCATTATGGTTTTATTGTTTATTTCATATTTAAATTCATAAGCATATGATAGATTTTCCATCACATTTTTTAATGTTGGATTGTTGAATTTTGCAGTGACTATTTTGTTATTTTTTGCACTATGTTCAACCTGAAAGTCTACATTAAACCACCTGGATATCAAACCAACGGCTTCTTCCAATTGTAAGTCGTTGAATGATAAGTAATTATTAACCCACCCGTAAGCCAGGTCAATGTCCTGAATTTTTTCTTTCCTAAATGATCCATCATTTTGAGAGAGAATAAGTTTCTCATCTTTTATAAGTACCGAACCAATTGTATGGCTTGTATCATTGACGGATACTTTACCTGACTTAACTGCAACCGATATTTCTTCCTTCCCAGGATAAGCATTGATATTAAATGATGTTCCTAACACCTCTACATCTAATTGATCTGTATGAATAATAAAAGGCTTATTTTCATTTCGCGCGATATCAAAGAATGCCTCTCCGGTAAGTATAACTTCCCTGCTGTTTGAGTTAAAAGTATCAGGATAGATTAATTTACTTTCCGCATTAAGCTTCACGATGCTTCCATCCGGCAATTTTATGGTCAGTTTTTGCCCTTTAGTGGTAGACTTGTCAAGTGTTTTTACGTATTTAACAACTGTAGGAGGAGCATCATTTATTTCAACAAAGTAGTAGGAAATGCTTAATGCAATTAAAATAATTACTGCAATCCTCAATAGATATCGTTTTGTTGTCAGAAAAGAACTTTGCTTGGAATTGCTCGCATCAGAGCCCTGGATCCTCTGAAATAATTTATGTTTAGATAAATCTACATCAAAGTCCGATAACTTCCAGTGACCTACAAAATTCTTAAAAAGTCGTACATTTTCAATATCCGCTGATAGCCAGTTATCCAACTTCTCCCGCTCTTCTTTGGTTAATTTATTATGTAGATATTTTAGAATGAGTTTATCCATAGAGTGGTCCTCTATTAGTTAAGAGACAATTTGATGAATATATGAGTAGGGAATCTGAAAAATTTGTAGATATACAATCATATCCACCTAGCTGATGTTGATTTTATCAGGTATTGGGTTAAATATTATGATAATGGCAAAGAAACCCTAAAACCCTAAGCCTATAGAGAAAATGATTAGTGATATCATTTTGGCAATTCTCAGATATTCTCCAGTTTGGTCCTTGAAGAGTCCTTTTTTAAATTCTTTTAGGACATTGCTCATGTGTTTTCTTACCGTATGTTCAGATATCTCCAATTCTTTAGCAATCCTTTCATTTGAATAACCTTTGTTTCTGGCCATATCATAGACAAGTCTCCCGTGCGGGGTCAATTGATCCGTGACACTTTCTATCAATTCTTCCAATTCCTTTCCTATTAGAATGTTTTCCGGATCTACTTGATGCTGATGATACTTCTCTTCAAAAAGATCAATGCTATATAGTTTTTTGGTCTGCGATAATTTCCTAACGCATAAGTTCTTAACACATTTTGATAGATATGCCTGGGCATTTTCAATAGAGAGGATTTCATCTTTTCTATTCCAAACGGAGATAAAAACTTCAGAAATCACCTCCTCAGATAATATTTTATCTTCGGTAATCGAATAGGCATACCGAAGCATGCGTTCAAAATTGTCTTGATAAATTCGCTCAAAATGGGCTTCCCAGCTACCTTTTTTTTGAGAATCTTCATTAACAATTAATTTCATTTTACTAAAAAGTATATTATTTCGATGGTTCCTGTTAGGTAATTTACAATTTATTTATTGAATTACTCAACCAATTTCAAGAAGTTCCCAACATGCATAAATCCCGAATTAAATTATCGATTGTCCTTCACTTAGGTGCTTTTGATACTAAATGGTAAAACAACGAATCAAAAAATAACATGTAGACTAGAACTAATAAAGGCAGTAAACACTACTGACTTGCCACGCGCTTTTCGGCTAATAACTCATTGATTGCCTTCTTAAGCTTGGCCGGCTGTGCTGTCAGACTTTCCAGATTAACAATTTCAACTTTCCTGAAATCTACCGGATGACTTTCGCTTTGTAACGAGATACTTCCCCCCTTGATGAGTTGTCCGTCATCACATTGAGGTTTTTCATAACTTAAAACCTCTTCACCATTCACATAATGAGTAAAAAGTGAATCACCCAGAACCAGCACTTCTACCCTCACCCACTCTGCATTGTCATAAGTTTTTGAAGCAGACTCAATACAATGTGTTTTGATGACTTCACCATCTTTCACAAATTGCGTACCTGGTGTGCAGAGATTTGCCGTTGTTCTTTCACCACTGCCATCCCCTCCTAACAATTGCACCTCAATGGAATTGGGGAATTTCTGATCTTTTTCCATCGATGCCGGATCCTGACCATGTAACATAAGCCCACTATTTCTATAGGCCCACCCGGGTCCTTCCTCAACTTGATCACCAACAAACCGGTACTCAGCCGCTAACAGATAGGTCGAATAAGGTTTGTTGTAAAATATGTGCCCAAATGTTTCATTAAACCCATTTTCATATCCATCACTATACCTCACCTGCATCTGACCATCCGCCACCCTAAAAGTATTGGCATAATTATCTCCTAATTCATGATATCGGATTTTTACCGTCCACCCTTCTAGATCTTTCCCATTAAACAACTGTTGCCATTCGAGAGAGGGTTCCGTTGAACATCCCATAACAATCAGGCTTGTTCCAAATAGAATTGTCTTTAATGTTTTAATGATTTCCTGCATTTTCAATTAGGTTGATTGATTTGAATTTTCCTGGTTAACAATTTATTCCAAGATAGAATTAATTACACTCTGATTGGCTTCCTTCACCCTTTTTTCATCCAATTTGATCACTTTCCTATCGTAAGTCATCAATCCATTTACTTCAATCTCAACATCTGTTGTTTGTGTATAAATGGCAGCAGAAAAGCCAGACCTGGCCAGGTTAGCCAATTTCTCAGCATATATCACATATTGATCTGTAACTTCCTTAGAGGTCTTGAATTGGACATATCCCCAATTCCTTTCTGGTTCCCACAAATGACCTTTCAAAGGAAGACCAATACCTCCATACTCTCCCAATACATTGGCCCTTTCTCCATCAAATAAATAGAGCTCAGGATCAGGGTAATTGTGTAAATCAAGCATATCGCCAACTGGGAAATGATTACCACCGCTTGCAGGGTTAATAATTCTGGTTGGATCAAGATCTCGCGTCCATTCAACAATTTCTTTGGTCTTAAATTGACCCCATGCCTCATTAAATGGAACCCAGCAAACAATACTTGGGTGGGGTTGTAAAAAGTCCATAATATCTCTCCATTCATTCCTGAATATTTGCTCTGATTCCGGAGACCGCTCATGCTCATTTCCTTTAAAGTATGATCTTCGCTGCCATCCACCTTTAAGATCTCCGCTTGGCATATCCTGCCAAACCAACACCCCAAGACGATCGCAATGTGAATACCACCTGGCAGGCTCTACTTTTACGTGTTTTCGGATCATGTTGAAGCCAAGGTCCATGGTCTTTTTAATGTCATACACGAGGGCTTCATCAGACGGCGCAGTATATAACCCATCTGGCCACCAACCCTGATCGAGTGTGCCAAATTGGAAATAGGGTTTATTATTTAGTTCCAGTCGTACAATGCCTTTGTCATCTCTTTTAGTGGCGATTTTTCTCATGGCGAAGTAACTGTCAACTTGATCTGCCACCTTCCCCTCATTAATCAATGAGATTTTAATATCGTAGAGGAATGGGGATTCAGGCGACCATAATTTGGGGTTTTGTAGGGTAATCGTAACAGGTTGGCCAACAACTGCACGTTCACTTGCAATTACTTTTCCTTCATCTTTTACTGTTACTTCCACCAAATCACCATAAACAGCACCTTCAATGTTTGCTAATATATCTACACGTTTTTTGTCTATATCTGGTGTGGTTTTTATGTCAACAATGTGTTTCTTACTGACTGGCTCAAGCCAAACAGTTTGCCAAATTCCTGTAACGGGGGTATACCAAATACCTCTTGGTTCATTTATTTGCTTGCCTCTCGGTTGAGGACCCTCATCGGATGGGTCCCAAACCTTCACGCGTATCGTTTGATCGCCAGATTTGAGAAAAGGAGTAATGTCAAATGAAAAGGGGGTATATCCACCCTGGTGAGACCCTATCTTGATGTCATTTAACCAAAGCTCTGTATACCAGTCAACGGCGCCAAAATGGAGCAAAGTACTTTTCCCTTCCCAACTATCTGGCACAGTAAAAGTCCGCTCATACCACAATTCATTATCTTCACCTACACGCTTTTGAACTCCAGAAAGGCTGGACTCGACTGCAAATGGAACCAGGATTTTACCTTCATAATTGTCAGGCTTAGTCAAGCCTTTCTCTTGTATCGCATAGTCCCATAGGCCATTGAGGTTTTTCCATTCATTTCTGACCATGATGGGTCGTGGGTATTCACTCCACACATTGTTGACGTCAATTTTTTCTGCCCATTTAGTCTTTATTCGATCCCCGGCAGGTTTCCATTGTGCCTGAGCAAATAAAATATTAAACAATAAAAATAGTAAGGGTAATGTTTTACTCATGGTAGTCCGGTTAATGTAATGTTACTACTTCAAATTAAATGAAAATGCTTGAACCTAAATGAATTGCAACTCGTTCGAATCAGAATTTTAGCTTAAATATATAAACTTGCCTGCTTCCAGTATGCGTACTATTATATCCAATGATGTCTCCATTCGGGCTCCAACGACAATGTATATCACATCTCCAATGTCCTTTAAACTCCTTCGGCTCTACAAATCTTCCCAAGGATAAAATGGCTTCCGTTTTCATCTCCATTAAATAGATTTTCTGCTCTCTCAAAGCATCTCTGGGATAGGTATCCGTAACCATCCAATTTCCGTCAGGTGAAAATGTGCCATGCCCATCATAGTCAAGGAGGCCTTTGCCAAGCCTCTTATAATTCCTCTGTCCTACATTGAACAAAATATGTGCATATTGTGTAGCCTCGTACTCTGCCGTGATCATCAGCTCATCACCATTTAACCAGTCAAAATGTGATCCTCCCCATCCATCCGGAAACGCCCTTTGTAAGTTCGTTCCGTCAACATTTACGGTGAAAGAAGTGGTATTTCTTCTGGGGATAGCTCTTGCCAGCCAAAATAGCTTTGATCCATCCCTACTAAATAAGGTATGATTAAAATATTCGATGCCTTCTTCTGGTATTTCAGGTACCATGCCCTTAATATCTGCTAAGGAAACAATAAGCTTTGAATCTCCGGTCTCTAAATCAATCATAAAAACCCCATCATCGTCAGGAAATTGAATATCTGCTTGCTTGTCCTGACCATCACCTCCATACCCATAATCTGATCTTGTGATTCGAAGCCTTGAGAAGTTGATACTGACTGCCTTTTTCCCATCTGGAGAGACGCCACTGATTGGGTAAGGAATGCTTTTCACCTCTTCCTTTGTGTGCACATTCAGTATAATAGAAACAAATTTTCCATCTCTTAAATCATTGTAAATAATTAAGGAATCCGGGGAGGTCCCCAGCCAGTGTGCCATGCATCCTTGTTGAAAATTCCAGGCACGTGTTTTGGTTAAAGGAATAAACTCATGCGTTTCAATATCTACTAATCCAAGTGTCGCTGGGTAATCCTCTGAAGGTAATTCGTATTTCAAGTCTGTCTCCAATACGGTAGCATATCGTTGCGACTTGCTAAAAGAATTAATACCATAGTAACTGGCAAACAGGTGTTCTTTATCACTCTTTGTGATTTGAATCGGTCCTGTGATTTCAGGGAATTTTACAACATTACCATGTTGATCAGATGATGTTTTTTTATCGGAACAGTTAAAAAAAAGGATTGACAAACCAAACAACGTAAGTCTTAAACCAACTACTGACAGCCATTTTACCTTCAAGGAATATAATGGCAAAAAGGTAGGGAAAAGTGATTCCATATTCTTTCTATTAACGATTTCAATTTAATGGATTTTATAAGAATACAATTACTATTCGGGTAATGGAAGCTGTGTTATATGTGCTCCATACCATTTAGTAATGACCTGTTCTGCAAGCTTATTCTGAGGTGTCCAGTCTGTAAGGTATCTGTTACTTTCTCTTTGATGAAAGTACCATTTCCAGAAAAAGCCACCAGCATACCAGTCCTGATCCATCATTACCTTAAATGTGGCTTCATACGCATCCGCCTGAATTTTGTCATTGACCTTTTCTGTTTCTTTATTTACTTCCCAATGTTTACCTGCAGCACCATCAATGCTTTGAAATCCATATTCGGTGAAAAGAATTTGTTTATCCCACTTTTTCGAAAATTCCGCAAGCTCCCTGGAGACAGGCTTCCATCCCTTTTCTATTTCTTTGATGGTGGGTTGTACACCTTCAACCAGTGGAAAATAGGCATCTATTCCTATATAATCGACTTCATCCCACCAACTGATGTTTTGGTAGTTATCCCAGTTTGAAGCGTAGGTAATTTTCCCTGAATACTCTTTTCTGACTTCTTTGATAAGAGATTTCCAAAAGTCCGGCCTTTCTCTGGCAGGAACGCGGTATTCTGTACCAATACAAAATAATTCTACACCTAATGAATCTGCGATCTTTGCCTGATGAAGGATATAGTTCTTGAAATCAGATTCCCAGATTATCCATTTATCCTCGTTATCCAGCGTGAAATCTCCAGCCCACCGTTCCCCTCTCACCCAGACATGTGGTTTAAGCATCACGTTAAGCCCATTTTCCCTTGCCATCTTAATTAAGCTACAAGTGCCATCGGTACGTTCTCCCCACCACTGTCGCTCATGATCAAATGTGATATTTGGTTGGCCCGATTGAGCAAAAGCATATGGAATTACGGCTACCCAATCCGCATTGATCTCCTTTAGTTTGCTCATATGAGTAGGCATAATCGGTTCTCTTGGGCTAACGAGGCTAACACCGTTCATCTTCTTTTTCTTCGTAGATAGTAATTGCTCATCGGAAGGGATAATCAACCAAAGGAGTAGAGAAACCAGAAATGCCAAAAGGGTTAGTGCAATTCGCATGGAATAAAGATAGGGTTTAGCTACTTAAAAACACATAAAACACCTCAATCTAAGATGTAATCGACTGCCTATCTATATAATTCTTCCGCAACCGCCTGGAAGAGATCTCCCTCTGCCCATTGAAGGCTTTCCTTCTCTGCAAGCAGATATACCGCATAAATATATGCCTTGCAATATCGGGTAAGATACTCGTAATCGATGGTTGAAGGCTCATCAGCTGGCTGGTGATAATATTTGTTGATCTCATCATCAATGGCCGTATATCCCGGGTCATAAGAAATCGCGGGAATGCCTTTCTTGGCAAAACTAAAATGATCAGACCGCTCATACATATTCTCTTCCGGAGGTGCGGGATCATCGATGGTTCTTAACCCAAAAGGTTTGCCAGCCTTAATCAATTCTTCAGCAGCATTGGTGCGGTCTAAACCAACCACGGTCGCGAGAGATGTATCGTTGTAGCCGCCAGAATCCGTATTGATGTTAAAAACCGTTTTCTTCAAAGGTACCCATGGATGATTGGCGTACCACTCACTTCCCAAAAGCCCTACCTCCTCAGCATTGCATGCCAACAATAACAAGGATCTTTTTGGGGGATTTTTACTGAAATACTCAGCTGCAGTCAACATGTTGGTGATCCCTATCCCATTGTCACGCGCACCATTATAAATAGAATCCTCTCCCGGTGAAACATTCTTCACCCCAACATGGTCTAAATGGGCAGAAATCATGATGTATTCCTCTTTACGTTGAGGATCAGATCCTTCAATATATCCTACTACATTGGGTACAGACAAGGTCTCAAAGCCAGCACCTCCAATCTGGATTGAAACCTGACTACCTTCAGCTTCCCTAAAGAACTTCAGTCTCTGACCATTTGAATCCACTATCCATCCGGTAGGAAAATCTACAAGTGTACTATCACTACCCGTATTTAATTCATAAGAATCATTAGATAAGTAATTAATCAATAGTGGCCAATCAAATTTAGATGGCCTGTATAGCTCCATCAAGGCAACGGCTCCCTTTTCTTTAAGGAAAGCTGTCATTTCCTCCTTGGAAAGTCTTTCACCTTCAGGAGGGAGTGCGTAAATGCCGATTGCAACTTTTCCTTCAAAATCCTTGCCCTCTAAATCTTCTTTCGTGCCATAATTAATAAAGACATATGATGTAGTATCAGAAATATTCATTGGATCAATGATCAGAAGATCATCCCATAAATTGAAAACTGAATCGCCTACGACCAATCGTGCATGGGACGGCTTTTTATATTTGATGAGCTCAACTGGTTGAAAAAGGTCATCATACTCAGGTACTGGTTTAACACCATACGCCCTGAATCGCTCAGCAATATATCTGGCTGCAATCTTGTTCTCCACCGTGCCTGTATTTCTTCCTCTTAATTCATCTGATGTATAAAAATACATGTGTGCCTCAATCTGATTTTGCTTCACGTATTTATCAATGTGCTTGACAATTTTTTGAGCATTAACCTGTATTGCAAGCGGTGTCAAAACCAATAAAAGAATAAATCTTAACATAATTCATTCGAATAATCTGACTCATTTATTTAGTATAACCAGCATAGGATTCACCTTCATGAATACTTAATGTTATATATTATCCTCATTTAGGGATCTTTTCATCTGGCCATTCAGCGTGAAAATCTTTCCAATACTGTCCCACCGTACTTTTCATTTCCTTGTGTAGGAATAACAGACCAACAAGGTTAGGAATGGTCATCAAAGCAATGGTAATATTTGCAAAAGTCCAGATGATTGTCGTATCTGCAAATGAGGCTAAAAAGAAGCCTATGATATAAATGATTTTATAATAAATCTCATACTTGGTCCCGAATAAGTAGGTTGTTGCACGACCCCCATAATAGGACCAGGATATAGCAGTAGAAAAAGCAAATAACAATAACCCAATGCTGACGATGTATTGTCCATATTCACCAAAAAAACCACGATTAAATGCTTCCGTAGTTAGTGGCGCACTGTGCAGGAGAGACTTCCCGGTAATTCTTATATTTTCATTTTCGGTAGCAATCTGCCCTTCAACCACCTGTAGTTTCCCCACAAATGGCTTTTCACCTTCCCAGACCTTCACATCTTCCGCAAAAGAATTAGCGGAAATTATTGTCAATTCATCATTGATATTTCCTTGCTCTACAGTTAGATAACCGTCGTAATATTTTTCACTGCTGCTTCCAAGCACATGGTTTCGGACTTTCTTCAGATCATCAGGATTGTTTTCATCATAAAGACTCTCCATGACGTAAACATCCGTGAACTGAAACTCATTTTGATATTTAGTTGACCAAGCTCCAGATGATAACAACACCAAACCAGTGACCAGACAAATGATGATGGTATCAATAAACGGCTCAAGGATCGCTACCATTCCCTCGGAGACTGGTTCGTGAGCGCGTGCTGCGGCGTGAGCTATTGGGGCTGATCCCTGACCAGCTTCGTTAGAAAACAATCCTCTGTTAACTCCTCGATTAAAGGCAAAAGCCAGGTTAGCTCCAAGGAATCCTCCAACAGCAGAAGTACCTGAAAATATGTCAGAGAAAATAGATATGAAAGAAGGAATGATATTCTCCAGGTTAAAAAGAATGACGGAAAGAGCGCCTATGAAATAGATGATGGCCATTGCTGGAACAAGCTTTTCTGTCACTTTAACAATCCTTTTAATTCCACCGATAATCACCAGACCAAGCAATACGGCAAGCACTCCACCGGTAATTATCTGGTCGACACCGAAAGTGGCAAAAACGGAATTGGCAATGTTGTTTATCTGTGGAAGGTTTCCAGTTCCAAAAGAGGAGAAAACAGTAGCAATCGCAAATATTCCTCCTAGCCAGGCTCCGGTCTTAAGGACTTTTCCATTTCTCAATGTAATATTCAACCGGTTTTTCATGTAATACATGGGTCCGCCGGCAATCAAACCATCCTCTGTTTTCTCTCGGTACTTATGAGATAGCGTTACTTCTACAAACTTGGTTGTCATCCCAAGAAAAGCGGTCACTAACATCCAAAATAGTGCAGCAGGTCCTCCCAGGTGAACAGCCAGCGCCACTCCTCCAATGTTTCCGGTACCAACTGTGCCTGATAAAGCAGTTGCCAAGGCCTGAAAATGAGAGGCATCACCTTCATCGTCCTTTTTGTCGAATTTACCTTTGAGTACTTTTATGGCAAATCTGAAATATCGGATCTGCGGAAATCCCAGATAAATCGTGAAAAACAGACCGGTTCCTAATAGCAGGTAAACAAACCAGGCCCCGCTACCCAGGTATCCATCAATTACATTCAAAAAATCATTAAGCTGCCGCATTCCTATCATTTAAAAATTTTCAAGAGCGGTAAAAATATACATTTCGAGTTGGTTTGAAACTCCAACATCAGGCTAATCCAATAAATATCAGCTTTTCTATTCTTCAATAGCCGTATTTATCCTTCCACCTGTTCCTTAAAAACTTTCTGAGTTCTTCCTCCCTTGGGTTCTTTCCCGGGTCATAAAATTTGGTTCCTTTTATTTCGTCAGGGAGGAATTCCATATGCGCGAAATTTCCTTCATGTGCATGTGCATATTGGTAATTCTGTCCATAACCCTGCTCTTTCATGAGCTTGGTTGGCGCATTTCGAATGGGCATAGGTACCTGAAGGTCTCCTGTTTTGGTAACCATCGACTGGGCTTGATTGATCGCCTGATAACTCGCATTACTTTTTGGTGAGGTGGCCAAATAAGTAACACATTGTGACAAAAGAATCCTTGATTCAGGATACCCAATTACATTAACGGCCTGAAAGGCAGAATTTGCCAAAACTAAAGCGGTAGGATTTGCATTGCCAATATCTTCTGAAGCTAAAATAAGGAGTCTCCTGGCTATGAATTTTACATCCTCGCCACCCTCAATCATTCTGGCCAGATAGTAAACCGCTGCATTGGGATCGCTGCCTCGAATAGATTTGATAAAGGCAGAGATGATATCGTAGTGCATCTCACCTTTTTTATCGTACAATACGGTCTTTCTTTGGGCAGCAGTAATAACCATTTCATTGGTTATCGTAATCTTTTTACCATCGGCTGACTTAATCATCAACTCCAGCAAGTTCAATAGTTTCCTTGCATCCCCACCTGAAAGATTAAAGAGTGCTTCTGTCTCCTTAAGCTTGATGGTAAGCTGCTTTAATTCCGCGTCCTTTTGAATAGCTGACAGGCAAATAGCTGTTAATTGGTGAGCTTCCAGCGGCTTTAGGGTGTATACCTGAGCACGAGACAACAAAGCTCCGTTTACCTCAAAACTGGGATTTTCCGTTGTGGCCCCAATTAGAGTAATCGTCCCTTTCTCAACAGCTCCCAATAATGCATCCTGCTGAGATTTATTGAACCGATGAATCTCATCAATAAATAGAATGGCTTTACTTCCCGGTCTGATATGTGTAATGACCTCCCGAACATCCTTTACTCCCGCACTAATTGCGCTTAAAGTGTGAAATGGTAACTTAACCTGATTAGCAATAATATTAGCCAATGTAGTCTTACCGGTTCCAGGAGGACCCCACAATATCATGGAAGGAATTTTTCCAGAAAGAATAGTTTTTCTTAAGACGCCATTTTGACCAACCAGATGCTCCTGTCCGACCAAGTCATCCAGGGTGGTAGGTCGCATACGTTCTGCTAATGGTGATGGGTCCTGAAACATCTGAATTTTATTCTTAGGTTAAAGATATTATCTATAATTTTAGCCAACCGTCACTCTGTGAATAAAATGAAAACTTTACTGACTTTTTGTTTCCTTATCCTTCTTTTTTCTATTTATGCTCAAGACAATGAAGGAGAAACCAAAAGCAAAGACAAGGATCTAGTCATTCTTGAACAAACCGCTGAATGGCTGGAACAAAAACTCACCTATAACTATTACAACATAGATGATGGTGAGTGGTGGACCAATCGTTTTGATTTCGACCCGCTAACACAAAAAGTCACAATCAGAAACATTTCGTCGGAAAACCTTGGAGCAATTCAGGACAGAACCCATATGCAAAGGGTTTTTTCCTTCAGTGATCTTAATGCCTATAACATATATGTAGAAGAATCAAACTCAAATTCCGGACGTTTAGTCAAAGGCAAAACCGTAAGAGTCGGCACCTACCAACAAGCAAAGTCCATAAGTCAGATCAAAAATGGAGCAGTCCCCTCTACAGCTTCATTCCTATATCTTTCTATCCCGAAAGCCTATGAAGATAGTGTAAGTAATTATACAGCAAGCATTATTGAAAAATTCGAGAAGGCTACGCTACTAGCCACCAAAGTATATCCTACCGGAAGCTTTGATGGAGATGCTTCTCAAATGATTAACATACTGGCAGATGATCGATTTGCTACCAAAGACAAAAAAGTCCTGTATATCACAAAAATTTTTGATGATGCTTTAGAGCTTGAGTTTTATGATGAGAAAGAACAATTGATCAGAAAAAGCTTTCTAAAAATCAACCCTGATTCCCAAAGTGTAAAATGGATAGGCATCGAAGGACTCGAACCAGTCTCAGTTGTTGATTTGGCTTTTGGTAATGACTATACTTTTGAATTAACTGGTGAAAAATCTCAAGTTTTATTTGAAAACAAACATGAAATCCACTTTTCCCAGAATGGAAATGAAATGATTTTTATACGTGATGATTCTTTCGAAAAAGGCCGGCCCTATTATCGATAATCATTTATTTTCCCTGACAGGCCTTTAGTTTATTTGTTAATTCAGCAACTTGAATTTCAGCCTGCTACATTTGCTTATTTGCCGCTTCAACTTGTTTCATTGCTTCTTTTGCATGCTCTTGAGCCATATAAGCATTACGGAGTGCTTCTACTTCTTTTATCTCAGCGAATTCTTTTAGCTCCTCCGAATGTTTTCGTAATTCCTCAATCTCGGCTTTCAATGCTGGTGTACCTTGCCCACAAGCCATCATGAATAGAAAGATCATACCAAGCATTAAATTTTTCATGATTCAGTTCCTTACAATAAAATTTAAGCACAGTATTTGTTAATTCAAACCTGTGTATTCAAATCAGTCTTTGTAACTTTCTAAAAATTATTGAACAATGAAAAACATTTGCGCAATCCTGCTCACCCTTTTTGCCTCCTCCCTCTTTGCACAGGTAGGTGATATTTTCCCCTTAATTGATGGTGAGAATCTAAAAAATGAATTTATCAAAATTCCTAACGACACAAAAGGAAAACATACGATCGTCGGGATTGCATACTCCAAAAAAGCAGAGGCAGATCTAAAAACCTGGTTCAGTCCGGCTTATAATCAGTTCATGCGAGAACCTGATGCCAGTAGCCTTTTTCAAATAGACTATGATGTAAACCTGTATTTCATTCCCATGTTTACCGGAGCTAAACGACCTGCGTATAAAGCCGCAATGGAAAAAGTAAAAAAGACTGTCGATCGAAGGCTTGAACCTTATGTGTTGTTCTACAAAGGAAAAATAAAAGACTATGAGGAATCACTTGGTTTTGACGAAAAAAATGTCCCGTATTTCTATATACTCGATCCGGAAGGCAAAATCATTCACGCTACGAAAGGAAGATATTCTGATCGAAAAATGCAGGAAATTGTGGATTTAATTCCATTATAGAAGATTATGCAAAAAGGGCCAATTGGCGTATTTGATTCGGGGTATGGCGGACTTACTGTTCTCAAATCACTCGTTGGTAAATTACCTGATTATGACTTTCTATATTTAGGTGACAACGCCAGGACTCCTTACGGCCCTCGATCCTATGAAACCATTTACCAGTACACACTTGCTTCAGTCAAATATCTGTTTGACCTGGGCTGCCCCATAGTCATCCTGGCCTGCAATACGGCTTCGGCCAAAGCCTTGAGAACCATTCAGCAAAATGATCTACCTGGCATGGACCCTCAAAAAAGGGTACTTGGTGTAATCAGGCCGACGACAGAGATTATAGGTGACCTGACAAATACAGGTCATGTGGGTATTTTAGGTACGCAGGGCACTATTCAATCTGAGTCATACCTCATTGAAATTAAAAAATTCTTCCCAGAGGTAATTATCTCACAGGAAGTCTGTCCCATGTGGGTTCCTTTGGTGGAAAATGGTGAGCATGAAAGTAAGGGTGCTGATTTTTTTATTGAAAAGCATATCAGACAAATCATCAGCATAGACGATAATATTGACACCCTACTTTTAGCATGTACCCATTATCCTTTGCTCATCCCAAAAATCAGACATTTTCTGCCTGACAAAATCAGGATCATTGACCAGGGTGAAATTGTCGCAAATAGTTTGGTTAACTATTTGAAACGTCATCTTGAAATAAATGATCGGTTGATAAAAAACAGCAAGTTAGAATTTCTAACCACAGATGACGCCAATGCTTTTATCCAGAATGGGACCATGTTTTATGGCGAACCTGTAACCGCCAAAAAGATTCATCTCAATTAATTTCCTTTGTCGAGCAATTACTGAACCGGATATCTATTGTACCCAACCTTCAACTTCTTCCTTCGATGGGTTTTGAATATCTAGTTTTAACTTTTTCCGCATCCCGCAGACATCATTAAACAATTTATTGGCATTAGCCTCCTTTATTTGTTTTATTGTATTGAAACCCAATTTCTGCAAAATAGGAACAAGCTCTTTCCTAATACCTGTGCTCACATAATCCTGTTCAGATGCAAGCGTTATTTTCTTTTCAGGCCTCATTTGAGGAAAGAACAATACATCCTGTATAGAGTTTGAATTAGTCATGATCATGGCCAACCTATCAATACCTATTCCTACTCCAGAAGTAGGCGGCATGCCATATTCCAGGGCCCTCAGAAAATCCTCATCCAAGGCCATGGCTTCCTCATCTCCTCTTTTTGCCAATTCTAACTGTTCTTCAAACCTTTCTCGTTGATCAATTGGATCATTGAGCTCAGAGTAAGCATTCATGATCTCTTTTCCATTACAAATGACCTCAAATCGCTCCACTAGCCCAGGCTCTGAACGGTGTTTTTTAGTTAAGGGAGACATCTCCTCGGGATAGTCCATGATAAATGTTGGCTGGATCAAATGCGGTTCACATTTCTCTCCGAAAATTTCATCAATAAGTTTACCCTTACCCATAGAGTCATCAATATCCACTTTAAGCTCCTTGCAAACTTTCCTTAGTCCCTCCTCATCCATTTTGGATATGTCGATTCCGGTAAAGTGCTCAATGGCCTCAAACATGGTAAACCGCTTCCAGGGACGTTGAAAATCGATGACGTTTTCTCCTACCTGAACCTTGGTATCCTCATGCAAGCTTACGGCTACTTTCTCTATGGCTTCCTCCATAAAATCCATCATCCAGAAATAGTCCTTGTAAGCCACATAAAGTTCTACCATCGTAAACTCGGGATTATGGAAACGAGACATCCCTTCATTTCTAAAGTCTTTGGCAAACTCAAAAACACCTTCAAACCCTCCTACAATAAGTCTTTTCAGGTAAAGCTCATTTGCTATCCGTAGGTATAGCTTCATGTTAAGCGTATTGTGGTGGGTCTCAAAAGGTCGGGCTGCAGCACCCCCATGAATAGGTTGCAAAATTGGGGTTTCTACCTCCAGATAGCCTTTACTGCTAAAAAACTCCCTCATGGTACTGATAAGCTTCGAACGCTTCTTGAAGGTATCTTTTACATGTGGGTTTACAATAAGATCCAGATATCGCTGGCGATACCTTTGTTCAGGATCGCTAAAAGCATCATAAGTCTTTTTCTGTCCTTTATCATCTTCAGTCTCCTTTACAATGGGTAAAGGATGTAAAGACTTAGCAAGTAATTTAAACTGCTGAACATGAATCGAGATCTCCCCCATTTGTGTCGTAAATACAAAACCTTCGATACCAATAAAGTCACCAATATCCAGGCGCTTTTTAAAGATGTCATTATACATCGACTTATCTTCTTCGGGACAGATATCATCCCTGCGCAGGTAAATCTGGATTCTACCTGTACTATCCTGAATTTCAGCAAAAGAGGCTGAACCCATGATCCTACGACTCATCAACCGACCAGCTATGCTTACATGCTGGTAATCATTTTGCCTTCGTTCAAAATTCTTCTTAATATCCTGTGCCGATGCATTGACCTCAAAAAGTTCTGCAGGATAAGGGTCAATACCCAATTTCATCAATTCTTCTCTCTCTTTTCTTCTTTGGGTTTCTTGTTCGCTAAGTTGCATGGGCATCCAATTTTTCTTTTTTTCTTCTTTTTAATTCCGCTTTTATCAGGGCGTACTCTCTGCTACTCTGTCCGGCTATTGCCGTATTTTCCTCTGCCCTTCTAAATAGGTATGGCAATACCTTTTCAACTGGACCATAGGGGACATATTTCGCCACATTGTACCCCAAATCAGAAAGTTTGAATGAGATATTATCACTCATTCCCAATAATTGGGCAAAGTAAACACGTTCGTCGCTTTTTTCTATCCTATTTCTTTTCATTAATGAAGAAAGTTGCTGACAAGAGTATTCATTGTGTGTTCCTGCACATACCGCAAACCGCTCTGTATTTTCGATGGCAAATACAAGCGCTGCCTCATAAGCCCTATCTGTGGCAGCTTTATCCGGCTGAATAGGGTCAGGATAATTCAATTCTTCTGCTCGCTCTCTTTCCTTCTCCATGTAGGCTCCACGCACAAGTTTTGCTCCAAAAAAACAATTATGACTTGTTATCTCATCAAAATCTTGCTCCATTTTTTCAAGTGACTCTCTTAAATATAGCTGGTAAGTAATAAATACATTCGGGGCGTCCCGATTGTATTTAAGCATAAGTTTGAGGACCAGTTCATCAATGACTTGTTGAATCCAGCTTTCCTCTGCATCGATCATCAGACGAAGATTGTTGCCCACAACACGCTCAGCAATCCGATAGACTCTGTACTCAAATCTTCTCCAGGCGGCTTTTTCCTTTTCATCCAGTTGAGCACCTGACTGCTTTTTATTCATGAGCGTTGCAGATCCTAATCCAGTTAACTTCATTACACAATAAGGAATTCCTGAGGTGTCTTTAGCAAAATCACTTACCCGCATAGCCTCTTCCATTGTTTGATCAAAACTTATTTCTGTCTCCTGTCCTTCTACAGAATAATCCAAAATAGTCTTTACATGGAATGATTCAAGGTGTTCAATTGTAGTTCGACAGTCGTCGATCGATTCCCCTCCACAGAACTGTTTAAATAATGTATTCTGGATAATCCCTTTTACAGGTATTTTCAACTTCAATGCCCATGAAGTCAAAAATGTACCAAACGCCACCATCCAGGAAAAACGCATGGATAAAAACAGTAAAAATATTTTTCTAAGCTCTCTGGTAGTCTTACTTGCAAAACCAATTGCTGTGTCTTCAAAGTTGATTTTTGAATTTTCTGACATAGTTTTGAAAATTGATGCAAAGATAGCATCTCAGATAAACCTATTTTTGTAAAAAAACACTGTGGAATTCTCATCCGATATTTTATTTATTGATTCCCCTCAGCATGCATTAGCAGACGCCGTAAACTTGCTGAACCCAGACAAGATTGCCATCCTTGTTGATGAGCATACTTCGGAATACTGCCTTCCTTACATGGAAGCATCCAAGTACACATTGATTGAGATAAAAAGTGGAGAAATCAATAAGAACATCAGGTCCTGTGAACACATCTGGGAGATCTTAACATCGTCAGAGTTTTCCAGACAATCGCTGTTGGTAAACCTTGGAGGAGGCGTCATTGGAGACATGGGAGGTTTTGCTGCTTCCACCTATAAAAGAGGCATTCGGTTTGTGAACTTCCCAACTACGCTACTTGCTATGGTGGATGCAAACGTAGGTGGCAAATTGGGCATCGACTTTATGGGATTCAAAAACCACATCGGCCTATTCAATGATCCGGAAAAAATTCTCGTTTTTGAAGATTTTCTTAAAACATTACCCGCAAGAGAATTAAGGTCAGGTTATGCCGAAGTGATTAAGCATGGTTTGATCAGAGATAAAGCTTATTGGAAAGACATCACCAATGCTGAATTCCCTCACCTGGATTGGAAAAAAGTAATTCAACGATCTGTCGAAATAAAAGCCGACGTAGTCACGAAAGATCCTAAAGAACATGGGTTGCGTAAAATTCTAAATTTCGGACATACGCTTGGCCATGCCATTGAAACCTGGCACCTGAATAATCAAAAAAGCTTGCTACATGGAGAAGCAGTCGCCGTAGGAATGGTTTTGGAGGCCCACATTAGCATGCAAAAAGACTTACTAACTGAACAAGAGTTTAATGAGATCAATCAATATATTCATTCAGTTTATGATAAAGTGGAAATTCCATCAATGAGTATCCTGAATGAATTGATGGGACAAGACAAGAAAAATATTGGAAACAAAGTCAACTTTTCCTTACTAGCAGGAATTGGAACGTGTGCTTTTGATAAGAAAGTGGATGAAAAAATGATATTAGCGGCAGTGGAATTCTATCAAAAAATCAAATAAATAGTTCCTCCTGCCCTTCTACTTTAGCATCAATGCGAGTATTCGTTGTTTTCACTTTATTTTTGGATACCTTTTTAGGGCTTGAAAAAACAAGTGCAAAAGTTCCAACTGCTGCGGTAATTAAGAGGGTTCCTATTGTTTTGGTAATCGACATGGCGGACTAAGTGTATTTTTAGATTAACGATAAATAACGCATGATTGTTCTTGCAAAATATATAAATATTTCATTTTGAGCATAATTATTTCAAAATTCGATAAAAAAATACAAGGAGTCGTTAATCTGACTTCTTCCAAAAGTGAAAGCAACCGGGCACTTCTAATGAATGCCTTAAGTGGAAATCTGCTAACCCTTGAAAACCTTTCTGCTGCACGTGATACACAGACTATGATGCGTCTTTTCAAAGAAAAGAGCGATCATTGGGATGTACTGGATGCAGGAACCACCATGAGGTTTTGTACAGCTTATCTTGGAGTCAATGGAAAAGGAGAAACGATTACAGGGACGCCAAGAATGCAGGAACGCCCCATTGGATTACTGGTAGACGCATTAATCAAATTAGGTGCCCAAATCAGTTATCTCAAAAAAGATGGATACCCTCCCATGAGAATAGAAGGGATAACGGATCAAAAAAGTCATCAAATACAAATACCTGGCAATGTAAGCAGTCAGTTCATAAGTGCCTTACTCATGATTGGGCCTGTCTTACCTAAGGGATTAGCACTTGAGTTGACCACTGAAGTTTTTAGCAGGCCCTACATTGAAATGACTCTTGCGATGATGAAAAATTTTGGTGTAGAGAGTTTATGGGATGACAATATCATATCAATTGCCCCGCAGTCGTACCAAGCTAAAAGCTATCGGATAGAGAGCGATTGGTCTGGTGCCAGCTACTGGTTTTCGATGGCGGCCCTTAACCAGGACACCAAACTAAAGCTGACAGGTCTAAAGGAAAATAGCCTTCAGGGAGATCAACAGATTGTTAATATCATGCAGCAAATGGGTCTGGAAACAAGGTATGATCATGAAGGAGTGAATCTGGTTAATACTGGAAACTTCCAACGAAATATTTCATTAGATTTTAAAACATGCCCAGACCTCGCTCAAACAGTGATGGTGACAGCAGCATTGAAAGGAATTTCACTGAAAATGACTGGACTCGAAAGCCTGAGAATCAAAGAAACTGACCGAATTGCAGCTATGACAGCGGAGTTACAAAAAATTGGAAGCACACTTCTTGAAGAAGAATCAACCTGGACATTAGAACCCGGAACATTACCAGAAAAAATTTCATCTATCAAAACTTATGATGATCATCGCATGGCGATGGCTTTTGCTCCGGTCTGCCAACTTAGCTCCCTTAAAATTGAGGATCCTGAAGTAGTTAATAAATCTTACCCCGCATTCTGGGATGACCTGAAAAGTGTCGGGGTAGTGATAAAGTAGGCGCTTTTCACGTTAGCATAAACCATATTTAGGTATTCTTGGTTGTGAATGCACCTGATATTGGTCAAATTGAAAGAAATTCTAAATAGTTTGAAATGAAAGAGACTTACTACAACCGTGAAGACCTGAAGAAATTCGGGAATGTGACAGAATTCCAACAGGAACTTGGTGACAAGTTCTTTGAATATTATGGAAAGGTCTTTGAACCGGGTGCTTTGACAGCTCGTGAAAAGTCTCTAATTGCTCTTGCCGTAGCACATGCTATTCAATGCCCCTATTGTATTGATGCTTATACCTCTGATACTATGGCAAAGGGATGTGATGAAGAGCAAATGATGGAAGCTGTCCATGTGGCCTCAGCTATCCGAGGTGGTGCATCTCTCGTGCATGGTGTCCAGATGATGAATCAGGCTAAAGACAAAATGATGTAATATGTCTTCACTCAATAAATTAAATCATAAATTTTCTTCCCCCAATGCTCAAATCGAGCTGCTCGATAATCATAAATCTTTAGGTATTCCTGGTTTTCAGGATAAGCTGGAAAATATAGGGTTGTACCCACTCAAGTCGACTGAAATGGAAATTTTTCAGATCAATGTCGGAAAAATGTGCAATCAGGAATGCAAACATTGCCATGTTGACGCTGGTCCGGATCGAAAAGAGATCATGACCAGAGATACGATGCAGCAGTGTCTTGACGCTTTGGAGGGTAGTTCTTTTACCACTGTTGACCTTACCGGAGGTGCTCCCGAAATGAATCCTGACTTCAGGTGGTTTGTAGAGCAGCTTTCCAGTCTTGGGAAATCAATTATTGTGCGAAGTAACCTTACCATCATCCTGGCCAACCCTAAATACCATGACCTGCCTGACTTTTTTAAGAAACATAAAGTGAATGTTGTTTCTTCATTACCTTACTTCACTGCGCGTAGGACAGATGCACAGCGTGGAGATGGCGTTTTTGGTAAATCAATAGAAGCCTTGCAAATGCTGAACGCTGTGGGGTATGGTAGCAACCCTGAATTAAAGCTTGATCTTGTTTATAACCCATCCGGAGCATTCTTGCCTGGGGACCAGCAAGAACTTGAAAATGAGTTCAAGAAAAAACTTTCAGAAAACTACCAGGTGAACTTTAATAACCTCTTTACCATAACAAACTTGCCGATTAGCCGCTTTTTAGATTATCTGGTAAATTCAGGCAACTATGACAGTTACATGGAGGAGCTAGTCAATAATTTCAATCCTTCAGCAGCCTTCGGAGTAATGTGCAGAAATACGCTGAGTGTTGGTTGGGATGGATATCTATACGATTGCGATTTCAATCAAATGTTAGAGATGAAAGTCCAGTCTGCTTCAAAACATATCTCAGAATTTGATCATAAGGAATTAAAAAATAGATCAATTGCTATAAATCAACATTGTTTTGGCTGTACTGCAGGTGCTGGATCAAGTTGTGGGGGCACCATAACCTAATTAAAGATGGAAACATATTTAGACACGACCCTTGACGTTTACAAACAGGCTGCATTAACACCTGATGTCGGACTTTGCTGTACGACTACTCCTGTATGGGCATTCCCTGGGCTCAATATCCCGAAAAAAATGCTGGACATGAACTATGGTTGTGGTTCTACCGTCAATCCAAGAGACCTAATCAACAATCCCAAAATTTTATATGTAGGTATCGGCGGGGGTATGGAGCTCTTACAGTTTGCCTACTTTAGCCGGACCAAAGGAAGTATTATTGGTGTAGATAATGTAGCTGAAATGCTAACTGCATGTGACGAAAACCTGAATGATGCAGTTGCCAATAATAAATGGTTTGACCGAGAAGCCATCCAACTGGTCAAAGGAGATGCATTACAGCTCAACGTTCCAGATTCTTCTGTCGATGTTGCAGCACAGAACTGCCTTTTCAACATATTCAAAAAAGAAGATTTAAAAAGTGCACTCAGTGAAATGTATCGAGTGCTTAAGCCTCATGGTCGGTTGGTCTTATCTGACCCAATCAGTGACCAACAATTACCACAAAAGCTTATTGATGATCCTCAGTTAAGAGCACTGTGTCTGAGTGGAGCACTTCCACTCAAATTGCACATTGATATGATCACAGAGGTAGGATTTGGTACAGTTGAAATCCGCGCAAGAAGGCCTTATAGAATTTTAGACAAGGAAACTTACGAAATGGATGAAAATATTTATCTGGAGAGCGTTGAGGTTTGTGCTATCAAAGATCCTATGCCCGAGGATGGTCCCTGCGTCTTTACTGGAAAAACAGCCATTTATCATGGTAAAGAAGAATATTTTGATGACCATAAAGGGCATGTTCTCATGAAAAATCAACCATTAGCAGTATGTGACAAAACTGGCGGAAACCTGGCTAATCTGAGACATCGAGACATCTTTATTTCAGCAAGTACCTATTTTTATGACGGCGGTGGGTGCTGTTAGCATATAACACTAATTATCCACATTTTTTTTACACCTCAAAAATATCCTTATACACAAAACTCAATTACATGAGCCACGTTATGCGATATAGAGCATAATGTTTAAACTATAAAACCAATTTTTTATGAGCTTAAGAATAGGTGATGAAGCACCAAATTTTACAATTGAAACAACTGAGGGGACCATCAACTTTCATGAGTGGCTAGGCGATTCCTGGGGAATCCTTTACTCCCACCCTGCTGACTATACCCCGGTATGTACTACTGAACTGGGTCGTACTGCTTCCTTAAAAGGAGAATTTGACAAAAGAAACACCAAGGTTCTTGCGGTTAGTGTTGACAGCCTGGAATCTCATCAAGGCTGGATCAAAGACATCAATGAAACACAAAATGTTACGGTAAATTTCCCAATCATTGCTGACCCAGAAAAAAAAGTTGCTAATTTATATGACATGATTCATCCTAATGCGGCTTCAAATGTGACAGTAAGATCGGTATTCTTCATTGGGCCAGACAAAAAAATCAAAGCATCGATTACCTATCCCCCAAGCACTGGCAGAAACTTTGGAGAAATTCTAAGGGTAATAGATTCCTTACAATTGACCTCCTACCACAGTGTGGCCACTCCTGCAGACTGGGTACATGGAGAGGACGTAGTGATTCTACCCTCAGTATCCAATGAAGAAATTCCTGATAAATTCCCTAAAGGTCACAAAGAGATCAAGCCATATTTAAGGACGACTCCACAGCCAAACATTTAGTGAATT
The DNA here is from genome assembly GCA_043554545.1 of Marinoscillum sp. Lineage (GTDB taxonomy): Bacteria > Bacteroidota > Bacteroidia > Cytophagales > Cyclobacteriaceae > UBA7330. The sequence goes on along the minus strand of CP121337.1, from coordinate 340,901 downwards.
AAGCGATAGAAAAGCTGTAGTCGATTTCCGATTACAGCTTTTTTACTACTGACCTGAAAGCAGATCTACTCTCTCCTTAGCGGTACTTACCAGCAGTCTGATATCACTAAATTCTTCAGGGTGAATGGGCTCGCCGATAAAAACATTCACAGTCCCTGGCCTGATTCTTCCTGTATCTGGTCCCAAAACATTCTCCGTGCCTTGGATGGCAACTGGTATCACACTCACTTTAGCCTCTTTCGCCAGGTGAAAAGGACCTTTTTTAAATGCATTCGTTTTTCCATCCCGGCTGCGAGTGCCTTCGGGAAACATTAACACACTTTTACCTTTACTAACTAATTGAGCAGCTCTTTTTAAGCTGATTATCGCTTTGTGTTTGTTGTCTCTGTTGACAAATAACATCCCAGTAGCCATCATGTACTGACCAATAAAAGGGACCCATTTAATTTCCTTTTTCGCAATAAAATAAAGGTTTGAAGGAATTGCGCTGAATAAAACAGGTATATCCAAATAAGAAAGGTGATTAGAAACAAATACATGAGGCTTTGTAGTGTCTACACGACCTGGGTTATGCACCAATACCTTAATACCACATCCCCACAGGACGCCCGGAGCCCACATCGTTCTAGCCATTACTACAGGTAAGCGCCTATTAAATAGCAACACCATCAAAATGATCGATAAACTAATCATCAGTATAGACCAGAAAACACAAAAAAAATACCTGAATAAATTAACCAATAACCTAAAATAAATTTACAGCACAAAAATGGCCAAACTGACTGTATAATGTCAATATTATGCCGTAATATCAAAAGTATTTTCTAACTTTCATTAACATTCTCCACTCAATTATGGGAGCCTTAGTCAAATGTTCAAATATTTACTATCATGAAAGGTAACCTACTCTTCTATCTGCTCTTTTTAGTCCTTTGTTTTTCTGCAGTTATAGGATTTAGTTATTATGAACTTGCTGAAGAAAGAGAAAAGCCTGGCACCACAGAACTATCACTTGAAACGGATATACACCTTAATAACTCCAAACTTTATATAAAGGAAAAGTCTATTGAAAGAAGCCTGTATCACCTTAATAGCGCTATCCATTCGATTGAACTAATTGAAGAATTTGTAGATTCAGTAAGCATTGATGAACTAGAGTACGCCTTGTGGGACCTAAAAAATGTTCGAACAGAAATTGAAAAAGGAGTCATAGAAAATCAACATATCAATCATGCGTTTATTCTGGCACTGAACACCGTAGCGGCAGCACAACTACGTCTATCTGAGAAATATCTTTTAAATGGAGAATCAAAAGAGGCTGGCTATGCCGTGAAATATGCCAACGAACACATTCATAACGCGCTGAAATACGCTAATGATGGTGAAATAAAAGACGAACTGAGAGCATACAGGCATATTGATTCTTTGGTTCATTCTAAGCTTGATAGCTCCAGAATCTTTGAAATAGAAGCGGCCATTACTGAGATCCAACAGTTTAAATAAGTTTATCCTTATTTGATAATTGCTTTTAGTCACCAGTCAGCATTAAATTAAAATGGTTTATCGAATAATACTTTTTCTCATAGTCAATTTTGGTGCTTTATTCGTTGGATCATTTTTTACTAAAAATGGAGTCAAATCAGATTGGTACAACGAGATATACAAGGCTCCATGGACTCCACCAGGCTGGGTATTCGGAGCAGCATGGACAAGTATCATGATCTGTTTCTCTGTCTATCTTGCCTATGCCTGGAAAGAAGTTGATAGCCGTAAACTGTTGATCACGTTATACCTGTTTCAACTAATTCTTAATATCGCTTGAAATCCCGTATTCTTTGGCATTCATAGAACTGATTTCGTGCTAGTGATTATTACTTCACTCACCCTATTGATGATGTTTTTCTTTATCCACTACTGGTCACCATTAAAACTCATCTCCTTACTTATTGCACCCTATATAATCTGGTTGATTATAGCAACATCACTCAATGCATATATACTAGTTAAAAACTAGCCTATCCATTAAAATATGACCTGAACTTTGCTCAAGGTCTTGAATCCTAGGTAAAAAATTTGAATTAAGCAGATAACTAATCACCCCAGGTTGGGATGTTAAAAAAATGGTCATAATCATTAGGAAATAGCTGGATCAATAAAATTCGTAACAGGTATTGTTTTGACAAACCAAGCAAGTTTTTCCTGTTGTAGTGATATTCTCATGGGTCTATGTTTGATTTGCAGCAGAAATGTGAACATTTGTAAATTATGAGTGTTGAACTTTGAAGCTATGGTATTAAAATATTTAACATTTTCTATTTCGCTATTTCTCACTTGTCATCTCGCTTTCGCCCAATTTACGATAAGAGGGAAGGTAATTGATGCAACCAATCAGGAAGGGCTGGAATCCTCCATCATAGCTTCAGGCTCCTCTGTATTTACATTAGCAAATGAATATGGTGATTTTGAAGTGGCAACAGATTCTATACCAATCAACCTAACCATCAATCACCTTGGTTATTTTTCTAAGGTCATAAAAGTTACTTCAGCTTATGAGCCACTGATTATCCCACTTGAAGTAGCTCCAACTCAATTAAATGAGGTAGTAGTAACTACCTCACAACAGAATGAAAGCCTGAAAAATGCCTCTGCCAGCATTGGCGTTATTACAAGAAAAGGTCTGGAGCGAGATGATCAGACCATTATCACACCTGCATTAAATAGGATTCCAGGAGTATATATGCATTCCGGATCGCTAAATACGAACAGAATAACAATCAGGGGAATTGGAGGTCGAACACCCTTTGGAACAGATAAAATACGTGCCTACTTTGATCAAATCCCATTAACATCAGGTGTTGGAGAAACAACCATAGAAGATATTGATCTTGCGCTTGTGGAACGCGTAGAGATAATAAAAGGGCCTAATTCAAGTATGTATGGAGCAGGTCTGGGTGGAGTCATCAATCTAAAACCTATTATTGCACCCTACCAGAAAACATCAATTAAGTCAGGCATGCTCATAGGAAGTTACGGCCTCAAGAGATGGACCAATAAGGTCTCCTTTGGAACAAATTCCGCTAACTTCAGCCTATCTCACAATAAAATATTAAGTGATGGATACCGTGAAAACAATAACTACCAAAGAGAATCTATTGGTCTAATTGGGAGGATAAACGCCGGGAAAGCTGGGCATTTAAGTATAGTTGGTAACTATATCTATTTAAAAAGTTTTATTCCAAGTTCACTCAATCAATCCTATTATGACAGTATCCCATCAGCAGCTGCTCCCAATTGGGGAGGAGCTCAGGGATTTGAACAGTATGATAAGGTTCTGCTTGGCATCAGTTACACCACAGGTTCTCAATCAGGGTTTAGCAATACGAGCTCAGTATTTGTAAATTATCAAGATGCTTTTGAGCCGCGCCCTCGACCTCTGGGTATTGTAAAAGAAAACACCATAGGCACAGGGTTTAGAAATATTTTGAGGTATAAAAGCCAGACAGCAATTCCATGGTCAATAAGTGGTGGTATTGAGTATTTCAGGGATGTATATAAGCAACAGGTTTTTGAAAATCTATATCAGCAGAATTCTGGTTATAGGCTAGGTCTCAATCAAAGTGATTTTATTGAAAACAGGGACTATTACAATCTTTTCCTTCAAGCCAATATTGATTTATCTACCAAGTTTTCAGTAGAAGTTGGCGCTAACTACAACAAGACCAATTATCAATTAAAGGACTTCTATGTTAGAGATAGCATAGAAAAAAGTGGCGACTATGAGTTTGATCCTGTATTATCCCCAAGAATAGGCATGGTATATCATGCTAAGAGTAATCAACACTATTATGGTAATATAAGTCATGGATTCTCACCTCCTAACCTGGAAGAAACACTTAATCCAGATGGCGCTATTAATCCGGATATACAACCTGAAAAAGGATGGAATTATGAGTTAGGAACAAGGGGGTATCTACTGGACGGGAAGCTTCAATATGATGCTTCACTCTATTATATGTTAATTAAAGACCTATTGGTTAGCAGGACCAACCTGAATGGAGCACAATTGGCCATCAACGCAGGCAAGACTAGACATATGGGCTTTGAAATAGCGCTGAATTATAACCAAAAAATTAACCCTGTTTATGAAATTAATTACTTCGTTAATGGTGCATTTATGAATTATGAATTTCTGGAATTCATTGATGAAGACAGCGATTTTAGCGGGAACGAACTGACTGGATCACCAGGTGAAACCCTTAACCTCGGAGTTGAACTTATCAGCAAAAAAGGAATTTATGGAAATGTTAATGGTCAATATACCAGTACCATACCCATCAATGATGCGAATACCTTGTATTCAGATAGCTACTTTGTGGCCCGAGCCAAAGTAGGATATTTATTGATTTTAGATCCATTAACTATTGATCTCTATTTGGGAATGAATAACATCCTTGATGTTAAGTATGCATCTATGTTACAAATCAACAGCGCATTTAACCGGTTCTACTATCCAGGCATGCCCAGAAATGTATATGGAGGCATCTCAGTAAACTTGTCATTTTGAGTTTATTTCCTTTTGAAAAATGCAAAATCGCCTTCAGTATATAAATGCGTTAATTGATTATTTTGCATCAATGGTCCCACCCGTCCAGAAAACTCAATGATATATACAGGCTTATCGACTGCCCCTTTTAAATACCATTCCCTGGGTTGATCTTTTGTGCTTTGCTCCGGGCTAATTCTGGCGTAAAAATAATGTGCATACGTTTTAAACATGGGGTATACATAAGCATCCTCCCTCTGGATAGACTGATAAAAGTCAATGGCTGGCCTTTGGGAATAGGCCTCAACCTTAGGCACTATCAAATAACTAGTTAGAAAAAGCGTACTGCCCAGAGCTAATGCATTTAGCATCAAGCCTTGAAATACTCTTCCTTTCCTTATTAATACAAAAACAATTACCGTCATCGTCAGAAAAAATATGCCAATCAGGTATTCCATCCCATTCATGGGAACCTCCACATTTAGACTCGGGTGATGAATAAGCCGGGAAAGCCAATCTTTTCTGATCAGTAAAACTGAAAGTGTGGTAATCAAAAAACTTAAAATAAGACCTACTATCAGATTTATAATCATCAACCAATTAGCTGGTCGTTTATTATTTTCAATGCACTCATGAATGTATAAAACAGCAAGAAAAGACAGTGGCAGATAGGCCATGGAAGAATAATGGACAATCTTGGTCTTGACAATAGTAAATAGAATCATAACTACCCAAAAAAGTACCACCATCCACCTTTTCATATCCATCGGGGTAGACCCGTCAATCTTACTAGGTAGGATTTTTTTAATAGCAAAGACTGAAAAAGGAAAACAGCCAATCAAAACAACCACAAAATGATAATAAAAAGGCTGTTGATGCCCGGCATCTGGTGTACTTAGTAACCTTATTTGATATTCAACAAACTTCACAATAAACCACGGACCATTTTTTATCGTTTCCGGAAGAAACCAGAAACAAGAAATCAAAAAAGCAGTCATTGCAAAAAAGAGGACATGCTTCCATTTTGTGATTTTCTTAAAACGCATGCTTCCCCAATAGACCAAAAAGGTCAGCAACACGATCAATAGGCCAACTGGCCCTTTGGTAAGAATGGCAAGCCCTGCAAAAGCACCTGACAACAAAGCAGATCTATCTTTTCCTTCTTCTGAACCTATGGTCTTCAGGAGATTCCAAATACTCAAGAAGATGAATAAATTAAATACCGGGTCAATGATACCAGATTTAAAGTATAGATGTGGCAATAGCGCTCCCATATATAAGATGGCCCATAACATACCAAATCTGTGACCATAAAGATTCTTTCCAAAAGAATAAAGAATGAGAAGCGTGATGATCCCACAAAGGACGTTCGGAAATCTTGCTGCAAACTCATTGATCCCAAAAACATGCATGGATATTGCTTGAAACCAAAAAAACAAAGGAGGCTTTTCCCAAAAAGGGACAAAGTCAATAGTGACCTGAAAGTAATTTCCAGTCACTAGCATTTCTCTGGCAGATTCTGCGAAATTTATTTCATCCCAATCAAACAGATGTACATTTCCCAAGAATGGAATAAAAAAAATCACCCCCAGTAAAAAAATAAAGATTCTAGGATAGGCAAAATCCTGAGCAAAGGGTCTTTCTAAAATCTTCATCATCTATTAGGTCAATAACTTCCACTTGATCCCTATACGATGCAAAAAGTATCTGATGGAAACGCCCATCACACCTATTCCATATTTGATACTCCGCTTCAAATTAATAGATGATGCTTCTTCAAAATATTTTGTCGGGCAAGTAACTTCAGCAATAGAATAGCCTTTTGCAAAAATTTGTGCGATCACCTGATTATCAAAGATGAAATCATCAGAGTTTCTTCCATAATGAATGTCTCTAAGCACTTTACTGGAATATGCACGATACCCAGTATGATATTCAGAGAGTTTTTGCCTGCTTAATTGATTTTGAAAGAAGGTAAGAAACCTATTGGCAATATATTTATAGATAGGCATCCCTCCTTTTAGGGCGCCCATACCTAAGATACGCGAACCAAATACCACCTCATACAACTCATTGCCAATGATTGTAGTCATCGCATAAATCAATTTAGGGGTATATTGATAATCGGGATGCAACATGATAACGATGTCAGCCCCCAGACTCAAAGCCTTGTCATAACATGACTTTTGATTACCTCCATAGCCCCTATTTTCCTCATGTCTTATGATATGCTTAATCCCGAGCTCTTTTGCTTTACCAGAGGTATCGTCCTTACTTGCATCATCAACCAGAACCACCTCGTCAACAATATCAAAAGGGATTTCATTGTATGTTATTTCTAAAGTCTTGGACGCGTTATAAGCAGGTAGTACCACGACCACCTTTTTGTTATTGTACATAGAAGTAGGTTTCTAAACTACAAATATATGAGGTCAGCCCCTTTTAAAAGAATATCAGGCTATCGGACTGATGTAGATCACCCAAAAGCACTAATTAATATCATTTCAATGTACTTCGATTATCCATAAATTGGCAACAATAAAAACAACTAAAGACATGGAAATTAAAAGAATTCTCGTGCCTATGGATTTCTCGGCTTGCTCAAAAAATGCATTAACAGCGGCAATTAATCTGGCTCAAAAGTGGAATTGTGAGATCAGGGTCGTGCATTCTACCTTCCTACCATCCTCAACTGTTGGTGTCGGAGATGAAATGATTCAACCTATCCCTACTTCTTATGATGAAAGTGAAGATCCATTGGAGGAATTAGAAATGGAATTTCCATTGTTGGAAGGAATTCCTTATGAAACCAAGCAATATCATTCTGTAGTAACGGATGCTATTTATAGTGAAATCGAAAATAATGAAATAGATCTTGTAGTCATGGGAACCAAAGGAACCCATGACATCCTGGAAAAATTATTGGGTGGAATTACCGTATCAGTCATTGAATTTGGTAAAATACCCGTACTTGTCATTCCAGAAAATGTGACTAAGCTGGACATTTCCAGGATCGCAATTGCTGCAGATTTTCATAAAATAGAAACTGATAGTTTTAAAATAATAAAGAAAATCGCTGAAATTTTTAAAGGTGAAATACAAATCTTTAATATTGGAAATGAAGAGGAACGCATGAACTTCAAACACAGCAAAAGCAAAGACATTCTGGACAAATACTTTGGTGATTTTAAGCTGAGTTATCATCAACTAATTGCTAAAGATGCTTCAAGTGCAATCTTTGAATATATCAAAGATTATGAGATCGATTTATTGGTCATGTTTCCCAGACATCACAAATTAATGGAAAGAATGTTTAAATCAAGCGAGACAAAAAAAGTAGCCATGAAAATTAAGATTCCCATGCTGGCTATCCATCAATAACGTAATTTTCTTCTAGCAAAAGCACTCGGAGTCCCATCGCTGGGACTCCTTTTTTTAAACAAAATGGGTTAAATTTTTCTTGTGTGATCGATCCAAAAATTCTGAGAACCCGTATGTAAGAATATCTTCCTTTTGCTACGCAGTTTTTAGACTAGGTAAATAAGAGGTATAATACAAGCATTAATCCCACGAGCATCAACGATAAAAAAGTAGGACGGTATATCAATGGCCTATCTTCCTCATTATTTTTGTTCTCACCACCCATGATATATTGACTGACTACTTCCAGGTCTGGAGCAGGTGTAAGTAGACTGGTAATTACAAAAATGATACTACATATCACAAAAGACCACCAGGCCTGCATCAGCGTACCAATATTATATATGTCTGAAAATAAGCGTTCATCACCAAATAATGGTAACTCCGCCATAAACAGGAAAGCACCCAACACGAATCCAAATATCAGGGTGATAAAAGCAGCTTGCTCTGTGCTTCTCTTCCAAATCACCCCCCACAAAAATACCGTAGTAATGGAAGGTGCAAGGCAGGCACCAATTGTAGCTACAGCCTGGAAAATACTGGTGAACCTTTGTCCCTGTGTAGACCAGATCATAGCCATCAACATTACAACAATCGCACTGATTTGGCCTACTCTTATCAGTGTCTTTTCATTTAAATCTGGCTTTAACTTCTGAACAATGTCATATGAAACAAGTGTTGAAATGCTGTGTAGAGCCGCCGCAATAGAGCTCATCAAAGCAGCCAATAATCCAGCGGAAATCAGGCCCATCATTCCGGTAGGGATCAACTGAGTTATCAAGACCGGTAAAGCCTGATTAGCATCCTGTCCTATAATATCTGAAAATAAAACGTATGCAAGAACACCTGGGAAAACGATAAATAAAACAGGCAATATTTTCAAGAATCCGGCAAATATTGGTCCGACCTGCGCGTCATACTGAGTCTTAGCTCCCAATACCCGTTGCACGATGGTCTGATCCGTACACCAATACCAAATACCCAATACAGGATAGCCCAACAATACGCTATACCAGGCCAAGCCCATATCATCATCGGTATGAATCATAGAAAGTTGCCGGTCTTTGACAGAAGCCATTAATTCGGCATAGGAATTAATACCATGATCAGGTAGTGCTAGAATGGCGAATATCGTCACAGCAACAGCTCCAAAAATCAAGATGAAGGTTTGTATGGTCTCCGTGACAACTACCGCTTTCAGTCCGCCAAGAATTGTGTATAAACCTGTCACAACAGAAATAAGTATAATGGACAGAAAGACATCTATTCCAAAAAACTGCTTAAATACTACAGCTCCTGAATATAAGCTAAGGCCGATATGCATAAATATGGCGGCTAAAATACCCATGAATGCCAGAAAAGCGCGTGACCGGACGCTATATCTTTTTTCCATATACTCAGGGAGCGTTATAATTCTGGTCTTAAAATAAAATGGAGCAAACACAAGGCCCAGAACAATCAAAGTGAAGGCAGCCATCCACTCATAATTACCCCAGGCGAGCCCCTCTGCATAACCGGATGCTGCCAGACCAACTAAATGGATCGTTGAGATATTGGACGAAAACAAGGCAGCCCCTATCACCGGCCAGGTAAGTGATTTGCCAGCCAGGAAATAACCACTGGCAGATTTTCTTAAGTTTCTACTGGAATAAATTCCCAGAGCGACCATGAGTACGAGATATAAGATAATAATTACCAGGTCAATGGCTGGAATGGTAATGTTCATGTGTGAGGTGTATAGTTTATACTAATTTATAATTAAAATCGGAATTGATTCAGTTGAATGATAAATCCTTGAGATAAGTTATTACTGGAACTCCCAAGAGAAAAGATTTTTTCATCAGGGACACAAATCCACTAATATGATTTATATTAAAGTCTCCGTTAATTCAATTCTAACAACTTCAATGTTCTCTGTAAGCATGAAAAGACTTATTACTGCTCTATTGACTATATTCATTATTAGCTGTAGCCAACAAAATAGCGAGCCACCTCAAGAAATGGTAGAATCAAGAGATCAGGGATATCTGCAAAAATCCTTTGACGTTCCGGTTAAACGATATTGCCTAACCATGGAACTTGAAAATGACCCGGAACTCATTGAAGAATATATTTCATGGCATGAAAAGGTATGGCCAGAGGTATTAGAAGGAATAAAAAAAGTTGGAATCCTTGATCACGAAATTTATTGCTTAAACAACAAAGTTTTTATGATACTTGTAACGCCGATAGACTTTGATTTTGAACAACAAATGACCAGGCTATCCACCTTACCCAGACAAGCCGAATGGGAGTCATTTATGTCAAAATATCAAGTAACTTCTCCAGAAGCCTCTTCTGCAGATAAGTGGATGAAAATGGAAAGAATTTTCAAGCTGAAATAACAGAAGTGATTCCAATTACACTAATGAAAACATCCTATAGGTAAGCCAATTATGAAGCCAATTATAAAGATTAACCAGAGTTACCTGATATTCCTTTTTTTACTGTCCAGCTCCTGCAGTCAGAGTCGTGAGTATTATCAATTTGAAGATTATGACAATGTAAAAAAGATTGATACACACGTTCACATTATGACAGAAAGTGACCATTTTGTCAAATCAGCTCAAGCAAATAATTTCCAATTACTCACGATTGTCGTAGATTCCAAAAATAGTTGGGAATGGGTAGAAGAGAGATACCGATACAGTGAATACCAGATGAGGAATCATCCAGAGACCGTTCAATTTGCAACTTCTTTTTCTATGGAAGGATGGGATGAGGAAGGATGGCTTGAAAAGTCTATGAATTGGCTGGACTCAGGTTTTCAGCAAGGTGCAATAGGCATAAAAGTCTGGAAAAATATTGGCATGGTCTATCGTGATCAGGATAGTGTCCTTGTCCGTATTGATGACCCTCGCTTTGACCCCATATTCAACGACCTGTCCGAAAGAAATATTCCCGTAGTTGGTCACCTGGGTGAACCCTTAAATTGTTGGTTGCCACTGGAAGAGATGACCACAAAAAATGACAGCGGCTATTTTAGCAGACACCCGGAATATCATATGTATAAACATCCTGATATGCCATCTCATGAAGAACAGATGGAAGCCCGGGATAATATGTTAGCTAAAAACCCGGATTTAAGGTTTGTTGGTGCCCACATGGCAAGTCTGGAATATGATGTCGACCAGCTGTCTAAACGTTTGGAGCGCTTTCCAAATATGGCAGTGGATATGGCTGCTCGAATGGGGCAAATTTTTTACCAAACAGCCAATAACTATGAAAAGGTCAGATCCTTTTTCATCAAATACCAGGACAGACTTCTGTATGCAACTGATTTGGCAGACGGTGGTTCTCAATCAGCCCAGAAAGTAAATGAAGAGAATACTACCGCATGGAAGAGGGATTGGAGATTTCTTGTAACAGATGAAGTAATGACAAGTGATTTGGTAGATCAGGAATTCAAGGGACTAAAGCTACCAAGGGAGGTAATAGATAAGATCTATCATGACAATGCGGTTAAATGGCTAAATATTTTTTCACAGGCGGACTGATCTTTTGTTGCTTCCTCCCGCTGAACCTCATTGCCCAATTTGGCAAAGGAAGTATATTTATAGAAAATAAAGGTCAATGGGATGAATCGGTTTTATTCACTGCGCAAATTCCAGGAGGAAGTCTTGAACTACATGGTAACCGTTTAATTCATAAAATTTCTAACATTCAGTCAATTGCTCATAAGCATACGGAATCATCCAGCAGATTGATAAATCAGGTGGATCAGGTAGAAATAACCGTCGACTTTTTTGCGGCTAACCAAAGACCCAAAATTTCATTTGAAAAGCCCTCGTATGAAACTTATAATTATTACTTGGGAAAAGACCGTTCCCGATGGGCTTCAGGATGCAAAGCTTACTCAGCCATAACATATCATGAGCTCTATCCCGGTGTGGATCTAAAATACTACCTGGAACAAGGTGTGATAAAATATGATCTAGTCATTGGGCCAAATGCTGATCCATCAAAAGTTCAGTTTAACTATCAGGGTGACATCAATATGAATCTGGAAGATGGCTGTGTAAACGTCAAATCAAGAATAAACACAATCACTGAAAACAGGCCCATTAGTTATCAGATTATTAATGGCCAAAAGAAATATATTGATTCCAGATACATCCTAAGAGAAAACAAAATTAGTTTCGGACTAGCGTCCTATGACCATAACCTACCGCTGATCATTGACCCAGAGCTTATCTTTTCCACATTTTCAGGTTCCGTAGCTGACAACTTTGGATATACCGCCTGCTATGACGACAGGGGGAACCTATATAGTGGAGGTATTGTATTTGATCCCAATTTCCCTGTGACAAATGATTCTGAATACTCGGGTGCTACAGATATGGCCATATTGAAATATGACTCAACCGGGTCACAATTACTATATGCCACCTTTATTGGTGGATCAGCAGCAGACAATCCACATAGCCTGATTGTCAATAATAACAATGAACTGGTGATTTTAGGAACTACCGGGTCTGTGAACTACCCTGTTAGTCAAAATGCTTACGACACCACCTTTAATGGAGGCGATCCCTTTTCCATTTTTAGTAACTACAACAATGGCTGTGATATTGTACTCAGCAAACTGGGTGCTACTGGAAATCTCATTGCCTCTACGTTTATTGGTGGAAGTGAAAATGATGGTATTTTGAAGTTACAGGATCAAGGAACACTTGTCAACGGACTCATTCGCAACTACGGCGACTACATCCGTGGAGATGTGATAATGGATGATCAGGACAATGTCTATATTGCTTCTAGTACAGAATCATTAGATTTTCCTACCACAAGTGGCATTCAGTCAACTTTTGGTGGCGGTGTCTCTGACGCTGTGGTTTTCTCATTAAATACCGATTTCACAAATCTTCGATGGAGCTCCTATTTGGGAGGTGATAGAGAAGATGCTGCATATTCTATTAAAATAGATACTTCCAATTTTGTTTACGTTGCCGGAGGAACAAAAAGTGCAAATTTCCCTACAACTGATTCTACATTAGGACCCAACTTCGCTGGAGAGACGGATGGATTTATTACAAGGATAGATTTGGATGGTGACAGCATCCTACAAAGCACCTTTCTGGGAACCGCCAGTTATGATCAGACCTACTTCATTGACATTGATGAATTTCAATCTGTCTTTGCCTTTGGACAAACGACAGGGCCTTATCCTGTGACACCGGGAATTTACAATAACCCGAATAGCAGCCAGTTTATTCACAAACTCACTGCTAATTTGGATTCTACCCTCTTCTCTACAGTGATTGGATCAGGATCGAATTTACCTGATATTTCTCCCACAGCCTTCCTGGCAAATGAATGTGGAAATCTCTTTTTAAGCGGCTGGGGAGGATCCACCAATAACGGAGGACCTTACAGCAATGGTTATACTTTTAATATGCCCATTACTGCCAATGCACAATTCCCCACTACTGATGGATCTGATTTCTATATTATGGTGCTTTCATCTGATGGATCAGAGCTGCTATACTCCACTTATTATGGCTCATTTGGTGGAGTAGGTGATCATGTAGATGGGGGAACCAGCCGTTTTGATAAACGCGGCATTATCTATCAGTCGGTATGCTCATGTAATGGCACAAATGATAACTTTCCTACAACTTCAAATGCATGGTCCACCATTAACCGGGGAAGGAACTTTTTAGGACAGGAAAGGTGTAACAATGCCGCCTTCAAATTTGATTTGGCTTCACTCGACGCCAGATTTGTTACCAGTAAGTCTGACAGTACCGAATTTGGATATAACAGTGATTGTATACCATTTACCGTACTGTTCTCAAATACAAGTATTGGAGGAGAAGAATTCGAATGGTCTGTCAATGGTGAAAAAAGCACTGATGAATTCTTCCGGTACACCTTCGAAGAAACGGGCAGCTATAAGGTTGTTTTAACAGTCAAAGATAAAAATACCTGCCAGGCTATCGACCAGACCTCTGGCTTTGTGTATGCATATGATGACCGAACTGGAATCATAGAGGATGCTACAATTTGTAGGGGTGAATCAAAGGAACTACGAGCATATGGTGGCAAAGCATATACCTGGGAACCTTCAACCGGGCTGAGTAGCTCCAACGTCCCAAACCCAATGGCATCGCCTGACACTACCACCACCTATACTGTTGCCATTACCACACCCAATGGCTGCTCCTTCGAAGAGCAGGTAACTGTTAATGTAGTTAATGAAACGATTGAAGCATTTGAGGTGATGCGGATGAATAGTTGCGATGGACTACCAGAGTTTCTTTTTACAAGCCTGACCGAGACCGATGCTGCTGTATCCTGGGACCTTGGGGATGGGACCACCAACTATCAGAAGGAATTTACTTATCGGTATGAAAACAGTGGGGATTTTGATGTCAGTCTGAATATTGATACTACCTGCGTTGTTGATAAAACCGTACAGCTTTCCTTCGAAGAAATATTTGTCCCTAATGTGTTTACTCCTAACAAGGATGGCTTCAACGATTTCTTTGAAGTGAATACTGATCTGTCTATGGATCTCAAAGTCTTTGACCGAAATGGCAAGTTTCTATTTGAGCGGGATAATTATCAGAATGACTGGGATGGCGCCAACTTACCTGCAAGTACCTATTTCTATTCCCTAACCCTGGAAGATGAAGACCTCTGCAATGGGTGGGTTCAAATCTTAAAGTGATTGATTACATTTGATTTGAAACTAATCTGTTATGAAAAACATCCTGCCATTGATACCTATTTTTCTTCTGCTTTCCTATTGTACCACCAGACAGCCCGATGAAGCGAAAAAAACTGAGCCTATAACTGAACCTATTTCCCTTTTTAATGGCGTAGATCTTTCAGGATGGCATGCGGATGTCCCTGCACTTGATGATACAGATACCCTGCCCTTTCCCTTTATCGTAAGGGACAGTTTACTGGTAAGTCTGGGAGAACCAAATGGGCACCTGATTACAGACGCTATCTATAAAAATTATCGGCTGGAATTTCAGTATCGATTTGCCGGGGAGCCAGGCAATTGTGGCGTACTGGTACACGCATCAACGCCGAGAGCTTTGTATGATATGTTTCCTCAGTCACTTGAAGTACAAATGATGCATGCAAATGCAGGAGATTTTTGGTGTATCGTGCAGGACATTACTGTTCCCGATATGGAAAACAGAAGAGGACCTAAAGCCGAATGGGGCATCACTGAGGGGAAGAAGCGAAGAATCCCCAACCTAACAGACGGTTCGGAAAACCCACTTGGTGATTGGAATACCATGAAAGTAGAATGCTTAAAAGACAGCATTAAAGTCTGGTTAAATGGTGACCTGGTAAACTTTGGATATGATTGTACCACTTCACAAGGACAAATTGCATTACAGGCTGAAGGTGCCGAAGTGGAATTTTATAACCTTGAGCTTACACCTATCGAAACTTTATCACCTTAATCATGCCCAGATTCATCGCTATGCTTAGAGGCATCAACGTCAGCGGACAAAAACTGATCAAAATGACCGATCTCAAGGATTCTATGACGGAACTTGGATTCAATAACATATCCACTTACGTTCAGAGCGGTAATATTCTGTTCGAATCAGGTGATAAAAATCTAATGCTTCTTGCAAGATCAATAGAGGAGAAGATTAAAACAAATTTTGATTTCGACGTTCCCTGTATCGTCAAAACAGCTATTTACTTCAAGAAAATTTTAGAAAGCAATGACTTCCTTCAACAAGACAAAGGTGAAAATAGTTGCTACGTAACGTTTCTGGAAAAAGCGCCCGATCCAAACCTGGTTGAAAAAATTGATCAAGAACAGTATTTACCTGAAGAGTTTATTTTGAAACATGATGTGATATATTTCTACGCAGCTCAAGGTTATGGAAAGGCCAAAATGAATAATAACTTCTTTGAAAGTAAGCTTAAGCTAAAAGCCACCACCAGAAACTGGAAAACAGTCAATAAGCTATTCCAGCTAGCAAAAGGCTAAGGCATTAGCTTTTTAAGCTATGCAAACAAATCCATGATAGGTTGCCCCTGTCCATCAGGTGTTGTGTAAAATGGACGACTCTCAATGGTATAATGAGTTTCCGGATGTATCCCCAGCGCATGATAGATGGACTGATGAACCTGATCAATAACTACCGTATTTTCAATTGAGGAGCATGGTCGTTCATCAGCAGTTTTACCATATACCAAACCTTTCTTAATACCTCCACCCCACATCAAAATGGAACTTCCGTCAGTAAAATGGCGATGCATACCATAGTTTTTCTCATCTTCTATATTATCAGGTACGCGCACCTGATCCAATACCTTCTCACCTGGCCTTCCTTCAAGCAGGGCATCCCGGCTAAATTCACTAGCCAGAATAATCAATGTACGATCCAAATGTCCTGACTCGTCCAAATCCTTAATCAGCTGAGCGATGGGCCTATCGATTAGTTCTTTCATTTTTACCAGGCGTGTATGGCCATTTTCATGAGTATCCCAACCTAAAAAAGGCTCATACTCTGTGGATACACTTATAAACCTGGCACCATTCATCGCTAACCTTTTAGCCATTAAACAGCCCTGTCCAAAACGACCGGTGTTGTAGGTATCATAACTTTCCTTTGGTTCTTTAGAAAGATCAAAGACTTCTGCCTCAGGAGAATTGAGCAATCGGTAAGACTGCTCCATCGAACGCATGAGTGACTCTTTTTGATAATCACTTCCCCGCTCCATGACATTGCTCTTATTGGCTAATTCCTTATATAGTTTATATCTGGCTTCAAATCTTTTTAAAGACATGCCCTGAGGTGGCCGAACACTATCCAAACCACTTGAGGGATCAGGGATCAGAAATGGACCGTATTCGCTACCTAAAAACCCTGCTGAATGAAAAGCTTTCAATTCTTCTCCTTCTCCTACCGTAAAACGTTGACCCATGGCAATAAATGGAGGGATTACAGGGTTTACGGGACCTTTTTCTTTCGCTATCCAAGCACCTATATGTGGGGCCTGAACGGATTGTGGTGGCTCATAACAGGTGTGCCAATGGTATTGATGTCGGGTATGTAAAATATGCCCAAGGTCTGCGGACCTATAAGACCGAATAATAGCCCCTTTATCCATGACACCACCAATGGATTCTAGCCCTTTAGAGAAATATAAATCATCCACTGCAGTAGGTACCTTAGGAAAGGTACTAAGTATTCGCTTGCTTTCTACTCCTTTTTCATAAGGAACATAAGCTTTTGGGTCAAAGGTTTCGGTATGGGCCATACCTCCCGCCATCCACAATAAAATAACTGTATCCGCTGTAGAAGGTATGGTAGGAGTTGTGCTACACGAGCTTAAAAAACTAGCCGTCGGAATACTCGCTGACATTGCAGCCATACCGGCTGCTCCCATTCGTTTAATAAATTCTCTTCGTGAGTTTTCTGATTGAAAGTCCATAATACTAATAGATAAATTGAAATTCCGGTGAAAGTAATGTGGCCCAAAACAGGTCTTGCACAGCATCCTGATCCGGTTTTTCACCTAACACGCTCAACATGATGCTCTTTTCTTGATTGGTTGGATTTCTTCCCAAAGATTTTACATAAAGATTCTCAGCAATTTTCTCACTGTTTCCATCATACGTTTCCAACCAATGAGAAGCGCCTTCTGCTAATACATTGTTGAAAAACTCACCATTGGTAAGTTCCAGTGCCTGAAGCAATGTTGCCTGATCATCTCGGGTGGTAGCCACATTCTCTCTACTTGGTCTTCCCAATGCTTTCATGAAGGGGTTCTGTTTGACTAAACTAGCTCTGGCAAACGTGCTTTCTTGCTTTTCAAACTTGAAGCTGATCAATTGGTCCCAATAACTAGCTCCATAATTTCTTGCTTCATTCCAATCCTGATCTCCAAAGTCAATACTGGTCCACCCTGTTTCGGGAGCTATGTCTGTGGTTTTCCACTCCTTATCAGATTGTAACATAATCTCTGTACCATCTTTGAATTGAATTTTTAATGCAAAAAGAATTCCAGCCGGATTAGCAATATTTCCTTCATTGATACCTTCAATAGCAATGATATTTTTTCCTGGTTTGAGCACGCTCATTAAATCAAGGTTATCTACTTTTCTCCAATCAGAACCTTCAGCAACTTTTTCCTGATTTACAAACATTGTATAGGAATGATCAACTGAAATAAGTGCTTCAGCTGATGCTACTTCCCTGTTTGGAAGGTTAAATATCCGACGGAAGAAGCGTTTCCCCGGATCAGGAAGAACCCTCCGATCAAATTTAATTTCGCTATGCCAAATTCTATTTGAAGATAAATCTTCTTTGTTGGGATCATAGGCAACTGCATAATAGACAGGAGCAACGACTTGACTGACAGCATCTGAAAACTGCTCTGCACTCATTCTCCTTACGACAGGACCTGTAAATACATAGTCCTTTGATTTGATCTGGTCAACGGCTTCATAATTGGTAGCAGGTAGTTGATAAGCCTTTGAAGTCATGATCGTCTTGATCAAATGTTTAATATCAT
The DNA here is from genome assembly GCA_043554545.1 of Marinoscillum sp. GTDB lineage: Bacteria > Bacteroidota > Bacteroidia > Cytophagales > Cyclobacteriaceae > UBA7330. The sequence continues at coordinate 322,396 of CP121337.1, read as the reverse complement.
AATCAGCATCAATGAAATCAGCTGCCAACCAATCTAAAAGGTCAGCATTCCATGGCTTATTATCCATTTCATCAATCGGTTCCACAATACCTCTTCCGGTGAGTCTTTTCCAAATACGGTTCGTGATTGTTCTGTATAACCTGCCATTCTCTGGTTTTACCATCAACTCTGAAAGCTCTTTCAACCTTCCTTTAATCGTCTCGGCTTCCACTGATCCAAGTTCCGTATATAGAAAACTTGGTGTAGCCATTTTACCAATAGGCTTATCACATCTGTTCAATTCCAAAGCTGAATCAGCAAATATTGATGCGAAACCATAAGCCTGATCCAATGTAAGGTTACTTACAAAGCTATTGTGACAAGAAGCACATTTTACATTTACCCCCATCATGGACTGCCCAATATTCTGAGCAGCCTGCATTTCAGTAGTTTGACTGGAATTCACCACCCCTCTCCACTTTATTCCATTAATAAAGCCTTCGGATTTCTCTGTAGGGTTTATTAACTCTTTTACCATTAAATCATAGGATTTATTTTCTACTAGTGAGCCATATAACCAATCGGTTATTTGCTTTCTACCTCCGGTGATAAACCCTGTCCCGGAATAGTCATTCCTTAATAAGTCATTCCAAAAACTCAACCAGTGTTGAGTATAATTATGTTTATCTCCGAGTAATTCATCAATAAGTTTATTTCTTTTATCAGCACTTGGATCAGCGATAAATGAAGCCTCTCTGGCAGGAGTAGGTAGAAGTCCAACAATGTCCAGGTAAGCTCGTCTGATGAATGTATGATCATCCACTAATTCGGGCCAATCAAAATCATTTTTCTCAAAATAGGTATCAAGAATCTTATCTGCAGGATGTTCCAGGTCACTGTCAGGTAACTCTGGCTTACTCAAAGCAAGCGGCGCCTCGGGAAACACTTTAAGCGCCCGATCCGACCAATGTGCTCCTTTTTCTATCCATAACCCAATCAGGCTTATTTCATTGTCTTTTAAGACCTTTCCTTTTTTAGGCATTACCTCGTCATGATTGGATGGTAAAGTAATGCGTTTGTATAATTCACTCTTTTCGGGGCTCCCGGCTACAACTACCAGGCCTGATTCTCCTCCATCAAAAACACCACGCTTCGTTTCCAGTACCAGGTCTCCTTTCTTCTTATTTTCACTGTGACATTGATAGCAATTATGAGCAAATATGGCTCTTACCTCAAGGTTGAGCTTATCTAGTTCTTCTTCATCCAGGGAATCAATTTTATTTAATTGAGCAAGTAATATTCCAGAATTTTCACTGTCGTAATCGTCTGAATTTCCTGGTAATACACTGGTTAAAAAATCTTCTCCGTGTGTTAGGTTAGCACCTAAATGTCCGGTAATTGTTAGGAAGAGAACCGTGGCAATTAAGCTTACCCGATAGGCAAGGTAATTTGGAAACTTACCCTTGATGGTCTGGTAGAGGAAAAAGGAAGATGCCACTGAAAATACTGCTGTTGCAATACCCAATAACTGGTGGGTGTCCACCAGATCACCTGAATAATCATCAAAGGTTTTTAAGAGAAAACCCAGAATTGTAGCTAAAGCAGCAAATATAGCTCCCAGGTAAACCATCCAATTGATGCCCTCACGAAGGCCAGAGCGTTTTCCACCAACAGTCAGGATTTCTAAAAACAAAGCTACTACCAGCAGTCCTATAGGGAAATGAACAGCTAATGTATGTAGTCGACCAAAAAATTGAAGTATCCAATCCATAAATACAAAACTGAAAAAAAATCAATGATAAGTTACAATGTGAACACTGTATCCGATCTATAAAGTTTATGATTCTCTAACTTAATTAATGAGAATCATATAAAATTAAAAAAATGACTTTGATTGCCCAATATTGAGCAATCAAAGTCATATAAATCAAATAAATGCTATTTAATAATCTGGGTTTTGCTTTAACAGCTCCGGATTCAATGCAATTTGAACATCAGGTATTGGGAATAAATATTGATGCGGTTCAAAATTGTATTCTGAAGACGTAAAGCCAAAACCTCCTCTACTTGTGGTTGGATTCGCTTTTTCTATTACACCATAAGCATTCAAAATAGCAGCCATTTCAGTTGGCGTATTGGTCCTTTTCAGGTCAAACCAACGATGGTTTTCAAAGGCCAACTCCATCCTTCTTTCTTTTAATACCGCATCGCGAAATGTATCTTGAGTTAATCCACTAAGCGCATCCAAATCAGCCCTGTCACGAACCTCATTTAGGTAGGTATATGCATTGGCGGGACCAGACTCTTCATTGATAGCTTCCGCAAGCATCAATAAAACATCCGCATATCTAAGTACAGGCCAGTTTTCATCAGGGGCACCCTGTATGCTATGTGGATGTAAGAACTTCTTGATATAAGGAATGGCCACCCAGTTATTGTCGGCATCAAAATAACCCTCTGCGACAGAAGCATCCTTTCGAAGGTCTCCAGCTTCATACGCTGCAATCATGCTGAGGCTAGGAATGTTCCAGCCACCACCACTAACTCCTGGAAATGGGATAACCTGACCTTCAGAAAGTCTTGGGTAGAAACTGTAGGTAAAACCAGATTGCTCACCGAGAAGATTATTTCCCTGAAATTGGACATCAAATATGGATTCAACATGATTTTTAAATAAAGGATCAAATACTTGCGCATAATCATCCAATAAATCATATCCCAACGGTAGCACATCTTGCAACGTAGAAACAGCCATACCATAATCCTTCTGAGTCAAGTATACTTTACCCAGCAGTGCTAATGCAGCTCCCTTAGTTACTCTTCCAACCTCTGAAGCAGAAATATCACCAGGATCAGGAAGCGCACTCACTGCAAAGTTCAGATCACTCTCAATCAAGGCATAAACCTCTGAAGCAGGAGACCTTGCAAAAGACCACGCAGCATCCGGCTCATCAATAGGTGCTTCCAAAAGTACCACGTCACCAAAATGTTGTACAAGCTCAAAATAATAATAAGCCCTGATCCACTTTGCCTGACCTTCAAAATTCGCTTTGACAGCTGGGTCAATATCCGCTACTAATAAATTTTGAATGGTCGTATTCACGTCCACCAAACGCTGATATATAGAGTTGTACAAATTGGAAATGTTAGAGGTGCCAGGCTCAAATTGCCAATATTCAAGTGCCTCCAAAGAAGGGCCTTGACCTCTATTTTCTACATTGTAATGCAGCGTCGTGTTGTCGGAGATGAAATCACCAAATTGCCATTGATTGGCAATATAACCTTGCATACCACCATAAAGCCCGTTAACTGCTTGCTCAAATTCAGCTTCTGTCTGGTAAAAAGTTGCTGCATTAAGCCTTGTAGGGTCATTCTTATCTAGAAAGTCCTCACCACATGACAAAAAACTAAGGCATGTGACAAAAATTAGTATTCTATTTATAATAGTTTTCATAAATATATTTCTTTAAAAGTCTTACTTAAACTAAAATTTGATGCTTGCTCCGAGAGTTAAAATTCTGGGAACTGGATAAGCTTCGTCATCCGTACCAAGGGTTCGTCCCTCACCTCTGTCTACATCTACATTGCTTCCAGGGTAATTAGTTATAAGGGCTAAATTATCTGCATTAACAAAAAACCTTGTACCTCCAAGAACTGACACACTACTTGGTAAAGTATACCCAATGGTTATATTCCTAAACCATATGTGACTTCCATCAGAGACATATCGTGAGCTTGTCTCTCGTTGCCATTTCCAGGTACTAGATGTTGGTATCCAACCATTTCCCGGGTCTTCAGCAGACTTCCAACGATTCGTGGCTTCTGCCAGAATATTGAAAACTCCATCCATGTTCAAGGTAGTTTTTTCAATCTGTCTGGAAATGTCATAATCATACGCTCCAGTGAACAATATGTTTAGATCAAACCCTTTATAATCGGCACCTAAAGTCAAACCAGCAACAAAGTCAGGGTGAGGGTTTCCAATTTCACCCATATCTGGTGAAGAAGAAGCATAAGTGATTTCCCCATCGTTGTTTCTATCTCTATAAATAAAAGTACCAGGGATAACTCCATCCTGAGTCGGTGCAGCATCAATTTCTGCCTGAGTATTAAATATGCCTATCATATCATACCCCCACATCATCCCGATCGGACGACCAACAGCAGACCGGTAAGCCTGACCGTAAAAACTATTTCTTAGAATCTCATCATTTTCACCATTGATCTCAAGGACTTTATTTCTGTTGAATGCTATATTGAAATCAGCTCTAACATTCAGATCCTCACCAATATTGGTTCGGTAACCAACAGCTATTTCAACTCCTTTGTTTTCTACTTTCCCAAGGTTGGTCAAAGTAGAACCAAATCCTGTGATAATAGGCAATGGTGCACTTAGTAGCATGTCCTCTGTGACCTTTTTGTACCATTCTACTGTTACAACAAGTTTGTTTTCAAAGGCTGAGAAATCCATACCTATGTCAATTTGATTAGACTGCTCCCATCCCAGGTTAGTATTCACAAATCCACCAAGCCGCTGACCAGGAGCTAATTGACCTCCAAGGATATAGCTGTCTCTAATCAAATTACTTGAGTTTTGGTATTCACCAATATTGTTATTACCAGTTACACCATAACTCGCTCTTAATTTCAGATCTGAAAGCCAGTTAATATCAGTCATGAAGCTTTCTTCAGATACTCTCCATCCAGCAGAGAATGCAGGAAAATTACCCCACAAATTGTTTTTCCCAAACCTGGAACTTCCTTCTCTACGCATAGTAGCAGAAAACAGATATTTATCCTTAAAGGAATAATTAGCCCTTACAAAATAGGCCAATAAACTCCAACTTTCTTCATCTGAGCTAGCACTGAAGTTCTCTGCGTTGTTTAAAAACTGCACTTTATCGTCAGGGAACGTGTTTCCACTTCCTGACAGCGACCTTATTGTTTGCTCCTGAGCACTGTAACCCAACATGACATCAAATTGATGATCATTTATCTTCTTACTATAAGATAACAATTGATCAGCTGACCAATTGACAATGCTATTGTAGGTCTCTGACAAAGTAGCATTCCTCGGAGGTGGTTGGTTGAAACCAGAACCTGCCAATGTAGATGGCCTCCACCTGTTTACTCGACCACTCGTAAGTGATACATTATAAGATGTTCTGAATTTAAAATCCTTCAAGAAAGATAATTCTACATAAGCATTACTCAAGAGGTTATTTATATGCTCCATGTTTTTCTCCTGTGTCAGTTCCATTACTGGGTTTACTGAACCGAACGTACCGCCATTAGCTCCTATGTAAGCATTGAAACTTCCATCATCATTGTATACAGGGTACCTTGGGTCTGCCCATAATGCGGTACCGATAATCGCATCCCTTCCTGTGGTATTAATGAACCTTTCATTGGAACGTGATCCAACAACATTAAGTCCCATTGTTAAGAACTCATTAACCTTGCCATCAATGTTAGCTCTCAGATTAAAACGCTCAAAATTGGTTTTAATAATTGATCCTTCCTGACCTAAGTAACCTGCAGAAACCAATGTTTTAACATCACCCTTGCCCGATGCAAGTGTAACATTGTAGCTCTGAAATGAAGCATTATCGTTTGTGATCTCATCAAACCAATCAGTACTGTACTGGGTTTGCTCAGGAAAACGGTAATTCTCTGGTATTTGATCAATAGTTGGAACTCCATTACCCGCAAGAACTGATTTGTCAATGTATTGTTCTTTCCTCCATTGCGCGTATTGCTGACCGGACATCATTTTAATCCTTTTTGATTGAGGAATATTCTGAAATCCATAATTCACGGAAGCAGATACAGAAACTTCTCCTTCTTTGGCACGTTTTGTAGTAATCAAAACAACACCATTAGAACCCCTTGCACCGTAAATCGCAGTTGAAGCAGCATCTTTCAATACCGTGATGCTTTCAATGTCATCAGGGTTGATATTTCCCATCTGATTACCTACCGGAAATCCGTCAACCACAAAAAGTGGAGCCTGGTTGGTTCCTAATGATCCAACACCCCGGATCATAATACTCATTTCCTGCCCAGGTGTACCGTCTGTTTGTGCGACAGTAACTCCAGCAGCCTTTCCACGCAAAAACTGCGTAGCATTAGCTACAGGCTGGTCACCCATGTCCTTCATGTCTACAACAGATACCGCTGAGGTAATGTCTGCTTTCCTTTTAGAACCGTATCCTACTACGACCAATTCTTGTAATTGAGTAGCATCTAGACTTAGCTGTACATCAATTACTGACCGGTTATTAACTGGAACTTCCATTGGCTCGTAACCAACAAATGTTATAACCAATGTGGCGTCTCCGGGCACGCTTAGTCTGAATTTTCCATCTACATCAGTTGTTGTACCATTAGAAGTTGATTTTTCTATGATAGCAGCTCCTGGTAGTGTGGCTCCTGTTTCATCAGTTATCTGTCCAGTGATCGTAACCTGCTCAATTGCAGTGAAAATTTCAACTGCTCCACCACTTTTAAGCCTTGCTCGACTGATGTTGATGGTTTGGTCTACCTGCTTAAAATCAAGGCCTGTTTGTTTTGCAATCTCTTTCAATATCTCATACACCGTATTTTTATCCGATGAAATTTGGATATCTCCGAGCTTTTGAAGATCCCTGCTGTTGTTATAAGCGAACTTATAATCTGTCTTTGACTCAATTTCTCTAAGCACATCGTTCAAATCAGTTTGGGTTGATTCAATGCTAACAGAAACTTTTCTGATGCTCTTTGCTTTTTGAGCATTAACGTTTTCGGCCAAAAGAAGATTGAGGCCGATTGCCTGAACTATTATTATCAATAATGAGTACTTCATTAAAGTAAACAATTGTGGTAAAAGATTACTTTTCATATCTTGGGTTTTATTTTATAAGTATGTTTAAAGTGCTTGGAAGTCGGTATTCCGTGAGAAGCTTACCTGCTTACAAGCCAATGTAGAAGGTGACATTTCTTAAATGTTACCTTCTTTTTTTAGGTTGAATCTACTGTCATATATTATTTGTCATTTTTAGTGATAAGTTATGGTTACTTTTTGTTCTTTAATGGTGTATTCAAAATCCATGGTAAAACTGATAGACAGCAAAACACTTTTAAGATCCATTTTTTTAAATTCACCAGAATAATCCCATGGGGATGACGGTGAATTGGTTTTGGTGATATCTACATCATACCAATTTTCCAAAGTCGAAAAAACGTCCTTTTCCTTTGCCTTGTTAAATACAATGGTCTGATCTTTCCAACCCAATATCAGGTCATAATCAAAGTACCCCGCAACCAAATTCTCAGTTTCAGGATAGTACCATGCATCCTGACCAGGCGCTAATATTACTTTTGGTGCTTTTGGTTTTATGTTGTTTGATACAAGGACTTTACCGGTGGCCAATGCGACATGAGTTCCATTCTTTTGGGTATTGACGTTAAATGATGTACCTAAGGCAGTCGTGATAAGGTCACCTGTTTTCACCTGAAATGGTCGTTCTAGATCTTTCGACACTTCAAAGAATGCTTCACCCTCTAGTGTTACCAATCGGTCCTTATTTGAAAATTGCTCAGGATAGGTGAGCTTACTATTAGCATTTAGCATCACCTTAGAGCCATCCTTCAGATATATTGTTGACTTCTGCCCCCTTTGGGTTTCTCTGGTGACTTCAGCAATCGGGATATCAACAGCAGCTTCCGGCTCCTCCAAACTGGTAATGTTTAGATACCACAAGGCAGCGGCTACAACCAATGTCAAGCTTGCAGCGAATCTCAAAGACTTTTTCCAGACACTTTTCGATCTGCCTTTGGTCTTCAATTCAAACCTACTGATAACTGTTTCAGCATTGAGGGGGTACATGTTGTCCCTGACAGTATCAAACTTACCGTCTGAATTTGCTTTTTCTATAGATTCCCAGATCTTATCAACCTCCTCCTCTCTTATAGCGTGTTGCTTAATTGGAAACTTCCTTAAAATTTCTTTTGCTTCCTTGACTTCCTGCAGCTTATCAGGATGCGTTTTCAACCAGTTCTCCCAAAAATCATTAGTGGCGGGAGTAGGGTTTACAACCCATTCTCTAAACTCAGGATTGAGAACCAGGTCTTCAGCTTTACAGGAAGAATAATTCATAGATAAGTCAATTCACTTATACTACAATGTATTCACTTGTTAATATCTATTCAATAAAAAAGATTTTTTTTAAGATATTTCTAAATGACTGCTTTTTTGAGCCTGGAAATTGCCTTCCACGCAAGTGTATAGATGGATCCGACACTTATTGACATGATGTTAGCCACCTCTTCATAAGTCATTCCCTCAATGAATATCAGTGTGATAACTTCCTTTTGACGAGCAGTCAACTTGTTTAAAGCAACTTCGACCTTTTTTCTCACCTCATTTAAATCCTGTCCATTGATCATTTGGTCTTCAAAAGGAAACAGAATTTTACTTTCTTCCATATAAGAATTAAAAGCCGTATTCCTCCTCTTCTCCTCTTTCACATTTGTGTGATTGATGGTGTAACGAAGGGACTTCAATAAATAAAACCTGATATTATTTGTAGCTGAAAGGTTTTTCCTTGATTTCCAAATTTCCAAAAACAATTGTTGGATGCCGTCTTTTACCTGTGCCTCATTGTGAACGATACTCATTCCATAATTAAACAAGTCCTGAATATTTTCACGATATATCAATTCATAAGACTTCAAGCATCCAGACTTAAAACGCTCCCATAAGTCCGCGTCAGTATTTCCTGTGTTTTCTGCTGAGGTTAAATCAAGATCATTGAGGGGTGAATCTTGCATATTTATGTATGTAGCCGGTTGTTGGTCAAATGTAATATAAATAAGAAAAAAGATATCACTATATATTTAACCACTAAATTTATTGCCAGATAAACAGCAACCAGGGTGTAAAAACGCTTTTGATTCAATAAACTTAATGATTCACATATGCGAAAAATTATCGTATATATAGCCTCCAGTTTTGATCAATATATTGCCAAACCAGATGGGAATATTGATTGGTTAAATGATCCTGAATTTATAGTAGAAGGGGAAGATTTTGGGTACCAACCTTTCTTAGACTCCGTCGACACTACCCTCATGGGAAACAGTACTTATCAGGAGATTCTAGGGTTTGACATTCCTTTCCCATATGCTGAAAAGACTAACTATGTATTTTCAAAATCAAAAACTGGAAAAGATCAACACGTGAAATTCGTCAATGAAGATATTCCTTCTTTTGTAAGGGACTTAAAACAACAGGATGGAAATCATATATGGCTGATAGGTGGTGGACAAATAAATACCCTGTTGTTTGACCATCAGCTAATAGATCGCATCATTTTAACCATCATGCCAATCCGCCTGGGAGCAGGTATCCCACTATTTAAGGATAGTGAATATTCCGGAAAACTAAAGCTCGAATCTTCAAAAGCCTATGCTTCCGGCGTTGTACAACTTACCTACGACTGCCACCACAGCCCTTCTCAATAAACACCTCTGATTTCCTGGTGGACTTCTTTTTGATAGAACATGGCTAACTTTTGATGTGTTTCTTCTGATAGCGGTGGTAATGCTGAAACTGATGCATTAGACATCACCTGATCTGGCGAGCTTGCACCGGGTATAATCGTGCTTACTGCCTCCTGATCCAGGATCCACCGCAAAGCAAATTGAACCATTGTCATGCCTGCTGGTAGCAACTCCTCTTTGATTTTATCTGTGAAGTCAACACCTATATGGAATGGCAGTCCGGCGAATGTTTCTCCTACATTAAAAACCTCTCCATTCTGATTGAAATTGCGATGATCTGAATCAGGAAAGGTTGTTTCTCTGGAGAATTTACCGGTCAAAAGTCCACTAGCTAGCGGCAACCTTACAATGATTCCAATGCCTGATTCTTTAGCCTGGGGTAACAATTCCTGCAGTAACTTCTGCCTGTAGATATTGAAAATAACCTGTAGGGATAACAGTCCTTCTTCACGCATACAGATCATCCCCTCTTCTACAGTTTCTACACTGGCACCAAATGCCCCAATCAATCCTTCTTCCTTTAATTTTCTTAACCAGTCAAAAACCTCCCCTTTTTTAAGTTCTTCTGTAGGAATACAATGTAGTTGTATTAAATCAAGAGAATTGAGACCTAACCGCTCAATGGATTCACTCACTGATTTTCTTAGCGCCTCCTCAGAATAACGGTTAGGATAAACGGATGAGTTCCGACCGAATTTTGTAGCTACCTTCACCTGGCTTTTGGTCTCTTTGAGAAATGCTCCAATAAAGCTTTCGCTTTTCCCAAGACCATAAACATCAGCGGTATCAAAAAATGTGATCCCCTGATCAACCGCTTCACCCAAAATTTTAAAAGCACGCTCATGAGAAATATCCTGTCCCCAATCTGCTCCTAGCTGCCAGCACCCAAGCCCTACTTCACCTACTTCGAATCCGTTTTTACCAAGAGTTCTATTTTTCATCACCAAATATTTTAAGCATTTATTGAACTTCAAAGGTATTTGTTAGCCTTAACACAGCAAGAAAACTTCTAAAAAAAACGTTTCATAAAATATCTGGCGAACTTTATGGAAATTTTCCTCATGCTGCATCATAACAGAAAACAATCATTAAAATGAACATACATATTTGCATACTATTGCTTGGCTTGTCAATTGGAAGCCTGGCTCAGGGAACAAAAGAAATTCACCTTAATACATCGATTGAAGGTGTCAAGGTGTTTACGCAGGGAGCTCAAATTACACGAATTGGAAAAACAAGCTTGCCTGTAGGAAGGAGTAAACTGATCATTAAATCTCTTTCTCCTTACATGGATCAAAATAGCATTCAGGTGAAAGGAAATGGAAATTTTACGATTCTATCGGTCAACCACAGACTGGACTATCTTTCAGAACAGGAAAGAAATGAGCAATTAGATAGTCTCCAGAAGGTACTAGCGGATGTCACTAAGGAGATAGACCTAAAAACATCCTGGAATCAAGTGATGGACGCCAAACAAAAATTACTGGAAGCCAATCAAAATCTGGGTGGAGATACCGGAATCACTTATGAGCAGCTGGAAAAAATAGTGAGCTACTACACCGTTCAACTTCAGGCTATTAAGCAACAACAAATCAATACGAAAATTGAAATTGATAAGCTTAAAAAAGAACAAGCAAAAATCCAGAATCAGATCAACCAGGGAAACAGAAGAAATGAGTTGCCCTCCAGTGAGATTGTGATTACTGTTGATTCTAAGAATGGGTCAAGGGCAGCGTTTAACGTTAGCTATTTCACTCAAAATGCGGGTTGGTATCCGAAATATGATGTTCGTGTAAACGACATCTCCTCCCACTTGCAGTTGGAATACAAAGCTGATATCTATCAAAATACCCGGGAGGATTGGGACAAGGTTCAATTAACCTTATCTAATGGAAACCCAAATAAAAGTGGAACTGCACCTGAGCTAAGCACCTGGTATTTGAATTTCTTTCAGAACAAACCCATGATGTCTAAGCGACTAAATGCTACCGGTGCCATTTCAAGGGCAGCTGCTGAGCCTATGATGCAGAACGTTGTCGCCGATGAAATGGATGTTGAGCTAGAAGAAGCTATTATGCCTGTTGCCACCATCAAGCAAAACCAAACGACAGTAGAAATAGCAGTTGCTGAGAAGTATTCCATCGCCTCTAATGGGGATCAATTTACCGTAAGTCTACAGCAATATGACATCGATGCACAGTACGAATATTATGCAGTGCCCAAATTGGATAAAGATGCTTTCCTTATGGCCAGAATCACAAATTGGGATCAGTATAATCTACTGCCTGGAGAAGCCAGTCTTTTCCTGGAGGGAACATTTGTTGGAAATTCATTTTTAGATACCTATGCTTCCACAGATACTTTAGCTATTTCTTTGGGCAGAGATCCTGGGATTTCGATCGAACGTAAAAAGATAGATATCTACTCAAAATCTAATTTTATCGGGCCAAATAAAGTTGAAACCAGGGGTTTTGATATTCTGGTTAGGAATCCTAAATCAACGACTATCAACCTTAAAATATTTGATCAGCTGCCTGTTTCTACCAGAGGAGAAATCACCGTAACTTCTCAAGAGATTTCTGGTGGGCAGTTGAATGAAAATACCGGAGAAATCAGCTGGGATCTGAGTATTAAGCCGGGTGAGCAGGAAAAGCTTGAATTGAAATATGAGGTTAAATATCCCAAGCGGGAGCGCGTTATTTTAGAATAGCATGCTCAAGCTGTTAAAAAGGCAATCTCAAAAGATATTACCCTTGTGGAATATCTTGAGATAGCCTTTTTTATTGGCCACTTTCAAAACGTTCCAACTGCAACTGATAATGTAAAAGATCCTCATCATCCAGATCAACTGCTCTGCGAATAGCTCGTTTTTCCCACTTGATGGCTTGTTTGATATCTCCGAGTTTATATAGCAATGAGGCGTAGGTATCCATAAAAGAAGATTCTTCATACGCCTCCACGATTGGCTCAATCCAACTTTTCGCAGTATTCCATTCCTCCTCACTTTCAGAAAACACATAAATCTTCCAGGCAAATTCATTCAGTTGCTCAGGGTCTGCTACCTCTTGCTGCTCGACTACCTGTATAGCACTTGTGCAGTATAATTCCCAATCCTCCTTCTCCTCTGCATATTGTAGGTTTATCATTGCCTCCAACTCCTCCTTTTGACTAAAATGTAAAGGTTCAAGGATGCTTCTAAGCGCCTGAATAGCAAATAAAGTAATATCTCCTCCTTCATAGATTTGTGTGAATTGACTCAACAAGACTTCATTGATTTTATGATCCACTGTGTCCTTTCCGTACTTGATCTCATACAGGTCATGATATTTCATGAGGTACTGAAAGTATGGGCTGTAAGGGTCCTGAACATTTAAATTTATCATGGTCCAGGCAGACTCATTGGTCCAGTCACTTTGTGGTAACTCGCTAAAAAAGTGATCAACCCATGCGGTTTGATCGAGGCATGCTTCATCTAGCGTAAGTGACATTGTCTTCAGAAAGTCTGGATCTCTAAACCCTTCATCGTATTTTTCCTGAAGTCCACTAAGGTGGTTTTCCGAATCAAGCGCTCTTTGCCCTAACTTCAACAACTCCGTAGCCTCCATTGCGCCACACCCTCTGTGGATTACTTTACCTGTTCCATCAATAAACAACAGTGTTGGGTAAAGGAAGACCTGATAACGGTCGGCCAGCTCAGTTCCAGGAAAAACCTCCATATCAATACTGAGATTGATGAATGTCTGATTATAAAATTCTCCGACTTCTGAATCTGAATAAATATATTCTTCCATCAATTTGCAAGGCTGACTCCAATCAGCTGTAGCACTTAAAAATATGAATTTATTCTCTGTCCTGGCCTTTTCTAAAGCCTCTGGCCACGCCAATGACTCAAACTGAATACCATTCCTGGCCAATACAGGATTTATTAATGTTATGACTAAACAAACTTGAATTAACAATTTCATTGGTATTCTTTGCTTTAACTGGTTAGTTTGAATGGAGAGGTGCCATAATACAAGAATCAAGCATAGAAATCATGGTTATTACACCTCCTATTAGTTTTGTTTGATTCATATGTATTTTATTACTTTTATTTTAACGATGAATTTATACAAATCTTTGATTAAGCGTTCATAATCAATCAAAATTGTAACTTAGTCTTCCAAATGAAGCACCTAATTATCTGCCTTACTGCTGTCCTGTTCTTCAAGTCAGAAAATCTCTTCTCACAAACCTATGAAAAATCAATCCTTGACTGGCAGCAGGAGTTAAACGCATCTTTCATCGATGAAGCACAAACCCCTTTAAGTAAGAAGGCGCTTAAAAAATTCAAAGGTCTCGACTTCTTTTCTGTTGATTCAGCCTATTTGATTAAAGCATTGTTAGTTAGGACGCCCAATGAATTACCATTCAACATGCCAACTACTACAGAACGAAGTCCTGTTTATGTAAAATTCGGAATGGTTATATTTGATTTTAAGGGCAAAGCATTCAATCTACCCGTGTATAAAAGTTTAACCCTTTTAGATACTGATGCTATGAAAGACTATCTTTTCTTACCATTTACAGATGAGACGAACGGAGTAGAAAGTTACGGAGGTGGTCGCTATCTCGACCTAACTGTCCCGAAAGGCGACACCATTCTACTGGACTTTAACAAAGCTTATAACCCGTACTGCGCGTATAATGAAAATTATTCATGCCCAATTCCTCCAAAAGAAAATCATATCTCCATTGAGATACGCGCCGGAGTGATGAATTGGGAATAAAAACACTAAATGAAACAGATAAAATATGGCAGCTAAATGGAAATTTGGAATTGTAGGTTCAGGAATGATCGCTGATTTTCATGCAAAAGCAATCAACGATATTCCGGACACGAAGATCATTGGATTTTGTGACAGTGGATCTGGAAAAGCAAAAGCCCTGGGAGAAAAATATGGTGCAAAATCTTTTACCGGATATGAAAACCTACTGGACGATCCGGAAATAAATGTGATTGCTATCGCTACACCCAGCGGATTGCATATGGAACCTGCAGTAATTGCGGCTAAAAAAGGTATCCACGTGATTTGCGAAAAACCCCTGGAGATTACTACTGCTCGCGTGGATGAGATGATCAAAGCACATAAAGAGCATCAAACATTTCTGGGTGGTATTTTCAACTATCGGTTTACGCCTGTAATCGAAGAAGTGAAGAAAGCCATACAACAAGAAAGACTTGGCAAAATCTCCTTTGCTGGAATTTACGTGCCCTGGTGGAGGGATGAGAAATACTACGAGGGCAGCTGGAAAGGAACTAAAAAGCTTGATGGTGGCGGAGCCTTAATGAACCAATCGATCCACATGATAGATCTACTTCAGCATGTCATGGGCCCAATTACTTCTCTGTGCGCTTTTACCGATCATCTTTATCATAAGATAGAAGCGGAAGACACCGGCGTTGCTATCGTAAGGTTTAAGAATGGAGCTCTTGGTCAGATCTATGGAACTACCGCCTCTTATCCAGGCCAGTTTAGGAAAATGCAAATTATGGGAAGCTCAGGAACCATAGAAATGATTGAAGACAGTATCACGGTATGGGACTTCAGGGAAGAAAAAGCTGGAGATAAGGAATTACTAAAAAAATATGGGGAAACGACAGAAGGGGGTGGAGTAGCAGATCCTGCAGCTATGACGCATCATAATCACACCAAAAACATCGCCTCCTTTCTAGCTGCCATTGATAAGAATAAACCATTCGATATCGATGGGTTTGAAGCTCGAAAAGCAGTAGAAATTGTCTGCGCCATTTATGAATCACAAGAAAAACAGGCTATAATAAATTTTGAATAAGTTCCATTTTATTGAGCACCCGATTACATGTAGCTTATGTCTTAATAGCAGAACTATATATGAACACACCGGATAATTCAACCCCATGCAGATAAATTACAAGTTGTTTTTATGGCTTAGCCTTGGGAGTCTTTTAACAGCTCTGATACTTTACCTGCTCTCTTCTTCTTTCATCGGACCATTCGTGATTGGCTTTTTTGTCTTATTGGCTTTGAGTGCGCCTGGAATCAAGCCCATCAGAGGATTCGCTTTTGCTTTGTGGATTTTTTCCTCTGTCTCAGCAGCCATGTTTTATCCTTCACTTTTCCAGTCGTGGGGCGCTTTTGAATTGAAAGTCCTCATCGTCCCTTTGTTACAAATTATCATGTTTGGAATGGGGACTGCTATGAGCATAAAGGATTTTGGGGCCGTCATTAAACACCCGAAGGGTGTATTCGTCGGGCTGGTATGCCAATTTACAATCATGCCTTTAGTCGGAATTAGTTTGGCTACTGTTTTTGGTTTCCCTCCAGAGATTGCAGCCGGGGTCGTGTTGATTGGGTCATCTCCAAGTGGGCTAGCCTCTAATGTAATGACATATATCTCGAAGGCTAATCTGGCCTTATCTGTAACACTGACCACTGTTGCAACCTTGCTCGCACCACTTATGACTCCACTACTAATGAAGCTTCTTGCCGGGCAACTTATACCCATTGACGTTGGGTCTATGATGTGGGGAATTACAAAAATTGTGATTATTCCTATTGTCGCAGGACTAATATTCAACAAAGTACTTCACGGCAGAACAAAATGGCTCGATGCTGCTATGCCAAAACTATCCATGATTGGAATAGCTGCAGTCATCTCAATAATTACTGCCTCTGGCCGTGATAGCCTATTGGAAATTGGTATTGCCCTGGTCATCGCAAGTATCTTACATAATTCAACCGGATACTTATTAGGCTATTGGGGATGTAGGTTGTTTAAAATGGATGAAAGAACCTGTAGAACCATAGCACTGGAAGTGGGTCTGCAGAATGGCGGTCTTGCTTCAGGGATTGCCTTACAAATGGGTAAAGTTGCAACGGTTGGACTTGCTCCGGCAGTTTTTGGACCTATGATGAATATTACGGGATCTACATTAGCAAGTTGGTGGAGAGATCGGCCATTAGGAGATGAAGAAGAAGTTGATGTTTCTTCAAAGTAATAGTTCACCCGGTGTTTACCCCAATACCTTGGCTAGGTTCGTCTCTTTCCTTTTTAACTAGTAATACGTTTCCATCCTCCAATATGAGATAACCCTGATCATAACAAAAATGATATTGTCTCTGATCACGAGTCGTATATATGTTTGTATAAAAATCAAAATCGAAACCCTCTTTCAATAGTCTATCACGGTGTAGTTTGGTCTTACCCCGAATATTAAGTCTTTTCAATACAGCGTAATTCTGTTTTAATGTCCGGTTAATCTCTTTAACATAACCTGAGGACTTCGCATTAAGTCGATTATTGTAGCTGTTTCTGCAGGAGTCAGTACAAAATTTCTTATCAGCGCGTCCAAAAAACTCCAATCCACATTCAAGGCAGTGTTTATCTTTCATGACAATAGCTGGTATATATTATTTATAATGGTATGTTATCAATATTACATAACGTTTTATTAAAATCTTAATAAATCAATAAAATATCGAGCCAAAGACGAGTAAAAAACACTGCTGTTGCTGAAATAATAAATATTACTATATTTAAAAAAACCAAAACACAATCAGCTATGAAAATCTATACAAAAAGGAGTACCGCGGATAAGCGAGTTCGCTCACTACTCAACCAACTAGTCAATGACTTTATGAACCATTCCGAAAGAAGAAAGAATAGATTTGAACCTTTTTACAACTCTTAATATATTGATAAACAAGTACTTACACGTATATTAACAGATTCGTCAATTGCTAAATCTGTCTCTTTGAAAATCTCTAACCACAAAACTAGTAGTAGATAACCAACCTAAGGCTTACCAAAATTTGGTAAGCCTTTTCTTTTATAAGGTGAACAGTCGATTATTATTAGTTAGAAGATTTTTCTTACTCACAATACGGTTATTCTCTCAAAATATGTGACTATCCAGTAGCAAAGAATTTTGCTATTTATCATATACTCATTCAACCAGTCTATTAGAAATGTTTAGCTAATAACTGCTATTATAAACTTCTCCCCAAGTGATTTCTCTGGTTTTTATAAGATTTCTATAAATATTTAAAAATCTGATAATCAATTATTTACCCAATTTTAAACGACTATAATCGTTTATAAATGCTTACTTACCGGTTAACTGTATGTTGGTTCCCCACTTTTGTCTCGGTGTTTATTTCACACCAAGTCATCTGCCAATCAGAGACTTATTGTTAAACTTTAATTTTAATATCATGACATCACTAAAAAACAGCGTGCATTTAATCGGCAGATTAGGTAACGAACCCGAAGTAAGATCTTTTGACAGCGGGAAGAAAATGGCAACATTCTCATTAGCTACGAATGAAATCTACTACAATAACAAAGGAGAAAAAGTAGAAGACACACAATGGCACAACATTGTGGTGTGGGGAAAGAAATCCGATGTTGTAGAGAAGTATTTAAAGAAAGGCAGCGAGATCGCACTTGAAGGCAAACTTATCAACCGAAGTTATGAAGCCAATGGCACAAAAAAGTATGTGACCGAGATCTCCTTAAATGAGTTGCTTATGATTGATAAAAAATCAGCAGAAGCATAAAGTAATATGCCATAATACAGTGAATGCCTGACAGAGATGTCAGGCTTTTTTTTGTATTCAATTTCCGCCACCAGCCAATAAAAACAAGATGGCCATCCGAATGGCCACACCATTTTCAACTTGTTGTAGAATAATTGAATGGTCCGAGTCGGCCACATCAGATGTCAATTCCACTCCCCTGTTGATAGGCCCTGGATGCATAATGGTAATTTCTTTATCTAAGGAATCCAACAACTTTTTGTTAATTCCATAGTATTGCGAATACTCCCGCAAGGAAGGAAAGTAACTCATCCGCTGTCTTTCCAGCTGAATCCTTAGCACATTCGCGATATCGCACCATTCCAATGCTTTTTTAATATCCAGCTCTACTTTTACCCCAATATCCCTGATATGCCTGGGTAATAAAGTAGCAGGTCCACATACCATGACTTCCGCACCTAACTTTTGTAAGGCGAAAATATTCGATAGGGCTACCCTGGAATGTAGAATATCTCCTACTATTACAACCTTTTTACCTCCAACTTCACCAAATTTTTCTCTTATTGAAAAGGTGTCTAACAATGCCTGTGTAGGGTGCTCGTGTGTACCATCACCAGCGTTTATAATATTGGCATTGATGTGTCTGGCCAGAAAATGAGGTGCCCCGGGGCTTGAATGTCTCATCACCACCATATCCACCTTCATGGCCAGAATGTTATTGACAGTATCCAAAAGTGTTTCGCCCTTTTTCACTGAACTCGATGATGACGAAAAGTTGATTACATCTGCGGAAAGTCTTTTCTCCGCGAGTTCAAAGGAAAGCCTGGTCCTGGTAGAGTTCTCAAAAAACACATTGGCTACGGTCACGTCCCGTAAAGAAGGAACCTTTTTTATCGGTCGGTTCAGAACATCTTTGAAATCGTCTGCAGTCTCAAAAATAAGATTGATCTCCTCTTCAGACAGGTCTTTGATACCAAGCAGATGTTTTGTTTTTAACTCACTCATCCGTTTCATCCATTAGCCAGATATTATCTTTTTTGCCCTGCTCTTTCAATTCGACTAAAACACGTTGTGATGGCAGGGTATTCACTTTCCTACCGACATAATTGGCTTCAACAGGGATATGTCTGCTGTACATCCTGTCTATCAGCACCAACAGCTCAACCTTGCTTGGTCTGCCAAACATGGTCATCGCATCCAACGCAGCCCTTACCGATCTCCCGGTAAAAAGTACGTCGTCAATTAAAACAACCTTTTTATCTTCTATGACGAATGGAACCTTTGTCTTGTTTGGTGTGAGCTGATGATCTCTGCGACGAAAGTCATCACGATGAAAAGTGGTATCTAAATAACCTAACGGAATGTCCTCATTTAGTAACCGCTCTAACTCATTTCTGATTCGCTCTGCGAGATAGATACCCCGGGGCTGCATGCCCAAAATAACAGAGTCTCGAAAAGAATCATGATTTTCAATTAGGTGTTGACACAATCGGCTGATTGTGATTTTTAATAGATGCTTGTCTAACAGGAGTCGCTTTTGCATGACAAAACTTCCCCAAATATAGCCCCATCTGTTTAATTTGGTTTTACATCAAGGTTATATTCTATCTTATTAATGTAGAAAATGCGCCTATTGGTCTCCCCAGAAGCTTTTATTCCGTTATAAATTCTTTGTTCCCCATAGGCAAAAAGGGTATTTCCATACCATTCAACCAGACCTTCCACATCAGGATCTTTGGATTTCAGCTCGTCATTTGCATAGGAAAGTCTAACCGGGTTGATTGTCTTGCCTTCCACAATCTCATTGCCCTTTATTACTTTAGATCTTATTTCATTTTCGTCCAGGTACATTAGGACTACCTGATCTTTATAAGTATCTACAGTTACGAATTCACTGAGCGTATAGGTGCTCACATCATCTATCTCAAAACTATTGTCCCAAATGATGTTACCGGCTCGATCAAAAGCCACCACAATGGCATGTGTGTATTTATAACCTAAAAACCCGGAATTGTATCCACCAAAACTGCCATACCCACCAAAGTAGGGTGAAGTTGAGGAATAACTTGAATATCTGGTATAGTAAGCTTCTGCAATAAGAATGTAAGCGTCTTCTCTTTGAATCATGTCATGGATAACCAACTGATAACTAAAATTAGGTTTTTTGCCTTTTTCAGCCTTTCTCTTTATTCGTTCTTTGATCCGCAATTCCCTTTTTTCTCTCATATATCCAAAGAAATTATCTAACTCAGAATAAGAATAATATTTGATAAACTGCTGTCTGCCATTACTGAACTTAGATAAATATAAACCTTTACTGTAGGTTGAGGATTTTTTAGAATATGTCCCTGCCATATATTGAAATCCTCCAAAGAAATTAGTGGATGCGCCGTCAATGAGGTTTTTGTCTTCCGGGTTTGTAAGGTTATCCTGAATCAATATTCCATTGGAAGTATAAGTACGGGCCCTGACGGCATTCTTTTTATTCCGCATTCTTTCCGATGTAATGACGGTAAATACTTGCGACTCGTCATCCGTAATCAGTTTGAGAATGTCAATGTTGTTTCCATAAAACCCAGGCAATACTCTGGGAACACCTTCGCTCATGTCATAGGTGAGCATGACAGGTTTGGTATTTACATACCCCCCTAATAATATACTATTACCTAGCACTTCAAATTCTGTGAGCTGAATTGGAAAAACAGTACTGATGTCAATTTTCTCCACTAAGGTACTTTCGACATTTAGTGAGTATGCAGTCAGGTCCACAGTCTGATACTTGGAATTATTGAAGAGCAGGTAAAAGGTACCTTTATGATAGTCATAGCCTGCAAATGAACTCTCAAAAGGTACCGTAAGTAACCGAGTCCATCTAACTTCAAGGGTAGTGTCTACCAAATGAATAATCCATTTGTAACCATTGCCAACTCTTTCATAGGTCTCTACCAGTACAAGTAGTCCATCCTCCTCACCACCAATGATAGTAAAATCAAGTTCCGAATCCTGAATATTAAATTCGATTCTGTTGGGTTGAGTAATGTAACTACTCTCCTCCTCCGTTCCCTTTTTCTGAGACAGCCCTAGGGTTGGCAGTAAGAAAATCAACAGTATGGTAAACTTCCAATTCATCAACAATTATGATTGATCACTTATTTCCAATATGATATCAAACTCTTCTTTTTTAACCGGCTGTACAGATAGTCTCGAGTTTTTCACCAACACCATCTGTGAAAGTCTTTCATCTGCTTTCACCTGAGCAAGGGTAACTGGATTTTTAAGTTTTTCCTCAGGTACCACATCTACAACCACCCAATCGCCCTCTTTTGCCGTAGGATCCGGATAATGACTTTTAACAACCTTCGCTATTCCGATCACTTTTTTTTCATTTACACTATGATAGTACAGGCAATAATCACCTACTTCCATTGCTCTCAGATTGTTTCTGGCCTGATAATTTCTGACACCATCCCACAAAGTTTTCTTATCTGCCTCCAGGTCTGCCCATGAATAGGTCCCTGGTTCTGATTTAATCAGCCAATAGTTCATATCAATTCTATTTTATCTGCTAACATAAAGGTAATGATTAAAGTTGTTTGCCTAATTTTAAATTCAATGAAAATACTGATTCTTCGATTTTCCTCTATTGGTGATATCGTGTTGACTACTCCTGTTATTCGCACCCTGAAAACTCAAGTAGACCATTCCGAAATTCACTTCGCAACTAAATCAAGTTACCTGCCAATCCTTGAAGCTAATCCTTATGTCGATAAGATTCATCTGCTTGATGGCAGCCTTGGAACATTGATAAAATCGCTAAAAAAGGAACGTTTCGATCTAATTATCGACCTTCATAACAACCTAAGGACTAAAAGTGTTTCGTTATCTCTAGGCGTAAAGACTTATCGTTTCAATAAAATTAATATCGCCAAGTGGTTGATGGTAAATTTTAAATGGAATAAGTTGCCAAACAAGCACATCGTAGACCGCTACATGGAGACGACCTCCAAACTTGGCGTGAAAATGGACAATCTGGGACTTGATTATTTCATCCCGGAAAAAGATGAGATTGACCTGGAATGGCTTCCGGAAACCCATCAAAAAGGATATGCTGTATTTGCTATTGGAGGAAAGTTTACAACCAAAAGGCTTCCAATGAAAAGAATGATTGAGTTGTGTGACCGGATAAACAAACCGATCATCCTCCTTGGTGGAAAAGAAGATATCGAAAATGGTAATGCCATCGAGTCCTTCTTTCAGCGAGTGGACGGTAACGAATCAACTGAAGAAAAACTGGAGGCCTTGGGCAAAAAAGCGCTGATCTACAACGGATGCGGAAAATTCAATCTCAACCAGTCGGCATCTGTCATCCGACAGGCACGATGGATCTTTACCCATGATACCGGTTTAATGCATGTCGCTGCCGCCTTTAAAAAGCAAGTATTCAGTATATGGGGAAATACTATTCCCTCTTTTGGCATGTACCCATATCGCACGAAATTCACCATTTTTGAAAACAACAAAATCAATTGTCGCCCATGCTCTAAAATCGGTTTTAAAAAGTGCCCTAAAGGTCATTTTAAATGCATGAATGAGTTGGTTTTTGATTTTTATCTACCCGACTAAAAGATGAAAACACTCTACATCATTAGACATGCCAAGTCCTCCTGGTCATTTGAACTACCCGACATTGATCGACCCCTGGGAAAGCGAGGTAGAAAAGATGTCTTTAAAGTAGGACATTATCTGGCATCCAAATTCACAATGCCACAACAGATGATTACAAGTCCAGCAAGCAGAGCATTGCACACTGCCTTGTTTATTTCCGACCTCTGGGGGTATCCTGAAGAGGAAATACAAATTGAACCTGAGATCTACCATGGATCTATTTCAGGTATGATCAATGCTTTATCCAGGATTCATACACCTGATACATTGGCATTGTTTGGGCACAACCCGGGCCTGACTGACCTTGCTAATGAACTCTCCGATGCTTCCATTGTCAACATACCGACTTGCGGAGTGGTGGGTATACATTTTAATATTAATAGTTGGGAAGAGCTATCAAACAAGAAAGGGCAACACTTCATGTTTCTCCAACCCAAAGCGCTGTCATGATTGCCAAGACGCCTGAGCCTCCCTACTATGCAGTAATTTTTACTTCCCTCAGGACTGACATTGAGGAGGGTTATGATCAAATGGCTGACCTTATGGAGTCCCTCGCGAAAGAACAACCCGGTTATCTTGGTTTTGAATCTGCACGAAGCAAAATCGGACTATCCGTTTCCTACTGGAAAGACCTGGAGTCCATCAGGAAATGGAAAGGCCACGTAGATCATCAGGCTGCACAACAGCAGGGAAAAGAAAAATGGTATCAGGAATATAAGGTCAGAGTCACGCGTGTGGAACGGGATTATTAAGTTTGGATAAAACGGAGGAATTGCCTGACTCAAAATATTCCCTGAGTTTGATGGCTTTATAATTAAATTAAATGAGAAATTCTCGACCTCCAATGCATCAAAAAGCCAGTAAATCAGCCACCTGTCTCATCATTTCTTTTTTACTCATTGGTATCTCCTGTAAGAAATCAAATGAGCAGGAACCCTTTCTTCTTGGGATCGGCTATGGCATACACAACGTTGCTTTGCTGGTAAAAGACCTTGAAGCTACCCGGAACTTTTATCGCGACACATTGGGCTTCAATTTGAGAGGTAGTTTTGATGAAGGGTTGATCGACGGTTCCGTAACTATCTCCACCATGTTTCCTGACATGTCAAACCTGGAGATTCTCTCGCTGAATGATTCTCTGATTGATCCTGCTGATAATTCATTTCTTAGCTCTTTTTTAGAAAATAATGAGGGCATTAGATTTTATACATTATCCAGTTCATCCGCTGATTCTACCTCCATGTGGCTTACTTCTCAAGGTTTTAAAATGGACCCCATCCTGCCCTATCGAATTGATGAAGTAGATAAAGGATGGTCATGGGATGATGGAAGTCCTCAACGAAAAAGTTTGGATTTTAACAATTCCAATCCACCCCAATCCCTACCCCGGTTTATTGAGCGGGCCGATCTAGACCACAAAAGAGCCATCAAGGAATGGACCACTTACTATAACTACCGGCGAATGAACCGGATAAATCCAAATGGTGTGGTTGGGATGTCAGCCATTCGTATTGCGGTAGAGGATTTGGGCAATGCCACCAGAGAGTATCAAAAAATGGGCTTTAAAAAGCTGGAGTCCAACGATTCGATGGCTCGTTTCAAATTAGCTCGAAACCAGGAGCTCCATCTGATAGCTCCTACATCCAAAGCGGATGAAATCTCTAAATTCCTGGATGAACGAGGATCCGGTGTATTTGCCCTACGTTTTGAAGTAGTCAACCTGGACACCACCTATAATTACCTCAAAAAAAGACTCCCGAAGGAGGCCATTGACATTGGAGGAAATCCCGTGTGTCTTAGCGTATTTAAAGCATATGCATATGGCGTACAGCTTGAATTTGTGAAAGAACCTGAAGAGCAGAGCGCTATGGCAGAGCGATTAAAGCAGGATGACGTGCTGGACAGCGCAGCTGCACAAAATGCAGCAGCCATGTATAAAAAATACTGCGCCTTATGTCACGGAGAAAACCGTGAGGGATATGCTGCGGATCATGCACCTTCCCTGCGGTCTCACTCGCTACTAGCTACCAGTGAGTATACAAATTTTATGCGATATACCATCCAGTTTGGTAGATCAGGAACCGCTATGGGTGGGTATATAAGTAGGCAGGGAGGACCGCTGGAATTCATTGAAATAGAGCTTCTCCTAAAATGGCTATATGAAAAAAGTGGTGTGGAAGAGCCTATTAAATTATCAAGAGAGCCTGTCGTTGGGGATGTCCAACTAGGTGCTGAAATTTATAAAAGCACATGCGCCAGATGCCATGGTGAAAACGGTGAAGGAATTACAGCTCCGGCACTGGGAAATTCCATGCTTTTAGCTACAGCAACAGATCATTTTCTTCGCTATGCTATTGCAGAAGGAAGGGATAACACCCCTATGAAGGCCTTTAAAGACAGTCTGAACAACAAGGAAATTGATGCTGTCACTGCTTTTCTTCGAAGCAGAGCATCCGGTTGGGATGTGCCTCCGAAAACAACTATCGCTTCTATACCCCCACCGGAAGACTATATACTAAATCCGAACAGTAGGGTGCCCACGTTCACACTCAAAGAAGGTAAATATCTGCCAGCCAAACAGTTGATAAAGGCATTGGAAGATAGTCTGCGTTTGGTGATGCTTGATGCACGGTCAGAAGTCGCATGGCGACAAATGCATATTCCTGGATCTATCCCTGTTCCATATTATGAAGAACCTGAAAATTTCGTAACGAATATACCAAATGACAGCACCTGGATTGTGGTATATTGTGCTTGCCCGCATAGAGCATCTGACAAAGTCGTCAGCACGCTGAGAAAAAATGGATTTAAAAATACCGCGATTCTGGACGAAGGAATACTCGTTTGGGGAGAATTAGGTTATCCAGTGGAGCATGGCAACTAATCGGGGCCATTACTTGATGAGTACTTGCATTTTTTAATACGCAGGACACCTAAAATATTTTGATTAATTTATTGCCAAAGAACCTATGAAATGAAATACCCCCTAAAACATCTGCTCGGCTTTTCCTTATTGGTAGGGCTTACGCTTTTTAGCCTCTCCGAATTATTTGCCCAGCGACAAATGGAGTATTTGAACAGGGGCCTGGTCGCAGTAAAAACAGATCAGGATGCCCACCTGATCAGTTGGCGCTGGCTGGGCGATGAGCCGGAGGAAATTGCTTTCAACATTTATCGAAGTAAAAGCAATGAGGAGTTTGTCAAACTGAATAAAACACCCATAGGGGATCGCACCAATTTTTTGGATAGAAATATTGTGAACAGGGAAAGTTTTCAATATAAAATAGCACCTGTTGTAGGAGGAGTTGAAGGCCCTGCTTCTGAACCCGTGAACGTCTGGCAGGAGAACTACATGGATATCCCGCTACAAACCCCTGAGGGCTATCGCCCCAATGATGCCTCCGTCGGAGACCTGGATGGAGACGGTGATTATGAAATTATCCTTCACCAATCAGGTCGGGGTCATGATAATTCACATACCGGATTAACGGATCCTCCCATTCTGGAAGCATATGAGTTTGACGGAACTTTGCTTTGGAGGATCAACCTCGGCATCAATATCCGTGAAGGAGCCCATTACACCCAGTTTATGGTCTATGACCTCGACGGCGATGGTCGGGCAGAAGTAGCTTGCAAGACCTCAGACGGAACCGTAGATGGAACCGGCAAGATTATCGGAAATGCTGATTCTGTATATCGCTATCCGGAGAACTCCCTCGTAGAAATCGCAGGTCCGGGTGGACGTGTCTCTGAAAGAAAAATGGATGGTTACATTTTAAGAGGTCCGGAATATCTAACTGTTTTTGATGGACTGACAGGAAAAGCAATTACCACCACTGATTACCTACCGTCCAGACACCCGGATACCGATAAGCCAACCTCCGCACAATTGGCCGAAATCTGGGGCGACGGATACGGAAACAGGATCGATCGATTTCTTGCTTGCATTGCTTACCTCGACGGCAAGCATCCTAGTTTGGTAATGTCCCGGGGTTACTATACCCGATCAGTATTGGCTGCATGGGATTTTAAGGATGGTGAGCTCGCCCACCGATGGACTTTCGACAGCGAAGACGGCACATCAGGAAATGACCAATACAGTGGACAGGGCAATCACAATTTGTCTGTAGGAGATGTTGACAATGATGGAAAAGATGAAATTATTTACGGTGCAGCCGTCATTGATGATGACGGCACAGGATTGTATAGCACGGGTCTTGGGCATGGGGACGCGATCCACCTTTCTGATCTTGATCCAACCAGGCCTGGCCTGGAAGTTTTCAATATCCAGGAACGTTTTGATGACGCAGGGGCTAACTTCCGGGCTGCCGAAACCGGCGAAATCTTATGGAAGAAGCCCTCCGTAAAGGCTGGTCGAGATGGTGAAGGTCCAGGAAGAGGTGTTTCATTCAATATTGACCCAAGGTATCCTGGGAATGAAAGCTGGGTAAGAGGAGCAAACATTACAGGTTTGTTTGATGCGAAAGGAAACCTGATTTCAGAAAAACAACCGTCCTCTTGCAATTTCGCCGTATGGTGGGATAACGACCTGCTCAGAGAACTCCTGAATAAAAACGAGATATCAAAATGGGATTGGCGGACTCAGGAGACAAAACCCTTATTGGTGGCGGAAGGTTTTACCTCAAACAATGGATCCAAATCTACTCCTGCCTTAAGTGGAGACCTGATCGGAGACTGGAGAGAAGAGGTGATTCTGAGAAGTAGTGACAATCAATCATTGAGAATCTATACAACGCCTTACCCCACCAATCGCCGATTCAGAACATTTATGCATGATCCGGTCTACAGATTAAGTATCACCTGGCAAAATGTAGCTTATAACCAGCCTCCTCACCCTTCCTTTTATATTGGGGAGGAAATGGAAAAACCGAAAGCACCAGATATCCGTATCATTAAGGCTATTGATTAACCTTTGATTATATGAATCGATTCGTTGCCTTAACTTTCCTTGCCATTCTCCTGATGCAATGTGAAGCAATCAGAGAGCCCCCTGAATTTCTTCGGATAGAAAAACTAAAGGTATCCGAGTTTAATGGGAAAACGGCAAACCTGAATGGTGATGCTGTCTTTTATAACCCCAACGAACGCGGTATGACACTAAAAGAAGTCAATATCGATGTCAGAACCGGAGATCGTCTCATTGGGCAGGTTAACAAATCCTTACATCTTAAGATTAAGCCAAAATCTGAATTTAAGGTACCCCTGGATGCTACCGTCAATATTGGTGACGTTGGTGTACTAAACGGAATACTAAGTTTCCTCGGAGGCCGTGAGATTGAAATCAACTACAGTGGCGAAATCAAGGTCTCCATTTATGGTATCCCAAGAAAACTTTATATAGACCATATTGAGGAGCTGCAATTTTAGGATTTGGTTTTACTAAATCTCCAACCTTCAAATGTGCTATTGCCTTTTAAAGTTGAAGCCGCTGATTTTATCTGACCATCAATTCCCAGATAGACGCTCTGATAAGGCCTTGTAAACATTTCATTTTTGGAGTGGTTGCTATTATACTGAGCTAAAGTATTTCCTCCTATCAAACTCTTCTACATTATGAATAAAAAGGTTTTATCTATCGGGCACCTGGTCACACTGGCATTACTGATCTTTTGGAATTACTACTCCAATACAGGCGCCATAGCAGGGAATACCGTAGGATCTGTCAGTGATCGGTTTGATAACCTGTTTACACCAGCAGGATATGCATTTGCCATTTGGGGAGTGATCTATCTCGGACTGATCGTTCTGGCTATCTATATGGTTTACTGTTCGTTTAGCAAGCATTCCTCCGCTGAATTTGTAAGTAAAGCCGCCCCCACACTTCTGCTTGCACATATAGGCAATGGAACCTGGCTGTGGTTCTGGCTTCATGAGGATTCCGGTATTTCCGTTCTGGTCATGCTTTTTATCTTATGCATGCTAACTCTTACAGTGATCAGGCTCAATATGGAGCGCTGGGATGCCCCCTTGAAATTCATCACGTTGGTTTGGTGGCCCATTGATTTATATGTAGGGTGGATTTCCGTCGCAACCATTGCCAATATTTCGGCTCATTTGGGTAGCGTAGGTTGGAATGGTGGCCTGTCAGAAATTACCTGGACGATCCTGGCCATTGCGCTGGCAACTTTGCTTAGTGGGTTCATGATTCTCACCCGAAACATGCGTGAATTCGGCGGTGTGGTCATTTGGGCATTAATCGCCATTGCTGTCAGACATTGGAATGAAATCTCCATTTTGCAATGGACTGCGGTTGTCGCTTGTCTGATTATTAGTATTATTGCCTCCATTCATGCCTATAGGAATCGGGCTACTTTACCAATTATTAGAAAATATTATGCAAGTGGTTATAAAAAACAGTCATAAAGTTGTCGAATCTCAACTAAAAGGGTACTTGCTTAAAGTATTATTAACGTTGCTTATTGCTTTCATCTCCTGCCAGAAACCCAACACGCCAACCTATGATGTAATTGTTTACGGCGGTACTTCTGCGGGCGTCATTGCAGCTGTAACCGCAAAGAAGATGGGCAAGTCTGTGATTGTGATTGAAGATCATGAACATCTCGGTGGGATGAGCTCCAGCGGCCTTGGTTGGACAGATTACGGTAAAGCTGATGCCATTCAGGGGGCTGCCAGGGAATTCTATCAAAGGTTGGGCACAAAATACGGGAAGGAAATTGCCTGGCAACATGAACCTCATGCCGCTGAAGAAGTATTTATGGAAATCATTAACGCTTATGAGATCCCCTTTTTACTCAACGATCGACTCGAACTGGAAAATGGAGTCGATATTGTAAACAATCGCATTCAATCCATCACGTTGGAATCAGGTAAGAAATTTTCCGGTAGCATGTTTATTGACGCATCCTACGAAGGAGATTTGATGGGTCATTCGGGCGTCAGCTTTACATACGGCAGAGAAAGTGAGGTTACCTATGGTGAGGATTTGAATGGCGTTCGGAGGGGAGATATTGATCGGGCGCTGCAATATACTCAGCGTGACAAAGATCATTTTGTGGTTGATGTGGACCCGTATATTATTCCTGGAGATCCCGACAGCGGGGTTATTCCCCATGTCATCGATTTAGGTTTACACGACGGAACAGGCCAACTGGTTCAGGGAGCCGGGGATAAGAAAACACAGGCCTACACCTATCGGTTGTGTGTATCTAAAGATCCTGAAAACAGCATCCCGTTTACCAAACCCGAAAACTATGACGAGCGAGAATTTGAGTTGTTGTTCAGGATTTTTGAAGCCGGTGACCACCGACTCCCCCTTAAAATAGATCCGCTACCCAACAACAAGTTTGACATCAATTCACTGCACAGCTTTTCCACAGATGGTGGCATGCTCAACTGGGATTTCCCGACGGGGGATTATGCTACCCGTGAGGAAATCATCGAGCGGCAAATCAACTACGAACATGGACTAATCTGGTCATTGGGTAACCACCCGAGAGTACCTCAGGCCATTCGTGATGAGGTCAAACAATATGGATTGGCGAAAGACGAATTTGTAAGAAATAATGGGTGGCCCTATGAAATCTATATCAGAGAAGCCCGGAGAATGGTTTCTGACTATGTGATGACCCAGCATGATGCTGAAGGAACTGTCGAGGCAAACGACCCTGTTGCAGAAGCCTCCTTTGGGATGGACTCTCACCTGGTTCATATATTCATCAATGAACAGGGACATACACACAGAGAGGGGGTCATTTGGCGGGTGCCACCCAAACCTTATGGCATCTCCTACCGCTCCATCGTTCCTAAAAAAGAAGAAACTGAAAATTTGCTGGTCCCCGTATGCCTTTCGGCGACACACGTTGCACACGGATCCATCCGCATGGAGCCTCAGTTTATGATGCTCGGTCAGGCCGCAGCCCTTGCAGCATCATTAGCTATTGACGGAAGTAGCTCGGTGCAAGATATTGACTATTCACTTTTAGCTGACCTTATCCTGAAGCAACGAGCGCCAGAAGAAGAGAATCAATAATTATTTCCAGGGATCCAGGGTGTATTCATCCATGTAGTTTTGCTTTTGGATGATCATGGCTTTGTTTTTCCCCTGTTCTTTTATGGCGGCAAAGCCAAAGTCATAACAGAAGTAGTAAAGCAGTTTGGGTGATTGGTAAGTAGCCGTGAAGTACTTAAAATCGAAACCCATGGTTTCCAGGATATCTCTTCTTACGGAGGCTTTCCCTTGTGGACATAAGGTTTTTAAGATTCTTCTGTTTCGCCTGATTTTACGATTTACCTCTTTGATATACTGCTCATCCTGTCTTTTCACCTGGTTGTTTTACGTATTCCGGCAATAGGCATCACAGAATATCTTATCGAGGCGTCCGATGATGGGTTTGCCACATTCAGGACAAGTTCGTTCCTGTCTACTATTCATTTTTTTAAATGCTTATAGTCGAATATAAATACTTATCAAAACAGTTATGGACTATCATTCAAGTTTATTTAACTCCATGAAGCCACTAACACAACCTAAAGAGCGTCAGATCACGCTCAAGCACCTTTATATCAACGATCAAAAAATGATTGGCATCAAGTTCTACCCAGACAAGCTGATCCAGACATTGGTCAAGCAATTGCCAGATGTAAAATGGAGTCAACCATACGGAATGGCTTATATTCCAAACAAGGGCAATAACCTGGACGTCATCTTTGACACTTTCAAGGCTGTTGGCTGGATAAATTGCAGCAATTTCTTCCCTAATAAACCTATACATGCTGGAAACGAGAGTCTGACTGTAGATGCATACAGAAAAAGGAAGCCAAGAGATAATTGGAGGTTTTGTCCGGAGGAATTTTATCAGAAGCTGGAGGTAAGGATGTATTCAATGAACACAGCCAAAATTTACATCGGAATGTTTGAGCGTTTTATCAATTATTACCCTAAGGTAGATAACCTGATGAGCCTGAGCGAAATAGATATCAAAAACTACTTGCAAAAATTGGTACTGGAAAAGAAATCAGACACTTATATCAATCAATCCATAAACGCCATAAAATTTTACTACGAAGTGGTCAAGGAAATGCCTAATCGCTTTTATTCCATAGAGAGACCAATCAAAAAAGAGACCTTACCTAAGGTATTAAGCAAAGAAAGTGTGCTGAAAATGATCAGCAGCTGCAGGAACATCAAACATAAATGTATTATTAGTCTTCTTTATTCAGCTGGCCTCAGGAGGAATGAATTACTTCAATTAAAAATTGAAGACATAGATAGTGACCGAATGTTAATCACAGTGAGGCAATCTAAAGGTAATAAGGACAGAATCACATTACTAAGCAAACAGTTATTAATTGAACTAAGGATGTATTACAAGGCATATAAGCCAAAAACCTATCTTTTTGAAGGCTCTGACGGGGGCCTTTATAGCCCAACAAGTGTAGCTAGAATTATATATCGGGCAGCAAAAAATGCAAACATTCAAAAAAGAGTAACTCCTCATATGCTGCGTCACTCATTTGCAACTCATTTGCTTGAAAGTGGAACTGATTTGAGATATATACAATCTCTATTAGGTCATTCTTCATCCAGAACAACAGAAATATATACAAATGTTGCACTCAATGGACTTGAAAAGATACAAAATCCATTAGATTTAACATGATATAAGGTAAGTATGTTGCACAAACCGCAACATACTGAATTGTTAGACGGCATATTGGAAATTGCAATGATAAAATCCGTAATCCTTTTAACCACTATAATCTTTTCATTTTCTAGTTTTGGCCAAAATTGGGAAAAGATTTTACGACATGAATTAATAGAGGGCCTAAGTTCTCCATCAGACAGTATTTATATTAAAGATCGACTTCAACTTGAAAAAGTTTCAGGATACAATTGCTCTGATAACATCCTAACTTTTAACTACAATACTTCACTAGGTTATAGAATTGAAATTCAAATTGAAAAAGGTCAATTTATACCTTCAGATCATAAAGTTGAACTTACAAAAACGGTCTATAAATTCATGAATAATCAAAAAAGGGTTGATTATATTGAAGTGAAAAACCTTATTGATGACAGATATAGTTACGGAATTGATGGAGATATGCCAAAAACAGAAATCAAATCACTAACCATTAAGTGGAATGGTAATAATCTAACAATTCCAGATACTGCATATTCAAATCTATATGAACCCCTTCTTTGCACTGATCATTTAAAGGTAGAATCATATTTAACCACAGACAATAGTAATTTATTTATCTATATGTACGGTTCTGATGGAGCCGGTGGATATTCCGTCAAATTTGTTTTTGACAAGAATAGTTATGTAACAAGGATTGTTGGCACTAATGAAATGACGAATGGTTTCGATTTTTTGGATGGGAAAGCAAAAGTTGATAATTAGAACATTCAATATACAGCCGCCTAACATCGACTATAGCGCATGGCCTTAATTAGTTCTTTGCTGAAGCCTGTGCAACTTGACCACAAAATCTGCCCTGTGAAAGGGATGATGTATCTGGATGGATCTGCTCAGGAGCCAAGAATTGTGAAACGCCGTGCGAATCTGACAGTTGCCTGGCATAGCAGATTTTGCTATTTTGCAGTAAAAGCCTGAGGTTGGCCCCGCGCCATAGTCAGGCGTTAGCAATAACCTAAGTGCTGAGATCATCTATTGATTTTGTATCTTAAATCCTCCATGAAATACTACTCCATAAGTCTTTACCGTAAAATGCTCAACTGCGCCATAGCAGAAGGGATGGATCGGGAAGATTTTATGAGTTTACCTACTCCAATCGATACCATAGATGATCTACAGGCTATTCCAGCAGACGAGTTCTTTAGCCTACATGAATTATTAGACGAAAAACTGGGGCCAGGATTTGCGATTAGGGTAGGCCAGCAAATGAAAATCGAAGACTATGGCGTGCTTGGTCTCTCTTGGCGAACCTGCTCTTGGGCCGGTGAAATCTTTGAAAGAAGCGAACGCTATTTTAAGCTACTTTCCAACACTTTTATGTGGCAGATAAAAGAGGAAGGAAAAGTCTCTCATGTACATCTAAACCGAGAAGCCAATAGAAGAGGTTTAGAATTGTCTACCGAGGCTAGCCTTTCTGCAACTGTGGTTGTGCTTCAAGCCATGACAGAGAAAAAAATCTTTCCTACCCAAGTTGCTTTTAAGCATGGCCCACCAAAAGACCTTACCAGTTACGAAGATGCTTTTCAATGCTCGATTCTCTTTAATCAACCTCATTACTCAATCTCCTACAAAACGTCAGACTTGCGAACCCGTACAGCAAAAGCTGATTCAAGCATCAATCAATTCCTAGTACAACGAGTAGAAGAAGAAACTAATGGGCTTGAAGTTTCAGGTAGTAAACTGGTCTTCGATGTTGAGCAGCTGATAGCAGATGCTCTGCCCAGTGGCATTCCTAGTATTCATCACATTGCTGAACACATGGGTATGAGCAACCGAACATTGACCCGAAGATTATCTGAAACTGGCATCTCTTATAGAGACATGATCAAAAAAAAGCAAGAAGGCCTTTCTAAACATCTTTTAAAGAAATCAACCAGAAGTGTAGCAGAAATCGCTTTCGAAACCGGATTCTCTGAACAAAGTGCTTTTAACCGCGCATTTAAACGGTGGACAGGTCTATCACCTGTAGAATATCGAAAATCATAGTATAAAATCCATTTTGGCTTAAAGTGTCAAATCATTGGCACAAAGTGTCAAGCATAAGGCTCCTCTATCTTTCAATTTTACACTCGTAATCAACTACGAATAAAATGAAAGCAAGACTCATCACAACATTATGGCTAGGGACAATAACAGCAGTTCTGATTCTCTTCAGCTCCTTTGATACCACACCAGAAGGCGCCAATGAGCATCTTCCAATGCTATCGACTTCTGAAGAAACACTTAAGAAGCAGGCGTTCGAAATACTCGATACGAAATGTAATGTCTGCCATCGCAAGCAAAATCCATTTATGATTTTTAAAGAAAAGAACATTTCCAAAAGGGCAAAAAAAATCTATCAGATGGTCTACATCGAACGGAAAATGCCGAAGGGAAACGAAATCCGATTGACCAATGAGGAATACACCACACTAGAAAAATGGCTTTTCACACAACAAATATTTTAATCATGGAAATACAGATTCAAAACATATCGCTCAACTCATCACTGATACTTACGGGACTTTCTGCCGGACTATTTTATGCATGGTCAGTATCAGTAATACCGGGTACACAAAAAGTCGATGATTTCAGCTATCTAAACACAATGCAAAGCATCAATCGGGCAATTTTAAACCCAGCCTTCTTCATAGTTTTTTTTGGGAGCCTCATCGCCTTGGTGTGCTCGACCTACTTCACCTACAGTGTAAGTACGAAAGGTTTCTGGTTTCTACTAATAGCTACGGTGACTTACCTCATCGGGACGGTTGGAGTCACTGGCCTGGGAAATGTGCCGCTCAACAATGAACTCGAGGTGTTGAAAATACCAGAACTCAGCAAGAAAGAAGTCGCTGAATTCCGACAGCACTACGAATTGCGTTGGAACAAGCTTCACACCTATCGAATGCTATTCTCAGTCTTGTCTTTCATCATGACTCTGCTAGCGCTCAACATACGATTCAAGAATTAAATACAAATAAATAAAGTAAAAATGAAACACAACATCTTAGTAATCGGAGGAACCGGTAAGACTGGTCACCGAGTAGTAGAAGGGCTATCACAATTAGGCCATAATGTAACCGTAGGATCAAGAAAGGGATCTCCTGCCTTTGATTGGGAAGATTATTCCACATTTGCCCCCGCATTGAAAGGAATGGATCGCGCCTACATCGTTTATTATCCAGATCTGGCCGTTCCAGGAGCAAAAGAAGCCATCACCGCATTGACAGAAGCTGCCTTGAAAGAAGGACTTGAGAAAGTAGTCCTTTTATCTGGAAAAGGAGAAACAGAAGCGGAAGCCTGTGAACAAATCGTAGTAAATTCAGGACTGAACTACACGTTAGTAAGGGCTTCATGGTTCAATCAAAACTTTAGTGAAGGAGCTTTCTTAGATTTCGTACTTGCAGGACAAGTTGCACTACCTATGCCAGAAGCAGAAATCCCATTTGTGGATGTTGATGACATTGCAGATGTAGTGACGAAAGTCTTGGTGGATGATGCTTACAACGGAAAAACCATCACCGTAACAGGTCCCAAAAAGCTCACCTTTGAGCAGGTGGTAAAAATGATGGAGCAAGCTACTGGAAGAGATATCCAATACATCCCCATCTCTATTGAAGAATTCAAAGAGGGAATGAAGGCAGCTGGCTTACCGGATTCCTACATATGGCTCTTCGGATATTTATTTAAAGAAGTGCTTGGAAATCCTGATAATCAGGTAATCTCTGATGATGTCGAAAGAGTACTGGGACGCAAAGCCACCTCTTTTGAGGAGTTTGCTCAAAAGACCCTAGCTACTGGTGTTTGGAGTCAACCAGTATCACAAACCATCTAATAAGAAAGAGATCATGAAAACGGTTAATATAAAAAAAGCCAGTATTTCAGCATTGGTCATATGGGGTATAGGAGTCAGCGCCTTTGTTGGCTCCTACTACTTCCCGTTGATGGACAATGCAGATGAACAAGCCAATTGGTTTCTAACCATAGCTTTGATTCCAGCCATTGTACTAGGAGTATACATTTACAATAACAATGGAAAACGAACTAATGGACTACCATTAGCAGGTTACATGTTTTTCCTGACTATGCTAATGGATGCGCTGATCACGGTTCCCTTATTTATTATTCCAGCTGGAGGCGATCATCTCAGCTTCTTTGCAGATCCTGGGTTTTGGATATTAGGATTAGAGTACGTTTTGCTTGCGACAATAGCCAATTGGATATTCAGTAGAAAGTTGAAGGCTGTCTAATGTTTGGAATCAAGTCTGTTGTTCAAGGAATGTATAATTAAGGAGGCTTTTAATGGCCTCCTATTTTATTTAACTTGGTATATTGCTAACAAACGATATAGCATATGCCTCTACTGAGTATCTTGAATCTGATTTACAAAACAGATACTTTAGAAGGTATTTAAAAGTTCAGAGGCACATGCCATATCTGATCGTTACAGCGCATTGCCTTCTAAGCGCATATCTTCCGACACAAACTTGACCGAACGTAACTTTTAAGTTACCTTTGTCGTATGAACAAGATCCTAGAGGTCATTGCTTATAAACACTATTTTGAAGATTTCCTGAAAGGTCAAACAACGAAAGTTCAGGATAAGATTTTCAAAATAATTGAAGCAATTGAGACTCTGGAACGAGTACCCAGTAACTACTTGAGACATTTAACTGGAACTGATGGGCTTTATGAAGCAAGGATTCAACTGGGATCGAATATTTGGAGAGTGTTCTGCTTTTTTGATGGCAACCAACTGGTTATTCTTCTGAACGGCTTCCAAAAGAAGACACAGAAAACACCCAAGAAGGAAATTGAAAGAGCTGAAAGATTAATGAAGGAATATTATCAAGATAAAGCGAACGAACATGGAAACTAAATCCTGGAAAACCATAAAAGATGATGTCTACGGAAAGAAAGGAACTCCTAGACGCGATCAACTTGAGCGTGAAGCTGAAGGGTTAAAAATTGGGTTGCTTTTGCGCCAGGCTCGTGAGCATAAACATCTAACTCAAGAACAACTTGGTGAACTGGTGGACAAGAAACGAACCTACATTTCAAGGGTTGAGAATGACGGAAGTAACCTAACGCTCAAAACTCTTTATGATATTGTGGAAAAGGGGCTTGGTGGCAAAGTAACGATCAATATAGACGTATAAAACAGCGCTGTAACATCGACTATAGCGCATCGCTGTAAGTAGTTCTTTACCAAAGCCTGTGGAACTTGACCGCAAAATCTGCTCTGTGAAAAGAAGATGGCATCTGAGATGATCTGCTCAGGAGCCATTGACTGTGAGAATGCAGTGCCAATCTGACAGTTGCCTGGCATAGCAGATTTTGCTATTTTGCAGTAAAAGCCTGAGGTTGGCCCCGCGCCATAGTCAGGCGTTAGCCGGAATACGTATCTCTCATGAGCAAAGTGAAAAAACAACATATTGTTCCGAGATTTTACCTCGAAAATTTCACAAACTCAAAAGGAAAGATCTCTGCTTTTGACATTCAGGATCAACAATCTTTTACTACCACAGTTGAGAATGTTGCCCATAAACGATTTTTTTATGATTACGAACCTCTTGACAAACTTGCAGGCCAACAACTAATTGAGAAAACTTTTGCTCAATTTGAGGGTGAATCTGCAAACTTGCTCCGAAATATGATTGGCCAACTTGATAAGGGATCCTTATCTAATCATACTCCTGAACAACGAGTTGAATTGGCGGAATACATAATTATCCAACAAACTCGAACGGTTGAAAATCGCATCATTAGTGAACAGATGGCAGCAGAACTAGAACGACAATTGTTAGGTAAAGGTGCTTCCAAAGAGTTTATAGATTCTAAAGGACTAAGAGCATCAGAACATGATTCTAAGCTTCAGCAACTCTATGCTTTACTTGACCCAGAAATGGAACAGAGGATCAGAGAATTATGTGACCGATATTGGGTTTATTGGCACAACACTACCAAACATAATTTCTACACATCCGACCATCCCGTAGTTGGTCATATTCACAAGGACAGAAACTTATCCGCGTATGAACTTTATTTCCCTTTAACTCCTAAGTTCGCTGTAAGCATTCTTCTCAAAAATCATTTTAAAGACTTGGCTATACTCGACAACCAGGTCATTGAAATAGATGATCCTGAACGTGTAAAATTCTACAACTCTTTGATTTTGAGTAAATGCAATAGGCAAATCTTTAACTCGGAAAATGATTTCAGATTGGCCAAAAAAATAATAAAATCAAGACCTGAACTTTCCAATCCAAACCGACCAAGAGTTGCGAAAATGTAACTCCGGCTAACATTCGCTATAGGTTATATGCCAAAGTGCTTTGCTGCCAGTGCCTGTGCGACTTGACCGCTCGCTGCCCATTCTGAAAAGCCTGATTCCATTGAACTCCATTGCTTCTTGCAGTTGTCTTCTGAACGCAATTCTTTGTAGATACTGTTGTGGGGGTTGGGCAGTTTCGCTAGTTTTATCTGAACTTGCCAGGGTTGGGGCATACAACCCATAGCTTGGCGTTAGGGTCTATTTGGCTTCTACCATATGAACAGTCAATTGATTAACTTTATCCGATGAATAAGAGTAAAGTGATAGAAACACTTGACCAACTCCCTAATGAGTTTACAACTGAGGAACTCATTGACAGACTTCTGTTTGTTGAAAAGGTAGAAAAAGGACTAAAAGATGTAGAAGAGGGAAGAATCATTTCATTAGATACTGCAAAGGAACGTTTCAACGCTAAATGGTCGAAATAACTCTTGCTGAGTCTGCTTGGAATGACCTGGATTCAATAACTAACTACATAGCTCAAGATTCTCCCAGATATGCTCAAGAATTTGGAAATAGAATTTTGGATAGGATTGAACAATTAAGGGAGTTTCCGGAATCTGGCAGAGTCGTTCCTGAATTTCTTAACGAGAAACTTAGAGAAGTAATAATGAATAAATATCGAATTGTCTATAGAATTTATTCTCCCAAACAAATTGTAATTCTTAGGATAATTCATGGATCAAAGTTATTGACCTAAATAACAGACCCTAACATCGACTATAGCGCAGGGCTGTAAGTAGTTCTTTGCAAAAACCTATGCAACTTGACCACAAAACCTGCCCTGTGAAAAGGAGGGAGGCATCTGAACTGGCCTCTGCTCAGGAGCTTTGGACTTGCAGAACGCAGTGCGAATCTGACAGTTGCCTGGCATAGCAGATTTTGCTATTTTGCAGTAAAAGCCTGAGGTTGGCCCCGCGCCATAGTCAGGCGTTAGCAATAATTAATGCTTTGAGAAAGTTTCATTTGAGTCTTTTGATAATTAGCTTTATTTGGTCATGTGGAGAGAGGTATTTCTATCGATATGAAATAGAAAATAAAACGGATCAGGATGTATTGGTAGAAATTCAGACAACAGGTTCACCTTATCAGGACGTTCTATTTTTTGAAATAAATCCAGGAGACACAAAATCAGTCTTCGAGCACAAACCTTATGGCAAAAATATAGGGCAATGGCCCTTAAGCAGACTTGATGCTCCATGCATTTATATTAAATCCATGAAGATCAGCAATGGAAATAATATGGTTGCTGTGAAAGATTTTTTCTGCGATGATTGTTCTGAATTTGAGACATTGGAAGGATCAATTGGCAAATATGCCACTTATACACTGAGGCTATCTCCAACGGATTTTCAATAATAACTATTGCTAACACCACCTAAATGCCACAGTTTAGACTCAGTGAGTTAGGAAACTTCTGAGCTTTGACTTATTTTAGTCGCAAGGAAACTGCGGCATTTAGCCGCAACCGTTGTGAGTCATATCTGCTAGTCGCAAATTCCAACTATTTATTGCATAACTGTATCCAAGTGAATACATTTGTCGTATGTATTCTGTAGAGAAGACTGACGTATTTGATAAGTGGCTAAGAAAACTTAAAGACCAGCGAGCAAAAGCCAAAATCCTTTTCAGAATCCAGAGAATTGAGAAACAAGGAAATTTTGGAGATTGTGAACCTGTCGGACAAGGAATTAGTGAACTGAGAATTCATTATGCCAAAGGATACCGAGTCTATCTAAAAGAATACAACGGCAGAGTTGTGCTACTTCTTAACGGCGGAACAAAATCGTCACAACAGAAGGACATAGATAAAGCCAAAGATTTATGGTTGAACTATAAAGACGAACTTGAAGATGGTAACTAAAGAGATTACAAAATTCGACATTGCTGAATATCTAGACGATGACGTAATGGTCGCAGAGTATTTAAACATAGTGCTTGAAGAGGGTGATGCTGAAGATATTAAAACAGCTCTTGGCCATGTAGCCAAGGCTAGAGGAATGTCAAAAATTGCAGAGGAAACGGGACTAAGCAGACCCAGCCTTTATAAGGCACTATCGCAAGGATCAAAGCCGCAATTTGATACAATTCTTAAAGTGTTAAGAGCTGTAGGAGGCAACCTGAATGTTCCAACGGCTTAACTTAAACGCCTCACAACTAACGATATGGACGCATGGCCTTACTTAGTCACCTGCCAAGTGTCTGCTAAACATCCCGCCTATCAGCCGCCAAGAAACTGATGTGCTTTCTACCTCTTTCTGCTCGTGGGAGTTTTTTATCTGTGTTGGCGCAGTACCAGTTTGATACCCCGCCTGAATGAATTCATTCGGGCAGGTTTGAATGCACCGGCAGATAAGCTACTTTTATCGGTATTAAAAAAGCTCGGAGGCCACAGCGCCATAGCTGAGCGTTACCTGCTAGATAAGTTCTTTGCATAGGAATCCACAATTGACGAGCTTTAGGCAATGATTCGGAAGGTTTATATCGACACATCGGTAGTAGGTGGCTACTTCGACGAGGAGTTTGAACTCTGGACTAAACTATTTTTTGAATCAGTGACCGAAGGCAGATTCATAATAGCCATTTCGGAATTATTACAAACTGAACTGGTAAACGCTCCTGATGTGGTGAAGCATTTCCTCTCTATCATTCCTGACAAGCAAAAAATAATTGCTGACTATAACGAAGAGGCAAGAATTCTCGCTAACAGATATTTGGAGGCGAACATCGTAGGGAAAACCAGTCTCACAGACTGTAGACATATTGCAACAGCTTCGGTAAACGAAATTGATATTTTAACGAGCTGGAACTTTAAACATATCGTTAACCTTGATAAGATACACCTCTACAACGGAGTTAATCTTCAAAATGGTTATCGAACGATTGAAATTAGAACACCTAGAGAGCTATTGACTTATGAAGACAGTTAAGACAAAAAAGAAATTTGATGCAGTCAAGATGATGAGGGATATCCGTGACAAAATTGATAAGGATATTGAAGGGATGACATTTGAAGAAGAAAAAGAATACTTCCGAAAAGGAGCTGAAAAATATAAGAAACAGGAGAGATCCGGCAGGTAACATTGTGTATGACCGCATGTGCTAAGTGCTTCTAGCCATTGTCTGTGGAGCTCCACCGTTAATCTGCCGCTGGGAGCAGTACAGCTTTCTATTGATTTGCGGAGTGCAGGAATTTTTTAATCTTCAGGATGCAGTGCCTCTTGGATTCTTTGCCAACACCGGCAGATTCACTATTTTAGAGCGTTTAGCCAGTGTAGGCACACGCGCCATACACGGGCGTTGTACAACATATCTAATGCTCGCAGAGTAGACAATGGCAAAAGAAATTAAAACTCAACACTATCTCCCATTTGTCTATTTGAATCAATTTAGGTTTGATATTGCAGTAAAGGAAAGGGGAAAGTCAATGTTCTATTTTGACAATGGAACTATTCGTAAAAAGGTACCTATTGATACACAAGGTGCAAAGAAATGGTTCTATCGTAAAGAAAATACTGAAGAGTCTGAAAAATCATTTCAAAAGTATGAATCAGATTGGAATACTGTTATCGACAATCAAAGACGGGCGAAGTATGAAGACTTTTTAGCCTTTCTGCAAATTATAATGTATCATTTTAGAAATACAGGAATTGAAATGGTTGATAGTCATTTCCCTCGATTTGAATCTATACAGAATGCGGTCTACGATTTTATCAGTCAAAAAATACTAAAACTAGCCCCTGGTCAAGATATTCTAGAAGACCCTCAACACGTACACAACTTTCCGTGGGAATGTAGAATTATAAACTTCCGCGGATTCAAGCTCATTACGAGTGATAATCCATCCATTTTAACTATAGCTCAAAACGAGAATGGATATGGTCCTTTTTTTATTCCCATAAGTTCTTGTGAATTACTTGTTGCCATAGATAAATCTAAATATAAGTTCAATAGCTATTCAGGAACAATTCAGGATTCTTATGCATCAAACGCCTATGTTGGCTGCCAAAGTAATTCAATGATATTTTATGCAAGACCTTTTTCAGATGAAATAAGAATGAATTTATGGAAACTAATCAATGAACAACGACTTCCTAAGGAAAAAAGGGGGAAATTTGAGAAAGAAAGGTTCATACCTACACATCCGTATTACGGTGAGAAATTTAGTTTTCTCGATGAATTAGTCAAATAGAAAATACGTTGTACAACACGGTATATAGCAAATAGGGCGTTCGGTTGTTTATGAAAGTTCAGTGCTATTTGAAACACCGCCAAATCGTAGATTTGGCTTTTAAGGATGAATAAATTAAAAACAAAATACAACGCTTTGGCTCAGTGCAAACTTGAAAGTCTATCGCTTTCTACTGCCCTACTTGCCATATACT
The DNA here is from genome assembly GCA_043554545.1 of Marinoscillum sp. Classification (GTDB taxonomy): domain Bacteria; phylum Bacteroidota; class Bacteroidia; order Cytophagales; family Cyclobacteriaceae; genus UBA7330. Next base: position 279,267 of record CP121337.1, on the reverse strand, counting down.
AACCGTTAGCATCAATAGACCTGCATTATGAAAGAAAGAATTAACAAGGTCATTGACCATCATAATCCAAACCTAAGCTTAAAATCAAGAAATGAGATAATTGACATTTGCAAGGAAAGAAAGGTGTCTGAGAGCTCCCTTATTGTTGAAAAAGGTAAAAGAAACAACAGCGAGTACTTCCTTTTAGACGGAATAGTTCGAAGCTGTCTTATGAACCAAAATGGTGAGCAGGTAACACTCTTATTCTTTGAAAAGTCCAGCGTATTAAGTCCTCATGTAACTCGTACCAGTAATTCACTGTCTTTGATCAATTTAGAAGCTATTACAGAATGCACCTTGGCAGAAATTGATGCTAGTGAATTTGAAACTCTGATCGAAGTGAATCTTGAAATCAGAGAATTTGCCAATTCTATTCTTAGAAATGAGCTCTTTCAAAAGATCAATAAGGAAATCAGGCTGATCTCTTGGACAGGAAAAGACAGACTTCAACAATTCAGAAAAGACTATGAAATGCTAGAGAATCTTGTTCCACATAGTATGATCGCAACCTATTTAGGAATAACCAATGTGTCGCTGAGCAGATTAAGAAAGGATTCCTGAGCATTTTATCATTTGTTAATGGAAAGAAGTGAACGGAATATTTCTTTTGAAGAAAAAAGAAATGAAAACTATAACTCTATTCATGCTCATGACAATTCTAACAACTTCATGCAATACTTCAGCGAACGGTTTTGATGAATTAGATGCTCCAGCCATATACTATGGTGCAGTGTCTCAAGATTCGGTTTTATGCACCTATAAAAAAGGGAATCTCAGTATCACTAGCGATCAGGCTATTGATAAACACTCGCAGTTTGCCCTGTTTAGTATTACGAAGACTTTCACCGCAATTGGCATCATGCAATTGGTAGAAAGTGGAGAGATTAGTCTGAATGATCCAGCTATCAAATATCTACCTCAGTACGAATTTCTTGGAGAGATCACCATCCGTCACTTATTGACTCACCAGTCTGGCATAAACAATCCATTTCCCATTCGTTGGATTCATTTGGCTGAAAACGATGACAAATTTGACTTTGACGAATTCAATAAAAAAGTTCTAACTCAAAAAGCCAAAGTCAAATCGGAAGTTGGTTCAAAAGCAGCATATTCAAATCTCAATTTTATTCTTCTTGGAGATATAATCTCCAAAGTTTCGGGACTATCCTATCAAGAGTATGTCATACAAAATATCTTGAACAACGATGAAATGGGGTTTCAGTGGAAGGAAAACAATGTGGTAACGGGTTACCACCGCAGTGGGATTCAAGGTTTAATACTTGATTTCTTAATGGATAAAAAGAAGTTCACAGAGCCTAAAACCGATGGATTCATTCCTTTTAAGAAAATCAACTTAAATGGATCTGCTTATGGAGGGCTATTATCAAGTGCAAATGGTTTGACCGTTTTTCTGCAGGAATTACTAAACCCAGAAAGCACAATTCTTTCAAAAGATATGAAGCATACGATGTTTCAAGAACAATTACTGTCGAACGGTAAGGCTTCTGGACACACATTAGGGTGGTTTAGTGGTTCTTTGGATGGCATCAAATATGTACACCACGCTGGTGGTGGAGGCGGCTACTATCTGGAAATGAGGATATATCCTGAAAAAGGCATAGCTACTTATCTTCTAACCAATAAATCAGGCTTTTCAGATCAAAGAATCCTAGATAAACTAGATGCTCAACATCTTGACTTTAAGTAAAGATGCTAACAAACGATATAGCACATGCCTCTACTAGGTTACTTGAATCTGAAATGCAAAACCGATACTTTAGTAGAAATATAAAATGTTCAGAGGCACGTGCCATATCTGGACGTTGGCGGGCATTACAGAACTAATGAAAACTATAGAGGACATACTTAACACAAATCTTAGCTCTAAAATAAAGAGTTTTAAAAAGGGAGATATCGTACAAAAAACTCTCGCTACCAATTCTCCGGCTGTATATGTAAAAAGAGGGCTTCTCAAAAGTTACTTAGTTGACAGCAAAGGCACAATGCATATTTATATGTTCGCTTCTGAAGGCTATATCATAGGAGATATAGAGGCTATGGAATATAATCAGCCTGCACGATTATATATTGATTGTTTAGAAGATTCTCAGGTTATTCTTTTCAATAAGGAACAATTGGAAAATGAATTATCTAAGGAGCAAATAGTGATGTTCAATCAAATGCTTTCCAGACGAATTGGAAGATTACAAAGACGAGTTCTTATGCTCATGGGTTCCCCTGCAATTGACCGATATCAATATTTTTTAGAAACTTATCCTGAACTACCTAATCGTATACCTCAAAAAATGATTGCATCTTATCTAGGGATTGCTCCTCAAACCTTAAGTACAATCCGCAATAAAATTTCCAAAGTAAATTAATCCCATTTCTTCATCTATGTGAATGCATAGTAAAAAGTAAGTTTCGAAATTTGATATTTAATTTCAGGCTTATGAACAAAGAATATTCAAATGGAGAAATAACTGTAAAATGGCAACCAAAAGTTTGTCAACATGCAGCTATATGTGTAAAAACTTTACCTAAAGTTTATAATCCAAAAGCAACTCCATGGATTGCCGTTGATAACGCTTCGACTGAAGAACTCAAAAATCAAATTTCTCAATGTCCCTCGGGAGCTTTAAGCTACATCACTAACAAATAATATAAGAAATGAGCAAACCAAAGATAGCGGATAGAAAACCTATCAAAGTAGAATTAACAAAAGGTGAAGAACAATATTGGTGTGCATGCGGATTAAGTAAAAATCAGCCATACTGTGATGGTTCACATAGAACCACAGACATCACTCCAAAAAAGTTTGTAGCCGAAGAAACCGGTGATGCCTACTTATGTATGTGTAAACATTCTAAGAATGCACCTTATTGCGATGGTACCCATGCAAAACTAAAAGAAGAAAGTGATGCTACAGAAGCACCAGCAGCTTCTAGTGATGGGCCAACCAAAGAAGAACCTACCTTGGCTTACATCAAAGCATTGGCTAAAGATGGTTTATCTAAAACAGGACACCATGGCGAAATGGGTGCAATGGGAGTTCCTATTCCTGAATTGCCTCGTTGGAACGACATACAATTATTAGCTGCCCAAATGGCAACAAAACCTTTGATGGAAGATATTTCAGTAAATTCTGCATTAATTATTGGACCCAATGCTAAAAAGCCTTTAAAATTAGATATCCCTTTGTTTGTATCTGATATGAGTTTTGGTGCTTTATCTGAAGAGGCTAAAGTTTCTTTAGCAAAAGGTGCTCAATTAGCAGGAACAGGAATCTGTTCCGGTGAAGGAGGTATGCTAGATGAGGAGCAAGAGGCCAACTCAAAATATTTCTATGAATATGCATCTGCCAAGTTTGGTTTTGAATGGGATAAACTAAAAAGAGTGCAAGCCTTTCACTTTAAAGGAGGGCAAGGAGCAAAAACAGGAACAGGCGGACACCTTTCTGGAAATAAAGTAATTGGTAAAATTGCAAAAGTTAGAAACTTATCAGAAGGTACACCAGCAGTATCCCCTCCTACTTTTGATGATTTAATAACAGCCGAGGATTTTAAGAACTTTTCAGATAAGGTTCGTGAAGTAACCGGAGGAATACCTATTGGATTTAAGCTATCTGCCAACCATATAGAAGAAGATATTCAGTTTGCTTTAGATGCAAGTGCGGACTATATCATTTTAGATGGAAGAGGTGGTGGAACTGGTGCTGCACCATTAATCTTTAGAAATAATATTTCCATACCAACGATTCCCGCTTTAGCCAGAGCAAGACATTATTTAGATAAAGTAAACAGAAAAGATGTTACATTAATTATCACAGGTGGCATTCGTGTTCCTGATGATTTTATTAAAGCAATGGCATTAGGAGCAGATGGAATTGCTTTATCAAATTCCGCATTACAGTCTATTGGATGTGTTGCAGCAAGAATGTGTAATACAAACAACTGTCCTGCTGGAGTTGCTACTCAAAAACCTGAATTAAGAAAATTATTGAATGTAGAAAAATCTGCACAACAATTATATAATTTCTTTTCTGCTTCAACAGAATTGATGAAAGTTATGGCGAGAGCATGTGGCCACAATCATTTGAACCAATTCAACCAAAATGATATTACTACTTGGAAAAAAGACATGGCTGATTTGACTGGTATAAAGTTCGCAGGAATGAAATAAAACGACACGCCAACAATGTATAAAAGCAATAGCGGTTTGGGAGTAATCTTGAACCGCTTTTTATTTAAAGTAAGTATCTTGCTATTCGAAAGGTAGTAGCTTTTAGTCCACTACTGCTCTTATACAAAACGTTGGAGGTAATTTGGTAAAGGACAAATCCACACCCTAAAGATTGATATCAAAGGTATTGGCAAAATCTCTATAGCTATTTTGAATGTCTTCAGTCTGTTTTGATTTGTTCAAAATGAAAGTTGCTACTCCATAATCTGTCATTTCAGAATGACTTTCTCTTAAGCTGAATTCACTCCAAGCAACTAATTCCATTATAACAGGTGTAAATGCCAAGCCTTTTTCCGTAAGCAAATAGATATTCGTTTTTTTATTTTGAGGCATCTTCTGCTTTGTTGTGATTCCTTCTTTTTGCAACCATTTAAGGCGTTTGGCTAAAATACTCGCAGCGATTTTTTCGTCCGAGCGCTCAAACTCCATGAAGGTGCTTTTGTGATGAACTATCATATCTCTGATAATTAAGAGTGTCCATTTGTCTCCTATTACATCAAGAGCTGAACTTAAAGGACAATTTGAACGGAAATCAGGCATTTTTTGAATTTATTACTTTCATTTCAGAAGTTATTTGTATTATTGCTTCTGATTTAGAAGTGAAAATAATAAATTAAACAATGAAGTCTAAAATATTCTACTACATAAGCTCAGCACTTTGTCTTTTGGGGATTGCCATACACGAGTTGGCTGGTACACCGCAAGTCTTGCCGCCTCTTCACGAAACAGACCTTCCTAACTCTGTTATCTGGTTACATTATTTTACTTGGCACATCACCTCCATTTTTTTAGCTGGTTTTACGGCCATCTATTTTTATTGTGCACGGTATACCGGAAACAAACCTTTTGCAATTATATCCTCATTGGTGTTTTTAGGTTTAGGGGTCACAGGCGTGATTTTAGCTATTGGTTATGACCCGTCTCTTTGGGATACGCCCGCTCCTTATTATTGGTTTATCGTTGCTTTCTTTGGATTCTTAGGGGGTGTAATGGAAAAGTCTAACCACATTAAAACCACGTAAGAAAATGGAGATAACATTAGTATTAGTTTCACTTATGGCTTTTATCATTGCCATTGTACTATCCATTTATAGCTGGAATAGATATCGACCATTTAGCTATGCCTTGCTTATTTGGTTTTTCGTAGCTTTTGGTCTAGCACAAATCCCCTACTTTCAAGATTCACAAACTTGGATGGAAGGAGATTGGAAAGGCTTTTTAGCTTTTGGTAGTCTGCTAATGATCCCTGTTTTTGCATTAATAGTTGCTTGGTCAAAAAGTCAAAAGTTTAAAGCCTTTCTTGATCAGATTCCAACTTGGCTGCTTATTTCAACACAAGCTTATCGTTTTGCAGGTATTTTCTTCCTTGTATTTTATGTTCAAGATAAATTGCCCTTTGAGATAGGTGTAGTCAACGGATTGCTTGACGTAACAGTAGCTACTAGTGCCATTATACTTGGTATATTGATATACTACAAAGGGAATAAATACAACAAGTTAGTATTGGCTTGGAACGGATTAGGTTTATTAGATTTCGCTAGTGCGTTTACTGTAGTCGGCTTGACTTTCTTTGGCCTGATGAGTGTTTCTCCAGCACCTACGCCTATGGGATTACCCCCGTTAACATTGATTTCTATTTTTCAAGTACCAATTGCCATGTTTATTCATGTATACTTAATCGCTCGAATTAGAAATGATTATTAACTTAACGACCAAAATCGAACTTCTGAAATAAAAAAACTACCGCCAACAAGGTGTATAGTGCATAGCTTCCTAACGTCAGCTACGACACCATACACAGAACGTTACAGCCAATCAGTTGAGATCATTTGAAAATCGTACGCACAATAGCTTCGCGATAAGTTCCTCCAATTGGAATTTTTATTTCCTCTAGATTGATTTGATTCCCTTCAATGCTTCTTACTCGATCTTTGGCAACAATGTAAGATTTATGGACACGAATAAAATCAGCTGAAGGAAGTTCTTCTTCCAAACTCTTTAGGGAACCCAAGGCCATGATCTTCTCTTGCTTGGTGAAATAGATAACGTATTCTTTATCACTCTGAACGTATTCGATATCTTTCAGATGAACCCTATGAAGCTTCCGACTGGCATTTATTAGCAAATACTCATCATGGACTTCATTGCCATGGGTTTCAGCTAGAGAAGTCTCTTTTGCATTACGCCTTAACTTTATTAATTCGGTAGCTTTATTGACAGCTTTTAAAAAACGAGTAAAGTTGAATGGTTTCAGTAAATAGTCAGTTGCCGATAACTCAAATCCTTCGAGCGCATATTGATTATAAGCTGTTGTGAAGATAACTGCGGGTGGATCTGAAAGTGTTCTTAAAAACTCAGTTCCTGTTAATTCTGGCATTTGAATATCGAGAAACATAATATCGACATCATCCTCGGCTAAAGTGGCTAGTGCTTCAACAGGATTCTTAAACTTTGCGATTAGCTCCAAAGAACTGACTCGTCCTATGTAGTTTTCCAATAGGTTTCTACTTAATTCTTCGTCATCTATTACTATACAGGTGAATTTCTTCATGAGCAATTCAGTTCTAGTGTTACTCCGAAAGTTGATTCATTGTCATTTATTTCCAATTTGTGCTTCTTCGGGTAAAGTAGGTTTAAGCGTTGTTTGACATTAGCAAGGCCGATTCCTCCTACTAAGTCCTTTTTGAACTCACTTTTTGGAAAACTATTTTCAACGCTCAGGCATACAATATGCTGACTGGATTTGATGGAAATATGAATGAAGCCTTTATCAAGATCTTCAAATTGACTGTGCTTGAAAGCGTTCTCAACAAAAGGAATAAATAATAACGGCGCAATTGCCAAGTCCGTGTTTTCCAAGTCCAGGTCAAAGCGAATATCTAGACCTTTACTATCCTTCAATTGAGCCAGACTGAGAAAATTGTTTAAATACTCTATTTCACGATTCAAGGGTACTCTTTCTTCATTTGAATCATATACCATATACCTTAACAAGTCTGATAGTTTTAAGAGCTGTTCTGGAGCTTCTTGGGACTGTAAGACAGTCAGAGTATAGATATTATGTAAAGTATTGAATAAGAAATGAGGGTTAATTTGTGATTTGAGAAACTTTAATTCCGTTTCCAATTTCGACTTTTCTTGCAAAATGGCCTCCTTTTCCTTTTTACGAGCATAGCTACTTGTTGCAATAAATGAACTTCCAAGAAGGCAAATAAAGAGCGGAGGCAGATTTCGAATTAGCCATCTGAAATTATTGGTTTCTTGCTCGTTAGTATCATTATCAAAAGTGGTCTCGGCCCTATCCTGTTTTTGATTCCAAGGCAGGAAATCCGAATGAATTCCCCATACAACAGTCATTAGCAATATCATGCTTAAAAGAACATAAAGCTTTTTGCGCTGCTTAAAGAATAATTCAGGTAAAAGCCACCTTAGATTCACAAATACAACAATGAAAATTCCGGTGACTGTAAAGAAAGTCTGCAGCCAGAAACGAGCACCAAAGACATTTTCCTTGTTAAGAATGAACAGAATGATGAACCAAACTCCGCTCCAAATGAATGCTTGAATAATTTGTTGGTAAGACTTAATGCGCATGCTTCAATGTCTGATTTATACCTCACAAATTCAAATTAATTCAATAAACAAGTTGAGTTTATCAATGACTTCATAGTTTCTATTCAATTAAACAGCTTCACTCATCATAAAAGTAAAAACCAATTTGATTGATTTAAACCGGCCTTTGGTTGATTTTATTTGACATACCTACCATATACAGACACATTGCCTGCCGAAAACGAAGAATTGTAATAAAGAACTAAAAATGAGAATAATTGCATTGGCCGCAGGATTACTGTCCCTTTCATTAGATTCTTGTGAAGATGTAAACACAAGATGGGATGATGAAATAAGCATACCCGAGTTCAATTATCCGCAAACTGTGGACTTTGAAGACAACCTTTCTTCCTACGAGATATATCAAGGCGAAATGGCGGACTTAGCCCCTACCGAGGATTTTCATTTACTTGAATTAAGTTCAACTCTTTTTACGGATTATGCTTATAAACAGAGACTTATAAAGATTCCATCAGGAACTCAAATTCAAGATTTGAATGATGATTCAATCAGCTTTCCAGATGGAACAATCTTAGTCAAGACTTTTTACTATTTGAATGATGAAAGAGATGCTAAGGAAGGTAAAAGGATCATAGAAAGCCGTTTACTCATAAAGGAAAATAATTCATGGAATGTTGCCACTTACACTTGGAATGACTCCCAGACTGAAGCAAGACTGGAATTAGATGGCGATGACACTCGGGTGAGTTGGTTAGATAGTAATGGGAACAATTTGTCTACTGCGTACCATATTCCGAGTAAGAATGAGTGTGGAACATGCCACCAATCAAAATCAAAGCTTACTCCAATCGGTCCAACTTTAAGGAACCTAAATCGCGAAGTGATTCGACATGGTGAAAACATTAATCAGATCACGTATCTGCAATCGGTGGGACTAATAAATGATAGAATTGATATAACTGACTTGCCACAAATTGCAGATTATAAAAATAGCGAGCTGGAATTATCTGTTAGAGGCAGAGCATATTTGGATATGAATTGTGCGCATTGTCACAATCCAAATGGATGGGATAAATCCAATGAGAGAAACTTTGACTTCAGAAATGAAACCCCTTTGGAACAAACTGGTATTCTAGGTAAAGAAGAAAAGATTGCAAGAAACTTGGTCAACGGCAGAATGCCATTTGTAGGTACGACGATGATAGATGAAGAAGGGGTGCAATTGATTGTTGATTATTTGAACAACCTCTAACTGGCTGTAACAGACACTATCATCCATAAGCCTTGCCGGCGGCACTAACTGAACTGTTTGCACAGTCCTGTGTGATGAGATACTTTTATAGATATTTGAAAAGTCCAGCTTACGGATGATAGTTGGGCGTTATGCTCAATTCATCAAAGATTTAATAAACTGATCATGAGAGGCATTGAAGCGTTTCGGGTCTTTGATATATTTTGACATGATAGAAACACCAGTCGTATAAATAAGTAAAGAGTCGGCAATCTCTTCTGCCTGATCAGCCAGAGGGCCTTCGATTAAATAGTTCACTATTGCAGACTTCATGGATTGATTATACTCCAGTAGGAAACGTTCGATTTCTTCATCGCTTGCCATTTCTGCAGATGTATTTGCTATTAAACAGCCTTTAGATAGAGGGTCTTTTAAAAGGTTATTTGATTGAAATTCTAAATACAGCCTGATGCTGTAAATCGGGTCGCTTTCTCTCCTTAATAATTTGTCGATAAGCTCAGAACCTCCATTACCGTAGATAGACAAACAATGGTCAAAAAGCTGCCTTTTACTCCCGAATGTATTATACAGGCTACTTTTTCCAATCCCAAGTTCCTCTGTTAAGTCAGATAAAGAAGTAGCTCCATATCCCTTCTTCCAAAAGAGGTTAATCGCTTTCGTAATTACCTCATTCCTATCAAACAATTCCACTTTAGGCATGGTGCAAATTTAAAGAAAATAAACTTATGTACTAATTGGTACAAATAAAGAATTACATTTGTACCGTTCGGTTTAAATAAACTTAATCAAACCAAATTAAGACATGAGCAATTTGAAAAAAGTATTCGTTGTTTTCTTGGCTATCAATGCCTTGATGCAAATTGGGATGGGCATTATGATGCTTCTTAATTTCCAGGAGGTAGTCACATCTATGTTCAAACTGAGCTACCATGAGGATATGACTGTAATCGGCCTAAATCTGGGATTGAACGTTTTGTTTTTAGGGATAATGCTGACTCTCAGCATATTTTGGGTTTTACGAGGTGAAAGCAAGGGAGTGTCGTTAGGAATGCTATTTGGTTGGATTGCGATTACGGCCGGAATTGTTTCTTTCTCACAGGGGATATCAGAAGGTCTTATGATTGATGTGCCGCGCGGAATTATAATACTGGTATTAGGATACCTGATTAACAGACAAGACAATTCGTCCTCAGCATCAAATAAAGAATCAAAAGCTTAACTAAAAGCCAATCACGATAACATTTATTAAAAGAAAATTTGTCCAATTATGAATAGTTCAATTTTAATCACAGGGGCCAACGCAGGACTGGGAAAAGAAACTGCAAGACAATTATCACTACAACAAGAAACAACCCGAATCATAATGGGTTGCAGGAATAACAAAAAGGCAGAATTGGCAAAAAAAGAACTCGAAGCTTCTACAGGGAGAGATATCTTCGAAATACTGATTATGGATATTTCCAACGTAGAGTCAGTTAAAAATGCGATAGAAAAATTGGAAGGTAGTGTAGATGCACTCGTTATGAACGCTGGAGGCATGGGAGGCAGAAACCCAAATAATAAAACGGAATCTGGAATGAATGAGCTGGCTGCAAGCAACTTACTTGGGCATGTGGTTTTAGTTGAAGGTCTGATTGAAGCCGGAAAATTGAATAAAACAGCAATGCTCGCAACTTCTGAAGGGATACTCAGTGTCAAGAAGAAAGGACTGAAAAACTCCGGCCTAAAAACCCATTCAAGTGAAGAGCTAGTGTCTATATTGGACGGGTCCTATTTTGGAGAAAAATTTAGTGTTATGCAGGGCTATCAACTTGTTAAATATGTGGCTACTTTGTACATGTCATCATTATCACGAAAATACCCCGATGTAAAGTTCATCTCAATGAGTCCGGGAGCTACAAGCGGTACTTCTGTTGCAGATAATACAACCCCAATGATGAAGTTTATGTGGAATAATGTCATGCCAATTTTCTTTTCATTGTTTGGAATGGGACATAAAGTAGACAAAGGAGCATCAAGATTTGTGGATGCAATTTCGAATAATAAGTACAAAACAGGGGGTGTATACGCCAGCAAGGAAGGTAAAATGGCAGGTGAAGTCGTAGACCAATTCGATATTTTACCTGCATTGACCAATGTTAATTCTCAGGATAACGCTTATCAGGCCGTTCATCATTTCCTGACCTAACATGCAAAATAAATGAGCATAACAAACGCTAAGTCGGCAGATATCTACTGCCCATCTGCCTGCTGCTGAGAGACTCGCCCACTTCGGTGCACCTTCTGCCATCTTTATTGATTTCTATTTTTTCTCTGCTACTGGCGAATGTCTTTCTTTGGGTATCGTCATCTGAAAGTCTTGTCAGGATGGTGCACCTTCGTTACTTTTATCGTTACCTAGCAAGTTTCGGACATCCGCCGCTTAGCTGGTCGTTATGTAGCATAGACGAACGAAAATGGTAGCTGGATCTGAAAGACAAAAAAATTAAATTATGAGAATATTGAGCCATATGAAGGAATTATTGATCATTAGTACACTGCTTATTTTCTGCACTAATGCTGTCTCTCAGAATTTTGAACTTGTGATCCCAACTGGTTTGGTATGGGGTTATCCTAGTTCATCAGATTGGGGTGATTTCGATAATGATGGGGATCTTGATATACTGGTAACTGGTTGGGAAAATGGCAGCCCAATAACAAGGGTTTTAAGAAATGAGGGTTCCGATTCATTCGTTGAAGTCGAATTTGCCCTGCTCAATATCCCTGGCGGAACAGCGATGTGGGGTGATTACAACAATGATGGTTACCTTGATATTATGCTTACTGGCAGATACGACTCTGATAAAGGTGATATCAAAATATATACTAGTGACTTAGGTATATCATTTACAGAAATTGGCCTTGACGGAAATCCTGGCATTATTAAAAGTCACCCTCGCAAATCTTCATTTGTTGATTTTAACAATGATGGTTCGTACGATATATTCGTTGGGGATATCTCTTCGGACGGCAGTCACCTTTATGTCAATGGGAATTTGAAATTTGATTTTTCTCCGATAGAGATTCCACCAATTGTTGATTTTAGCTCATATTTTGATTGGGGTGATTATGATAATGATGGGGATCAGGATCTTTTAATGAATAATCTTATCCTCCAAAATGAAGGGCTTGAATTTGTACAACATACAATAGCCATTTATGAGTATGGGCCTCATGATTGGGTAGATTATGATAATGATGGTGACCTAGATATATTAAGTGAGAATAAACTTTATAGAAATGTGGATGGAAACTTCGAGCCGATAGAATTCACATTTGAGGAAAATGGAGGAACATGGTATGGTGATGGAGGAACTTCTTGGGGCGATTACGACAATGATGGTGATTTAGACCTGCTATACCACATCAACATGTACGAAAACTTGGGGAATTCTTCATTTGTAAAACATGATTATGGCTTTGAATATTTTTATGAATATAGAAACGAGTCTCCTTTCGACGAAGGTCAGATTTTAGTTGACTATGACAATGATCAAGATCTTGACATCTTTTTTATAGACAGGATTTACAAAAATGTAACGAGTGAAGAAAATAAAGCGAATACTAATATCCCAATCAACCTAACCAGCACCATCGGTGATACTAGCGTATTATTTTCTTGGTCCCAAGATGTACCGGATAATATACATTCGTATAATATATACGTCAAAAATCAGCAACACAACCTGATTGTATCACCCATGTCCGACACAGCCACAGGTTGGAGGAAAGTTGTGAGGGAGGGTAATACTGGAAAAAATAAATTCTACAGACTTAATATTAAAGATCTTGAGAGCGGTATTTACTCATGGGCTGTACAATCAATTGACAACAGGTTTTTGGGTTCCGAATTTTCAGAGCCCGCAATTATTGAAATTAACTCCCAAGTTTTGGGAATTGGGTCAAATAGATTTGATGTCTCTCTAAAAACTCATCCAAACCCCGTATTTGACTACCTCAACATCAATGCGGATCCCAACATCAACGCCGAGTATTCTCTGCGTACATTGACAGGTAGGGAAGTACAATCAGGTGTATTAAGTGGAAGTTTAGAAATTAATATGTCAAATAAACCCTCAGGGCTATATCTAATAATTTTCGAATCTGGATCGGCAAGAATAACCAGAAGAATTATCAAACAGTAACTCTCCATAACAGATGCTAAAAATGAATATGCGAACTGAGCCCTTTGATAGAACATTGCATACTAGCATCCTCAGTGCCTCTAGCCACTGGGGCGCATACTCATTTTAGTTGAGCGTTAGGCATCATAATGGGTCAATCAAATGAAGATCGGATATTTAGTACTATTTACAGTATTGTTTTCTTGCGGAACGGAAAAAGTCAAAAGTACAAATGAGGAGATAACAGAAGTTGTTCCCGAATCAAATTCCTCAGTCAGTTCAACACCGAAAATGATTTCAACTGAAAATAAAACAAATGAGCTTAGCGACTTTGCATTGTCACAATTACGGACAATTGATTTGTTTAAAGAAGATAAAACGATTCCAAAAAGAGAACTAAGAAAAGTAGATATAAACTTAGATGATTCTTGCTTGATTGCGGTTATGGACATATTAACGTTGAATTCTACTGATTCAACTATATATCTTGTCAACTTATGTAATTCCCTTAAACTCACTGAACTTGCAACAGTGACATCATACCCGGATGGTTCTAAGGTAACAACATCGAAAATTGTTGGAAATAGTATTTATACTAACACTATAAATTCTTGTTTAGGAGACTACGTTCCAGACGAATACTATGAGGAAATTATTGACTCAATTATAACCAGTTACCTTATTGTGGATGGAGGACTAAAACCAATTACGAATGACTCAATTAGATCTTCAGTAACAAAAAAACTGTAATACGATGCCTAACATTCGGTATGATGAATGGCCTTAAGCATTTCATAGCCACTTCATGAGGAGCCTCATCGCTAAAACCTCTCTGGGAACTTTCAATTTCTTATGGCCTTTGGAGCAGTCAGGAGCTTTCATTCGCGGAACTCAGTAGGTTTTTAGCCGTTGCATCTCACCGAGGTTTTAGCTAGCTTAGTTTATTATAGCATAGGGGTGGCCACTCATCATACCTGTGCGTTGTAAGCAATTGAGGCCAATTGGAATTATGAATACGAATCTAATGAAATTACATAAAGTAATAGTTATTCTCTTTACAATTTTAGGAGTATGCTGCAAACAAGAAGATAGTATCCCTTTACCAGATAATATTTCTATTCAGATAACAAGAGCAGATACAGTTGCCAGGACAATTTATCTAAGTGCGTCGCAACCATTTCCTGGACAATCTGGAACCTGGACAATTGAAAGTGACCATAAAAGATTAGGTGCCTTTTCTAATCCAAATGACCATTTGACAACATTCATAGGGTTTCCATTGGAAAATTATTTACTTAGATGGACCATCACAAATGGTGAGACTTCTGCATACTCAGAAATATCAGCATTTCTTGCTTCTGATTGGTCTATTCAGGAAATGGTGAATTTTGGGATTACTTTAACTGAACTTCTGGAATATCTGGAACTTTCAGATATAGTGTCCAGTTCCTTGTTTGAAGTTGGAGAGCTATTGCAGAATGGTGTTTCGCCTGCTGAATTACATAATAAGGGTATATCCATAACAGCTTTAATTCAAAATGGAGTTGAAATAGAAGAACTTCTGGAACATGGAATTAGCGAAGATGATATTGCTGATGAACTGGTTCAAACAATAGAAGTTAAGACATTAATCGAAATGGGACTAGACCCCATTACTTTGATCAATTCTGGAGCAAGAGCTGTTGATGTTTTCGCCACAGGAATTCCTATTAACGAAATGATTTCCAATGGATTAAGTCTTTTTGAGCTTGCAGATGGAGGAATTTCTGTTAGTACTTTTGTTGACGCTGGTTATACCATTCAACAATTAAAGAATGAAAATATTATTGGTTCACTTACGGATATTGAAGGAAACGTTTACGATTGGGTAAAGATTGGAAAGCAACTATGGCTTACAGATAATATTAGATCGAAACTTACCTATCAAAATGAAGAAATTCAAGATTTAGCGCTATACAATGGAAATGAAGAATATTTCGAAACAGATGGGTACTTGTACAATTATGCATCCTGTTATAATGCTTGCCCTGAGGGGTGGAAAGTTCCTAGTGTAGATAATTTAGCGATGTTATTTCATAGTCTGATGACAAACATCAAATATACAAGTTCACTTAAGATCAAAGAGATAGATTATTACCCTCAACGACCAAATAGTTATGTAGACGGACTTTCTGAAGAAAGCAGTAAATTATTAAGTTCAATTCGATCTGATTTGGCATGTTGGGGATCAGCAAGTAACAGTAACTCAAATCTTCTCGGCTTGACTCCTTCAGGTACAGGTTACATATGGGGGTATCGAGACTGGACATATGAAAATAGATGTGAGGGAGGAGGTTTTTGGGCAAATAATGGACAAGCAGTAAATGTTTGGATTAATGCCAAAGAAATTCAAATTAGAACCACAACCGGAGAAGATGGAGACAGATCTCAACGAAAATCATGCAGATGTGTAAAAGATTGAGTAATTGATTTTTGATAATGCACTAAAAAAAGCTTACAACAAACGATATAGCACATGCCTCTACTTAGGTACTTGAAACTGAAGTGCAAGACAGACACTTTAATAGATATTTAGGAAGTGCAGAGACACGTGCAATATCTAGACGTTGTAGGTAATGCAAAAAGAAATAAAAGATGAAACAAGAAACATTTCAATCTGAATTTGTTAATTTCAGTGGAGAGTTGACCTCTTTTTTATATCGGCTGGTAGCGAACAAGCAGGATGCCGAAGATCTGGCACAAGAAACTTATATTAAGGCAGTGTCAAACCTAGAATCATATCAGCCCGAAAAAGCAAGTCTGAAGACATGGGTCTTTACCATTGCCATCAATACCGGTAAGAATTATCTAGTCAAAATGAAGCGTTGGGGCGAGAATGACTTAACCATTTGTCAAGAGTATCACTCAAATAGTCCTGAAAGAATGCAAGAAATTGGTGAAGTATTCAATTCAACACCTGATGCACGATTCGAAATGAAGGAACATCTCAACTACTGTTTCACCTGTATCACAAAAACCCTAGAACTTACCCAACAAATCTGTCTTTTACTCAAAGATGTATATGGATTTAAACAAGAAGAAATAATTGAAATTACCGGCTTAAGTGAAGGAAAAGTAAAACACGGCATTGCTGATGCAAGAAAAAACCTGAAGAGAATATTTGATAACAGATGTGCTCTTATTAACAAAAATGGTATTTGTAATCAGTGTACAGCCTTAAATGGAATATTCAATCCTAAGCAAGATGCTCATATTAAAGCAAAAGAGTTAAAGTTATCATCAACTGATGATCATGAGAAACTTCTTGACCTTAGAATGAAACTTGTTAGAGAAACCGACCCACTTCAAGGTTCCAGTGAATTGCATTCTTTTTTTCTTGAAAATATCCCCTCTTGGGTCGAAAAAGCAACTTCTTAAAAAAAACTCCATTTTCCCGTTCAAAAATTTCTCATGGATTGTATAAGTAATAGAAGCCCACAGAAAAAGGGTATTATTTAACAATTAAAAATTAAGAAAATGAAAAAAGCAGAACAAATTTGGGGAGCATACGCTCAATCAATGCAAGAACAAAATGACAATTGGAAAAACCTTTTAGCAGATGATGTTACATTCACCGGACCTGCTGCAAAAGCAGTCGGGAAAGCAGAGTACATCAAAACAACAGAAGATTTCTTTGGAATGGTTAGAGGTGCAGAAATGAAGCGTTATGTAGCCAATGACAACCTTGTTGCTACCGAGGTGGAAATTAAAGTTGCTACTCCAAACGGTAATGTAATTACTCTTGACATGACTGAGTTTTATGAAATCAAGGATGATAAAATTCAATCCGTTAAAGTTCATTATGACGCACAGGAGTTCAGAAAAGAATTTGGAATGAATTAATATTAAGAGACATGGATAAGATTCAAAAAATACCTTCCGGATTAGAAATGTATCTTGGAGTTGGAGATATGGTTTTACCCTCAGAAGAAACATTGAGGAAAGAACTCGCTAAACTGCCAAAAGGGAAATTAACCACCATACCAATTCTTCGGGAATCAATAGCAAATCAATTAGGGGTAACCACAGCCTGTCCGAAAACCAGTCTAAAGGTTCTCAGAGGTATGGTTGGAGAAAAAAGCACCGGAGCTTATAAAGTGGTCAATGGAAAAGGCGAACTTTCAGCAAAAGATGTGGAACTGCAAGCTGAACTTTTGCAAGCTGATGGATTTGAGATTGATCATTCAAAATCAAAACCCAAGGTAGTAAACTTTAAAGAGTTCATCTGAAAAAAGTAATAGATAAAGATAAGGGCGGGGTTTTTACTCCTCCTTTTTTTAAAGTATTCTATAAATGATCTTTTATTAAGTTTTCCCTGATCTTTTCTAACAATGTAGCTTTATTATTTAAGGCCTCATCCATAAACTCCTTTGGAGATTCGGTTAGGTCATCATGAAGCCCACCCCAAATGATCATTTCCAACAAAATAGGCAGAAGATCAATACCTTTTTGAGTTAGGCTGTAACGAATCCGCGATTTCTTTACTGTATCCTCGCCTTTTGAAATGATTCCCATTTCCTCTAAGCGCTTAAGCCGGTCACCCAAAACACTGGTAGATACTTTTTCTCCTGCCTCTAGAAATTCATTGTAATGCCGCTTCCCTTTAAACATTAAATCCCTGATAATGAGAAATGACCATTTATCTCCAAAGTATTCTAATGTGTAATTTATAGGGCAATGCGACCTTACTTCCATGATTCAAATTTAAGAAAATTTTTCTTTTAACTTGTAATTCCAAAGTTAATTTGTAATTTAGCTTCGATTTTACAAGTTAAATGATTAATTAAAATTAAAAAAAATGGAAAGAACACCAATGCAAATTGTTCATGAAGGTTACGGAGGAGGAATGGCCTCTGGAACTGATTCATGGAAAGAATTCATTACCGATGACATAACCTTTGATGGTCCGGCTGCTCAAGTAAGCGGAATGGAAGCCTTCATAGAATTGAACAAAGGGTTTATGTCCATGGTGAGAGGGGCTAGAATGAAGAAAGCTGTAGAAGTGGACAATTACGTAATCACTCAGGTCGAAATTGATGTTGAAATGCCAACTGGTAAAACGATCACATTAGATATGAGTGAATGGTATGAAACGGAGAACGGAAAGATCAAGAGCATCAAGGTTTATTATGATGCCGAAGAGTTTAGAAAGGAATCAACTTAATGTAATACTATCCCAGGGAAGATTTATGCTTCTCTGGGAAATTAAACTTTAGAATTATGAAGACATTAAAAAATGAAGTATTAATAGATGCTCCAATTGATAAAATATGGGAGTCATTATCTATTACCGACAAATTGGACACTTATGACCCTACAGTTAAGAAGTCAACTGCAACTTCTGAAATAAAATCGGGTATCGGTGCTAGCAGAAAAGTAGATATGTTGGATGGTAAAAACTGGTTTGAAGAGAAATGTACAACCTATGAGCCTAACAAAGCACTTGAGTACACATTAACGGCTTGCTCATTTCCTGTTCACCAACTCCAGCATGATTATTCCTTTGAACAAATTGGTGATAAGATCAAAGTGACACAGAAAATGAACATTAAAATGAAGTATGGGCCGTTGGGAAAATTGATGTTTGTGATGTTAAAATCAAAATGGAATTCCGGGAACAGAAAATTTTTGGGTGGACTTAAAAGTGCTTCTGAAAGAAAATAGAGTAGACTTTTAAAGACGGAATAAATGAAATATTTAAGGACAATAATGCTAGTGGCTGTTCTTTTATTGGCACTTGCCTCAGGAATAGCAAAAATAATGTTGATACCTGAGGAACTTGCATTCTTTCAAAAGGTGGGATTAACTGAAACGGCCATCATTCTAGTTGGAGTATTTCAAATCATTAGTGCTGTTTTAATCTTGATCACCAGGTTTCGTAAAATTGGAGCCACTCTTTTAGGATTAACGTTTGGGTTTTCTACAATTTTAATATTCCTAAGCGGGGATATTGTCTTTGGCCTATTTTCATTATTACCTATCACCTTAATATTCCTTATAGTAAAACCAAAAAATAGATAACATATGGCTTACAGTGAACATCAAGCAGACCGTATTCGTCAGCGCTTATCAAAAGCAAGCCTGACAGATGAAAAGAAGATGATGGGCGGCCTTATTTTCATGGTAAATGACAAAATGTGTATCGGATTGGATATCGACAAAAAGACTGGAAAAGATAGATTAATGGTAAGAGTAGGAAAAGCCAAACATGATCAACTTATTTTCCAAAAAAGAAGTAGAGAAATGGATTTTACAGGAAAGGTGATGCGTGGATTTCTATACATAGATCCAGAAGGGTTTGATGCTGAGAACGACCTGGATTTTTGGATAGAAAAAGCTTTATACTTTAACAATGAGATAAGCTAAGCACCACCTACAACATTGTATAAAAAATCAATAGCGGTTTGGGTGCTAACTCAAACCGTTGTTGTGTTTAATTAAGTATATTGAATGGCAAAAAGTAAGTGCGTTTTAACCGCTACTGCTTTTATACTAATCGTTACCTTTCAGCAGTGCCACGAGAACAAATAGTGCTATATTTTCGTAACTTTAAACTATGAAAGCAGATATGAACCTTTCTTTCACTCAGATACTTGAACTTGTTAGGAATCTGCCGGGTGAACAAAAAATCAAGATTTCACAAGAACTTGAGAAGGAAACCATTGGCTCCAAACTGACCGAGCTTTTGACTGCATTTCGAACTGACAAACTTTCAATGAAAGAGATTACCTCAGAAGTTGAGCAAGTCAGACAAGACCTTTATGACAAACGAAAAGCGAATTAAGGTCATATTTGACACCAATATTTGGATTAGCTACCTCATCGGTTATCAACTTGGTGGATTAACTGAACTCCTAACTTCTCAGAAAATTGAACTTGTCCTATCGGAACAGCTCAGAACTGAGTTGCATGAGGTAACTGGAAGGAAGAAATTCCAAAAATATTTCAGCAAGGGGAAAGTAAACGAACTTCTGAAACTGATGGCCTTTATAGGAACTGACTATGAAGTTGACAATTATCCGAACATCTGCAGAGATCCGAAGGATAACTTTTTACTCGGACTGATTAGAACTTCAAAGGCGAATTACTTGGTAACTGGAGATCAAGACTTATTGGAACTGAACCCTTTCGAGGGAACTGAGATCATCGAACCCAACCAACTATTTGAGAAAATAGCCGACAGGTAACATCAGATAGAGACGAATGGCCTAAAGCATTTCATAGCTACTCGTTTACGAACTTCACCGCTAAATCTACTCTGGGAGCTGGATGATTCTTTCGGGTTTTGGAGTGGTCAGGAGCATTCATCTGCTGAACCTGCCTTTGCCGGCAGGCAGGCTCATTAGAATTTTACCCGTTGCATCTCACAGTAGATTTAGCTAGTTTAGGTTTTCATAGCCAGGGGAGGGCCACTCGCTCTATCCAGGCGTTGGAGGTCATTACCGAGATTGCGTATATTTGATATATGAAGAAGAATAAGGTTTTAGAAACAGTTCAACTAATGCCAGAAGATTTTAATTTGGATGAATTAATTGAAAAATTAGTCTTTATTGAAAAGGTTGAACAAGGAATCAAACAAGGAGAAGAAGGAAAGGTTGTTTCCCATGAGCAAGTCAAAGAAATGGTGAAAAAATGGTGAAAATTATTTGGTCTGAATTGGCAATCGATGACCTTAGAAACATTCATCAATACATATTTCAAGATTCCGTAAAATACGCATCAAAACAAGTTGAATTAATAATTTCTCGTGTCGATCAACTTGAAAACTTCCCAAACTCAGGAAGGATTGTCCGGAATTTGAAAACAAAGAAATAAAAGAATTAATTGAAGGAAGTTATCGGATAGTTTACAGACTACATCCAGACCATCTATTAATTGCAAGGGTTCATCATTCTTCAAAACAAATAAAATAAGACGACCTCCAACATTGACTATAGCGCATGGACTAACGTAATTCTTCACAAAAGTCTGTACAACTTGACCACAAAACCTACTCTGTGAAAGTGAAGTAGGCATCTGAAATGACCAAGTCAGGAGCTTTTGACTTCCAGAACGTAGTGGGAATCTGACAGTTGTCTGGCATGGTAGTTTTTGCTATTTTGCAGTAAATGCCTGAGGTTGGCCCCGCGTCATAGTCAGGCGTTACCTTCCAGCCGCTAACAAATAAATTTGAGTTTAATGGAACAGTTGTCACATACTGATTTGTTATATTAGACTCATGGAATCCAAATTAAAAGAGCATCTTGTTCAAATTGCAGATCGAATAACTCCCGAGTCCACATTAGAAGATGTTTATGATCAGCTTTCATTGCTAGCTGATATAGAAGAATCTGAGGAACAAGAACAAAAAGGGGAAACTCTAACCCAAAAAAAAGTAGAAGAAAAGTCTAAGGAGTGGTTAAAGTAATCTGGACTAAATAGGCATTCAGTCAATTAGAACGTGTAGTAAAATATATTAAGGAGGAGCAGGGATTGTCTTATGCTGAAATTGTCCTCTCCAAAATCCTCACTTCAACCCAATTACTTGAAAAATCTCCAAAAATGGGAACGATTGAACCGCTTTTGGAACATAAAAAATCTGAATACCGATTTCTTGTAGTTTGGAGCTATAAGATCATCTACAGAATATCCAAAGACAAGGCTATAATATCCCGAGTCTTTCACACATCAAGAAATCCCAAAAAACTTAAAGGAATATAGGCAGAAGGTAACATCGACTATAACCGCATGGCCTTAAGTAGTTCTTCGCAAGAGCCTTTGCAACTTGACCACAAAATCTGCTCGGTGAAATGATGTAAATATCTGAACTGGTCTTTACTCAGGAGCCATTGACTTGTAGAAATGCAGTGCGAATCTGACAGTTGCCTGGCGGAGCAGATTTCGCTATTTTGCAGTAAAAGTCTGAGGTTGGCCACAGCGCATATTTGGACGTTGTAGTAAATAAAAGATAATCATGAACTTCGAACAGATTAAAGAACGAACAAGACCATTAGTCAGCAAAGTGTCTCCTGTATCGGAGAGGTCATTAGATCTGATGAGTGACTTGATTGTAGTTGAAGTTTATGAAAAAGGAGATATATTTATTGATAGAGGGAAAAAAAATAACAAGGAATACTTTGTTTACGAAGGCGTTTGCCGGAGCTTTTTGCTAAGTCCGGAAGGTGAGGAAGTAACTATATCTTATTTTCTTGAAGGCGGTGTACTCTCTCCGAATAAAACGAGAACAGCTAATCAAATATCTCACCTTAACTTTCAAGCGCTCACAAAACTAACTGTTGCCAGCCTAAACGCTGACAAATTTGAGCAGCTAATGATAAATTACATTGACATTCGCGAGTTTGGAAATATGGTTTTACAAATTGAACTCCTTGCAAAAGTTGAAAAAGAAATTGGCCTCGCTTCGCTGAACGCTAAAGAAAGGCTGATTCTTTTTAGAGAAAAATATCACTTTCTGGAAAATCTAATCTCACATGTTGACATTGCCTCCTATCTGGGAATTACAAATATTTCCCTCAGCAGACTCCGTAAAGAACTCATGAAGTAAAAGGTCATCCTTTAACAAATGTTAATGGATACAAAATCAACATCATCAATCTTTGTAGTGAACTTAAAAACAAAGAAAGATGAAGAACTTTTCAAGTGCCACCACACAAGGATTTAATATAAATAAAATTAATCCACTATGGTATCTCGCAATTGGAGTAGCTACCATGGCCCTAACTCACATGACCTTTAGTATTGAAATCATGGCTTGGGTTTCAAGTGTTCCATTTTTAGTTTATCTAAGTCTCACACAAGGTTGGAAGTCAAGGTTAACCTTTTTTCTCGCTTTGGTTTTGGCCTGGTCCCTTGTTGTAACCAAGATTATTAGCGATCCAATTCCATTGATGCTGGTCTTTCTTTACTCGATCCCAATTAGTTTGTTTCACCTGCCGGGATACTTGATCTGGAGCAAATTTAAAAATCAGAAATATGCACTGTTTCTATTTCCTGTCATCATGATCATTATGGAATGGATTCAATACACCTTTACACCTCTTGCCAGTTGGGGAGTCGCTGCGTATACCATGCACGATAATGTATCACTTATTCAAACAGTATCCTTGTTTGGGTTGGCTGGACTAAGCTTTTTGATTTATTGGGTTAATGTCTCAATTGCTACTATCATAATCAATAGAAAAACCGCTATTTCAACATTTCAGCTCCCGTTAATTATGCTGTTCCTTTTAATTGCTTTTGGATCCATCCGTTACGACATGAGCAAAGCTAATGGTATTGACACTATAACTGTCGCCGCAGTTGGAACAGACTCGAAAGCAAGTGGTTTACCATTGCCAACTAAGGAAAGAAATGAACAGGTTAAAATAGCATTATTTAAACGAACCAAAACTGCAGCAGACGGTGGTGCTAAAATAATATCATGGACCGAAGCTGCCATATTTATTATGCCTGAAGATGAGAATGAATGGATTAACTCCATCAGGGAATTAGCTGCTGAACTCAATATCACTTTGGTCGCTTCTTATGTGTCACCCATTTCACAAACTCCTTTGAGGTATGAAAACAAGTACCAGTTTATCGATTCGTCAGGAAACATTACACATACATACCTCAAGCATCAACCCGTACCAGGAGAACCAGCTGTGCAGGGAAAGTCGCCTTTAAAAGTTGCTGATATAAGAGGAACAAAAGTCGCAGCCGCAATTTGCTATGATTATGATTTTCCGTATCTGGCAAAAGGATATGGTGAATTAGGTGCAGATATGGTTATTCTTCCGTCAAGTGATTGGAGAGGCATTGACCCTGTTCATACAGAAATGGCAGCCTTTAGAGCTGTTGAGCAAGGTCACTCGGTTCTTCGTTCAACGCGTTTTGGGCTCTCTGCAGCAATTACACCATACGGTGAAATGGTTTCACAAATGAGCAGCTTTGATGAAAATGACAAGATCATGTATGCACAATTGCCGGTTAAAGGTGTTACTTCATTATACGCCATTATTCAAGATAGTTTTGTTTACCTGTGTATAGGTTTCTTACTATCGTTCATGGTTACTACGGTTTTATCAAAAAAAAGTAAATCAAAACCTATAAAAAAAGATGATTGATATAAATAAATAGAAGTATGTTACTATTACTTGTTACAACAAAACCTAAACTGAATTAAAACGCAGTTTAGCCAAATCGTTTACGCTTCATTCTAATCCCCTAGGGGCTGGTGTTTGCCACGATTTGATTCAAGATTCCCATTTTCTGAACCAGATGGCATTGTCGAATATCCTCCTTACTATAAAAATCACACCAAAAAACGAACATTCAGAAGAGATAGAAAGTGGCTTTAACGCAAATCAAGCCGCCTTCACTCCACACAAAGCTTCACGCGACCCTCTACAAAGCTTTACGCAAGCCTCTGTAAAGCTTTCCATCAAGGCCTATCAAGCTTTACGGGAGCTCTTGTAAAGCTTTACATCTTCTGCTGCTTGCTTTATGTGGTCCTAAAAGTCTACACTAAATATGTAGATATGCATAAAAACGATGGAGTAACATGGCGTTACAGCGAGAGTTTCAAACTCAATATTTTAGCCGAACTTTGAAGAAAATATTCAAAAAGAGAACTGTCCTGTATTTATGGGACATTATCAGGTACAATCAACGAGTAAGTATAAAAGTATGACCGCAAAGATTTAATGAATACACGTATTTAGTAGAAACTAAAGCTGAAATTGTAACCTTCCCTTTTTTAGGACAGAGCTAAATTCAACTTTTTCTTATTAATATCCTTGCTTTGGTTCAGGGTTTTATACTGATTTGGTGACATTCTTCCTAAGGACTTATGGGGATGATTCTCATTGTAATCACATCTCCATTTCTCCATAATCACTCTGAGCTGTTCTAGGTCCTCAAACCAATAAGCATCAAGCACATCTTCCCTGAAGTATCTATTGAATCTTTCAATGAATGCATTCTGAGCCGGGCTTCCTGGTTGGATATACTTGACTTCAATACTGTGTTCTTTACACCATGCCTGGAACTTAATCGAAGTGAATTCAGGTCCATTATCAACTCTAATAGCTTTAGGTAGTCCAATCTCTTCCCCCAAATGATTTAATACTCGTATCACTCTATCTGATGGAAAACCTAAACCAGCTTCTATGGCTAAGGCCTCTCGATTATAATCATCAATGACATTTAGTATCCGGATTTTACGTTGATCAGCCAGTGCATCACTCATAAAGTCCATGCTCCAGGTATTCAGATACTGATCAGGAGATATCAGAGGCTGTTTGATCCTCGCTGGAAGCCTTTTCTTATGTTTCCTACGAAGTCCCAGTTTCATTAAGCGATAGATCCTCAGAACACGTTTTCTGTTCCATCTGTAACCCTGCTGCCGGATCCGACCATAGTATTCATCAAAACCTCTGGTTGGTAACTGCTCGGCCAGCTCTGAGAGCTTATCGATCACTTCACTATCATCTTTCTTGCTTTGATAGTACCACATAGACCTTGTAAGATCCATTACCCGACACGACCTTTCTATACTCACCTGGTAGGTTGTTTGAAGATATTCTGCATGGTGCTTCTTCTCAGAGGGCTCTAGAACTTTTTTGAGAGAACGTCTTTAAGCATGACGTTGTCAAGACTGAGGTCAGCATACATCTGCTTCAGTCGTCTGTTCTCTTCCTTTAGCTCTTTGAGTTCCTTCAATTGGCTTGAGTCCATACCTGAGTATTTTTTCCGCCAGTTGTAAAAGGTCCCCTTATGGATGCCTAATTCCCTACAGATTTCTTCGGTCTTTCGACCCTGTTCATTCTCTTTTAGAGCCTTGATGATCTGGCTCTCACTAAATCTTGATTGTTTCATTTGACAGTTTAAGTTACTAATTTGTTCATTTTTAAACTGTCCTATTTTCGGGGAAGGCTACAAAATCAGCTGGTTAAAAATCTTACAAAAAGAAGTTGAACAATGTAACATTAAACCTGTCGAAGTATCCTTCCGGTATACTAACGCTGTTGTAACGGGCTCAACATTACATTTGACTTCGATATCTAGTTCAGCTTCCTGCCTGGAGTATAAGGCGCACCAGCTGCTTCTAAGGAAATTTCAAAAGCAGATAATTCGTTAGAAAAACTTTCAAATACTTTTATAAAATCACTTAACTCCTGAGCGCCTAAATCAATGCTCCTCTTCTGAGTTTCAGTAGGTAGCTGTGTTGTGCTCCAATGGCCAGACACTACATTCCCTATTTTATTTCCGATAGATGGTGTAGTAGGTTCATCTTTTTCTTGTTTAATCGCATTGCCATAAAGTTGTTCTCTCAACTCCATATGTTTGTTAGTAAGCTCTTTCAACTTTTTGAAAAACTCAGGGTTTAAACTTGGTGTTTGATCGATAGCAAGCTCAATATGTTTCAGTTTGCTATTTACCTCGCTTAGTATATTTCTTGTCGCGCCTAATTTTCTTGAAAGCTCATTGGTCTTTTTGGTGAACGCCACATACTCGGCATAATTTACATCTGCTTTTACGCTTGGTGTTGGCTTCACATTAAATTCCTGAGCCGAACCCTGCGCATCTAAGTTTCCATTATCTACCAAATAAAGTTGTGCACTATACTTGCCAGGACCAACCATGGGGCCTTCCGGTGAACCTGCCCAAGGAGGCACAAAAGTTGGCTTTGACAAACTTATCGGGTTAGGGGCAGGCATTCTTAAATCCCAATTAATTCTATGCACACCTTTTTTAGCTGTGCCATTTAACCATCGTACTGCATGACCTTCAGAATCACGGATAAGTAGCATAACCTTTGCGTCGCTTTCCAAGGATTCAGACTTTAGTGTTTCCCATCCAGGAAATGGTATGTTTTCCTCCTGTTTTTTCAAGATCTTCTCCTTTTCTTCTCTCCTGTCTTTCGATGTTTTGGGTACATCTCCAATGTAATAAGTGAGCAATGCACCAAACCCCGGGTTAGGTGATTTAAAGGTAGAGGACCCCGCAGTTGGCATACCTGTAGCCTGATATGGCGCGTTAGGTACATACCACCATGCATCGCGAACAGAGAAAAGTTTATTTGAAAGGCTATCAGTAATTTTACTCGCTTCTCTTAAGGCAGAATAATCATCCAGCACAAAAACTCCCCTACCGAATGAGGCTCCTACCAAATCATTCTCTCTTTCATGAATTTCAATATCTCGAAACGGAATAGTTGGTACGCCGGCAGCTAATTTTATCCAGTTGGTTCCCTTGTTAGGTGAATAATAGAGACCGTATTCTGTCCCTATAAATAATAAGTTCTTATCCACATGGTCTTGTTTGATTGACCACACTATAGTATTGGCAGGTAAATCTCCATTAATCGACTGCCATGATTTACCTTTATCTGAACTCATAAAAAGATAGGTGGTATAATCACCCAGCTTGTGTGCATCTGCAGAAGCAAATACCGTATTCGCATCATGCTTAGATGCCTCTATATCGTTTATAAATGACAAAGCTGGTACTTTAGGCAAAGTAGCTGCTTTACGCCAATTTTGCCCGTCATCTTCACTCACCTGAATCAAGCCGTCATCAGAGCCTGAATATAATAAGCCTATGGTAACAGGGGATTCTGAAATAGCAGTTAATGTAGCATATTTAGACATTGCGCCATTATCATAGAGTGCATCAACACTCGGCACATTATCCATCATTTTTAACTCATACCTGTTTTTATTGGTAGTTAAATCTCCACTTATAGAAGTCCATGAATTACCACGATCTGTACTCTTCCAAACTCTTTGTGAGCCAAAATATAATGTCTCATTATCATGGGGACTGATTAATATCGGGCTATCCCAGTTGTATCTTTCCGGCGGGTCATTTGGTTCTGGCTGAGGTTGGATCATTGTCACCTCCTCCGTAGTTCTGTCTAGTCTAAATAATAATCCATTTTGGATTTCCATGTACACAATATTGGGGTCAGTAGGATCTATTGCACAGTCATACCCATCAGCACCAAGCGGCACATACCAATCCTGGCTTCTCACTCCTTCGGTGTTCATTGTTCTGGATGGACCAATTAACGTTCCTAAATCCTGAGCCCCAACTACTAGATTATAAAATGGTTCTGCATTGTCTAAAGCTGCTTTATAAAACTGTGAAATAGGTAGGTTTTCAAAATGCCTCCACGTTGTACCCTCATCGAAAGACTCATATAAGCCAGCATCACTTCCGGCAATTAGATGATTACCATTATCAGGGTCAATCCACATCGCATGATTATCACTATGCTTTTCACGGCCAGTTCCTAAGTAGTCAAAATTCTTTCCACCATCATGCGTAACATGTAGAAATACATCCATCTGATAGACAAGGTCAGGATTTGTTTGAGAGGCCTCAATTTCCTGATAATAATGCGGGCCCGTTCCACCGGATATGTAGCTATTCATTTTACTCCAGCTCTCAGCTTTATCATCTGAGCGATAAAAACCTTTTTCTTTATCATTAGCTTCAATGGTGGCAAACACTCTTTCAGGATTGGCCGCAGTTACCGCCAAACCAATTTTACCCATATCACCGGATGGTAAGCCTGTTTTTACCTGCTTCCAGGTATTACCGTTATCAGATGATTTATAAATGCCCGATTTGGGACCACCTGCCAATAGTGACCAGGTATGTCTTCGGCGTTGATATGCTGCGGTATAAACAACATCTGGGTTCGAAGGGTCGAATTCAATATCCGTAACACCTGTATTTTCATCAATCTTTAATTTCAGGTCCCAGGACTTACCTCCATCTATTGATTTGTATAAACCTCGCTCCCCTCCTGCTGACCAAAGTGGGCCTTCTGCAGCCACCATAATTATATCGCTATTTCTTGGGTCGATAAGGATTTTGCCAATGTGTTCAGCGTTTTTCAGGCCCATGTTTTTCCACGTATTGCCAGCATCTAAACTTTTATACACTCCATCGCCCCAACCAACATGACGTCCACTAACATTTTCACCCGTACCCACCCAAATTGTATTCGTATTATTAGGATCAATAGTCACGCAACCTATTGAGTAAGAAGACTGGTCATCAAATACCGGCTTCCAAGTGATTCCGCTATTGGTGGTTTTCCATACATTTCCTGAGCCCACAGCCACATACCAATTACTTTTATCATTCGGGTTAACTGCAATATCTGCTATTCTGCCACCCATAAATGCAGGGCCAATTTCTCGAAGCTTTAACCCTTTGGCGGCTTCTTTATGCACACTTATTAAACTTGTTTGTGCATAGGTCTCGAAACCTAAAATGATCAAAAATATTAAGAGTAATGATTTCAATATTGTATTTAACATCTTTAACAATTTGGGTTAGTTTGATAGGTATCGTTCCTGATTGCTTTATGCACCGAAGTTGGTGGTAGTTTAGTAATTTATATTCTTTTACCAAGTAGTAAAAATAAATGACGCTTCTTACCTTGGGTCGTGAATAATAATTAACATAGCCCTTTTCAAGAAATTCAATAATGCAAATAAATTCCGGTACCCATCCTTAATTTCAACTACAAAACTTTATTCAGATATTTCCTATTGAATGTCAGTTAGTTGCTCATTTAGTAATAGCATCACTATCATGATTCAGATGATATTTAAGAGATTCTGAGGTTTATTCTTTTCAAATTTAGATCTATCTTATTCCCACTCTAACTTATCCAATCTCAATTCACTATCAATGAAAGAAGCTTTGAGTTTTTTATTCAATTCATTAGCCCGTCCGATTAATACATTGTAGTCAGAAACCCAGGTCTTGAATTCATCTTCAGCGATCTGGTAGCTTTCCCGCTGTGTGCCTGTTGGGTCAGAGGTCGAACTCCATATCTCCCGCCTAATTCGATTGATTCGACTGTTGATAGCAGGTGGAATTAATTCCATTTTCCGAGTAATTAGCTTGTTGCCATTTAAGCGGATGTGTAAGTCCATTAATGTTTGTCTTATTGCTTCAATTTCATTCAGGAGTTCCAGCGGAGCAGCTTTGTTCATTACCGCTTTTCTTGATACCTCTAATGCCTTAACATTCGCTTCTCCAAAGTTATCAGCCAGATTGATAGCTCTCGCCATCCGAATGACCTTCAGTAGAAATTCATTTTGAGCATCAATATCCTTTGCAGGCAAGGTTCTATTGTTAAGTGCTGTGACTTCAAAGGTCTGTTTCTCTTCTAAATCAGTCCATTGGCCATTAAGTACCTGGCCCATAGAAACTGTATAGGTCCCTGGAGGAACCAGGGGACCATCATTCCCATTAGTGCCCGCATAGCGTAAATTCCAATTAGTCCGAGCAATACCTTCTTTGATAGTTGATTGTACACTAGCCACCTGTTGCCCTTTGTCATCATTGATCATGAATACCAAATGTGGTGTAGACTCTCGCTTTTCCTGGGTAAACTCACCCCAATCGGGGTATGGCACAGGTTGCTTATTTTGAATTAACTCCTTCTCTTCTATTATTCTCTTTTGTTGAAGGGTTAATGGAGGAGTTTTTACGAAATGGGTAAATACCGCACCAAAAGCTGGGTTAGGCGAACTATAGAACGAATTACCCAACGAACCTCCATCGGGATTGTCCATAAGATAGCTCAGCGCATCTGCCACTTTAAACAAATGAACTTCCTTATTGAGTATTTCTTGAGAAACCTCTCTTAAAAAGCTGTAGTCGTCTAGTATATAAAAACCACGTCCAAAGGACGCGGCTACTAAGTCATTTTCACGTTGCTGCAATTCGATGTCTCTAATGGCAATGGTAGGAATTCCTGACTTCATTGCAATCCATTGCTGTCCCCCATCTAAACTAAAATATAGCCCATACTCGGTACCCGCAAAAAGTAAGTTGGGAGCTTCATGATCCTGATAAATAGTCCAACCCCAATCATTTGCAGGAAGATTAGAAGAGATGTTTTTCCAGGTAATGCCTTTGTCATCACTTCGGAAGAAGTAAGGCGTATAGTCTCCGTATTTGTGATGGTTGAAAACGGCAAACACTACATTCTCATTATGTGGAGAGGCAAACAAGTCCGATAGATAAGCCAACTTTGGTACGCCGGAAATTCCTTCAATCTTTCTCCATGTCTTTCCATCATCTTCGGTAACTTGTATCAAGCCATCATCCGTGCCCGCATATAAAAGCCCTTGTTTAAGTGGTGATTCCGCAAGCGAAACGATGGTTCCATACGGAGAGGTCCATACATTTTTAAATATTGCGTCTATTCCCCATACACGCCCCATAACCTCCATTTTATTACGGTCCATCTGTCGGCTTAGGTCTTTGCTGATCTCTTGCCAGGAGTCGCCTCGATTAGTGCTTTTGAATACCTTGTTAGCTGCAAAATAGAGGGTTTTGTTATCGTGAGTACTAATTAGCAAGGGGGAATCCCAATTCCATTGGTAAGGTGGTTCACCCGCTTTCGGTTGGGGTTGAATGTCCATTCTTTCCCAACTTTTTCGATCGTAGCGTACGATACCGGCATACTGGGACTGAGAATATAAAATGTTCGGATCTTCAGGATCTACCCTTGTTTGAAAACCATCACCTCCTAACGTTCGGAACCAATCACTATTTCGTATGCCTATCCTATTGATGGTTTGGCTAGGTCCACCTCTTGTGCTATTGTCTTGCGTACCTCCATAAACATTGTAGAATGGAGTGTCATTATCTAACCCTACTCGATAGAACTGGGTAATGGGCATGTTATCTGTAAAGCGCCAGTTTTTACCATTATCCCAGGTTTCATAGATACCTCCATCACCCGCCATTAAAAGGTAATCGGGATTGTTCGAATCAAATTCAATTTCATGATTATCTACATGAATTCCTTTGTGATTGAGGCCTTTCAAGGTTTTGCCACCGTCTTCAGAAACTTTCGTAATCACATCCACAATGTAGATCTTATCAAATTGTGCAGGATCTGGAAAAATCTCCATATAATACTGTGCATCAATGACCATATAGTCGTTCACCTTATGCCAGTTTTCGCCGTTATTTTCTGACCGGTAGATACCTTTGGTTGATTCTGTCCCTGCAACTATTGCATATAAAATATCAGGTTTTTGTGGTGATCTGGCAATGCCAATTCTACCCAATTCACCTTGCGGAAATCCTCCTTTTACTTTGTCCCAGGTCTTTCCTCCGTTGGTTGATTTGAATGCTCCACCATCAGGGCCGCCTGCTACTAATATCCCAAAATGTCGTCTGCGTTGGTAAGCAGTTGCAATGAGAACCTCAGGATTGCGTGGATCAAGAATCACATCTGAAATCCCTGTGTGTTCACTCACGTTTAGCACACGTTCCCATGATTTTCCTCCATCGGTAGTTTTATATAAACCACGATCTCCTTCATCTTTCCAAAGGCTGCCCTGAGCCGCTACATAAACAATGTTTGAGTTGGTTGGATGGATGGCAATCTTTCCAATGTGCTCCGAGGTTTTCAAACCCATATTATGCCATGTGTCCCCTCCATCCATACTCTTGTAAATACCATCCCCCATACTAACCGAACGCTGGCTATTATTTTCTCCAGTACCGGCCCAAGCAATGTTTGGGTTGTTAGGGTCAAACGCTATAGTTCCAATAGAGAAGGATCCCTGCCGATCAAAAACCGGTTTCCAAGTAGTTCCTCCATTAGTTGTTTTCCAAATACCACCCGAAGCAACAGCCACTAGCCTAATGCTATGATTATTGGGGTGTATGGCAACATCTACAATCCGCCCTCCTGTATTAGCAGGAGTGAGATTCCTCATGGAAATACCAGAAAAGATAGCTGGGTCGATTGTGGGGGTAGTAGGTGTTGTGTTTTTTCTTCCCTGTGCTTGAAGTTGCAGGTTCAGCAAAAGAATTAGTAGAAGTGTAAAAAATCTACTCATGAGTAGTAAAGTTTATGTAACTATAAATAAAAAGAATTTGTGAAAATAGACTTTTATGATGAATGATAAATTAAGCGACCACGATCTTGAAATAAGTTGGTAGTAGTAGTTTTTTAAATGTAAGTAAATTATGTAATACTCCCTAGAAATCGGACCATAGGAATAGTTAATAAAACAATATCTAAAGTAACTATTACCTACGAAAACAAGCAGACGAAAATTCACACCAGAATTTAAAGCCAGAGTAGCTCTGGAAGCGGTAAAGGAACATCATACCCTGGCCGAATTATCAAAGAAATGTGAAGTGAGTCAAGTGGTGATCTCAGGATGGAAAAAGGAGTTTCTTTATATCCTATCAGAGTCACCGCAGGGACTCTGAGGGGAATAAACGCTAAGGGTGAGGCAAAAGACAGCCTCGATCTAAAATCTCTTTAACAAATGCTCCCATGAATGGGGATTCATCAGACAGGATATTTTTATGCGGATTGGAAAGTCCGCAACAATTAATAAGTTTAAATCAAAGTGTGGCTTTGTGTGAATGGAAAGGTTAGTGCTTTCTAATCCCCACTCACCATAGCTGTACGTTTTTCATTAATGTAATGATTGCATGTAAAGTTTGAAAGTGTAAATTGACTTATGATTCAAACTAATAGCAGCGAACTTAAAAACGTCCTTCGCAACCTAAGTGAAGATCTTAAAAATGAATTAATCGAGCATTCCAAGTTCGAAACGTTTAGACCCGGGATAGAAATCCTGAGAGAAGGGCAATACATCAAACTCGTTCCAGTTGTTATTTCGGGATTGATAAAAGTCTTTAAGCGTTATCAGGACAAAGAACTACTTCTTTACTATATAAAGCCTAGCGAAAGTTGTGTTATGTCATTTGCTTCAAGCATTCAAAACGGACCGAGTCAAGTCTTTGCTAAAATTGAGGAAGAATCTGAAGTCCTTCTGATACCTAGCGACAAATTGGCCGAATGGAGGAATAAATACCCCGAACTCAATACCCTCTTTTTCATGCAATTCAATGCTAGATATGGTGACCTTTTGGATACAATCCAACACGTAGTGTTTGACAAGCTCGACAAAAGGTTATTGACCTATCTGACCGAAAGGATGGAGGTCACTAAAACAAATCCAATCAAGATTTCGCATCGTCAAATTGCCACTGAACTTGGAACTTCACGAGAAGTAATATCAAGAACCATCAAAAAATTGGAATCGGAGAACCTAGTACTCCAAAACCGACAGGGTATAAAAATTTTATAAGGGTGTGACTTTAGTCACTGCTAAGGTGCTCATACATCATCTAATTTAGCTACATGATAAAGAATAAGCTGGTGAAATTGGTTTTAGTATGCATCATGTGCTTAACCATTATTTCAGGCATTGTTTTATTGTTTGAACATTTTAAAAACTAAAATCATGAAAAAGAATATGGGATCTGCTGACAAAGTAGTAAGAATTATTTTGGCAACTGTTTTTGCGGTATTGTATTTTACGGAAACTGTAACTGGAACTTTAGGAATCGTACTTTTAGTCTTAGGGGGTATCTTTCTCTTAACAAGCCTAGTTAGCTTTTGTCCTCTATATGCCCTAGTTGGATTAAGAACTTGTCCCACACCAAAATAACTGAATTTGCATCTAGTACCCGTTGAGAAATCTTCGGGTATTTTTTTTGAATAAAAACAAAGCACAACAGGAATCACAACTTTATAAAATCAACTTCCGTCATATCATTTAGCCTTTCCGAGAAATCATTTAATAGCCTCATTTTGTTCTACAGATATTTGTAGTAAAAATATAAAATGAGGACACTATGATTAAAAAAATATTAGGTCTTGCTCCTACAAAAGAAAAAAATGGCCCTGGCTATATCCCTTCTCCTATAGGAAGAATGCTTGGAGTGGATAAAGTAAGTGGCTATAAAGCAACTGACTTTAGCGGTAAAAAATATACAGGAGAAAAGAAGGTTTTGGTGCTTTGTACTGAAGAGCGTTATTTTGAAATGACCAACGGCAAACTTTTCTCAACGGGAAATAATGTGCAAGAAACCATGGTTCCACTGATGCACCTTGTCAAAGGAGGATTTGATTTTGATGTGGTGACTCCTACCGGAAAATCCGCTATCCTGGAAGAATGGTCTGTACCTATCAAAGATGAGGCTGTAATAAAATTTAGGAGAGAAAATCAAATTAAATTCGATAAACCTCTCTCGTTAAAAGAGCTGGATAAAAATAATGCACTGAATGAGGAGTCGGAATACATTGCTCTTTTTCTACCCGGTGGACATGGTTCCATGGTTGGGCTACCAGAAGATGAGTATGTTGGAAAATTGATTCGATGGATAAAATCATCTGATCGATATCTTGTCGCGGTTTGTCATGGACCTGCAGCAATGATAGCAACTGCTAAAAACAACAATGAAACGAACCCTTATAGTGGTTACAAAATGGTCGCTTTCCCTGATAGGTTTGATAAACAGTCACCTTCTCTAGGTTACTTGCCCGGCCAATTGACCTGGTTTCAGTGCGAAGCTTTGGAAAAAGAGGGAATCGAAATTATCAATAGCAAAATAACAGGAGCTACTCACATTGACAGAAAACTTATTTCCGGAGATAGCCCTAAGGCTTGTGATGAACTTGGCAAAATAACGGTTGAGGCACTATTTAAAGAACTGATGTAATAGCATTCATGATGGAAGCATTCACGATTAATTCAATAAGTCAGGCACACCAAGCTATGGGGCTACCTGCACCAAAGCATCCTTTGGTTTCGGTAGTTCAAACGAAAGATTTTGACACTAGGCTTGACTTTAGTGGTGTAAGAATCATTAATAACCTGTATCAGGTTACGCTTAAACAACTAGGTTGTGGCAACTTATTGTACGGTAAAAACTCGTATGATTATGATGAAGGCACTTTGGTGTTTACTTCCCCCGGTCAAGTAACCATTTTTGAAGGTGAAATGCCAGCAGAAAGTGTTGCTGATGAGGGTTGGATACTCGCTTTTCATCCTGATTTAATCAGGAAATCAACCTTGTCAGCTAAAATGGATAGTTATTCTTTTTTCCGTTACGATGTAAATGAAGCCCTTCATCTCTCAAAAGAAGAGTTAGGGACGATAGAAGACCTATTAGATAAAATAGTAAAAGAGTACAGTCAAAACCTGGACAAACACAGTCAGAACCTGATCATATCAAATATTGAACTACTATTGGATTATTGCACTCGATTTTATGATCGTCAGTTCTATACTCGCACCAATTTGAACTCGGATATTGTCTCAAAATTTGAAAGACTCCTGAAAGGATATTATCAAACTGAATTGGTATTTAATTTAGGCATCCCAAATGTGCAATATTTAGCAAAGGAATTAAACTTGTCTTCAAACTACTTAAGTGATTTATTGAAAAAAGAAACCGGAAAGACAGCTCAAGAACACATACATCTATTCTTAATTGAACGAGCTAAAAACACACTACTGAATTCAAACCAATCAATAAGTGAAATAGGGTATTCCCTAGGATTTGAATACCCACAACATTTTAGCAACCTATTCAAGTCAAAAACAGGGATGAGCCCAAGTGAATTCAGAAACTTGAACTAGGAAAAATGTGCCTAACTATTCTATGAATGAATGGGATTTCAACTGTCAGGATTTGTTAGAAACACTTGGAAAGCCAGCCACAAGTACTAAATTTGAAAGGAGGCGTAGCTATGTGTGAGAAGTGAGAGTAATGCTTTCTAATCCCCACTCATCATACCTGTGTGTTATGCGCAAATTCTCTCAACGTATCATTCATGAACTATGAAACTTACAAACCCCACCCAAACTTAGACGCAATTGTAAAGTGTCATTGGACTTTGGAAGTTCCGGCCAATATAGAATCTCCCAAACAACGAGTAATTCCTGATGGTTGTATTGAAATGTGTTTCATTCTTGGGGATGATGTAAAAAGATACACCTCTGAAACTGATTTTATCATTCAACCTCGCACAATGGTATTTGGACAGATTACCAAACCCTATTATGTGCAACCAACTGGCTATGTGAACACTTTCGCTGTTCGGTTTTATCCTTACGGATTTGCCAATTTCATAGGAAGATCGATTCACGAATTAGCTAACAAAGAAACACCTCTAACATCTATATTTGAAGAGATCTCGATAACAGAACTGGAAAAAAAAATAATCAAAGCAACATCAACTGAATCAAGAATAGAAATCATAGAAAATTTCTTACTCAACAGATTAACAGAACCATCAACTATTGACAATATTGTATCATCCACAATTAACGCCTTATCACAAACCAAAGGTAGTGCTTCGATTAGCTCTATCTTAAAAGATGATCTTTCTAAAAGAAGAAACCTTGAGAGAAAATTCTCAAAACAAGTTGGAATTAGCCCTAAACAACTCGGCAGAATAATAAGGTTACAAGCAGCTTTAAAACTGATGCTGAGTAGACAGGGAGAAAACTTAACTCAAATTGCATATGAAAGCGACTACTATGATCAAGCTCATTTCATTAAAGATTTCAAAGATTTTACAGGAACAAATCCGAAGGAATATTTGAAGGATAATCAAATGATATTATCGTCTCTTATTTACTCCAAAGACTAATCTGTCGCACTTTTACAATTCCTCTTTTTAGAATGGTTGTAACTATGTTGTATGAAAAAGAAACAATTAATGAAACAAAGAGCCTGGAATGGATTAATAGCATTGGCAATCTGTTTCTTGTTATACTTGATCCCAGCCCAAGGAATCGCCCAATCAAATAATTCGTCTAGTAATAAAAATTTAAATACCATGAATAGCTACGTTTCCATTTTTGAAATCCCCGCCACTGATATTAAGAGAGCTGTCAAATTTTATGAATTCGTTTTAGATATTTCCATTGAGCAAATGTCTTTTTCAGGAATGGAAATAGGCGTATTTCCTTACGAAGAACAAATGGTAACAGGAGTAATTATGAAAGGCGAAGGATGTGAACCATCTGCTAAGGGGACGACTGTTTATCTAAACGGTGGTGATAACCTCCAGGTTATTCTTGATAAGATTGAAAAAAATGGAGGAAAAATTATAGTACCTAAAACCCCTCATGCTGATGAAAGCGGATTCTTCGCCTTGTTTCTAGACTCAGAAGGAAACAAAATTGGATTACATTCACCTAATTGAACAAAGATGAAAAGCGCATAGCAGACACTATCGATTATGTGCCAAACTGCCTCTTTGCCAGCTTTACCTGGAAATTGACCTCTCCAGAGCACCTTCTGAAACTTCATCGCCTTTGGAGAGGTCTGTGGTTCTCACCTGCCTTTCCTATCTATAAGTTAATCAATTCAGTTTCTTGGAATATTAATATGAGGGAAGCTAAAGGTTACCAGCAATGATTTATGCCGCTTCTTTATAAGTTTTATTGTTACTGACTAATCAATAGAGTACAAGCCGACAGATTTTAGCTTTACTTTTTCAGGATATTTACTAATCTTTCAGGTGAACAGATATGGTTTCAGCATTTAGTAAAAAGTGCCATGTATTCCCCAGGAAAATAATAGCGAGGAATATCACATCAGGCCAAAATATCCTTCACTACATGGCCATGTACATCGGTAAGCCTAAAGTTTCTTCCCTGGAATGGATAAGTCAATTTTTCATGATTCAAACCCATCTGATTCAAGATAGTGGCTTGTAAATCATGAATATGTATGCGATCCTTGATGCCGGCATATCCTATTTCATCAGTTTCCCCATAGGTCATTCCGGTTTTTATGCCTCCTCCAGTCATCCACATGGTGAAAGCTTCTGAATGGTGATCCCTGCCTTTGAATCGGTTAGTTACACCTTGCCTGTTTTCCTGCATCGGCGTACGACCAAACTCACCTCCCCAAACCACCAAAGTATCTTCCAGCATACCGCGTTGTTTTAAATCTTTAATCAAAGCAGTCATTGGCTGATCAATTTCATTGCATCGCTCCTTAAATCCACCATGCAGGTTTTCAAATTGGCTGCTGCCGTGAGAATCCCACCCTCTGTGAAATAACTGGATAAAGCGCACGTCTCTTTCTGCCAGTCGCCTGGCCAGCAAGCAATTGTTGGCGAAAGAAACTTCACCAGGTTTGGTACCGTACATTTCGTGGATGTAATCGGGCTCATCATCCATATTGGTAGCCTCCGGCACAGTCA
This sequence comes from Marinoscillum sp., assembly GCA_043554545.1. Taxonomy (GTDB): domain Bacteria; phylum Bacteroidota; class Bacteroidia; order Cytophagales; family Cyclobacteriaceae; genus UBA7330. The sequence goes on along the minus strand of CP121337.1, from coordinate 239,894 downwards.
TTTGCATTCTAAATGCCAATTCATATTGTGCCATTCTGGAAACAATTTCGGGATCGCCTACTTCCTCATATTCCTTTTGGTTTATCTTATTAATGGTACTAATCGCATCCTTTCTAATATCCCTGGTCACACCATCCGGATTGTTCACATACAAGATCGGATCGCCTTTAGACCGGAGTTCCACCCCTTGATATTCAGAGGGTAGAAAACCACTCCCCCAGAGGCTTTTTCCACCACTGGGAATGGATTGACCAGACACCAGTACCACAAAGCCAGGTAAATTATTATTTTCAGATCCCAAACCATAGGTAATCCAGCTACCCATTCCCGGCCTGCCAATTCGAGGGCTTCCCGTATGCATAAACAACTGTGCAGGTGCGTGATTAAACTCGTCCGTATGAACTGCTTTTAGGAAGGCGACATCGTCTACAACTTCAGTAAACTTTGGAAGTAAATCAGAAACCCATGTCCTGGTCTCCCCATACTGGTTAAAATTGAACTGGGGGCCTAGCATATCAGGTACTCCCCTGATAAACGCAAAACGTTTGCCCGCTAACAAAGAATCCGGGCAGGGCTTACCATTTAACCTTTGGAGTAATGGCTTATAGTCAAATAATTCAAGCTGGGAAGGTGCTCCGGCCATATGCAAGAAAATGATTCTTTTTGCTTTAGGAGGAAAATGAGCAATTTTAGACAATTGCGATTTTGCCGCCTCCATGGCAGGGTCCTGCTGAACACCATTGAATCCTAGCAGACCTCCAAAGGCAATGGCCCCCAAACCAAGGGTTCCATCTTTCAAAAAGTGTCTTCTTGTGATGTGATTTTGGTGCCTCTGATGTAATTCTTCTAAGATCTTCATGTAAAATAAATTATCTAATTGCTCAACCTTTCATCACTACCTCATCTAAGTTCAGCAGTACATTTGCCACATTAATCATCGCTTGCATTTCAGCATATTCTTCAGCAGCATCTTCATTAGCTGCGCTGTATTTATCCCGGGTAGATTCATAAAAATCTAATAAGTAGTTTAAACGCTCTTCGTCAGGAACTCGCATAAGTGCCCGCTGAAAACCGTACTGAATTTGTGATGAAATGGTCTCCCCGCCTTCTTCTATCATTTTTTTCGCCAATGCTTCAGAAGCCTCTACAAAAACAGGATCATTTAGGGTAACCAAAGCCTGCAAAGGGGTGTTGGTTCGAATTCTTCTTGAGATGCATAACTCTCTGCTAGGGGCATCAAAAGTCAGCATAGAAGGATAAGGACTAACCCGCCTCCAGAAGGTGTAAAGTGCCCTTCGGTATTGATCACCCTGGGTGTCGACCTCCCATCGATCTACGTGACGAATGACATTCCAAACACCATCGGGTTGATAGGGCATCACACTTGGACCATATAACTTGGGATTGAAAAGCCCGCTAATGACCAATGCCTGATCCCTGATGGCTTCAGCTGACAATCTGTAACGTGCGCCTCTTGCAAGTAAGGCATTTGCAGGATCTTTTTCTATCAATTCCGGGGTGACTTTGGAAGACTGACGATAGGTATCAGACAATACGATTTCTCTCAAAAGGGTCTTTACGCTCCAATTATATTCCTCGACAAATTGATTGGATAACCAATCTAATAATTCAGGGTGTGACGGCTTTTGCCCTTGTGTTCCCACATCTTCCACGGTTACAACAAGCCCTGTGCCGAACATCTGTTCCCAGAATCGATTGACAATTACACGGGCAGTAACGGGATTGTTTCCATCAACCAACCATTTCGCAAAGCCCAATCGGTTCTTAGGATAATCTTCCGGCATGGACGGCAAATGATCGGGAGTGTCGGGTTGAACAGTATCGCCATGCATGAGCCAATTGCCTCGAATAAATATTTGTGTTGTACGGCTTGAGTCTGCTGGCATTTCCTCCATTACCTGCACCATTCCAGGCTGAATACCTAAATAGGCTTCTAACTGACTTTTGTATGCTAATGAAACGGTATCCCCGGATTGCCGAAAAGACGCTAATTTATCTGCTAAATACTGGCGGTCCTTAACCTGAGCAGGAGAATATAATTTTTTAAGCGGAGAGTCCCTTCCGTCATCATGATCAGTTGTATTGTTAAAAAAGGCATATAGTTCGTAAAATTCTTCATGCTTAATAGGATCAAAAGGATGGCTATGACACTGTACACAACCTATGGTGGTTCCCTGCCAAATCTCAAAACTGGTATTTAATCTGTCAATAACAGCTGCTACCCTGAATTCCTCATCATCAGTACCCCCTTCATCATTTGTCATGGTGTTTCGATGAAAAGCGGTGGAAAGGATTTGCTCATCTGAAGGATTAGTTAACAAATCACCTGCTAATTGTTCAATCGTAAATTGATCGAAAGGCTTGTCCTCATTAAAGGCATTGATCACCCAGTCTCTATACCTCCAGATTTCTTTCCTCAACCGATCTTTTTGATACCCTTTAGAATCAGCATACCTGGCTAAATCCAGCCATACTGCTGCCCAACGTTCTCCAAAGTGTTTTGAACTTAGCAACCGATCTACTAAATGCTCATACGCAGCAGGATCGCTATCATTTATAAATTGGTTCGTTTCTTCGATTGTTGGTGGTAAACCAATTAAATCCAGACTCAGCCTGCGAATCAAGGTGGTTTTCTCCGCCTCTTCAGATGGATTTAATCCTTCCTCCTGTAACTTTGTAAAGACAAACTGGTCTATTTCATTCGACCCCCAATCAACTGCTCCCTGAGGAGGAGCAATGTTTGAATCAGGTGGAACATAGGCCCAATGCTCTTCCCATTTAGCTCCCTGATTGATCCAATCTTTTAAGATACTAATCTCCTGGTCATTCAGTCGGTGATCCTCGGGGGGCATCACAACTTCCGGGTCTAAAGATGTCACTCTTTTGATGAGTTCGCTCCCATTTGCGTTCCCTGGAATAATTGCCTTCTTACCAGATTTGGCAGGTAAGAGCGCCTCCTCCATAAATAAGAAACTAAGCTCGCTTTGCTTCTTTACGCCTCCATGACAACCTAGACAGTTATTATTGAGAATGGGGCGAACCTGTGTATTGAAATCAATTTCTTTCTTACCAGAACAGGAAAAAAGAGATAGGAGCCCAAGACAAACCACCACAACCCATGTACAGTTGACTATTTTCATTTTTCTTAAAATTATTAGAATTTTTATTAGTGCACGTGAATAATTTTAATATTTACTGGATAAATTAAATTAATGCTAAAAAATCATCAATGTGCTATTGAAAATGGGTATGTTTATTTCTTCTCACAATATTTAATATGGTATGGTCTTATCCCAAACAAAAGAAAAATAGAGGCACATATAGTTTCTTAGAACTAATTCACAATCGATGATTTAAACATATCTACAATCATCAGGTTAATGGGTATATTCCATCACAATGTCTTTCATACGATTGCATGTCCAAATTACCCAAAGAGCATAAATTCATTGATCTTTCAGACTATGGAAGGCCTATAGCTAAAGTCATCGCTAATTCCTTAAGACACACTTCTTTCACACCTATTCACCTGACGATTGGTTTCATTATTTCCGGCCTCGTTGCGATTTACGCTATTGTTCATGAGTATTATTGGTTGGCAGCATTCTTTCTTATTTTTAAATCCATATTAGATGCTGCAGATGGTGAGCTAGCTCGCATACAAAATAAACCGTCTTATACTGGTCGCTATTTAGATTCTGTCTCAGATCTAATTCTAAATGCCCTGTTTTTTATTGCGATATGGTATATCACTAATGCTCCCATTTGGATAGGTTTGGTTGCATTTCTGGGTCTGCAATTGCAAGGGACACTTTACAATTACTACTATGTGATTCTAAGAAATAAATTTGATGGTGATACTACCAGTCGTGTATTTGAAATCAAAGCTCCGACAGCACTGAAAGGCGAAAAGCAACAACATGTGAATTTCCTTTTCGGGATGTATAAATTATTATATGGCGCATTTGATAAAACTATTTATACACTAGACAATAATGCTGATAAAGGTAAGGCACTTCCAAATTGGTTGATGACAAGTGTATCCACTTTGGGTTTAGGTTTTCAATTACTCATCATTGCTACTATGCTGATAATGGGCTTGAAAGCCTTTATTCTTCCTTTCTTTTTCACTTACACTATCATGGTTTTTGTTTTTATTGGCATTAGAAAATTATTCTGTTGACTAAAAAGGCAGTCTTATATATCGCTAAGAATTAAAATTTAAAATTTCAACTATTTAGTGATTCTTGTTGTCCTAAAAGGAAACGCTAAAAGTTTATGAACAATACGCATCGATTTTCCCTATTGATTGCCATAGCAGCTTTAATCTTTTCCTGTGAGGAGCAAGATTCTCCTGGTATGTCTTCAGAAGAATATCTCGTATTTGGAAAATTTTATGGGTTCTGTTTAGGAGATAATTGTGTGCAAATCTTTAAAATTGAAAGCAATCAGCTAAGTAAAAACAAGCTCCATCAATATCCTGCGCGTAACAGTTTCTATCCAGATACGTACGACCTCCTCTCAAATACCAAATTTGAATCCGTATCAGGCTTATTAGATATATTTCCAGATCGTTTATTGAATGAAACTGATACCATATTCGGCTGTCCCGATTGCGCAGATCAGGGGGGCTATTATATAGAAGCAAATTTTGCCGAGATCCGTAAATTCTGGATCATAGACACCTCCAGGAGTAATGTGCCCGAATATCTGCATCCGTTTCTTGATGAGATTGATGCAGCCATTGAGATAATTGAAAATTAAATTTAACCAATAGGATTGGTTGTAAATAAAGCAACTCATGATTTGCTCATAAAAGCACATCCATTATTATTCTGCCTATGATTTAGTATTTTGGCTATTGAAACAACAGATGTTACCTAGAAGCTATGCTAATCACAAGAATTTCAATCCTCATCCCAATCCTCATATTTAGTCTTTCCGCCTGCAACCAGAAAACCCAAAAACCCAATATCATTTACATCCTTGCCGATGATCTGGGTTACGGAGATATTGGAGTGCTGAATCCGGATAGTAAATTCCCAACACCTCACCTGGATCAGCTGGCAAATGACGGGATGATTTTTACAGATGCACATACCTCCAGCTCTGTATGCACACCTACCCGATATGGCATTGTAACAGGAAGGTATAACTGGCGATCCAGGCTGAAAAGTGGAGTGCTATCAGGAAAATCAAAAGCATTGATTCCTCCAACCAGAACCACTGTAGCCTCTTTACTTCGTAAGGCAGGCTATCATACAGCTTTCATGGGTAAATGGCATCTTGGATGGGATTGGGCAGCTTCAGATTCGATTAACCTCAATGACTTAAACTATCAACCCCAGGATTTTGGGGCTATTGACTTTACAAAACCTATTACAAACTCTCCAAATGACCTTGGATTTAATTATGCTAAGGGCATTCCTGCCTCACTTGATATACCCCCATATGTTTATGTTGAGAATGAAATGGTCACAGGGCAACCTGACCAGGTGACAGTAGACAAAGGAGAATATTCCTGGTGGAGAGAGGGTCCTACGGGAAGTGACTTTGTCCATGAAGAGGTTACCCCCAATTTATTTGAATGGACCTATCAATACATCAGCGAAAACGCCCGTAATGAAAAACCATTTTTCCTGTATTTGGCACTTCCTTCTCCCCATACACCTATCCTGCCTACAGCGGAATGGCAGGGTAAAAGTGGACTTCTTCCCTACGCAGATTTTATGATGATGATCGATCATTATGTTGGGCGATTGACTGAGAAAATCAAAGAACTAGATATTGAAGAAAATACCATAGTTGTCTTCACCTCTGATAATGGTTGTTCACCAGCCGCTGGAATTGATAAATTATTGGAAATGGGACATGCACCCAGTTATATCTTCCGTGGGCACAAAGCTGATATTTACGAGGGTGGGCATCGTGTTCCCTTCTTTGTAAAATGGCCAGAAAAGATAAATGGAGGACAAAAAAGTGACCAGATCATTTGCACCACTGACCTGATGGCTACGCTGGCAGATATTGCAGGAATCAGCTTGAATGATGACGAAGGGGAAGACAGCTTTTCTATGCTTCCATACTTCGTGGGTGAAGAGCCAGATATACCAAGGACTTCTATCATTCACCATTCTATCAATGGAAGCTTTGCCATCCGTAAAGGTGATTGGAAATTAATCATGGCCCCTGGATCAGCAGGGTGGAGCTATCCTAGACCTGGCAGAGATAAAGAAGTACTAGACGCACTTCCTCCGATTCAGCTTTACAACTTAACTAATGATCCTGGAGAAACCAATAACCTACAGTCATCTAAACCCGAAGTAGTAAATGAATTAAAGACCTTGTTAATTAATCAAATAAAAAATGGTCGGACCACCCCTGGAGCACCTCAATCCAACGACCTTATCGACTTCGAATGGAGGCAGGTCAGCTTCATGGATTAAGATTTATAGGCAAAAATGATTTACGTAAAACATTATAATAAAATTCCTTATCTATTGATCATACTCCTGATCTCAATATCAGCCTGCAATGAAAGTAAGAATCGATGGGAAAAACTGGTTAATGCTGAAGATCTCTGGAAAAACTATCCTGAGCGACTGCGTTCATTGTTCCTGGAATTGGATCTGGAAAAAGATGAGCTAAAAACTGTTCGGGACCTGTTATCGCAAGGTGATACCATTGAAGGAGCTAGTGAATTGGTATCCTACTTCAGAAATATGGACAGGGAATGGGTAGTTACCACAATGGACCCGGTTTCTCACGAAGCAGCTAATGAAACCACCAAATTATTGATGGATGACTCTGTAAATATCCACAATGTAAGGGCAAAAATCCCCATCGAAAATGACAGTTGGGAGTGGAGCTACACAGGACCGATCAAAGATGACGAATTTGGATATTCGCTGAATGGACAGCGATATCTCACCTCTCTGCTAATCTCATGGCGAGCTTCTAAAAATGAAGCATACATTCAAAAATTTGATCAGGTCATCAAGGACTGGGTGATCAACCATCCTTTACCCGTTCCCGGAGATTCCATTTATGTGGTACTTGACCCTACTAAGAGAATCGACTGGCGGGATATCGGGGAAGTAGAGTGGAGAACGCTGGAAGCCGGTCAACGATTGGGTGCTACATGGCCTCAGATGTTTTATGCGCTTAATGATAAACAAGCTTTCTCAGATGCAGGGATCCTGTTGATGCTTTCTAGTATCGCTGATCAGGCAAAATACCTTAGGCAATACCATAAATCCGGCCATAACTGGACCACCATGGAAATGAATGGTCTCGCCCTGGCTGGATTATCATTCCCTGAATTTAAAGTATCTGATGATTGGGCTGACTATGCCTTGAAGACCATGACAACCGAAATCAACCGGCAGGTATATCCGGATGGGCTTCAAACTGAACTATCAACAAAAACACAATGGGTCGCCTTGCAAAGATTTGAGTCATTGGCAAGTAATTTTCAAAAAGCTGGCAGGAAGATCTCTGATGAATACTTGCAAAGAATTGAGGAGATGTACAATTACCTGGCCTATTGCATGAGACCAGATGGTTACCAACCAATCAACAGTGACGCCGATAGGGAAAACCTTAGAGAACGTGTACTCATAGCTGCTGAAAAATTAAATCGTCCGGATTGGGAATGGGTTGCCACAAACGGAGAATCAGGAAGAGAACCCAATCAAAGACCGTCTATCACCTTCCCTTGGGCAGGCATACACATTACTCGAAGTGGATGGGATGAAAACGCCCACTGGTCCTTTTTTGACTTTGGGGCTTATGGCACCGGGCATCAGCACCGGGATAAACTACATCTATCTATTTCCGCTTATGGAAAAGACCTGCTAGTCGATGGAGGAAGATTTACGCATGAAGATTATTTCAGCTTCGACCCAAAGATCTGGAGAGGCTATTTCCGAAGTTCATTCTCCCATAATGTCCTTCTTGTAAACGGTAAGGGTCAAAATGCCGGGCCTAAGGTGGCCTCAGCTCCACTAATAAATGGATTGAATTACCTTCATGGTGAAAACTATGATTATGCCTACGGGACTTTTAAAGAGGGGTTTGAGGGGGATGAAGTAGATATAACCCATTCAAGATCTGTATTATATATCCATGACCTCTGCTGGGTTGTTATGGATCTCGTTGAGACCAGTCAACCAATAAATATTGAAGCGCTATGGCATTTTGCTCCTGAGCTTCCGGTTAACATAAAAGATTTTGAAGCAGTATCATCACTGGAAAGCGGACCGAATTTGAGGGTAGTGCCGGTATCTGACCTTACCTGGAAAACAAATATTATAAAAGCCCAGGAAGAGCCTTACAAACAAGGTTGGTACAGTGAAACGTATGGGAAGAAAGAACCCAATGCTACCGTAACTTATTCAACAGACCTAAAACAGTCTGAAAGTTTTATATGGGTGCTGGTTCCATCAGATGGTTTACCCCCGGAAATACAAACAGATTTCTCAAAAACTGATGGCGTATATATCATGAATATTGAAATGGCCGATCAATCTATCAAAGTACAATTTCCGGAAAGAGAAAACATCTCACAAGTTAATGTCAACATACAATGAAATATGTGAAATACTTATTGATACTTTTTGCTTCATTTGGCTGTCAACAAGCTCAAGAAGTCTATTTATTCTCATTCTTCCAGGGTAATGGTGAAGATGGGTTACACCTTGCCTATAGCATAGATGGCTATAATTGGGTAGCGCTTAATGAAAACAAACCCTTCTTGTCTCCTGCTGTAGGGAAAGACAAACTAATGCGAGATCCTTGTATCATACAGGGTCCGGAAGGCAAGTTTCACATGGTATGGACGGTGAGTTGGGGAGAAAGGGGAATTGGATATGCCTATTCCGAAGACCTGATTAATTGGTCGACACAGAAATATATTCCGGTAATGGAGCATGAGCCTCAAGCACAAAACTGTTGGGCTCCTGAGATCTACTATGATCATGATACCAGGGAATTTATGATTTATTGGGCCACAACCATAGAAGGCCGTTTTCCTGATACTGAAAAATCTGGTGGGAATGATTATAACCACAGAATGTACTACACTACCACGCCCGATTTTTCCACCTTTAGTGAAACCAGGCTGCTTTATGATCAGGGTTTCAATGTCATTGATGCTGTAATCAAGAAACATAAAGATGAATACGTCATGTTTCTAAAGGATGAGACCAAAGTGCCCGTAGCAGAAAAAAATATACGTATAGCCAAAAGTGCAAATTTGACCAAAGGCTATAGCAAACCAAGTGATCCAATTACAGTTAATTGGGTAGAAGGGCCTACCGTTACAAAAATTGCTGGTGCATGGGTCGTATTCTTTGACATGTATACTAAACATAGGATGGGAGCTGTAAAATCGACTGATCTCACAGAATGGGAAGACATCTCTGATCAAGTTCGGTTCCCTGAAGGTACACGACATGGCACTGTTTTTAAAGTCCGTGAAAGTATACTGGAAAATTTAATGAGCCAATAAACACTTGCATTGAAAAATATTATCTCCTTACTGGCTTTCTTATCTTCTTTTTACCTCTCAGGTCAGGGACTAAGAAACACGACAACGGATGGCTATAGAGGGATCTGGTTTGAACTCAACCAGAAATATCCATACGGAGACAAGTATTCAGGTGGCTTGGGTACTTACACAGCTAAACATAGACCCCTGGCAATTTATGCTCCTGAAGTAAATAAGACATTCTTCGTTTTTGGGGGTACCACGAGCAAAACAGAAAGACACCTACTATGCATGATTGGCTTTTATGATCATACAACAGGGGAAGTGCCCAGGCCAGTAGTCGCTTATGATAAAATGGATGTGGATGATCCTCATGATAACCCCTCCCTACTTATTGACGATCATGGATATCTATGGATTTTTGTTAGTGGGCGAAGCACCAAACGACCGGGGATCAAATTAAGAAGCAGCAGCCCTTATGACATCACACACTTTGAAATTGTCAGTGAAGAAACTTTTACCTATCCCCAGATATGGAAAGGTGACTCAACATTTATTCACTTTTTCACTAAATACACAGGGGTAAGAGAATTGTACTTTGAGACAAGCATAGATGGAGTGAACTGGACACCTGATCAAAAAATTGCCGGGATTCCACAGAAGAAAGGTGAAAAAAGCGGCCATTATCAGGTAAGTGATATCTATGCTGGTGGCTCCATTGCTGGTACTTTTTTTAACCGCCATAAAAATGGTCATCCAGATACGCGTACTGACTTGTACTATATGCAAACCCCCGACTTAGGAAAAACATGGGAGACAGTAACAGGAAAAAAGGTCAAGGTACCTGTAGCAAAGAAGAATGCCCCTATTAGGGTTATAGACTACGCTTCAAAGGGTAAGAATGTATATATGAAAGACATGTCCTTTGATACAGAAGGCAATCCATATTGCTTATATCTTACCAGTAATGGACACGAGCCGGGACCGGAAAATGCTCCGTATGAGTGGTACATTACCTACTTCAAAAATAGCAAATGGCAAACCAGATTGGTTTGTACCTCAGACCACAACTACGACATGGGAAGTCTTTATTTAACAGATAATACATGGAAAGTGATTGCCCCAACAGATGATCCACCACAGAAATGGGGTGTAGGTGGCGAAATTGTCATCTGGGAAAGTACAGATGAAGGCAGGAATTGGAAGCAGACCCAAAATGTTACAAAAGCGAGTGTATTAAATCATTCATACATCAGAAGACCTCTGCACTATCAACCACCCTTCTGCTATTTCTGGGCTACAGGAAATCCTGATGAATTGAGCATCTCTGAATTATACTTTGGTGACTTTGAAGGAAATTACTGGAAACTCCCCTACATTATGGAATCTGAGTTTGTAAGGCCTATTCAAATGATTATTAAATAATAGCTTGATTATTAACTGATCTGGTAGAATAAAGATGATCGCATCGACACAACCTGGTAACCTCCTCCCCTATGATGGAATTGTCCAATACTTTGGTCGAGTGATCTCAGAAACCCAAGCTGACCACTTTTTTTCAGTATTATTAGATACCATCGAGTGGCGGCATGATGAGGCAATTATGTTTGGCAAAAAGATTACTACTAAACGAAAAGTTGCCTGGTATGGGGACGAGCCCTATCCTTATACCTATTCAAAAATCACAAAGTCTGCACTGCCATGGACACCTGAACTACTGAAGCTAAAGCAGCTAGCGGAAAATCACACGGGTGATCAATATAACTCCTGCCTGCTAAACCTATACCACAATGGCGAGGAAGGAATGGGGTGGCACAGTGATGATGAAAAAGAGTTAAAAAATCATGCTGCCATCGGATCGTTTAGCCTGGGGGCTGAACGAAAGTTTGTCTTTAAGCACAAAACAACTAAAGAAAAGGTAGAGCTAAAACTAGAGAACGGAAGCTTCCTTGTAATGAGTGGTGCAACGCAGCACAATTGGTTACACCGACTACCCCCAACCAAACGTATTAAAGATCCAAGAATAAACCTTACCTTCCGTACCATGGATTAAGCTATAAAAGCGCAATCATTTAGCATAATGGGCTCCTAAAAATGAATGGTAAACATAAGTTGATCCTGAAAAACGAATAAATATTTATCGGCCATTTCCCTAATTCCTATTTTCAATTGACGTTCACTGTTTACCTTTATGAACGAAATCCAAAATATGTACCATGAAAACACCCCTTATTGCTTGTCTGCTACTGTGCTCCATATTGGCCTATGGACAACTAAAACCTGTTGAAACTGGAGTTTATCGCTGGGCAGACCACCCGGTTAAAAAAAGTGAAGATCGGGAATCCCGGAAAATACTAGAGGGCACCTCCCCTCATTTCAAGTACTTGGAAATTCATGCAACCACACAGCTTCCTGGATCCAAACCACGGCCAGCACATACGAATGAAGACATTGAAGAATTTGTGATCGTAAAAGAAGGTACACTAAAAGTTACGGTGGATGGTAAAAGCACTATACTGGGGCCTGCCGGGGTACTCTTACTCATGCCAAAACAAATGCATAGCTATGAAAATATTGGCGACGGACCACTCACCTATTATGTGATGAGGTACCGATCTAAGAAACCAATGAATCTGGCGCGAGGAATCAGCGACGGCGGCACATTGGCTTTAAATAAAGACTCAATCGAGTTTAAACCAACTGCAAAAGGAGGAAAAAGATCCTACTTTGATCGTTCAACATCTATGTGTGAAAGATTTGAAATGCATATCACACAATTAGATAAAAAAGGCCAAAGTCATAATCCCCATACCCACATTGAGACCGAAATTATTCTGGTGCTGGAAGGTGATACAGAAATGACCATTGATGGAAAAGAATATCAGGCATCCGCCGGAGATTTCTATTTCATTGACTCACAATTACATCATGGTGTACGTAATGCTACAGATAAAACTTGTGCTTACTTTGCCTATAAGTGGAATTAATGTGATCCTAATTTTTAGATCTGGTCACTCAGAAAATGGTAATTAACTCTATTGAAATTTAACTTATTATGAAAGAAACTATTTTGACCCTCTTACTTATTGTAACACTTACAATGTCTTATGCCCAAACTAAAATAATTGCTCACCGGGGGTTTTCTGGGGTTGCCCCTGAAAACACGCTTATCTCCTTTCAAAAAGCCATTGATACAGGTGCTGATTATTTTGAATTAGACGTGCATGGCACGATAGATGATCAAGTTGTGGTGATCCATGACGCCTCTGTAGACAGAACCAGTTCTAATGACATGAAGGGTAAGGTTTCGGATATGACCTATAATGACCTGACCAAGGTTGAGGTGGGGTATAGTAAAAAGTATAAAAATAAATACGAAAACCTCAAAATCCCTACTTTGAGGCAAGCGCTCGAATTAGCGAAAGGAAAGATCAAGGTGTGCATTGAGATCAAAGCTTATGGGATAGAGCAGGAAATCATGGATATCGTAAATGATCTCGGCATGAATGATGAGGTTATCATGTTTTCCTTTTATTACCAGGTACTGGCAAAAATAAGACAGCTAGACAAAAACATTCCTATCCTTTATCTATTGGGCACAGCTGATGAAACGACCATAGATTATGCAAAAGTTATTGATGCACAAGCCATTGGTGTAGGGAGTGGGACAAAACTCACAGCAGCGTATATCAATTGGGCTCATGAGGAAGGTGTCGAAGTGTGGAGATATACGGTAAACAGTAAAGAGGAAATGAAGACACTCATGGACATGGGACTTGATGGTTTAATCACTGATTACCCTGATATCGCTTTATCGATAGCAGAAAGGTAAAGATCATATGGTACATGGTACCCAACCAGTAGCCATAGGGTTCACACAGAAATTGCAGGGTATACACCAATCAACTGCAATGAATATTAAGAACTATAGTAAATAAAAAAGGTAAATCACCTTTAATCTTACTTTGGATCACCCAAAATAAATGACATAAAAAAAGCTGCCCTAACAGGCAGCTTTTTTTGTTAATTAAATTGATATTTTACTCATTAAACACATTTCCTAAAGCATTTCCAGAAAACGTATTTGCCGTGGCAAAATCAACAGGTGTCACAGCGCTGCCATTCGCAATTGCAATACCATAACCTGCACTATTTGTGAAACTACTGTTGGTAACATTTACCGTTGATTCTGCTGAGAAGTCCTGTACATTAAGGTTCGCTTTATCTACACCATATTCAACCTGACCTCCGTATTCTATGTCTACATAGTCAAGAGCATTGTTTGGATCTGTAGTCGCAAAAAACTGTAACCCTTTCCATGCACCAGCACTTTTAGTCTTTCCTGTTAATAGTATATGCTCGTTAGCTGTACCAATTGCACTCAAACTTCCCTCACTGTCTACGCGCAAGCCGCTATTACTTTCAAACTCCATGACCAAACCAGGGTTAATTGACAGATCACCAACGATATGAATATCACCGTCAATCAAAAGTTTTACTCCCGGGTTTATCCAGGTGACCGTATTTGGAATATCTTCAGAAGATGAGTTAGTATAAACCTCTATATAGTCATTACCATTGTTGTCTATATAGTTAGATTGGTCATCAAGAGAAACTATTTGTAATGGATTAATTCTCAAACCTGCTAACTGATTATTACTGAAAGTATTGGAGTTAAACTCGGATAGTTCAGCATCGGATCGATAATCAATAGACATTCCATATCCATCACTTTCCTGAAAAGTCACATTGTTAATTTTTATCCTTGTTGATCCTAAGAAATAACTAATACCTAGATTCGCTTTTCCTAAAGTTGAAGATATTTCCGTTGATCCCCCATATTCCAGCGTAACATTATTCAGTTCATTGAGAGGGTTATTTGAATCCACAAAATAAAGACCTCTCCAGGCACCTTTAATTTTATTAATACCTGTGAAAACAATTGGATCAGCTTCTGTACCCACTGCAATCAATGCACCGGTATCATCTATGCGCATGTACATATCATTGTCAAAAGCCAGTTGAACTCCTGCTTCAAGTGTTAACTCTACCGGTACATGAATTTTGGCATTGATATAATAAGGAACACCACCAGCAAGTAGCGGCCAGGTAGTATCCTCAAGCACATCTTCAGAAGAAGAAGTGCTGTATATCTCTACAGCATCAGTTCCATTATTTTCGAAGACAGTATTTCCATCCAAATCTCCTACTGCGGATACGTTTACTGTCATGGCAAGATCTGAATTGTTGGAGATTTTGTTGTTAGCAAACTCACCAAACCGCCCGTCTGCCCGATAGTCCATGCTCACCCCCTTACCGTCTGCATCACGGATTAAGGTATTATTGATTTTAACCTTTGATGGACTAAGGAAATATCCAATCCCAAGGTTAGCTTTACCCATAGAGCTTGAAAACTCTGTTTGTCCAGCATAGCTGATTCTACAATAGGTAAGTTCATTAAGATTGTTTTCAGAGTCAACAAACAGGATCCCTTTCCATGTGCCCGCTGTTTCGGAAGTACCGGTGAAAATGATACTATCTGCAGCAGTACCTACTGCCTGGATTGAACCGGTACTGGTGATCCTGAACCCGGAATTATCTGCAAAATGAATAACCACACCCGGATCTATGATTAAGCTTGCATCCACGTCAATAAAACCCTCTACCAGGTAATCTTTTTCATCCGAAACAATGTCTGCAAGTGTTTGATCGGCCGTAATGTCAGCATTTATGGTAATGAATGATGGTGCTTCTGCTAGGATTGAAACATTGTCTTCATCTTCATTTGTCCCATCTGTGATTATCAATGACAGATCATACTGACCAGCTACATCCGCAGTAAAAGTTGGACGCTCAGCTGTCGGGTCTGAAAGACTTGCACTGCTGCCATCTGGTCTGGCGGTAAATGACCATAAAAAAGTAAATAAATTACCTTCAGAATCAGAGGATCCGGATCCATTCAAGGTTACCTCATCTCCAGCTTCTACCGTTTGGTCGCTACCAGCATCAGCATTCAGGGTATTGGTGGATGCACCACCGTTATCATCGTCATTATCATCTCCACATCCCGTAAAAATGATTAAGCCCAAAAAGGCCGCTATTGTTAAGTACGTACTAAAAAGTTTATATTTTCTCATTCTTTTGCTTTATTTGATTCGTAAGCTATTATAAAAATAGACCTTGATCAGAAATTGTTTAGAAAGATTTCATAAAATGGAATCATGTGTCCAATACGAAGACTTAGATATCAATTTCTATTTGAAATTAGTATGTGCCATTATATAAATTATCTTGCAGAGTTCAAAATAAATTCAAACTTTCCCGCAAAAATATCCCTCAAAGCATTCCTTATCTTAGCCTGTTCATTGAATAGTTGAAGCCAAAAGACATAAAGACTTGATCGGAATACTCGATAATCAAAAGCCAGAAATGGCAAGGAAAATAAGAAACCTATTTCAGGCTTCCTACGCCGTAGAAGCTGCATTGCTCAAAGCCACCAAATTTCCTCCATTATTGAGAACACTAGAGCGTTTCATTCATACAGAAACACAATTCTATGGACTCTTTGAGGGTCAAACTCTTGCAGCCGTTGTTGAAATAAGCATGCAAAATGATTCGACACATATTCAAAGTCTGGTAGTTCACCCTGACTATTTCCGTCAGGGCCTTGGGAGCAAGCTCATTCGGCATGTACTGAGCTTTAGAAGTAAATTTTATACCATAGAAACTGGCCTGGATAATAAGCCTGCAATACAGCTTTATGAGCAATTTGGATTTCAAAAAATTGATGATTACACAGCCGAATTTGGAATACGTAAGGTCAGGCTACTGAAAGATTCATCTTGATAATAACAAGTTATCTGCTAATTTAAATTCATTCATATTTATTATTTTGCTCATTGATAAAGCAAAACAATCGGCTTTTTAAAGGGCTAAAATCAGATAAACACAACATGGATACCCGAAGATCATTTATTCAAAAAGCTGGCAAAGGAGCTGCATTTTCATCGTTAGCTTTAGCCATTCCTTCCCAATCAGTTGCCAATGCCATCTCAAATACGATGGATGCTGATAAAAAGATTAAAATTGGCATTATTGGGGCAGAGAACTCACATACCAGGGGCTTTGGCAAAATGTTTAACATTGACAAGAAATTTCCTGGCGTTGAAGTAAAATATGTTTGGGGTGAAACGGAGGAATTTGCAAAAGATGCGATGGAGCGTGGAGGAATTCCCAACATGGTGAAAGACCCCAAAGAAATGCTTGGTAAAATTGACGCCTTGATTGTTGATCACCGGCATGGAAAATACCATTTACCCGCTGCCAGACCATTTGTAGAAGCAGGCATACCTTCCTTCATCGATAAGCCTTTTTGCTACCGGCTTGAAGAAGGCATTGAATTTCTGGAGATGGCAAAGAAAACAGGTACGCCAGTAACTTCATTTAGTTCGATCGCTCAGAGCGAAGAGACATTCGATATCATGGAACAGGTAAAGGATATGGAAGAGATCAACCAGGTGATAAGGTCGGGAAGGCTGGATATTTATAATAAATACGGAGGCGTATTTTTCTACGGAGCGCATCTGATACAACCTTTGATGTTCATGTTTGGCGATGATGTAGAAAAAGTAAGAATCACTAAAAACGATAAAAACAGTGGAGCCAATCTGGTTTTTAGAAATGGAATGCTGGCCTCATTAGTCTTCACTACTAAAAAATATGGGTGGCAAACTTTTGTGGAAACCGAAAACGGCATTGAAGAACTAAAATCAAGAGTCGAGGCGAAAGACCCTGGAAAAAATTACGTTGACATGGTCAATATGTTTAGAACAGGGAAAGAACCGAGAAGCTACAAAAGCATTCTGAGTGGAGTAGCAGCGTTGGAAGCGATGGAAAAGTCAGTCTCTAGCGGGCAATGGGAAAATGTCGCTTCTATACCCTTTTAATTTTTTAACCTATTATGATACTAACCTAACTTACTATGAATACAGCAGTAAAAAATGAAAGGCTACTTTCCATAGACACCTTAAGAGGTTTTGATATGTTTTTCATTTCTGGTGGAGGAACATTTTTAGTCTTATTAAATGGTAAAACTGGCATTTCATGGATTGACGGAATAAGTCAGCAATTACACCATGTTCCCTGGAATGGCTTTGTTTTCTATGACTTTATTATGCCCTTGTTTCTCTTTATTGCTGGTGTATCCCTTTCATTTTCTTTGACCAAAGGAGTCTCTATCGGGATGTCAAAGACGGAACTATATAAAAAAGTATTCACCCGAATGTTGATCCTAATTGGCCTGGGCATTATTTATAAGAACGCCCCGGTCAAGTTTTTTGAACCATCAGACATTCGCTATGTGAGCGTATTGGGTCGAATCGGGCTTGCATGTTTTGTCACTGCAGTCCTTTTTCTGAACTATGACATCAAAACCAGGCTCTATTGGTTTGCAGGAATTCTGGTTTCCTACTATGGCCTATTATTCCTGGTTCCTGTACCTGGTTATGGTGCGGGAGACCTTTCCTTTGAAGGAAATCTAGTTGGCTGGTTTGACCGGACATTTCTTCCCGGACGCTTGCACAATGGAACTTACGACGAACTTGGACTATTAACCCAATTTCCTTCGCTTTGTCTGACAATACTGGGTAGCATCGTAGGAGACGTTCTTAGAATGGATAAAGACGGCAATAAAAAAACCCTCATCTTACTTTCCGGTGGAGCTATCGCCATTGCCATTGGATTATTATGGGGAATACATTTCCCAATAAACAAAAAACTATGGAGTAGCTCGTTCATTATGTTAACAGGTGGTTTAGGTACGCTATCCATGGCGCTTTTTTACTGGATCATCGATGTGAAAGGATTCCAGAAATGGACTTTCTTTTTCAAGGTTATCGGCATGAACTCGCTAACCATCTATTTCATTACCTCTTTTCTTTCATTCCGATATACCTCATCCAAGCTCTTTGGGGGACTTTATGCACCGCTACCGGAGCAATGGCATGAGGTATTCGAAGCATTCGGTGCCATCATTGTTGTTTGGGCCATTCTCTATTACATGTATCGTAAAAAGATTTTTATCAAGATTTAACTTTTGATGTGGCAGTTTTACTGCTTTTTCTAAAGTCTCAAACCTTAGGAGAGCTAAAAGCGGGCATCTTTATGTATATTGAAGGTCACCCCGAATTTTATACCTACTAATTTATTCATATGAAAAAACTACTTATGCTATTGGTCCTATTGGGCTCAGTGAATTTTATTTCTGCTCAGGACAGAATTAACGGAGAATTATTTGCCACACGATCAGAAGTGATGGCCCAAAATGGGATGGTTGCCACCAGTCATCCACTTGCCACTCAAATAGGGCTTGATATACTTAAAAAGGGAGGAAATGCAATTGACGCAGCCATTGCAGCCAATGCCGCACTGGGGCTGATGGAGCCTACCGGATGTGGAATTGGAGGAGATCTTTTTGCCATAGTCTGGGATGCCAAATCAAAAAAGCTTTATGGCCTCAATGCCAGTGGGAGATCTCCAAAAAGCCTAACCCTTGATTACTTTAAGGAAAAAGGGCTTAAGAAAATTCCGAGTTACGGACCTTTACCTGTAAGTACACCAGGGGCAGTAGATGGTTGGTTTGAACTAAACAAAAAGTTTGGTTCCATGAAAATGGATGCATTATTAGCTCCGGCAATAGACTATGCGGAAAAAGGATTTCCCTTAACTCAACTCATTGCTTCTTATCTCAACTCAACGGTTCCCCGTTTTCAAAATGAATATAAAAATATCAAAGAAACTTACATTGATCAAAATGGAGGAAAGCTTCCCGGGGAAGGTGAGCGCTACAAAAACCCTTTTCTCGCAGATACCTATCGAAAAATAGCCAAAGGAGGACGTGACGCATTTTATAAGGGTGAAATAGCTTCCATTATCACCGATTTTATGAAGGAGAATGGTGGTTTTCTCTCTAAAGAAGACCTTGCTTCCCATAAGTCCGAGTGGGTTGAGCCCGTTTCTATCAACTATCGGGGATATGACGTCTGGGAATTACCGCCAAATGGGCAGGGCATTGCGGCACTTCAAATGCTGCAGATACTGGAGCAGTATGATTTTTCTGAAATTGAGTTTGGAAGCGTAGCGCATCTCCATCTCTTCACGGAAGCCAAAAAATTAGCCTTTCAGGATCGGGCAAAATATTATGCAGACATGGACTTCGCTAATGTGCCAGTTACTGAACTGCTATCCGATGACTATGCAAAGCAACGCAAAGCATTGATTGGAGAGCGCGCAGGCATCTATCAGGCGGGTGAAATAAGCGCCGGTGAGACCATCTATCTCACAACTGCAGATCAATATGGCAACATGGTTTCCTTTATTCAAAGTAACTATCGTGGAATGGGCTCAGGCATGGTAGCCCCAGGTCTTGGATTTATGTTTCAAAATCGGGGTGAGCTTTTTAGCTTAACACCTGGTGAGTTTAACACGTTTGAGCCCGGCAAAAGACCTTTTCACACCATTATTCCTGCCTTTATCACAAAAGATGATGAGCCTTTCGTAAGTTTTGGTGTAATGGGTGGCGATTTCCAGCCTCAGGGGCATTCCCAAATTGTCATGAATCTGATTGACTATGGAATGAATCTCCAGGAAGCAGGCGATGCTCCAAGGTGGGATCATACCGGGTCGCCTACTCCTACAGGATTGCCAGCCGAACAGACTGGTCAGATAAGAATTGAGTCGGGAATCCCGTATGAAACCATCAGAGGGCTGATGATGAAAGGTCACGATGTGGGATATGTATGGGGAGCTTACGGTGGTTATCAGGCAATTATGTGGGATAAAGTAAATAAAGTCTATCATGGGGCTTCAGAGAGCAGGAAAGACGGACAAGCAGCAGGCTACTAATTTGACATAGGATTTACTAATTCAATTCCATTTAATTTTATAATATCCAATTTTCCAAAACAGAAATTGAGAGCATTCATCATACCACATTACGGAAAACCCAAAGATCTCCAATACCGTGAAGTGGAAAACCCTACGCCGAAGGATGACGAAGTTTTAATAAAAGTCTTTGCCACAGCAATCAATGATTGGGACTGGGGACTTGTTCATGGAGACCCGTTTTTGATTCGATTGATGTATGGTTTGAGAAAACCTAAATATAACATTCCAGGAACCGAAGTTGCTGGAATTGTGGAAGCGATTGGAGATAAAGTAACCCTGTTCCAGGTTGGTGATCAGGTATATGGAGATCTTTCTACATCTGGTTTTGGGGCATTTGCTGAATTGGTTTGTGCCAGAGAGCAAGCTTTAATTAAAAAGCCTGATACGATGCCCTTCGAGGAAGCCGTAGCTATTCCACATGCAGGTATGCTAGCCTATCAAGCCCTATTTGACCTTGCGAAATTGAAAGATGGTCAAAAGGTATTGATTAATGGAGCAGGAGGAGGCGTTGGCACCCTGGCCGTACAAATGGCGAAGGAATTGAAAGTGGAAGTTACCGGAGTAGACAGTGGAATGAAGCTAAACCTGCTACAGGCGATTGGTTACGACCATGTAGTTGATTATCAAAAAGAAGATTTTACACTTTCTAAACACAAGTATGACGTAATTCTGGATACGAAAACAAACAGGCCCATTTCACACTACAGTCGGGTACTCCAAAAAGGCGGACACTATATTTCTGTTGGTGGTGAGATGAAAAGGATCTTCCAAATTATGACCACCGGAGCCTGGTATTCGTCAACTCAGAACCAAAATATAAAAGTATTAGGGCTCAAGCCAAACAAGGATTTAATGCTCATGAATGAATGGTTCGAAGAAGGTAAAATGAAACCAATCCTGGAGGGTCCCTTTCCCATGGAAGAAATACCGCGTCTGCTTCAGCACTTTGGACATGGCAATCACATGGGTAAAATCGTGATCGGAATCTATTGATTTGTCTAACCATAGCTATTTATAGCAGCAAGTTCTTAATTCTTCTTATAGGAAAAAATGTATTGGATTAAACACCCTGCAAACCCAAATATCGACTTAAAGATTCGGAGCTATGGGCCTTTCCTTGAAGCCAAATAAATTACTGCAGGATCATATTATGATCCAGTCAAGAGACAAGGTTCCTACATCTTACTTTTTAGTGGATTAATATCGAATTGTGCACTATTAATCGCAATGTCATTTTTGGCTAATACATTTATTTTCATGATTCACTTTTTATGCTATTGGATTTCCCAAAATGAAACTGAACATCTCTTAGGATTAACTCACCTGTAGTGTAAATTTAATCTCGATATTTACAGATCATCTTATTCCGTGAAACCTATGAAAATACTCATGCTTGGATGGGAATACCCACCAAATATTACCGGAGGGCTTGGCGTTGCAAGTCATGGAGTCGCAGAATCACTCCATCAACTTGGACATCAGGTAACTTTTTTACTACCTAAAAAGGCCAGGGCCATAAACCAGCAAAAGGAAACGTTGAAGGTGATGGATGCATCATCCATGAGTGTTGAGCCAGAATTTTGGCTGGAGACCAGCAATTCCATTTCTAAAATTCAGGATGTTGAACTAGGCGCTCAGGTAGTCGCTTACATGCCCCCCAAAGTCTATCAAAAACTGACTGTTACGCAAAAAACTACAACCAAAAAGAAAATAAATTTGCCAAAGGTTTCGGAACGTCCGTTGACAGGAAAATATGATGAAAACCTCCTTAATGAAACGGGTAAGTTTGCTTTGCTGGCAGCACAATATGCTGAAAAAAGCAAACCTGATCTTGTCTATTGCCATGACTGGCCAACATTCAAAGCTGGCAGATTAGTGAAAGAAATGACTGGGACACCTTTGGCCATACATATTCACAGTACCGAGTTTGAAAGAAATGGAGTTTTTACCAATCCTTATCTGATTCAGGAGGAAGGTAAAGGAGCAAGAGCTGCTGACTTTGTGTTTACGGTAAGTGAAAAAACCAAAAATATCGTAGCTGAAAAATATCTGGTGAATAAAAATGATATCACAGTGGTTCCAAATGCAGGACCACTGACCAGCTTCAGAAAAGGGAACACAACACCAGGAAAAAAAACAGTTGCCTTCATTGGCAGATTTACCAGCCAAAAGAGTCCTGGAACATTCATTGATATAGCTCGAGAACTAACATCTAGGGGTCATGATTATGAATTTCTTATGATTGGAGACGGATACCTATACAATGACCTGATTGATAAAATTCATAAACTAAATCTTACAGATCGATTTAAGTTCCCAGGGTTCATTAGTCAGGAAAAAGTATTCGAAATAATGGCTAATGTTGATCTGGTGATAGCTCCTTCCATTGACGAACCTTTTGGAATGGTAATGCTGGAAGCGATATTACAAGGAGTTCCAGTTATCTCATCGCCAGGCTCAGGGCTATCAGAATTCATACCTGAGCTACCAACAGCTGATCGATGGGATGTTTACAACTGCACTTCGCTTGCTGAAAAGTTAATTGAAGATGAGAGCTACCGGAAGGATATTATTCATACATGTTTGAAACAAACAAAAAATTTAAGCTGGTTAAAGTCTGCAAAGATGATTAATAAGCGCATCACTACTGTATGATAAGCATCTGGGAAAAGGAATCCTTACTAAGTTATGATGTGATCATTGTCGGAGCAGGTATTACAGGATTATCTACAGCAGCTTCAATAAAGGAAAAATCGCCAAACCGTTCAGTTTTAGTTCTTGAAAAGGGCGTATTGCCTACCGGAGCTAGTACCAGAAATGCTGGGTTTGCATGTTTTGGAAGTGTCTCGGAGCTACTGGAGGATCAAAAAGAACTAGGGAATGATGGCATGTGCAACCTGGTAGAAAAACGCTTGAAAGGTCTTAACAAAACAAGGGAAAGGTTAGGTGATCAATCCATCGGATTCGAGCCCGTTGGTGGTTATGAACTTATCAGGCTAAATGACTCATTTAACCCTGAAAGCCTAAAAGAACTAAATAATGAATTAGAAAGTATTACTGGGGCAGAGACTTTTAGTTTCCAGAACTCAAAAATTGAAGAATTTGGATTTAAGAAGGTAGACCACCTGGTATTTAATCAATATGAAGGAGCGCTTCATACAGGGAAGCTAATTAATTCACTATGGAACTATTGCTGTAGACTAGGTATCAAAATAATCACCGGTACAGAAGTATTGTCAGTAACTTCTGAAGGTAATAAAGCACTTATCCGCACACCTGAATATAGTTTTGAAGGAAAAGCAGTTGGCATATGTACCAATGCGTTTTCAAAAAAAATAATTGAAAACATAGATCTCATACCAGGCAGGGGTATGGTTCTTTTAATCAAACCAGATAAGCCAATCTCATTTAAAGGGACCTTTCATTATGATCATGGTTACTATTATTTTAGAGATTTTCAACAAAAATTAATTTTCGGTGGAGGAAGAAACCTGGAGTTTAAAAAGGAAACCACACTGGAGTTTGGGATAAATGAAAAAATTCAAGAAAGACTGGAATCTGATCTTAAGGAATTTATTTTGCCAGATCAGTCCTATACCATTGAAATGTCCTGGTCAGGCATCATGGGTTTTGGAGAGAGTAAAGAACCAATAATTAAACAAATTGACCAACATACTTTTATGGGAATCAGGTTGGGGGGTATGGGTGTGGCAATAGGTAGTTTAGTAGGTGAAGATTTAGCGAGCCTAATCCTGAGATCATGTTTTTAAAAAAGAATACTTATTTTTCCGTTTAACGAAAACTCATAGGATGACAGAGAAACGTGAGCCTGGATTATTAACAGCCCTGACACCTGTTGTCTTTCTAATCATTTTACTTTCTATCAACGTCTCCATATTGGGTGACGATGCCCTATCCGGTTCCAATCAGATTATCCTGATGCTTACAGCTGGTGTTGTTGCTTTTATAGGTATCAGACTAGGGTATTCCTGGGAAGAAATACAGGGAGGAATGGTTCGAAGCATTACCACTGCCATGCCAAGCATTTTGATCCTATTTGTAATTGGAGCCCTGGCGGGATCATGGATGGTTAGTGGAATTGTACCAGCTATGATCTATTATGGATTGGAAATACTCAATCCAAAAATCTTCCTATTCGCTGCTTGCATTGTTTGTTCTGTGGTATCAATTGCAACCGGAAGTTCCTGGACCACTGTTGCTACAGTTGGTATAGCGCTAATGGGCATAGGAAAAACATTGGGGGTCTATGAAGGCTATATTGCCGGTGCCATTTTATCGGGAGCTTATTTTGGAGATAAAATGTCTCCATTATCTGATACCACCAATTTAGCACCTGCTGTGGCAGGCACTGACCTGTTTACGCATATCAGGTACATGACGATCACAACAATTCCATCTATAAGTATCACACTTATAATTTTCCTGGTCATGGGGTTTTTCAACGGAGCTTCTGAGCCCTTATCTCAGGTAAACCTGATGCAAGAAGCGCTGGAGAGCAAGTTCCACATTTCAGGATTCCTATTTATTGTGCCAGTCCTTGTGATTATCATGATTGCCAGAAGCGTACCAGCACTCCCGGTCTTAGTAATTGGAACACTCCTCGGATTGGTTACTGCACTTGTTTTCCAAAGACATCTGATTGCTGAATTGGGCGGTTCAGCAGACTTTTCGGGGCTTTTTGCTGGAAGTATGTTAGCCTTGTATGGTGACACAGCTATTGAGACATCCATGCCAGTTGTCACAGAACTGCTGAGCACAGGAGGCATGGCAGGAATGCTTGGAACAATCTGGCTGATCATTTCTGCAATGATATTTGGAGGAGCGATGGAAAAAACCAGAATGCTACAGGTAATTGCAAGATCCATCATCAGCAGGGTAAAAACAATCAGCGGACTATTTGCCTCGACTGTCGGCACATGTCTCTTCTTTAATATTACAGCATCAGATCAATATTTAGCCATCGTAGTCCCCGGCAGAATGTACCATAACGTATTTAAAGAAAAAGGTCTTGCCCCGGAAAACTTAAGTAGGACATTAGAAGATTCTGGAACAGTAACCTCGGTTTTGATACCATGGAATACATGTGGTGCTTATCACTCAGGAATCCTTGGTATATCCACATTTACCTATGCGCCGTTTTGCTTTTTTAATATCTTAAGTCCGATAATGACCATAATTTTTGGTATCATTGGTTACAAAATAAAAAAAATCACGCAGGCAAAAAAGGATGTTTCCTGATCAGATTGATAAATCGGACATAAGGCAGTTACCTCTCATTCGTTATGAAGGAGACATTCAGATCATAGATCAGTTGGATAGATTATCAGTTGTAATTAATGCAATTAGTAAGGAACCCATACTGGGATTTGATACGGAAACAAAACCTACTTTTGTAAAGGGGCAATACAACCACACCTCCTTAATCCAATTTTCAACCTTGGAGCAAGCTTACCTCATCAGGGTGAATCGTGTTGGGATTCCTGATCGACTTAAGGAAATATTAGAAAACAAAAATATTTTAAAGGTTGGCGTCAGCCTACGTGATGACCTTAAGGATTTAAAGAAATTAAGAGTTTTTAAACCAGAAGGGTTTGTGGATTTAAATGACATAGCCAAAGACCTTGGCATAACACAAATAGGCATCAAGAGTCTTACCGGTATTTTCCTTGAAAAAAGAGTTGCTAAAAATCAACAAACCTCCAATTGGGAGAATCACTATCTAACCCCTGCACAACAGAGATATGCAGCTACCGATGCGTGGATTTGTATGAAAATGTATGATAGTCTCTTACGAAGAGGATATGTAGAGGCCTCTTGATATTTAATCATTCAGGGAATATTCGATCCCATAAACTAATTGAAGCCGTATGCTGAACTGTTCACTTTCATCATCTCTGACACTTCCCTGAAAATAACAGTAATCTGTAAATTCCTTTTTTTCAAATATCAATGAAAAATCATTGAAGATACGCTCCATCTCCCCGGTTAATTCATAGGGAAATGTTATTTCAAAACGATTCATTGGAAAAATTTCTTTAGTCTGGGCACTAACCAAAGCAACTTCAGCAGCAGTTTTATATGCAGTAACTAATCCTCCCACTCCCAACTTGATACCCCCAAAATACCTAACGACCACGACTAACACATTGGTCATTTCAAAGGCCCTAATCTGACCTAGAATTGGATCCCCTGCAGCGTGATTCGGTTCACCATCGTCATTTGCCTTATAAGACTGTTCCTTGATCCCAAGTATATAGGCATAGCAATGATGCCTGGCATCATGGTACTTATTCCTAACCTCTCCTAATATAGATTCTACCTGAACCAGGTTTGAAACGGGAAAGGAAAGGGAAATGAATTTGCTGCCTTTATCTTTATAAAGCCCTTCAGATGGATTAACAATAGTCTTGTAAACGCTAGTCAAAGCTTATCTAATAAATCATACACTTCCTGTCTAATAACCTTTGTTGGTGAATGGTGAAGTGCCTCTTCGAGGTGATATGATGCATTTCTTTTATCGCCCCAATAATAATATATTCTGCCCATACCCAGGTAAGTAAGGCTGCGATAGTATTCTCCATGTCCCACGATAGAAGAACCTGTCAGTATGGCCTCCTTGTAACTATTCAAAGCGGCATGAAAATCGTGCCCAATTTTTTCATGATATAAACCACCAAAAGCTTTACCTGCCAGTTGGTAATAAAGCCGATCACTTTGGCTTAGCTGTTCAATCATTACAGTATCTATTTTATAGAAACTTTTACCATCCGCATAGGACTCTAATAGTTTTGCCAGTATATATGGGTTTTTCGGAAATTCTCTATGAAGACCAGTCAGGTAACTTTGAGCTTTCAATGGCTCAAATTCATAGCGTAGATAAATATAAGCCAGGTATACAGTCGCTTCCACCCTACTGATAACAGTGACCTTACTGGCTTTACGCAACTGTTTCATGCCTTCTTCGATGTCCCCACTTCTAAAAATCCACACGAATGAACGATAAACAGGATTACGCTCTGGGTATTTCTCACGGAAATAATTATATAAGCCAGTTGTGAATAAAAATTCGGGCATTTCGTCTACCAAATCAAATCCGATTTTAAGCAGCTGATAGGTCTTGTTTGCCTCACTTACCGCTTTCATGTATTGGTCATCATCAGCGTAATATTCCGCCAATAAGCCTCTCGCTGACATCTCAAAAAAAACAGCTTCCGGATGTTCCTGTCGTTCCCCATCCATCTTCCCTGCTAACCTGATTACCCCATGCATGTGCTTTCTGAAATCCCTGAATACGGTATCCACTGTTACCAAAGGAATATTCTCCCATAACAACTTCATGCCATGCAACATGGGTACTATCGGATGACCAGGCAGCAATAATTGAACAGAATCAATATATATTAAAGCAGAATCATGCTCGATGTTATAGATGTAATCAACCGTTTTCTTGACCACGTGTTGATTACGCTCATTATCAAATAACTGAGCTATTGAAAAATGAGAATAAATTTGAAAAAGAATATATAAGTAAATGCGCAAATTCAAATGAACATTAGTTCAATTCAACCTTTATTTAAGATACCAGCCCCCATTAATTTTCCCTGCTTAATTTTAAGGACACTATTAAATAGATAATGGATGGGTTCCACTCCCTTAAGTCTTAAAGATAATCTTCTGCCTCTTTACTTTCAAAAAGATTATCTAAATGTACACAATGATAACAATATCGTTGTGTATAATGATGGGAGTTTTATGATTCCATTCGCCCTGAACGATAAAACAGCATATAGTTTTAAGCAAAGCCCTTTTGGTTCATTTATAAAGTCTGGTGACATTGATTATGATACTTTTCAAAAGTTTGAAAAAGAGGTTGTTCAAGAACTGATCCAAAAGGGAGTTCAAAAGGTTATAATTAGGCATCCACCTAATTATTACAATAACTTCATCTCCGATGACTGGTTGATCCAGGCAGGATATCAGGCAACAACCAAAGATATCAACCAGTACATCAACCTTTCAGAAAGTGTAGAAAATCAGCTTCATAAAATGGAGAAAAGAAAACTTCTCCATGCAAGTAGAGATGAACTGCTTTTTACCAATGAAAAGGTATCGGCACTTGAAGAAGTTCATTCCTTTATCACGATGTGTAGAAAAGCAGCCGGACTCGTAATAAACATTGATGCCAAAAAGCTGAAATCACTTGTCCAATCTTTTCCATCTCAATACAAATTTTATACGATCAGAAAAAAACAGGAGATTCTGGCAGCTTGTATCGTTGCTATCCCTACACCGAATATCTTTTACTACTACCTGCCTGCCACAAACCCGAAATATAAAAGCATGAGCCCGATGGTATCCTTACTTGTTTTTTTAATTGATCTGTTTCAGTCAAAAGGTGGAAGCATTTTTGACCTCGGGCTTTCATCAATTAATGGCGTAAGACAAGAAGGTCTGTATACGTTTAAAAAAAGAATGGGAGCCCTGGAAATACCTTCGTTACTTTATGAAAAGATCATCAGTTAATTTCTTTCAGGATTTCCTGCAATTGATTTGATGCCTGATCTACTGAATAGTTTTCGATCACAAACTTTCTAATTAGATCAGGGTCGAAAGCTTTACATGATTCCATCATCTTAACTAAGCATTCACTAATTGATTGTTGATTTATATCAGTTTTTATACCAATCTCTTCGGGTAATTCATCTGTTATTCCTCCACACTTGGTAACCAATACTGGTTTACCACAAGCCATGGCCTCAAGGAGCACAACTCCAAATGATTCGTGTCTACTGGTCAAAGTGAAAAAGTCACAGGATTGCATCTGTTCTTTCACTTGTATCCTGTCCAACTCTCCTAAAAAATGCACCTGATCCCGAATGCCTAACTTTTGACTCAAACGCTCTAGCGATTTTCGTTTTGGGCCTGATCCCCCGAGGGCAAGCTCCCAGGAATTATTTGACAATTTTGCTAAAGAGATCAACAGAAGATCAAAACCTTTCTGTGGTACCATTCGGCCAAGCGCTAATATTTTTAAAACAGGTTGCTGCTTTTCTCTTTTACTTCTTTTGAAGAAGTCCAGGTCAATAAAGTTAAGTGTGCGATGAGCCTCAATCCCATAACTCTTCAGTTCTGCCTGCAAATTATCCCCAACAGCCAGAACTGCATGCGCTTTTTTTAACGGTGGAAGCAGAAACTTGCGATAATCTCTGCTAAAAGATGGCATTGGAAACGGACTGCTATGTTCTCTGATAATAAAAGGAATGTGGAACTTTCTGGACAACTCCATCGCAACCTTCCCTGCGGGATAGGCATTCTCTGCCAAAATCATTTCAGGTTTTCCAAAGTAATCTGTGTACTTCTTGAGGTTTTGCTCATTGGCTGAGATGATTCCTTTGATGTTTCCCTGCTTTAATTTTCTGGACCAGGTATGGGCAGGCGTAAAAAAAATCGCACAATTTGCTTCTAATAGCTTCTCAAAGGGTCTGATAGGAAAGCGAGAGGTCAACTTTAAGAGGCTGTCTATTGGCCTGAATAAACTAATCCACAACGCAGGCTCATGGGATCCCCACAAGCTTAGCCCAATGCTCCATTCCGGATTCTTTCTGGCTAGTATCTGGGCTTGTTCCCTAAAAAATATTCCAGTGTTTGGGTAGCGTTCAGATGGGTACCAGGAGGGGATAATGAGGAGCTTCATAGGTATTCAAACACTTTTAAGTTCTTCTTTATTATAGGCATTACCTTATTTAATGAATCCTTATCTAAATTCTTTTTCCATCTGCCTATTGAATCTTTGAAAACAGGTTTTCTAATGTTCCTGTGATTATCCTCCTTAAAACCTTCTGGTAATATTTCTTGATGGTATTCAAGCATTAATGGATCAAATGAAATTCCTAACTCATTACAAATCTTAGTCAAAATCAATTCTGGATTACTTACTAACTCCTCATACCTAATTAGATTGACTTTTCTGCGTGCTTTCAACCAATTGTATGACTTAATGGAATCATTCCAATGATGAGAAGAAAAAGTAGGATCAGCCAGTTCCCCAAAATGATCTTTACCGCCTTGCAAATAGGAATTGACAACGTCTCTACCATCCCTGATGAGAAAAAAGTAATGAGCATCAGGAAAAGTTTGATAAATTTCCTGGCAATATTTTGTGTTGAATGGAGTGGTATCAACCCATGAAGAAAAATCACCTTTGAAACTCCGACCATACGATTGATAAATGTTATCAATTACAAATTGAAGGCTTTTGTTTTCCGATTTAAATAGATCAATCAACTGGGGGCCATAACCAGTTTCCCAGGTATGTGAACCTGAAGACTGATTCAACTCACCAGTAATGATTTTGACCAGATCCCTCCAATTAAGCAGGTGTCGGTACAGGTGAAACTTAATAATCGTTGGACCCAAGAAATATTGCTCTGATGGAGCAAATAATTCCGGGTGCTGATTAAGCATGCGATTGAATAAAGTGCTTCCATTTCTGCCAGACCCAAAGATGAAGATAGGCGATGGAATAGGCACAGAACTTTTTACTGTAAACTTCTCTGGAAGTAAACTGCAAATTTTCATTAAGAAGCGTGCTAACTTAATTCTTCTCATATTTGTTTATCCGACGGAAAATTATGGATTCTCTCCCACTCGTCAGTATTATCTGTCTCTGTTACAACCAGAAGCCCTACGTTAGAGCTGCTCTGGAGTCTGCCCTGACACAAACCTACCCAAACATTGAATTAATTATTGTAGATGATGCAAGTACTGATGGTAGTCAGGAGGAAATCACTCAAATAACGAATGAAAACCCAGATATCTCCTTTGTCTTTCTCAACCAGAATATCGGTAATTGTAAAGCTTTTAACATGGCATTTCAGCAATCAAAAGGTCAATATATCATTGACCTGGCCGCTGATGATATCCTGTTGCCTGTGCGGGTGGAACTGGGTGTTAAAGAAATGGAATCTGCCGGCGCCATCTATGGCATTCATTTTTCGGATGCATTTTTTATTAATGACACAGGAAAGATATTAGATACACACTACACTAGAAATAAGGAGGGATTAATCACAAGCAATATCCCTCAGGGAAATGTCTATGCTGAACTGATTAAAAGCTATTTTATCAATCCCCCTACCATGATGATAAAAAGGGAGGTCTTTGAAAGTCTAGGCGGTTATGATGAAACATTGAACTACGAAGACTTCGACTTTTGGATCCGGTCTTCCCGCACCTTTCATTATTTATTCAATAAGGCCCCATTAGTAAAAAAACGGATCATAAAAAACTCACTTTCTTCTCAACAAAACACCTTCAGGAATAAACATCAGTTGACCACTTATCGGGTCTGCCAAAAGATTTTTGAACTCAATCAATCAAGCGAAGAAGATCAGGCCCTGGTCGCTAGGTGTAAGTATGAGGTATGGAACACGCTAAAAAGAGGAAATATAGGTCTAGCGCTAAAATTCCTGAGACTTGGTTTAAGAGCAAGGAATAGGTTTTAAAATTGGATTTTCAAAATATGTGACTCCTTATCTAGACATAAAACCACATTTGCTCTTCAACAGCTACTCCGAAACAATGGTAGCAGAAAATATCTCAATGTCACTTAAGCTCCACGCTCTTCAGAATGAAATCTACGATGGGTTTAGGGTCTTGTAAACTATGCGGATGGTGACCAACACCTTCTTTCCCTATTAATTCAATTGTACCTCCTGCCTTTTTAAAATTTTCTGCCAGTAATGTTGTGTTTTCATCATGGGGCACCACATTGTCGACCTCTCCATAAACATGGATAACTGGTATGCCTGCCTTTGCTATGCTCACACAATTGTAGACTGGGATATCTTTGAAATCCAGAACTGATATGGTATCTAACCCGTAGACTTTTAAACAGGTTTTCCAATCTTTTGGACTTCCTTTTCCATTAAATAAACCACCCGGCCAACTTTTGATATCACAAACTGGGGCGTCCGCATATATAGCAAATACTTTATCCGTATTTCTGGAAGCCCAATTGTAAATGATTAACCCTCCGCGACTCATGCCTTCAAGCACCACTCTTGGGTTTAGGTTATATTCATTTATGCAATAATCATAGAATTTATTCCACAGCTCTACTGCTTCATTGTTTCCAAATAAATTGGCAACATCCACATATACCAGGTGAAACCCCTGATCCAGCAACGCCTTGTCAACCTGAGGCTCATGCCCCCAAAACCGAGCTCTCCAAATCCAGTAACCCTGTTCGCTCCTTGTATTCGGAAATACCACCTTGGCATCATGCCCATTAAATGAGAATTCCTCTACCCTGTATTTTGTAAAGATTTCATCCTTGCCTGACACACTAAAAGTGAGGAGAACCAGCAGAGATATAAGAATTAAAATTTTGCTACATTTCATGTATTTCGTATAATATCCACGGTTGCTAAGTAGCCGCCCCAGCATATTGACACACCTCATCGCCTATTGTCATCATCTTCCAACATAGATAAATAGCTGATGTACCTTTCATAATGAATTTCACCCGATTCCAATGCATCTTTTACGACGCAACCTGGCTCTTCCACATGCAGGCAATTGTTGAATTTACATTGACCTAACAGTGCCCGGAATTCAGGAAAATAATGTCCTAGTTCTTCGGGTTCTATTTCAGATAAACCCAGTTCCTTAATTCCGGGTGTATCGATAACGGACATATCATCTGCAAAAAACATCTCTGCAAAAGTGGTCGTGTGAATACCCTTCTTGGCAAAATTGGAAATCTCTGCAACTTTCTGCTTTACCTCTGGTACCAAAGCATTTATAAGCGAAGATTTACCGGATCCGGAATGTCCGGAGAGTAAAGAAATCTTATTGGATAGAATTTCCCTTATACCTCCCAATTTGTTTTCTATCACTGATCCAAAAGTACATTCGTACCCGATTTCGTAATACCGAGCAGCTAGATCAATCAGGTGTTCCTTCTCCTTTTCATTCAACAAGTCTGTCTTATTAAAAAAGATAACACCAGGAATCCTGAATGCTTCCAGGGTGACCAAAAAGCGATCGATAAAACCCAACGAGGTTTTTGGCATCTTCAGTGTAGCAATCATCACTGCCTGATCTACATTGGTGGCAATCAGGTGATCGTGCCCCTTCTTACGAGGAGACTTACGAATGATATAATTCTTTCTTGGCAGAATTTCCTTAATCAACCATTCATCGGTTGTTCCCGGATTAGGTTCGAAGACGACTTCATCCCCTACAGCTATTGGGTTCGTTATTTTTTTATCCTCAAGTTTAAACTTACCTATCAGTCTAGCTTCATTGATCCCTTGCTCCGATTTTACGCGGTACCAGGAACCTGTCGATTTTATCACAAGACCTTTCATAGGTACTCTTTTACTGTTTTCTTAATCAGATCTGTTGCTCCTGTACCATTTTTTACGTACTCACCAGCTGCTTTTGCAGCTCCCTCATACTTTTTCTCATCTTTTGATAGCACTTCAAAGTCTAAAGTCAGCTCCTGTGAATCGGCAAATGGAAACCCTCCTCCAGAATCTTCAAGTCCTTTAGCCTCCAAGAATTTCTTGTTGTTTTTATTCTTACCAAAGAAAACAGGAATACCATATACAGCCGCTTCAAGTAAGTTATGTAAAGTGCCATTAAAAGCTCCACCGATTAGCGCATATTGCGCACACTTATACAGTCGAGAAAGCATGCCTATATTATCAATGATTAATATCCGATATGTTTCAGCCTGATTTTCATCCAAATTGGAATACCGAATGCTTTTAGGCAATCGCTGGAAAGGCTCCAAATTTTTTTCCTCAATGTTGTGAGGGGCAATGATAAATTTCATCTTATTCATCTTTTCCAGAATAAAAGGTTTGATCACCTCTAAATCAGAATTCCATGCACTTCCTATTACCATAATTCGTTCATCCTTGATAAAAA
Organism: Marinoscillum sp.; assembly: GCA_043554545.1. GTDB lineage: Bacteria > Bacteroidota > Bacteroidia > Cytophagales > Cyclobacteriaceae > UBA7330. The sequence goes on along the minus strand of CP121337.1, from coordinate 205,480 downwards.
AATCTATCAATGGGACGTCTGTAGCATGCTTAGCAATTTCTGATACCCTGTCAAACCTCGTGTCTCCTGAAACAGTATGCTGATCAACACCAATGCCTGAAAGTAATGATGCGGATAGCTCATCCTGAACAAAAAAGTGGCTGATTCCTCGCAATGTTTTCCGATAGAATTTCCCATAAGAACTAAACAAAAAATGACCTTTTCTCAGGATGCAGGAGATGTACAGCGTGGGAATATGCTCCTTTTGCAACGTCCTTAGGTAATAATACCAAAAATCATATTTAATAAATATGGCTATATCAGGAGCTACAAGCCCCAGAAACCGCTCAGCATTTCCAGGTGAGTCCATGGGCAGATAGCATACATAATCTACCAACTCATAATTTTTACGTAATTGATATCCGGAAGGAGAAAAAAAAGTTAGTAATATTTTGCAAGCTACATTTTCCCTTCTTATCGCTTCAATCAATGGCCTCCCTTGCTCAAATTCACCTACTGAGGCCGCATGAATCCAGATGGTTTTCTTTCCATCCTTTTCAAACTTTTCAAGATCCTCATAGATGTTTCTTCTGCCGGCTAAGAACAATTTAGCCTTGGTATTAAAGAATGAAAAAACCCATACAAGGAAGCTATAGGCTTTAAGGGTTATGAGGTATAATAATGGCATATAAACTTATTGCTGAAGTAAGCTGATGATGTTTATTAGCATCCTATTCCTTCCCATCAATACTTCACTACTGTATGATTTTAATGCAAAATAGTAAAGGTCAAACCGAATGAAAAAGATTCTGGTTTGAGGAGCCATAAAATATGTTTTAGGTTGATAAAACATTAATCATCAATTCCATAATAATTCTTCGAATACTGCATATATTTCATGGCTAAGTCCTTTTTTATTAAAAAAATAATGGCGAGATCAGCTAAAATTGTAAATTAGTGGTATTGATCTGGATAATGGGTTAGAATATCAATCAAATATCAGACAATAAATAGATTAAACAATTTAACCTTTGAATATGGTACCTAGTCTTAAAAAATCAATTCAATCTGCTTTTTTTGTAATATCACTCATTTTTGGAAGTACAATACATGCTCAGGATTTTGGGGAAATCATCGCTGCAGGAGCTGAAGATGCGAATACTTACCTGGAAAAATACCTAAACCCAGCCATGGGTTCTCTTGGAAATGGCCTGGCCAACGGGTGGTACAATACTGCTAAAGCACACAAAACGCTAGGTTTTGACCTAACACTTTCTTTTAACATGGCACAAATTCCAACTGCTGAAAGAACTTTTCAGTTTATAGAAAGTGAGTTTAATAACATGCGACTAAACCCTGGCACTGAAAACACCCTGCCAACCATGGTGGGTGGAGATGCTCCAGTAGAAAATGTACTTATCGAAGCAGGAAATATCCAATATCAGGGGCAAACCATACCACTCAACGAGGATATCGAATTTGCCGTACCCAGTGGAATAAACTTAGACAATGTACCTGTCGTAACCGGGTTGCCTATTCCTACCGTAAATCTTGGAATTGGGATTTATAAAAATACCGACCTGAAAATACGTTTAATTCCAGAAACTAACATTGATGATTTTAGCATCAAAATGTTTGGTATTGGGGTTTTACACGATATCAAACAATGGATTCCCGGGATCAAAAATTTACCTTTTGATCTTTCTGGGTTTTTTGGAACAACTAAATTAACATCTACTATCGCATTAGATGTAGATAGTAATCAGACGGGTACATTGGGTACTCAAACACGTTTTTACAGTGATCCTAATACAGACAGCTATGGTGAATTTGTTGCCAATTCCACAACAATACAGGCACTCGTCTCTAAAAAATTAGCGGTTTTTACACCCTACATTGGAGTTGGAGTAAATATTGTGAATACACAAATAGCAGTAAAGGGTGACTATATATACGAGATCACTCCCCCACAATCTCAAACACAGACTTACAATATTCAGGATCCCGTTAATTTAACTTTTGAAGGTTCCGGTGGACCAAGGTTCACTATTGGAGGTAGGCTTAAGTTAGCGGTATTTACCTTCCATTTTGATTATACTGCACAAAAGTATAGCACCATCACAGGTGGTTTTGGTATTGCCATCAGGTAGTTTTGAAGATACAGTACAGAAAAGCGGACAGGATTTGTCCGCTTTTTTTATTTAGGATAGGATCAAAGAGACGACAAAGCCATCAGTCATTTTTCTTGATAATCGGAATGCTTTAGTGTTACGTGAAAAATGCTTTTCGATGAAAGTTTTATGTTTGAACTGTCATAAAAAGAAAAGTCCCGGTAAAACCGGGACTCTTCAAGATGTCAAACAGGTGTATGAATAATTTGTGTTATGCATATATATATACGGTAACTAATCATTAGGTAACCACATGACTAAAAAAAAATGATAAAAATTTTATTTGTCTGCTTGGGCAACATCTGTAGAAGTCCTTTAGCCCAAGCAATTTTCAAACAAAAAGCGCTAAAAAAGGGCCTTCAGGATATGTTTGAGGTTGATTCGGCAGGAACTGGCCCCTGGCATGTGGGCAAGCCTCCAGACCCCCGATCTATCGCAATAGCAAAAAAAAATAATGTTCCGATTTCTCATGTGGGAAGACAATTCTCTGTCAATGACCAATTATTTGATTACATCCTACCCATGGACAGTGATAATCTTCGAAACATTCTACATGTGCTAGGCGCTCATCATGATGGGCTTTTGCTGATGAGACATTTTGATACGCAGGAAAAAGATGCAGATGTACCTGACCCGTATTATGGCGGCGAGGATGGCTTTCAAAACATTTATCAGATTCTGGACCGCTCTTGCGAACAGTTACTCAACTATTTGATTGAAAAGCATAACCTTTAGTCATGTTCTCTGATGAAAGTAGTTTTTTCGAATCGGCTTTATTTCAATCTTTAGGTCAAAACATCATTGTGAAGTCCTCCAGATTTGTCTCAGGTGGCTGCATCAACAACACCTTGATGCTAGACACCGATCAAGGTCCCTTTTTTATCAAGTGGAATGACGACGCAGATAATGACCTTTTTGAAAAAGAAGTCAAAGGCCTGGAATTACTGATTCAGCAGGAAATTCTAAATCTTCCGAATGTCCTTGGGACAGGCAGAGTAGGAATGAAAAACTATTTGCTACTAAATTATATTCAAAAAAGCGCACCCAAATCTTACTTCTGGGAAGAATTTGGTCAGTCACTGGCCAAACTTCATCAGGTTACATCTAATCATTTTGGACTATCTCATAATAACTACATCGGTAGGTTACCTCAAAACAATGAGCACATGGATGATTGGATTGATTTTTTTATCAATAAAAGACTGGAAGTACAGTTGGGACTAGCTATTTATAATGGCAATATAGATGCTGAATTTGCGAAAAAATTTAGATTAATCTATGCTCAGTTACCCGGACTATTGCCTAAAGAGCCTCCTGCATTGCTTCATGGTGACTTATGGAGCGGAAATTTTATGTCAGGAAATAAAGGACTCCCCTATCTTTTTGATCCTGCGGTTTATTATGGTCACCGGGAAATTGAATTAGCCTTCACCAGACTCTTTGGTGGGTTTGACCTTGCATTTTATCGAAGTTATCATGAAACCTTCCCTTTAGAGGCAGGATTTGAAGAAAGGCTTGATATCTATAATTTGTATCCTTTGCTGGTTCATGTAAACTTATTTGGTACTTCTTACCTTAGCGGAATCAATCAAACATTAAGAAGATTTATTTAGTTATCCATTGAATGAAAAAGAAACTCTTTTCCAAGAAACCATTTTCGATCGATTTCTCACTGCTGGTACTCAGGTTGGTCTTTGGCATAGCCATGATTACGCACGGATGGCCAAAATTTCAAAAAGCGCTAACTGGGAATTTTAAATTTGGAGACCCCATCGGGCTTGGACCTGAAGCTTCGCTCATATTAGCTGCCTTTGCTGAATTCATTTGCAGCATTTTAATCATTCTAGGCCTTGGAACCAGACTAGCTACCATTCCCCTCATGTTTACCATGGGTGTGGCTATGTTTATTGTACATGCATCTGATGGATTCGGAGCTCAGGAGAAAGCTTTCCTTTTCCTGGGTGCTTTTTTTACGATTTTCCTTACGGGACCCGGAAAATATTCAATCGATAATAAAATCTAATCTTTCTTCTTACTGGTTTTTGCCTTTGGCTTAGTTTCCTTTTTCGGAGCCTCTTCTGACTTGGTATCCTTTTCTTTCTTTTCTGGCTTTTCTTCTGCCTTCTTCTTTTCGGCTAATATTTCCGGAACTTCTTTTACCAGAATTGCATACCAGTTGACTAGTTTTTTGATATCAGATACATAGACCCTGGCTTCATCATACGCTGGCAACACAAACTTTAAAAAAGCTTTCAGCTCATCCGGAGTGGAACCACTGTCAAGGTCAGTGTCTCCATTAAACTCTTTATGGATCTTTTTTAATACTTCTTCAAGTGGTTTAGCTCCATCAGCATCCGTCGTGTATATGGAGATCTCAGCGAGAATAGATACTTTGGAGTGTGCCCCAACAATCATTTTCTTTTTCTGACTATCCAAAGACTCAAGGACAGCGCCTGTACGTGTAGGGCTTAATATTTTAAAGAGGCCTCCTTTTCCGGAGACAGATGCAATGTCTTTTAATTCCATAGTTGATGATTAAAACTGGCCCAAAAATATGGATTACATCGTAATCTCTCGATTGATACTATCGATATATTTTAATAATTCTTCTCTTCCATGCCCTTTTTCAGCTGAAGTCATGAAAAATGGGGGCAATTCTTCCCAATTTTTTAGTAAGACCTTTCTAAAGTTGGCCATATTGACCATGCTTTTATTGACTCCAAGTTTATCAGCTTTTGTAAACACAAACGCCATGGGAATTCCATTTTCCCCCAACTTTTGGATGAATTCGAGATCTTTCTTCTGTGGATCCAGTCTCGAGTCAATCAAAACAAAAACACAAGACAATGTCGGGCGTTTTTTAAAATAATCCATTGTAAATGACTTCCATTTGGCTAACTCCTTCTTCCCTGCCTGCGCCCAACCATAACCAGGTAAATCAACCAGATACCAGGATTCATCAATTAGAAAGTGATTGATTAGTTGGGTTTTGCCTGGCCTACCAGAAACTTTGGCCAGTTGTCGCTTGTTGGTAAGCATATTGATAAGTGAGGATTTTCCCACATTTGACCTTCCAATGAATGCATATTCAGGTAAATCCGGTGCCGGACACTCTTCCAAATTGCTACTACTCTTTATAAATGAGGCCGTCTTTATCTGATCCATGGAGAATTTATGAACATTTCAATCATACGGAGAGTTTATCCCTTAATTTTGCTCGCCGATGACCGTATTACCATACAAAGATAAGCAGGACAACAAAAAGAAGCAGGTGGCCACCATGTTTGACAACATAAGTGGTCAATATGATTTCTTAAATCATTTCCTAAGCGCTGGAATTGACATTCTCTGGAGAAAAAAAGCCATTAAATTACTGAAAGCTCATCAGCCAAAACTTATTTTGGATATTGCCACAGGGACAGGTGATTTTGCTATTGAGGCCCTTGCACTCAATCCGGATAAAGTGATAGGCGTAGACATCAGTGAGGGCATGCTCGAAGTAGGACGTAGAAAACTGGTCAAAAAAGGCCTCGATAAAAGAATTGAATTGCAATCAGGTGATTCTGAACGATTGCTGTTTGATGACAATAAGTTTGATGCTATCATCGTTGCTTTTGGTGTACGCAATTTTGAAAACCTTGAAAAAGGGCTCAAAGACATGCACAGGGTATTGAAAAAAGGAGGAAAGGTTGTAATATTGGAGTTTTCAAAACCTAAAAGATTTCCATTTAAACAGGTGTATCAGTTTTATTTTAAATGGATATTGCCGAAAATAGGCCGGGTGATTTCTAAGGATAGTTCAGCTTATACCTATTTGCCTGAATCAGTCAATGAATTTCCGGATGGAAAAAAATTCGTTGACATATTAGATAAAACCGGATTTAAAAATACGGAATGCAAAGCATTAACTTTAGGTATTTCTTCCATTTACACGGGTATAAAGTAGTTGTACTTAGCTTATTGATGGCTTATTCTGTGTCTGGCATGGCACAGAATGATCCCACCGAAAATCTGATCGACTATGACGAGCAATGGATTCACTATGGTTTTGCCATGGCCTGGCATTCCTCGAGATATAAAACCCTATATGCTGATGAATTTGCGACCCCCTCATTAGATTCCTTACATTCAGTGATTTCTGAAAGGTTACCAGGTTTTAAAGTCGCCATGTTGGCCAATATGAGGCTATTAGAATATCTCGACCTACGCACCATGGTGACGGTTGGTTTTTATGAAAACCGCCTACTGTACCGGTTTACTGATGGGGTTTCCTTAGAGGAATTGAAAGATCAAACCATGGTTGAAATACCAATTCTCCTAAAATATAAATCCGTTCGAAGAAGAAATGTAGCGATGTACATGTTGGGTGGATTTACCACGGCACTGGAAGCAGCTGGAAGAGGTGATGACCTGGACATTCGGTCCAACCTAAAACTAAAGAATTGGAACTACGCGGTCGAAGCTGGTGTAGGTTTCGACATCTATTTCGAGCTATTTAAATTTTCGCCGGAAATACGTTATTCATGGGGAGTTCGAGACATGCTTACTGATGAACCAACCGACTACACCTTTCCGATAAAGCGACTGAGTTATCAGAATTTTTCTTTCTACATTACCTTTGAGGGTGGTCCTACATATCTTAAAAGAAGCAAAAAATTTAAACGATGAAGAATATTGCCTTAATCACAGGAGCGACAAGTGGTATCGGAAAAGCGACTGCAAAATTATTAGCTCCAAACTATCGGCTGATCATCACCGGTAGACGTAAAGATCGATTAGATGAATTGCAAAAAGAGCTTTCAGCTCAGACAGATGTACACACCTTGTGCTTTGATGTCAGCAAAAGAGAAGAATCTCTAAAAGCGATTAAAGACTTACCATCGGAATGGACTGAAATTGAAGTATTGATTAACAATGCTGGTAATGCACATGGAATGGCTCCCATACACGAGGGAAATTTGGATGACTGGGAAGCCATGATTGACATCAATTTGAAAGGTGTTATGTACATGAGCCGTGAAATTACCCCGGGGATGGTCCAAAGGAAAAGTGGACATGTAGTCAATATCGGGTCTGTGGCAGGCATTGAAGCCTACGCAAATGGTAATCTTTACAATGCTTCCAAATTTGCTGTAGATGGTCTTTCTAAAGCCATGCGCTTAGATTTAAATCCATATGGCGTGAAAGTAACAGACATCAAACCTGGACTCGTGGAAACAGAGTTCTCCATGGTAAGATTTAAAGGTGATGAGGAGAAAGCCGGAAAAGTTTATGAAGGAATGACCCCGCTGAAAGCGCAGGATATTGCAGAAGTGGTAGAATTTGTTATCAACCGACCAGCTCACGTAAAAATTGCTGATGTGTTAGTTCTTGCTACCGATCAGGCAAGCGCAACTGTTGCCAACAGGAAGAAATAAACGCATTTGAATTCGCGTCATCGGTTTTAACATAACCATGTCAAAATTAGAACCTAAAAATGTAATTATTCTGGGTGCCGGCAGGTCAGCTTCCACATTAATACATTACCTGACTAATAAGTCAGAAAAACTGAATTTCTCCATAAGTATTGGTGATTTAGATCCTGAAAAAACCAAAGCCAGGTTTCCTGAGATAAATGTTTTCCATATCAATGTAGATGACATTATCCAGGCACAAAGTCAACTGAAAGACGCTTACCTGATAATCAGCATGTTGCCTGCTCATCTGCACTTTCAGGTAGCTATGATTTGTTCAGAGTTAGGCATTCATCTCCTCACTGCATCCTATCTCTCGGACCAGATTAAATCCCTTGGACCACTATTTGAAAACAATAATTGTTGCTGCATCATGGAACTGGGCCTGGACCCTGGCCTCGATCACATGTCAGCTTTAAAGGTTATAAATAAGATCAAAGATGCAGGACATGAACTGACTGGATTCGAGACCTTCACAGGTGGACTACTTGCTGATAACGACGAAAGCGAAAACCCCTGGCAATATAAATTCACCTGGAATCCCAGAAATGTAGTGATGGCCGGAAATGGCACGGTAAAGTTTATTCAGGAAGGTAGATATAAATATATTCCATACCAGAATGTATTTAGAAGAACAGAGGTTATCTACATTCCCGGACATGGTTATTTTGAAGGATACGCAAACAGAGACTCACTCAAATACCTGGAATTATACGATCTTTCGGGGATACAAACACTTTTTCGTGGAACACTGAGAAGACCCGGATTTTGTAAAGCATGGGATGTATTCGTTCAGCTGGGAGCCACCAGCGATGACTATCAAATGGAGAACGTTTACGAAATGACCCATCGCCAGTTTATCAACTCCTTCCTAAGATACAATCCGCATGACTCGGTAGAGCTTAAACTTGCTCATTATTTAAACCTGAGTTTGGAGTCAGAGGAAATGTATAAACTGAAGTGGTTAGGAATTTTTGAAGACGAGCTGGTTGGACTTGCAAAGGGAACTCCTGCGCAGGTTTTGGAGCATATATTGAAGAAAAAATGGACACTGAATCATACTGACCGGGACATAATTGTCATGTGGCATAAGTTTAATTACCTGGACAGCAGTACCCCAAGAGAAATTCAGGCTCACATGGTCGTAGAAGGAGATAACGAAAATGATACAGCCATGGCAAAGTCCGTGGGGTTACCACTGGGTGTATGTGCCGAACTAATATTAGCAGATAAGCTAAAGCTGACAGGTGTCCACATCCCTACTCATCAAAAAATTTATCTTCCAATCCTGGAAAAACTCAATAAAATGGGGTTCGAGTTCGAGGAACGGAAGATAGTCTAATGTTACTTGAAACTGAAGTGTAAATTCTTTAGCTTTATTTCGATGCTGGCACTTAAAAAGATTGGGTACTTTAGCGCTTTTATTATCCCTGCACTGGTTATTTTGGGATACTATCTGGATGGATGGTTCAATTACCTGGCAATACTTCAGGTATTTATTATGCTTCCAATAATTGATCACCTAATAGGTACCGACACCACCAATATTCCTAAAGAAAAAACGGCATTCTTTTCTAATGAATATTATTATCGATTCATTACTTACATCTGGACCTACTTTCAGCTTGGCTTTGTCATTTGGAGCTGCTATGTAATTACTCAAGGAAATATCGACACCTGGTATGAATGGGCCGGCTTCACATTAAGTTTTTCATTGGTTACTGGTGGTATAGGGATTACAGTTGCCCATGAGCTCGGCCATAAAAAATCCCTTATCGAAAGATTTTACAGTCAAGTGCTATTAATGACCGTAGGATATATGCATTTCTACATTGAACATAACAGAGGACATCATGTAATGGTAGCCACCAAAGAAGACCCGGCGACCGCCTTAAAAAATGAAGGCTTTTATGCCTTTTGGTTAAAATCTGTATTCCAAGGATTTTTTCATGCGTGGAAACTTGAATTCGAACGAATGAATAAACTGAAGAAACCCAGGTTCTCACTCAGCAATAATATGATTTGGTTTTCCATCCTGCCTGTTACTTTTGTCATTTTATTGACCCTGGTATTTAGTTATCTGGGCACTCGATTCTATTGGGAAATACCGCTATTCATGACTTTACAGAGCCTGCTTGCCTTTACCTTATTGGAACTGGTTAATTACGTTGAACATTATGGCATCCAAAGAAAAGAAATTAGCCCAGGAAGATATGAAAGGATGATGCCCATCCATTCCTGGAATTCAAACCACTTGATTAGCAACTTTTTCCTTTTTCAACTCCAAAGGCATTCTGATCATCATGCAAACGCGATCAAGAGATATCAAGCATTAAATCATTATGAGGAGAGCCCTCAACTACCGGCAGGCTATCCGACTATGGTACTACTAGCATTACTTCCTCCGCTATGGTTTCATTTTATGAATCCTCGACTGGAGCAATGGCATGGAGGTAAAGCAGTCTTAACATGACCCAAACCTATTCAATGGCTGCAGAAGACAGTCATAATCACAAGAAGAATAGTATGGAGCCTTTGATCAGCATATTAATACCCGTTAAAAATGCTTCACCATTTCTGGAAGCTTGTCTTGAATCCATCCAAGGTCAGACTTTAAATGAATGGGAACTCATCGCCGTAGATGATCATTCTCTGGATGATTCAAAAAGCATTTTAGAAAACTATGCCTCGACGGACCGTAGAATTCGGGTACTGGTAAATACTGGCGTGGGTATTGTTTCAGCTCTTCAGCAGGCTTTAGCTATAAGTAATGGTCATTACATCACTCGTATGGATGCTGATGACCTGATGCCGACTCAGAGATTAGCCAAGATGGTAAATATGATGCAGGCAAATTCTTCGAACACAATTGTAACAGGAATGGTCAAATACATTTCTAAGGATCCAGTCAGTGAAGGCTACCTGAAATATGAAAACTGGTTAAATACAATAAATCTTGATGGGAACCAATGGAATCAAATTTATCGGGAATGTGTAATTGCATCTCCGAACTGGTTAATAGCTAAGCAGACTTTGCTAAAAGCCAATGGCTTTGATGATTTAAATTACCCGGAAGATTATCACCTCACCCTCAGGTGGTATCAACACAGGTTTACCATAAAAACCATTCCTGAAGTAACCTTATTGTGGAGAGAGCATACCGCGAGAACCTCACGTAATTCTGTGAACTATAATCAGGAGGCATTTTTTAGGTTGAAGATCGATCACTTCATTCACAATGACTTACGGACAAACCAGCTTATTCTATGGGGTAAAAATGAAAAAACAAAACTGACTGCACAGCTATTGAATGAACATAATATCCCTTTTCAACAATTTAATCTAAGTGACTTTCATCAGACTAAAAAAATTAGCAGTCCGCAGGTCTTGGTTGGAGTATATCCTGATCAGGAGGAACGGTCAAAAATTGAAGATTATTTGACTAATATTTCGCTTTTTGAAGGTACAGACTGGTGGTACATCTAGGGTTAATTGCTTCTTCAAAATTTCATTTTATTTGTGATGAACCCTTTTTAGCCTTACTTTTATAAAAAGCATTAAACATGGAATCAAGAAGAAATTTTCTAGGCAAAATGAAGGTAACGGCCTTAGGGTTACCTCTTTTATATAATAGCTCAAACCTTTTTGCTGCCTCTGGCACCCCCTATCAGGGCCCTGTTTTGAGGGTAGCCATTATGGGTCTTGGCTCTTACGGCACCAGGGTGGCTGATGCGATGCAAAGCTGCACCCGAGCTAAGTTGGTAGGTGTAATCAGCGGTACTCCCTCCAAGATAACTGCCTGGCAAAAGCGGTTTGATATCCCAGACAAAAACTGCTATAACTACGAAAATTTTGACGCCATCAAAGATAATCCGGACATTGATGCCGTTTATATCATTACCCCAAATGCCTTACATCATCCACAGACTTTAAGAGTCGCAAAAGCCAAAAAACATGTGATCTCTGAGAAGCCAATGGGCATCAGTGCAAAGGAGGGACAGGAAATGGTAGATGCCTGCAAGGCCAATGGCGTGAGGCTATTAATTGGCTACCGAATGCATTTTGAGCCAAAAACAGTAGCCGTAATCAAGATGCGACAGGCCGGAGCATTTGGTAAACTAAAATTTTTCCAGGGACAATCCGGTTTCACGATTGGAGACCCTACACAGTGGCGCCTTAACAAAGAACTTTCAGGAGGTGGTGCCATGATGGATATCGGTATCTACTCGATAAATGGCGCTCGCTATATGCTCGGCGAAGAGCCAATGTGGGTTACCGCCCAGGAGACGAAAACAGATCCTGTAAAGTTCAAAGATGGTATTGACGAAACCATCCAATTTCAAATGGGATTTCCCGGTGGAGCTGTGGCTTCCTGCCTTTCTACCTATGCCATGAGAAACCTCGACCGGTTTTTTATGACCGGTGAAAAGGGATTTGTAGAGATGAAACCTTCTACTGGCTATGGTCCAATTCAAGGACGCACACACGAAGGCCCCCTGACACAACCCCATATCACACATCAAACCATCCAGATGGATGAGATGTCACAGATCATTTTGGAAGACAAGAAGCCACTGGTATCGGTAAATGGAGAAGAAGGAGTGAAAGACATGAAAATTATCGAAGCCATCTTCAAAGCAGCCAAAACTGGCCAAAAAGTGAAGGTTTAGTTACTTATTTAATACAGATTAGCATGTAGGAAAGTATCACTCAATTGAATACTATGGATTGCCTTAATAACTCTGATTATTGAACGGAAGCTAAGATTATTTTCAGTCGCTATCTCAGTTTTAATTCTTTCCTCTTGTGCACCAGAATTAGTATTAAAAGAAAAATTACTGATGTGGTGTTGAATATTAACATCGATACATTTCGGTCTGAGGTAAAAAAATTCATAGCTATTTGCTCAAGGAAGAATACACCAAGTAAAATTTATCCAGATAGCTCATGAATATTTTAGATTAGTATTTTACATGTAATATAATTATGACCACTACTTAGTAAAAATGACACATATGGATGTCTCATCAAAACATAAAATTGTTTTCTCAATGCTTTCAGGATTGACATTCGCAATCCTGACTAGCCTTATGAATTACTTATTCCTTCACAAAGACTTTAACTGGGTAAGTTTCCTGTTTGCTTTTATTTCATTTGGTCTCTTTTTTGGTTTGAGTTATTTCTACCTGATGAATAAAATCACTAGCACATTCATGAGAAAAATTCTGATCAAGTTGAATGAAAATGAAGTGATGAAACATGAAGGCCCAGCAAATATATTTCGTGGAATTGAAGGGGTTGGTGGAAAACTACTTCTTACGGACAAGCGCCTAATATTCAAATCACATAAGTTGAACATACAATCTGGGGAGACTGAACTTCTTGTTGAGGACATCAAAGAAGTCATTCCAAGAAAAACAGCCAAGCTTTTCCAAAACGGAATAAGAATAATAAATAAAGCTGGGGATCATTTTGATTTTGTTGTTTACGAACGAGATAATTGGTTGACGAAAATTCAGGCTAAAAACTGAGCAGCCCAAGCTGAGTGAGTAAGCGAGACTCAAACTAAATCTTTGATTAAGTAATCACCCCATTTACCGCTACTCTTTGGTTATTATGCTGAAGGATACAGATTGTTCCTCTATCGCTCATCGTATATTGAGTTAATATCGATTACCAACAGCTAACACCTATTCCAAAGTATTTGCTTAAATTTATCATATGCTAATTAATAGGATGCGTTATGTCTTTTATCACCATCAAAGAGTCACATTCAGAATCAGATTTACTTGTTCTCAAAAGCATATTAGAGTCTGAAGGGATTAAGTGCTTCATGAAGAATGAATTCATTACGCAAATTATGAGTCACATGACTACTTTCGCAGTAGAACTACAAGTATCAGAAGCTGATTTAGAAAAAGCTCTGGAGATCATGAAAAAGACTACCCCTGAGGGTAATAGTGATTAGGAAAAAGTCTGGGATCAATCTTAATCACCTATTTAAACCGAATAAACAAATAAATAATTAATACTTTAATAAGCAACCTTGATAGTCAATTTGGCATATAGTAGGGTATAGATAGTGCGTATGTCCCAAAAGAAATCAACTAACTATTATCTTAAACAAATGCGAATTTCACTCTTCACAATCTGTATCTCACTTCTGGTCATCAATTGCAGTCCTAATAAGGAAACAAAAAAAGTGCGTATTGGGATGTGCTCAGACGTCCACCTGCCAACTATGCATGATGCTGAGTATCGAATATCTTCATTTATTGATAGCATGAAGATTGCCCGACCTGACTTTATCGTTGAACTTGGTGACTTTGGGATTCCAGATGAGAAATACGCTCCATATTTTGACATCTGGAATTCCTTTCCTGGCCCTAAATATCACATCATTGGAAATCATGAGATGGATGGAGGCACTTCACTTGAAGAAGCCATCAGCTATAGGAAAATGGAGAATTCCTACTATACTTTTAGCCAAAATGGTTTTCTATTCATTGTTTTGGATGGAAATGATAAGGAGTATTCGGATCAAAAAGGTTACCGATCATTTATTGGAGAGGAACAAATTTCGTGGCTTAGAGGTGAGCTAAAAAATGCTTCAGAGCCAATCATATTGTTTTCTCATCAGGGGATAGGTACTGACCCTGGAACCCCTGGAGAAAGATATAGCATTAAGGATTCGGAAGTAGTAAGAGCAATATTTGAAAAGCACAACCAATCAAATCCTGAAAGTAGAATTATCGCAAGCTTCAATGGACACACACATCATGACTTTTCAGAAAACATCAATGGGATCTGGTATATCACCATTAATTCTATGGCTTACAAATGGCTGGGTGAAGAATATGAATACCTTAGATATAGCGAGGAAGTAGATAAAGATTTTAAGTGGATAAAATATACAGCTCCCTACAAAGAACCTCTTTTCACAGTTGTTGAAATATCTACCGAAGGCTATATCAAAATGTCAGGTAAATACACCTCCTATGTCGGACCTAGTCCCTGGGAAGTCGGTTATCCTGAATACCTAAAGAAATTTGTGAAACCTCAGATTACCGAAAGGCGGATGGAATTCTAAGTGACTCTAATTACTTTTCTCCAGCTTATATAAACTAAGTAAACTTGGCGCTGGCCACGGCTCCGGTCTGGGTCGATCACGATTACTATTGAGGGTCTCCCACTTTAAAACATATCTGACATTCTCCTTTTCAGAATCACCCAAATCATTGGTGGTTTTAATCCCTAATCCAGGGAAATCTCCAACCACTTCTAGTGTTGACCTAAAAGGATCTGGTTTCAATACCTTTCCAATTACTTCAAATTGGTCGTTCAGTAAAATGGTGCCATTGCCATATTTAATGTGCCAATAAGCTACCTCATAGTTGTCATCTTCTCGACGAGTAAATGACTTTACAGCAATCTCACTATTGATACTCCCATTGCCAGAAAACTCCCACCGGTATTCCCAGTCTGTTATTGCCTTATAAGTCCATAAATTGTTATCCGTCTGAGCAATGAACAACTGTGTATTCCCATTTGTATCAAATTTATGATAGGTAAAGACGGGCTGGTCACTTTCATCCAAACAAAGTTTTGCTGCCAAATTAATTATTCCACCATTTACTGGAATTGGATCAACAATTAATTGTTTTTGATCCAGCGTGGCAGGTAAATCAACAGGATTTCCAAAAGCATTATACCAATTCTTCAAATCAGGGCTTTTCATATAGGACAAATCATGATTGGTTGAGCAATCAGGTGTGTCGCGCCAAACCCAGTAAACATGATACCATCCATCCTTTCGTATTACAGGCTGTGACTGGTAAGCATTCATCAAACCCTGTCCATCTGTCAGCGGTACGTCCAGCATACGGGTCCAGCTCCTCGTTTCACAGGAATAAATATTATATATTTCATTCCCATTTCCACTACCTCCATCCCGATAATGAAAAATTAGTTCATGCTCCTTTGTAAGCATAAAATGAGGGTAGGTACACCTTTCTTCGTTGGGGCCAACCAATTCCATTTGCTGCCTGAGCGTTGTGATGTCGTGTGGCACCGTACTCCTGAAGTAAGTGATTGGATCCACATGCATATTGCCTGATAAATGAATATAGCCTTCCTTATCTATTCCAATGGTTAAAGAATTGTGGCTATCCCATTCCAGAACAGTACTGGTACCCCCCGAAGTTTCTCTGTATGTGGCAGGCATCGTATAAAGCTGAAACTTATCCTCATCAAGATTTCGCTGACCAACGACCATGTTTCTGGTCGCATTATAGTAAGCGATGTACTGTCTATCTCCGTGAGTATATAAACTAAACCCAACCGGATGTCCAGACCAGACACTATCAATTGCTATCACCTGAGTAACATTTTCCTGTTGGCTCGTTTCATCAATCACGCTCGGACCCTGTTGCGAGCAGCCTGATGTAATCAGTATCAGTGAAAAGAAGATCGTATGTAAAAAGCCAAAAATGTGCTGATCACTCATTTGTGAATTGTTGTTTGAAGTAAACCTACCCGGTATAGCCTAAAATCACAAAAGTATCTTAATGACTATTCACCATATTTTTAAACCATAGAATAAATTCCTAGTTTACTGATTGTATCAATGATCGCACTCACTTGAAGATTCTATTAACTGGAGCCACGGGTTACATCGGGCAAAGGCTTCTTCCCATCCTAATAAAAAATGGACATACAGTGGTCTGTTGTGTTCGTGACGCTCAAAGGTTTAATCCTTCTGATACTTTTTCAGATAAAATTCAGGTAGTTGAAACTGACTTACTGGATAGGGATTCTCTGGAAAAATTCCCAAAAGACATAGATGCCGCCTATTATTTGGTGCATTCTATGTCTACTACAAAAAATTATCACGAGTTGGAGCAACAGTCTGCTAAAAACTTTGTCAGTGCAGTTGATCAGACAAGTGCCCAACAGATAATCTACCTAAGTGGGATTGTTAACGACGATACACTATCCAAACATTTGAGTTCTCGCAAAAATGTTGAAGATATTCTGTCAAAAGGAAAATCCCATTTAACCACTTTACGAGCTGGAATAATTATAGGATCAGGAAGTGCTTCTTTTGAAATCATAAGAGATCTTGTTGAAAAACTTCCGGTTATGGTCGCGCCTAAATGGCTAAATACCAGATGCCAGCCAATCGGTATTACCGATGTGATCGCTCTTCTTTCAAAATCTTTGCTTAAAAAAGAGATGTTTGACCAAAGCTTTGATATTGGAGGACCAGAGATCCTTACTTACCATGAAATGCTAATGGGGTATGCAAAAGTCAGAAAGCTCAGAAGAAAAATATTTATTGTTCCTGTAATGACACCCAGGCTCTCCTCATACTGGCTCTACTTTGTGACTTCTACTTCCTATAAGTTAGCTTCTGCACTCGTAGATAGCATGAAGATTGAAGTCATATGCAGAAAAAGTAATATCAATAAATTATTGGAAATTTCTCCGGTTGGTTATGAAGAAGCATTATCAAGGACCCTATCAAAAATAGAAAGCCATGAAGTCCTCTCCAGCTGGAAAGACTCCTTGATTAGTGGCCGTTTAGACTTTAATATTTCAGACTTCCTTCAGGTACCCACACATGGATGTTTAATAGATAGCCGGTCCATAACATATGATGCTAAAGATCTTACACTGGATCGTATTTGGAGGATCGGGGGAGAAACGGGTTGGTACTATGCCACCTGGCTGTGGAAGATCAGGGGGATTCTAGATCAGTTGGTTGGAGGTGTCGGCCTGAGAAGAGGTCGTACACATGATGATCAGCTTCAGGCCGGTGATGCAGTAGATTTCTGGCGTGTGCTTTTTGCTGACCGTAAGGAAGCAAGGGTACTGCTATTTGCCGAAATGAAACTCCCCGGAGAGGCCTGGCTGGAATTTAAGATCAAAGAAGATCAATTAATCCAAACTGCCACATTTCGTCCAAGAGGAATTTGGGGAAGACTTTACTGGATGGCCGTGTATCCGCTTCACGGATTTGTATTCGGCGGGATGATTAATAGACTGGCTGGCAAATAATGAAGCATGCCATGCTATAAAGCATGAATCTCCTCCTTTATCTTCAAAAGTCGGTCTGGGTAGTCAGTGATGATACCATCCACTCCCATGTGCAGCAGTCGGATCATGTCCAACCTGTCATTTACCGGATAGGTAAAGACTTCAAAACCTCTTGCATGCATTCTAAATACCCTTCTTGTAGAAAGTGTCGTATATTCCGGATTCAATGCAAGCAACCGATTACCTTCACTGGTTGCTCTTCCCAGATGTAGCTTTGTTTCTATGTAAAAGGCAAAAAGCGGGGTTGAGTCTTCACCAATTAATAATTTCTTCGTTTGAATATGGTCATCATATTCATGAGCTGCTTCGAGATACTCCATCTCATAAGATTGCAAATAGCACCAATCAAACCCATTTTGTTCCTTTCTGATTACATCAATTAATTTTTCTGCAAAATCGTGATAGTGAGGATGGTCTGTATGTTTAATTTCAATAAGCACTTTACACCTTCCTCTGATGGTGTCTAACACTTCCCTCAGTGTGGGTACTCTTGCCCCAACATACTTTGGATCACCAAACCAGACACCTGCATCAAGTTGCTGAATTTCCTCCAGGGTGTAATCATGAACAAACCCTACACCGTTAGTTGTTCGATCTAATGTCTCATCATGAATAACAATAATTTGTTCATCCTTTGTCTGTCTGACATCCAATTCAATCATGTCCACACCCATTTCCAAAGCCTGAACAAAGGCCGGAATGGTATTTTCTGGCGCCTGGCCAGAAGCTCCCTTATGGGCAATGATCACAAAATCCTTTTCCTGTAATTCTGCATCAATAGTTGAACTTACAATCAAGTTGCGATAAATCCATGGCTCAAAAATTGCCATGCATAAAAACAGAAACAGAAATGGCAATGAATAAAAAATAAACTTTCTTGTCATGACGCAAAAGAAATTGGTTGGGTTAATTTAATAAAATCAAGCATCTTAAACTGTATTACTTTAATTTTTCGCTACTCAGATCAATTTTTAAGCCCAATTCACTAAGTTGAGTCTGATCTATCGCCGAAGGTGTATCAATCATGATGTCTCTCCCACTATTGTTTTTTGGGAAAGCCATGAAATCACGAATAGAATCACTTCCACCAAGAATAGCACAAAGCCGGTCCAATCCAAATGCGATACCTCCATGTGGCGGAGCTCCATACTCAAATGCATCAAGCAAAAATCCAAATTGCTTTTGTGACTCTTCACTGGTAAAACCCAGAAGATCAAACATTTTATTTTGAAGCGCTTTATTATGAATTCTGATAGACCCCCCACCTACTTCCGAGCCATTTATAACCAGGTCATACGCATTCGCCCTTGCCTTACCAGGCTCACTTTCCAATAAGTGGACATCATCTTTATGTGGGGAAGTAAATGGATGATGAATGGCATGATACCTGTTCGTCTCTTCGTCCCATTCTACCAATGGAAAATCAAAAATCCATACAGGCTTGAATACATTTTTGTCACGCAGTCCTAATTCTGACCCCATGTGAAGGCGTAATTCTGATAATGCTTTTTGTGTAGCATCGTTTTCACCAGCCAACACCAGCATCAGGTCTCCTGGTTCTGCACCAAATTTATCTGCCCATGATTTGAGTTGATCCTCACTATAAAATTTGTCTACAGAGGATTTTAAAGTTCCGTCTGTATTGTATTTTACATAGACTAATCCTTTTGCACCAACCTGAGGTCTTCTCACAAAGTCTGTCAGGGCATCCAACTGTTTCCTTGTGTATTCAGAGCAACCTTTGGCATTTATCCCCACGACCAGCTCTGCACTGTCAAACACATTGAATCCTTTTCCCTGTACTAACTCATTGAGCTCCTCAAACTTCATTTCAAACCTAAGGTCTGGTCGATCATTGCCATATTGTGACATTGCATCATCATATGACATACTTGGAAAAGTAGCCAGTTCAATGCCTCTTGATTTCTTGAACAACCGCTTGATTAACCCTTCGAATATATTCACAACATCATCTCTGGTGACAAAAGACATCTCGCAATCAATCTGAGAGAATTCCGGTTGTCGGTCCGCTCTAAAGTCTTCATCTCTAAAGCACCTCACTATTTGATAATACCTATCAAACCCGGAAACCATAAGCAGTTGCTTAAAGGTCTGTGGAGATTGGGGCAATGCATAAAACTCGCCGTGGTGAATTCTAGATGGGACAACAAAATCCCTTGCTCCTTCAGGAGTGGATTTAATAAGGTAAGGCGTTTCTACCTCCATAAAAGCCTGTTCATTGAGGTAACTCCTGGTTTCTGACATGATGAGATGCCTAAGTTCTAATCCCTTTCGTACAGGGTTTCTCCTCAAATCCAGGTATCTATACTTCATACGCAGGTCCTCACCTCCGTCAGTTTCATCTTCAATTATAAAAGGAGGAACTTTTGATTCATTCAAACAATGGTATTCCTCGACGATCAGCTCAATATCGCCAGTAGGAAGCTTATCATTTTTTGCATATCGCTCTGCAACCTTACCAGAGACTGAAAGCACAAACTCCCTACCCGCGTGCCTCGCTTGTTTCAATATCTCCTCACTGGTCTTTCCCTCTTCAAATACGAGCTGTGTAAGCCCAAATTTGTCGCGAAGATCAATCCATAGCATCCCTCCTTTGTCTCTAACCCTTTGTACCCATCCTGTTAGTGTGATATTTTCACCAACATGTGCTATCCTTAGTTCTCCGCAGGTATGTGTTCTTAACATTTATTATGAAGTTTAATTGGAACAAACAGCCGCAAATTTAACAATAGTTTTAGCTTTGAGATAATTAATAAAAAGACCTTATGAGGCAAAAAGTTTTGAACGCCATTATTGCACTTGTAATGTGCAGCTATTTTCCTGTAATGGCTCAGGTTGAACTTGAAAAAGTTCAGATAAATAAAGATATCAGCATGTTACTTCCAAAGAATTTCATTTTGATGTCCCGGTCCGAACAAATCAATAAATATGTATCCTCGAATGAGCCATTGGTCATGTATACCAGTGAAGATAGAAATATTGACTTTGGAATCACATTAACAAATCTTGGTTGGGCCTCTGACGACCTACAATTGCTCATGGAATTCTATGTTTCGGGAGTAAGAAACCTATATAATGAGGTTGAATTCACTCAACAGGAAGTACGCGAGATTAATGGAAGGGAATTCATTGTGCTTGAATTTGTCTCTAAAGTATCAGACAATGACAATGTTTTCGGGGGTTCTTCCTCCACCAGTAAGTATACCTATATTCAGTATACCCTTTTTCAAAATCAGGTCATGCTATTTAACCTAACAACTCCTGCCTTTATAAGGAACAGGTGGGCAGATCCTGCCAAAGAGATCATGGAAAGCATAAAAATCAAATGAGTACGCTAAGTATTCATTCTGATGAATTCTATATGAGCCAGGCGATAAAAGAAGCTGAGAAGGCTTATGAAGCTGGCGAAATTCCTGTGGGAGCTGTGGTGGTCTGCAACAATACCGTAATAGCCAGGGGATATAATCAGGTTGAACAATTGAATGAT
Source organism: Marinoscillum sp. (assembly GCA_043554545.1). Classification (GTDB taxonomy): domain Bacteria; phylum Bacteroidota; class Bacteroidia; order Cytophagales; family Cyclobacteriaceae; genus UBA7330. The sequence goes on along the minus strand of CP121337.1, from coordinate 184,271 downwards.
TGTACAGCTCATGCTGAAATGCTTGCCATTACTTCAGCCCAAAATTATTTAGGCAGCAAATATCTGGACAAGTGTACTTTGTACGTGACATTAGAACCATGCAATATGTGTGCAGGAGCACTTTATTGGACACAACTAAAAAAATTATCATTCGCTGCCAATGATGAAAAACGCGGATTCAGTCAAACAGGAAACTTGCTACACCCAAAAACAAAAGTACAAACAGGTTTATTGCATGAAGAGTCCGAAAAACTGATAAAATCATTTTTCATCCGGCTTAGAAGGAACAATTCCTTGTAGAGAATGTTTTATATTCGAGTACTTAAATTAATCTGAACAAATAAATCAAAATAAATTATGGCATTTGAATTACCAGACTTACCTTATGCACACAACGCATTAGAACCAAACATCGATGCAAAGACGATGGAAATACACCATGGTAAACATCATGGAGGTTACGTTTCTAAGCTTAATGCTGCCATAGAAGGAACCCCAATGGCCGGCAAATCACTTGACGACTTAGTTAAAAATCATTCTGACGTGGGTGCAGTTCGTAACAATGGTGGCGGTCATTGGAATCATTCATTATTCTGGACAATCATGAGCCCTAATGGTGGAGGAACTCCTTCAGGAGAATTAGCCAGTGCGATAGACAGCGCATTTGGATCTTTTGACAAATTCAAGGAAGCATTCAGTAATGCAGCAGCCACAAGATTTGGTTCAGGATGGGCCTGGTTATGTGTTGAAGGTGGAAAGCTAAATGTTTGCTCTACCCCAAATCAGGACAACCCTTTGATGCCTGATGCCGGCTGTGGTGGAACTCCGATATTAGGATTGGATGTATGGGAACATGCATACTATTTAAATTACCAAAATAAGCGTCCAGATTATATCTCAGCATTCTTTAATGTGATCAACTGGGATGAAGTATCAAAGCTTTACAGCGCAGCTAAATAAAGTGATAAAACTTTTTATAGGAAGCCTCCATCATTCGGAGGCTTTTTTTATGCCTTAATTTTATCCTGTGGAGTATCAATCAGAATTACAGAAAGGAATTTCTTTAAAAAAAAGAAACCAAAAACTTCTGGTAAAATTCAAGAAAGAAAAGCCAAAGGATTTAGATGATCGGTTTCAAACAGCTCACGAGCAAGCGTTCCAGGAAATTGATTGTCTGAAATGTGCCAACTGTTGCAAAACTACCAGCCCAATCTTTCTGCTCCCAGATATCGAAAGGCTAGCAAAGCATTTCAAAATAAACACCAAATCATTTATTGAGAAGTACCTTCAAATAGATGAGGATAAAGACTATGTCCTGCAGTCCAGTCCATGTCCTTTTTTACTAGATGATAATTACTGTTCGGTGTACAACCACCGCCCGAAGGCATGTCGAGAATACCCACATACCAACCGGAAAAAAATGCATCAAATCACCGCACTTACCTTACAAAATAGCTTAATCTGTCCAGCAGTAGTTAGGATACTGGATCTACTTGTTTCAAAATAAGTACGGCAAACAGATACAGTCATTTTTATTGGAATTCATATTTTTATCCTCATTCACACTAATTTAGGATTGTCATGAAATCAGTTTTTGTACTTGTCTTATTTTGCTTGACGATTGCCTGTTCAGAGCCATCTAAAAAATCACCGGAATTGCCTCAGAATGGTCCCATCCAGCTACATCCGCTAAATCCTCACTACTTTCTATATCATGGAAAAGCTAGCGCTTTAATTACTTCCGCAGAACACTACGGGGCATTGATAAATGGTGATTTTGATTATGAGCACTATCTAAAGACCCTATACCAGGAAGGCATGAACTATACCAGGATTTTTACAGGGACCTATTTTGAAATTCAGGGAGAGAGTTTTGGTATTGAAAAGAATACCCTGGCACCAAATCCACAACACATCATCCTTCCCTGGGCTACGGTAGTCACAAACCTAGGCGGAAAAGTAAAGTACGATCTATCCACCTGGAATGATGCGTATTTTGAGCGACTAAAGCATTTAATCAAAGTAGCTGCAGATAATGAAATCATCGTTGAAATCACACTATTTTCATCCATATACAGAGATGAACATTGGGATATCAATCCACAAAACCCTGACAACAACATCAATATCAAAGAAGTACTAGATCGAAAAAATGCACACACGCTAATCAACGGATCTCTGATTAAATATCAGGTCGCATTGGTAGAAAAGCTAGCCAGAGAGCTCAATGAATTTGATAATATTATTTTTGAAATACAGAACGAACCCTGGTCTGATCGTACGGCATTAGGTTATAATATTCAAAACAAAGAAGACAGGACACTTAAAGATTGGGACATGCAATCGCACACAGCAGATGCGCAAGCCATGTTATGGCAAGAGCGGATTGCTTCTACAATTGTCTCAGTGGAGGAGGATTTACCAAAAAAACATTTAATTGCTCAGAATTTTTCCAATTACATGTTGCCAATCAGTAATGTGGCGGAAAACATATCTATCATTAATTTTCATTACGCGTGGCCAGATGCTATCAAATGGAATTATCACTATGACAAAGTCATCGGTTCTGATGAGTCCGGCTTTGCTGGCAGCGATGACATGGTCTATCGAAGACAAGCATGGAAATTTATGTTAAGTGGAGGTGGATTATTTAATAGCCTGGATTATTCATTCTTCCCCGGTTTTGAAGGTGGTACAGGAGAGAACAATGCGCCCGGCGGAGGCTCTCAAGCACTTAGAGAACAACTAAGGATACTCAGCGAATTTATTCACAGCTTTGAGCTTGTGAACCTTAAACCAGATTACTCAAGCGTCGTCAAAGCACCTGGACTGATCCCCTATTTAATGAAGGATAACAATGGAAATTTTGCGCTTTATATTAGAAGTGTTGGTATTGAAAAAGCAAGTTTCGATTTAAAAGCAGAAAATGGTACATATACAGTACAACACTTAAATACCCTCAATGGAGATTACAGTGAACCATGGGAGGTAATGGCAGAAGAAGGAGTTTTGACCATTTCATCAGAAATCCCCAATGGTGAACTTGCATTTAGGATAAATAGAAAATGATTAATTAAATCCCATCAATGGAATTGTACCATTTGTTATACTCATTGACAATTTTCACGATATCTCTGTATCGGTAGTCCCGATTATCAATCGCCTCTGCAATTTGGGGCGCATCTTTAAAATATTCCGTTAGCCTTTTCCTGAAAAAAAGCATGGATACAAGGGCATACTGCATTTCATCCTCTCTGATGAGGTAAAAATTCCCATCATAGTTAGGGCCATCACCATCTACAAACTCATCCTCATATAAGGATAGATATCCCGATATATATACCCTTAAAAACTGTCTTCTTCCGACCTTGATCCTTGTCATACCCATCAGGTCATTGCCAGAGCTATAGGGTATACTGTGAAAGTTAGCGCCTCCTCTGTTATACGCAATAATCTCATCCGGTCTAAACCTATCTCTTCCTTTCTCTCCTTTGAAAATTATCGGGTTTATCAGTTTAGCCGAAAAACCTTCCTTTCGGTCTTTCACTTCACCATAAAGGGTATCCCCATTATTTAAAACGACGTAACCATTCATAAAGTCGTTTCTAGAAAAAGATGGGTGAATCAATAAGATTAGGGCAACGCAACTCAGCAAATACTTCATACTTTCAATTTAGCAAAAACAATGCCTTTTTGATCAGGAATCAACCAGTCAGTTTAGTTTTCAGGAAAAGGGTATGTTTAGTAGTGACTTCGTATGGATCTATATTTTACATCTCATAAATTGAGGTTTAACCTTTTCGAATTGTATTCAAGATGTCTTCTTTAGAAAAAACAATATTAAAACTACATGAATTAGCAGATTCGGATATCATCCCGTCCATTGGAAGCTTCGGTGTGCCTACCGATATGGTTTTGGGTATACGCAGTCCTACATTAAGGAAACTAGCCAAGGATATCGGGAGAGACCATACGTTAGCTCTGCAACTGTGGGGTACAAACATCCATGAGGCAAAACTTTTGGCTACCTACCTTGCTGATCCTAATCAGATGACCCTGAAACAAGCTGAATTATGGGTAGATGATCTTTATTCCTGGGATATCTGTGATAGCCTTTGCCGGGTATTCGCTGATTGCCCTTTCGGCTATCAAGCAGCTGTGAGATGGTCATCCAGCGAAGAAGAATTTACTAAGCGAGCTGGTTTTGTTACCATGGTTAATCTTTCGATCCATGACAAAGGTGCCCCTGATCAAAAAATTGAAAAGTTTTTCCCCTATTTAATTTCCGAGTCCCGGGATGAAAGAAACTTTGTGAGAAAAGCTGTCAACTGGGCACTTAGACAGATTGGAAAACGAAGTATATATCTAAATGAAAAGGCTGTTGAGGTGGCTCATCAAATAAAAAATCAGGGCACCAGATCAGCAAAGTGGATTGCTAATGATGCCCTGAGAGAACTCACAAGTAAGGCGGTAATCGACAGACTCATTAAAAAGCCAATCAATAATTGCTAGTTCCTACCCTTAAAATTTGTTCTATCAACCTTCAAGTCAGGTATGCCCAATGCCTTAACAGTAGTTTCATAGTCTGAAAAATCAACCCGTCCGGATTCCCAGAATTGTGCAGGAACAATTACCACCCTGAAAACCTGCCCCAATAAATCCCCATCAAGCAGATTAGCCAATGGGAACTGTGCATCCATAAATACATTCACATCAAACATCGTGAAATCATAGTTATATTGATAAATGCCATCATTTGTAATAATACTTTGGGGAAGCGGCCTCCAGACGTCCACATCATTATCAGTAACATCCCACAGTAAATACACCAAAGCTTTGTCTTCATTAAAAACTTCAAAGTCTTGAGGTAATTCTAATAGTGCGCTGTAGTCAGGGGCAATAAAATCAATATTAGGAAATTCAAACAAAAATCCACTCTCCCCTTGTACTCCCTGAGGACCTTGAGGACCTACAGGACCCATTGGACCTTCAGGACCAATCAAACCATCATCGTTGTTACATGCCGCTAATGCAATTAACATCGGTACTATCAGTAAATATTTAAAAGATTTCATGACCTTATATTTTGGTGTTGTAAATGAAAGACCAAACATTGTTCCAATTATTGATATCGTTAGAAAATAATATAAAATAGTTGTGGTATGGCGTAGCTAATAACCGTTCCATTCGAACAGGGCGTTACAAGTTTATTTATGCTTTTTCTAATAGCGATAATTAAAAAAATAGTCCTAACTCCTCCTCTATCATACAATTCACCAATTATCCCTCTCAATGAAGAAGAATTATCGCATTCTTTTCCTATTCATTTTACTTTAAGACTTTTATTGCCAAGGTGTTTTTTAATTTCGAGGAAAATTAGTTTCTATGTCCACAATCAAAATAGTTTCCTGGAACGTCAATGGTGTTCGGGCAATCATTAAAAAGGATTTCATTAAAGACATAAAATCCATGAATCCGGATATTTTCTGCTTGCAGGAAACCAAAGCACAGCCGGAGGAAACAAAAACAGCATTATCTGTATTTACGGATTATCAGCCATTTGTAAACAGTTCAAAAGAAAAAAAGGGATACTCAGGCACTGCCATCGTAAGTAAGCCTAAGCCAATTGAATTAACAGAAGACCTGGGCATATCAGAACATGATATGGAGGGCAGGGTAATCACGGCTGAATATGAACACTTTTACCTGGTAACTGTATACACACCAAACTCCGGAGAGGGCTTGAAAAGGTTATCCTATCGGAAGACCTGGGATGAAGCTTTTCTGGACCACATAAAAAGTCTGGAAGAAAAGAAACCGGTGGTCATATGTGGAGATCTTAATGTGGTTCATAATGAAATTGACATTGCCCGGCCAAAAGCAAATTACAACAAGACTTCTGGGTATACACAGACGGAAATTGACGGTTTAGAGAACCTACTTGCTGCAGGATTTATAGATAGTTTCAGACACTTCTACCCGGAAGAAGTCAAGTATAGCTGGTGGAATTATAGGTTTAGCGCAAGATCAAGAAACGTAGGATGGAGAATTGACTATTTTCTTGTCAGTGAGCAACTAACACCACAGCTGAAAAGTGCAGAAATTCACAACGAGTATATGGGATCAGACCATTGTCCTGTTTCACTCACACTTGAGTTTTAAACTCATTTAAAACACGTAATTTTACCTACCTAAAGTTTAACATACATGGAGCCAGTCCTGAAAGAAATTCCTTTAAATGATGTGCATATTGCACTTGGGGCCAAAATGGTTCCGTTTGCAGGTTTCAATATGCCTGTACGCTACTCCTCAGATAAAGAAGAACATCTTGCGGTCAGAAATGGCGTCGGGGTTTTTGATGTCTCTCACATGGGAGAGTTTACGGTAAAAGGTGCCAAAGCACTGGAAACACTTCAATGGATATCTTCCAATGATGTAAGCAAAATGCAGATCGGTCAGGCGCAGTATGGTTACCTCCCCAATGAGAATGGTGGAGTAGTTGATGATTTTATCACTTATAAAATGGCTGAGGATGAGTACATGCTCGTTGTAAATGCTTCAAATATTGATAAGGATTGGGAATGGATTAACAAACAAAACAAGGGTGCTGAACTGGAAGATATTTCTGAGGACCTTGTACTCCTTGCTGTTCAAGGTCCAAAAGCCATAGATACCTTGCAAAAACTAACAGAAACAGACCTTTCCGCTATCAAATTTTATCATTTCACCCGAGGACTTATTGCCGGAAATAAAATGATAATTTCAGCAACTGGCTATACAGGTGCAGGGGGTTTTGAATTGTACATTCAGAAAGAAGATGCCAAACACGTATGGCAAGAAATATTCAAAGCCGGAAATCCTTATAATATCCTTCCCATCGGACTCGGTGCAAGAGATACCTTAAGATTAGAAATGGGATTCTGTTTATATGGAAATGACATTGATGATGACACTTCCCCTATCGCCGCAGGTCTTGGCTGGGTAACGAAATTCACGAAAGATTTTATCAATGCGGAACAGCTACAAAAAGACAAAACGGAAGGCACTGAGTTTAAACTTGTAGGATTGGAGATCGTAGATAAGGGCATACCGAGACAAGGCTATAGGATAATCGATAAGGAGAATAACATCATGGGATTGATTACTTCGGGATCTATATCACCTGTCTCAAATAAAGGCATAGCCTTGGGTTACATCAAAACCGGCCTTCATCAACCAGGAACCGATATATACATCGAAATTCGCAATAAAAGCATTCAAGCAAAAGTTGTAAAAACTCCATTTATCTAATACAATACTTATGAAATCTGTTGAAGTATGTTTAACACCTGACCTTATACAACACTTCAGTTTAAAGGGTAAGGTTGTAGTAGTTGTGGATATCTTCAGGGCTACATCATGCATTGTTACCGGGCTAGCATATGGCGTGAATGCCATTTATCCCGTAGCAACTGTTGAAGAGTGTAAAACCTACAAGAATAAAGGAATGATCATCGCTGGTGAAAGAGGGGGAGAAAAAGTAAGCGGCTTTGATGTCGGCAATTCGCCTTACGAATACATGAATGATGAATTCCTGGGTAAAGACATTGCCGTTACCACCACCAACGGCACTCAGGCCATTTTAAAATCAGTTGGTGCTGACCAAATATTAATTGGTGCCTTTCTTAACCTGCGCGCAATGGCAGATCATATTTCAGATATAGACAAAAATATTGTGATTCACTGTGCAGGATGGAAGGGCATGGTAAACATCGAAGATACATTATTCGCAGGTGCTTTGATCAACGAAATTAAATCGACGCATCAGGTTTTAGGTGATGCAGCATTTATGTCCGAACACCTTTACCAGCATCATCACATGACCTTACTTCAGACGGCACACAATTCATCACATGCCAAACGATTGGCTGCTTTTGGCATTGAAAAAGACCTGGATTTTTGCATGGAAATGAGTCTTTATTCTATCATTCCAAGCTATCAGAATAAACAAATAACGTTACTCTAAATGCTTCAGTGGGGTGCAAATTATGCTATGCTAGTCGGTAGATATCCATGATCTTTTTCAAGATATTTTCAAAATCGATTTTCAAGTCAATCAATTTACCAGAATGAATGTCAAATACCCATCCATGAACGGTAATTCCTCTTTCCCGATATGCCAATTGTACCTCCGATGTCTTCAACACATTTACACATTGCTCCTCAACATTTAATTCAACCAGTCTGCGATATTTTTCTTCTTCATCCTTGATAGCATTCAATTCATCTTTGTGGATTCTATAAACATCCCTGATATTTCTTAACCATGGGTTGAGAATTCCCAGATCAGCTGATTGCATAGCCGCTTTTACACCACCACAGTAGTAATGGCCACAAACCACAATATTTTTAACTTTTAAATGAGCAACCGCATAATTAATGGTGGACATAGTCCCCAAATCAGTATTTGGAACCATGTTGGCTATGTTTCGATGCACAAAAACATCACCAGGGTTAACCCCCATAATTTCTTCAGCAGTTACCCTGCTATCCGCACATCCTATATATAAAATTCCCGGGCTCTGACCTTTGGAAAGGTTCTTAAAGTAGTCAGCATCTAAATTAAGTTTATCCTGAATCCATTTTTCATTGTTTTTGAATATCTGATCAATTTTCATCTGTTGTGCTTTATGGTTTAAATATGTTTATTTGATAAAATCAATGAGCTATTTTTCCTTTACAAGATATGGCTGTTTATTGAATTTACCATTTACATGAAAGAATTATCCCTTCTAAACCTTATTAATTACCCGATACAGTTGTTGTAATCGTTTTGAAGTTGGAAAAAATCAATTGATATAAAAAACCGCCCCGAATTATCGAGGCGGCTTATGTCTATCAAGTATACTTACCAAATAGACTTCTGCCTAGTGTTTCTTAATTATTCGCAATTGAAATTGCTCCTTCAACTGATGGTCATTAATAAGCAATACATAGTTACCTGCAGGAACTTCTTTTAAGCTTATCATTGGCTTGATTTTCCCACTCCATATTGCTTTACCACTCATGTCCAAAAGAGACAATAAACCATGATTCACACCTTTTAGTTGAAGATATTCCTGAGTTGGATTAGGGAACACGCTAATTCCAAATTCTTCCATTGACGCAAATAGTAATGAATTAAGTGAAAAGGTCTCTGAAGCCTGTCCTTGATAATTTGTGTCTGAGATGGTAACTATTACTTCATAATCACCAGCATCAATGGGTGGAGTGGAAGCCCCATTATAAGTAACGCTAAAAGCCAGACCCTCAGGATCTGTAGTAATCACTGGGAATTTTTCTGTCCCATCTGCATCTTGGGTTAAATTAGCAAATGTTATAGTTGCATCAGCTTTTTCGACAGTCAGAACACCTTTCACAAGTGTTAATTGGTAAAGTGCTGCGCTGCCTCCGGTTAAAGTTATATCGTATTCGCCTGCATCACTGGCAATACTTGCTGTGGTTCCAATAGAAGGGATCGTGACCCCATTTTCATCATCATCATTCACAAACCCTTGAAAACTCATAGTCAAAGCAGGGTTTGGATCTCCAAATGTCTTAGACTTGTTATCCGCAGTCACAGTAAGCGTCGCCTTTTGGGCATTAAATGTTCTCTCTACAGAAATCGCAGGATTAAAAATACTATTTCCACCCTGAGAGGCTCTAATCATGATATTACCTAATCCTGTAATCGACAAGGATGAACCAGTAACCTGTGCAGGACCTTCTATGACAGTAAAAGAAACAGTTAACCCAGAGGTAGAAGAGGCTGTGAGATTGATAACATCCCCGTAAGCTTTGTCGGTAATTTCATTGAAAGTAATCGTTTGATCTGTTTTAGAGCCATCATTCACAAGTATATTGGCAACTACATCTTCTGCAGGATAAGTATTCTCATTACCATCTTGGGTTGCTGTGACAACTATCACCCCGGTTCCTGTAAAAGTGAGCGTATTACCGGAAAGTGTAGCTGGGCCAGACACCAGGTTAAGGGTAACAGGTAAGCCGGAATCTGAGGTAGCACTTAACACCAATGTGCCGGATGAAATATCAACCGAACTACTGGGGTTAAAGGTGATCACCTGACTAAACTTATCGATAACAAGTTCAGAATTAACAAAACTAATATTATAATTATCTGAAGTGGCTCCTCCTATCGTGATTGAATACGTTCCAATATTCGATTGATCCGTCGCACTTGAGGATATCATCACAGGCGTAGCTAAGTCAGCTTCAACATCCCCATTAACAAAGCCTGTTATCTGGTAGGTAAACACCGGTAAGGCCTCGCCAAAAACAATGCTTTTACTGTCTGACACTATACTAAGATCAGCTTTAGCGATCGAAATAATTTGCTCTACCGATATTGCAGCGATTACTGTGTCATTTCCAGTCTGCATGGCAGTAATGGTGATATCTCCAGCCCCATGAATTTCCAGCTGATTACTCTGATTGATCGTCGCAAGATTTTCATCACTGGATGAATAAGCAATTGGTAATAGACTTACGGTCGAACTTGCCATTAAGTCTATTGCAACATCTCCGTAGGTAAGTGCGCCAAGATCTGGAAAGCTAATCTCCTGAGAAAGTCCTGTCACTTCAAATTGATTAATTACAGATTGTGCAGGGAAATAAAGTATATCTCCAGGTTGGCTCGCCTTTACCTGTACTGTTCCAATAGCCCCATCTAATGTAACTACATCTCCATCAACTGTCGCTGGTCCTGAAATTATTTCATACACGATATCTAATCCAGAAGTTGCAGTTCCTTCTAAGACAAAAGATTCAACATTATATGCTTTATTCACGATAACTGGAAAATCAATTGTCTGCTCTGTTTTGAAGAATGTCCATCCACTTGTATTTCCAAGGTTAATTGAGCTTAAGGCATTAAAAGTTGCTCCTCCAAGGGCGATATTGTCTTTTATCTCCAGAAATTCAGCATCGACCGTTCCTGTAGTCTGAACCAATGTGCCTGTTTCACCTGCAATGGAGCTGGACAACAAAATTGGATTTTCTGCCGTCCCAATCATCTCTATTTGATTGGCGGTAACTGTTACTCCTGAACTTATCGTAATTGGAGATCCCGCTTCTACCACCAAATTATTAACAGTAATATCATTATTGATATCTCCATCATCTGTACTATTCGATTGCCTGATGACAAGATCATTTAACAATACAGTATTCTGACCATTGGTAACGCCGGGGGTAAAGTTTGAACTGAAAATAAAAGTTGCCTGGCTGGCGTCAATGGTATAATTAGAGGCGCTTCCATAGGTAAAGGACCTGCTGATGAACTCTGAGGTTCCTAAATCCATTGTTAAACCAACATCCCCCTCTAAGGTGGTTCTGAAGTCAACATTCACATAAAAATTATTTGTAATAAAACTCCCGTTGGAAATAAACAATTCCCTAAGCAAGAGTGAATCAAGTAAAGTGAAAGAACCAGATCCTTCAATGTGAAACTCTCCACTTGTATACAGATAAGAGTTTTTGGCTGTAATAGTTTCGGGTTGGTCAGATAAGAAATGAATTTCATCCGGATAAAAAGCAGCAATTGGAGAAATATTCAAGGAACCGTAGATATTTACAATAACATCTCCAGATATGGCCGCTGAAACATCCATTCCAGACATGTCCAGGTTATTCATGCTTATTGAACTGAAATCGATCACCAATTCATCATCTGCAGAACTAAATGAGTTTGCATCCAAAAAAACGTTATCTAAGACACCTGGCTCACCAGTATGGAATGTACTCCCACCACTTGATGTCGCCCAGTGATTTGCATAGTCCGACCAAACACCTGATCCCCCAACCCAATAATAATCCTGACTGGTAATGCTGGTAATATTCCAACCGGTATTATTTCCATTGTCAATCGTCTGGTCCGCATTAAAAGTAGCTCCACCAATGGCTTCGATATCCTGCATAATCATGTATAATCCATTAACGGTACCAGAGGCAACAGAGAATGTGGTTTGTGTACCAGGAGTCAAAGAATTGATATTTATTGGGGACGCTTTTGATCCTGTTAGATCCAAACTAGTAACCGTTTGCGTCATTCCTTCTTCTAATGAAAGTGTTACGCCAGGATCAATTGAAAAAACATTGAATGTATTTGATCCTTTTAATGTGCCATTTCCTGTAATGTTAACTTCGTTATAATCGTGCCCGGATCCAGTGAAATTTCTGGAAACGTTGATAGCTGATGTTCCTGGTATTATGGTACCAACAGCCGTCGCATTAATTGTAAAATCTCTGGTATTGATCGTTGAGCTTCCTAAGTTGAGATTTACAGGATTAGAACTTTGGACACTAAATGTAAAACTAACGTTAGCAGTTATGTCACTCATATTTACGATTCCTCCTGACACAGAAAAATTCCCACAATTAACTGGATCTGAAATGGTATATTCTCCTACGTTGTTGAAAGAAAAATTTTGGATTGTTCCTCCTCCAAAATGAAACTCCAATCCTGTAGCTTCCCCGTATACGCGCCCATTGTAAATACTTTTGGTCATATCTAAGGAAAACATGACGTCACCATAAAAATTTACGTCACTCTCATAGGGTGCATAAAACCTTGGATTATTGGTTACTCCTGTCCAATCCATGTTTCTGGAATCCGCATCTGGTATTTCTACGTTAACTGTTTGATTAGTTTGTGTAAATGAATTTGCATCAAAAAAGACGTCGTCAAATTTACTGGGGTAATCACCGTGTGTGGTAGACCCCCCGGATGTAGTTGCCCAATGGGTTGGATCATCCCAGTCTCCTCCATCCCCGATCCAATAATAGCTCTTGGAAACAGGCCCTGAAATATTCCACCCAGTATTGTTCCCATTATCTATGGAATTGATTGCACCAAAAATGGCACCCCCTGTGGCATGAAAGTCTTTTAAGTAGACAAAGTTAATATTCACAATTCCACTTGTTATGTTTATTGTAGCCTCAGAGTCATCCGTTAACCCTTTAATTTCAAGGGTTGAATATTTACTTCCATCTGCCACGAAATCACTCATTGTCTGTGTAGTGCCACTCTCTATTCGCAATAGACCTGAAAGCAATTTAACGCTGTTAAAAATGCTCTCATTGTAAAGGGTCCCACCCTCATCAAAAATCAGTTCATAATAAGTAAAGGGACCATTATTGTTAAAATCACCTCTAAATGAACCCGTTATAATTGTTGAAGTACCGGCATCAAGCACTAAATCAGAAGCGCTGGAGTTACGAAAGGACTGACAGTTTAATGTACTACTACCAAAATCAATATCCATCAGGCTTCCAAGAGTACTAGAGATATATAGCGTACCTGTTGTCGTAATGTCATAATTGCCTGTAGCAAAAGTGCCTTTTAGGAAATACAGCGTCTTCACGCTTAAACTACCAACTAAGGACCATCCACCATCTCCATCAAATCGGATTGTACTGCTAGTTCCAAAAGAAGCCCCATTTGAAGTGATGACCTTGCCCATATCTGCAGATTTGAAGTAGACATCTCCAAAGTCATATTGGACATCAGTATTTAAAGTAGCAGAACCATAGATATCTATTTGTGAAGTTGCATTTAAAGCCGGGAAGTTGGTGGCCCCGGTCCAGTCAAAGTCATGACATTCAGATACCGCATCAATCGTAACTACCTGACCACTCCCACTAAATGATTGACCATCAAAAAAGACATCATCAACAGATGTCGGAAGAGTCGTATGCGTTGTACTACCACCACTGGAGGTAGCCCAATGTGTAAGATCAGACCAGTTCCCACTTCCACCGACCCAATAGTAGTCTTGTTGTGCGAATGATACATGAATAGTTAGCAGCAGGACAGATAGTACTGAAAAAATTCTAGGCAGTAGATTCATTTTTCGGCAATTTTCTTCTAAAATACTACAATTATTAAAAAGTTAACCCGTGGTTTTCGTAAACAGTAAATTTTACTCGGGAACGGCAGCATTTTTGGGGTAAGTGATTTTACAAAATCGTGAGTGCTCTCATAAAATCCTGCCTAAAGGTCCTGCCTAAAGGGACTTTTAATGCACCTAGGAAGATAAAGCCCTCCTGTATCGAAGTAACTCTGGAGAGATTTACAATATAAGACTTGTGAACCCTTACGAAAGGTAAAGTCAAAAGACTTTCTTCCACCCTCTTTATTGGATGTGACAAAAGATACACCTTCTCCTCCGTATGTACTCTTGAATAATTATCATCTGCCACCACATAAGCAATTTCTCTAGGATCAAGAGCAATTAACTCTGAGTTGTCTTTTACAAAAAGCTTTTCTACGTTGACATTTAATGCAGAAGGCCGATGATATCTATAAAGAGCTAACTCAATATTAGCTATGAGATTTCTTTCTTCAAATGGCTTAACAATGTATGCTTCAGGCTTTATTTCTTTTACTCTATCTAGTGTTTGATTATCATAATAGGAAGTAATAAAAATAATTGGTCTGTTGTTCTTTTGTCTAATATCACCAGCTAAAGTGATCCCATCCCTTCCTCCTGAAATGAAGATGTCTAAAAGAAATAATTGATACTCATTGTTAGCGATCAAAGCCAAAGCACTCGTTGCATTATCAGCCTGATCACAAGCGTAACCCCGCTTTTCTAAGATGATTTTCAAATCAGCAGCAATAATGGCTTCATCCTCTACAATTAATATCCTGGTCATGCTGCTACCTGCTTTTTATGAATAAAACGAATCGAAACACTTGTTCCTTTTGAGAGATCATATGCTAATTTTGCATTCAATTTCTTTGAGAGGTCATTAACTAAAAGTGTTCCCAAACTCCCCTGCTTAATTTCAGGAGGAGATTCCATTCCCTTGCCATTATCGCATACGGTAAGTTCTACAAATTCACCTATCTCTTTCAAGTTTACATTGATTATTCCAGTGTCGACATTTTCAAAAGCATATTTAAAACTATTGGTTACCAGCTCATTTACAATCAAACCTAACAAAATGACTTTATCGACATCCATCATCATTTTAGTGGCTTCCAGGCCAATATCTATCTCCTTCTCTCCGGATGAGTAAGAATGCTCAAGATTATCTAATAATTGGTCAAGATATTCCTCCAGATCAATTTCAGTCAGGTTTTCATTTTGATATAATCGCTGATGGATCAATGCCATGGAATGAACCCTGTTTTTACTTTCCATCATCGCGGCAGTAGCCTTTGAATCTGTAATGAAATTGGATTGAAGATTCAAAAGGCTGCTAATTACCTGTAAGTTATTCTTAACCCGGTGATGTATCTCTTTCATTAACAATTCTTTATCTGCTAAAGCTTTCTTTATTAACTCATTCTTTTCTTCCAGGCCTTTATTTACTTTTTGTTTAAGCTGATACATGTAGTAGATAAAAACCGCAATAACAATCAATCCCAATGACAAAAAAATCAAAATATTACGCTCATTTTTTTGTTGTTGTGCTAATAAAGATGCTTCTTCATTCATCAGTTTTAAGTTGATGATTTCTTTCTCCTTTTCCTGAGCCTGATAACGTTGTTCCCATTCGGAAGTCCTGTTAATGACTTCTTCACTCACCAATTGTTCTTTTAATTTATAATGTTTTTTAAGGAATTCCAGGGCAATACTTATTTGTCCAAGTCTTTCATGGTGGGTAGCCAGTTGGAGGTAAAGCTCTTTTATCTCATCAGGATAATCCTCCTCTTCAAATATTTTTGAAGCCCTATCAAAATAAAATTGTGCTGAATCATATGCCCCTAATTCTGAAAGAATTTCTGCCTTGAATCGCTGAGCTGTAAACAACACATAATCTTCCTCAATGCCCTTCATTTTTATCACCTCATCAAAATATTCTATTGATTTTATGTAATGTCCCCGTGATTCCTCCACCATCCCCAATCCATTAGTAGCAAAAGCAAAGTCGAGCTGGTTATTCTCTTTTTCTGCATACTCCTTAACAGCACGATAATAATATTCTGCACTGTCATAGTTTTCCAATGAAATCATCACGTTTCCCAGGTTGGTAAATATGTCAATTCTTATGTGTTGATCTATTGCCGAATCTAAAATGCTTAAGGCTCGAAGAAAAATATTCTTTGCATCTTGTATACGGTCAATCCTACGGTATACAATTCCCAGATTATTATAAATATTAAGTAGTAAGCCATCATCATCCTGCGTGAGTTCCAGCAATTCAATTGCTTGCTTAAACCATGGTAATACGCTAATATATTTTCCACTTAATAGTTCTACTGTACCCAAATTAAATTTCAAAAGTGCAATACTCGATGTGTCCTTGACTCCTTGGGCGATCTCAAGCGCCTTATGATAGTAGAAAGATGCAGAATCCATTTCATAAGCATAATCAAATGCTAATCCGATAGCTCTACATCCATTTATTTGGTAGGTAGCGTTAGAGTTCTCATTTGCCAGGTAATTAAGCTGCTTCGCATAATGATGTGAAGAATCAAAATTAAGCTCAGCCCATGCTTCAGCAATCTCGTAGAGAATGTCCATTTTCCTTTCAGGATCTTCTGTCAATGTCATTGACCGGTTAAGACTATCAATAACTGAATTAGTCTGACCCATCGATTCGATGAAAAAGCCAAAGAAAAAAGTTACAATAGTTAAAAAATGTGCCAAGTGACTCATGCACTAAATCTACTAAAAAAATTATCTGTGTTTTCATCATAAATGCAGTAATCATACATTTATGATTAAGCAAGTGTATTGCGTTATTTAGAATTATAATTTTTCTATATCTATATTTGGAATAAATAACACTTAACTTAATTTATGATGAAAAAATTACTTATCGCACTTAGCATCTGTTTTGCTTTTGCTGCACAAGCACAAGAAAAGCCCATCCGAGTTGGTATTAAGATTGGAGTTCCAAACATTGTAGGACTAAACGCTGAATATGTCACTCCTGCACTGGGTGGGAAACTAGCACCAACTGTTGATTTTTCTTATTTCTCTCTGACATCTGGAGACGCAAAAGTTAGTTTCTCTTATTTTGAGCTTGGAGGAAACTACTACTTTATGAAGCAAGGGAAAGGACTATATGGTCACTTGAGCTACGGCAATATTGCTTTCAAGGGAGAATATACTGACCCAACATTAGGTCAAGGAGAGGGTAAAGCCACGATTAGCTTGGTTAACATTAAATTAGGAGCCAAGCTAGGAAACACCTTTTATTTCAGACCAGAGCTTGGTTTCGCGGCAGGTAGTGGAGGAAAAGTTACTGTGGATTATCCAGGAGAATCAGTAGAAGAGGATGTCCCGAGCTTCCTTGGTGGCGGATTAGTCGCCAATATTGGTTTCGGCTTTGCATTTTAAACACCCCAATTATTTATTTAAGAATAGCCATAAAGTTGTGGCTATTTTTTTTGACCTTATTTAATCTGATGGCGTAGTGGCAAAAATAGTTATGCTGATTTAGTTTGATTTAAAAAACAGACACAACGATGGTTAGTGAATTGCTATAGTTATCAAAAGCTAAATGGTCTTGAGCTTTTCAAGCATAAACAAAGCACACTGCGGAATCTTAGATCCAGGTCCAAAGACCTCGCTAACACCCTGATCATATAAAAACTGATAATCTCTTTGAGGGATCACTCCGCCGGCAAAAACAAGAATATCTTCTCTACCAAGCTTTTTTAGTTCAACCACTAGTTTAGGAATTAATGTTTTGTGACCTCCAGCCAAGGAAGAAGCGCCTACAAAGTCTACATCGTTTTCCGTAGCCTGTCTGGCTACCTCTTCTGGAGTCTGAAACAAAGGCCCCATGTCCACGTCAAAACCCATGTCGGCGTACGAACTGGCAACAACCTTGGCACCTCTGTCATGACCGTCCTGACCCATTTTTGCGATCATAATTCGTGGTCTCCTTCCCAGATCTCGTTCAAATTGATCTGTTAATGTGACAACAGCCTCAAAATCTTGATCGTCTATAGATTCCCCAGCATAAACCCCAGAAATGGTTTTAACTTCTGCCTTGTGTCGGCCAAAGTGTTCCTCCATTGCATCTGAAATTTCCCCCAGGGTGGCTCTATTTCTTGCTGCTACTACTGCAAGTTCAAGTAAATTTCCCTGACCAGATTTTGCAGCTTCTGTAATTGCTTCAAGTGATTGTTTTACAGCTTCACTATTTCTTTCTTCTCTTAATTCTTTGAGCCGCTTTATTTGAGCGGTTCTTACTTTTGTGTTATCTACTTCTAAAAGTTCAAAATCCAGCTCTTCTTTTACCTTATATTTATTTACTCCAACGATTACATCTTTTCCAGAATCAATTCTCGCTTGCTTTCTTGCAGCTGCTTCTTCGATTCTCATCTTAGGGACTCCTTTTTCAATGGCTCTTGCCATACCTCCCAACCCTTCTACTTCTTCCATGAGTTCCCATGCCCTCTTCACCAGTTGATCAGTTAAGTATTCCACATAGTATGAACCACCCCACGGATCAACCACCCTGGTAATATTTGTTTCATCCTGTAGATATAGCTGAGTATTTCGTGCTATCCGGGCTGAAAAATCTGTTGGTAACGCAATGGCTTCATCCAATGCATTCGTATGTAAAGACTGAGTGTGTCCACATGCTGCAGCCATAGCTTCAATACAGGTTCTGGCTACGTTGTTGTAAGGATCCTGCTCGCTCAGGCTCCACCCGGAAGTTTGAGAATGAGTTCTCAAAGCCATCGATTTTGGGTTTTGTGGTTTAAACTGACTGATCACTTTTGCCCAGATCAATCTCCCAGCGCGGAGCTTGGCAATTTCCATAAAATAATTCATACCAATCCCCCAAAAGAAGGATAATCGGGGAGCAAATTCATCAATTTTTAGACCCGCCTCAATGCCGGCCCTCACATATTCCAATCCATCTGCTAGGGTATATGCCAGTTCTATATCCGCAGTTGCTCCAGCTTCCTGCATGTGATATCCTGAAATAGAAATAGAGTTGAAACGAGGCATGTATTTACTGGTGTATTGGAAAATATCACCGATTATACGCATAGAAGGCTTTGGCGGATAGATGTAGGTATTCCTCACCATAAATTCCTTCAATATATCATTTTGAATGGTACCACTCAGCTGATCCATTTTAACGCCTTGTTCCTCTGCAGCAACGATATAAAATGCCATGATAGGTATTACGGCCCCATTCATGGTCATGGATACCGACATTTTATCTAATGGGATTTCATCAAATAGAATCTTCATATCCAATACGGAGTCTATGGCTACCCCGGCTTTACCAACATCACCTTCCACTCTTGGATGATCTGAATCATAACCCCTGTGTGTAGCCAGGTCAAAGGCAACGGATAAACCCTTCTGGCCAGCTGCCAGGTTGCGCCTGTAGAAAGCATTGGAATCTTCCGCTGTAGAAAACCCGGCATACTGCCTGATGGTCCAAGGACGAGTGACGTACATGGTGCTATATGGGCCTCTTAAATAAGGAGTCACACCGGCTGCAAATCCTTCATGCCCAATTGGTTCCATATCGCCAGCAGCAAAGTGGGATTTGATTTTTATTTTCTCTGCCGATACCCATTCCTTAGCTGGGATACCACTCGAGGTCTCAGTTTTGCTCTCTAGTTTAATTTTTGAAAAATCCGGTCTCATCTCATCTCAACTTTGAATGGTTAATAATCTTTCCTGGATGCCTCTTATTATGGATATAGCATTTGACTTTACATGTATAAATTCATCTGCTCCAGCTTCCGAAAGCTGATCAATTTGATCTTTTGGATAACCTGCCACGACCAGGTATTTATCCGTGTTTACCTCCTTCAACTTTCTCAGAAGTTCAATACCCTCAACCCCATACTCCTGATCAGATGAACACAGAACGATAATATCAGCTTCAGAAGTCACACATGCATTTAACCTGCTATCAATCGATTCCTGATAAAACTCTCCCAGTATTTCAAAACCAGCAACTCCAAAAAACTCAGCAGCAAACCCCGCCCTGGCCTTACGCATAGATAGATTGCCAAAAGTTGAGAGATATACTTTTGGTAACCTGCCAAGCTTGTGTTTTAATTGCTGGGTGCTATTCTTCAGCAAATCAAACAACCTCGTTGCTCTTTGTGGAGCAAGTAACTCCCTACCATCAGCACTTTGAACAACTTTATCCTTTAGCTCTACCTCCATCTGCTCTCCGATATTGGGGTATTTATTTGTCCCAACAAATACCAATTTTCTTGTAGAAAGGTCCTTCTCCTTTAACGCTCTCGTCACACCAATCTGCTCCTGAATTTTTCCTGCTTTGAAGAGCTTTATCAATCCCCCTTCAGCTTCTGTAGATTCAAAAAGTTGATGCGCTTTTTCTGATAACTCTTTTGTCAAATGTTCAACATAGTAAGAACCAGCAACCGGATCTACTACCTTATCAAAATAAGACTCTTCTTTCAAAAGGTTTGAAATATTTACGGCTATCCGATGACTGAATGAAGAAGGTTTCTCATAACTCTTGTCGTGAGGTTGTACCAAAAGTGCATCACAGCCTCCGATGATTGCTGACATTGCTTCAGTTGTGTTGCGTAACATGTTGACATGGTAATCATATCTGGATTTGGACCAGATGCTATTAGATCCAAGGATGGGTATCTCAATGGAAGATAAACCATAAGCTGAAAGGATTCCTTTTAGCAGAACCCTAAGTGCTCTTAATTTCGCTACTTCAAAAAAGAAATCACCTGTAAGTGAAATATCAAGAAATATATTTTCTATGACTTCCGACTTGCTAAGACCTGCTTCGGTTAGTAAATCCACGTAATCCACCAACTTGCAAAGTGTGAAAGCTAATTCCTGAGTAAAGGAAGCTCCGCTGTTAACAAAATCTCCAGAATGTATATTTAATCCATAAAATCCTGGTGCCTCCCTGGTGAGTTGAATTATCTCGACCAGGTCATTCATCTCCAATGAAGAGTCACTGGTCATCCATGCTCCTAATATATCATAATCACAAAATCCAGCTATATCCCCCAATGGAATCTGATGCTTCTGGAGATATTCAAAATACCTCTGAATCACTTTCAAAGGTTGATGGGTTTTAAAAGAGATATGTGTTTGAGCGGGATTGATGCCTTTAAGCAGAATGGAAAAATCAACGCTTCCTTCCAAATTAAAAATCAATCCGTGACAATCAAATGCTAGAGCATGGATTGCCTTCCTATTTGCTTCACTTTCCTCATGCTCATCAATTTCCTGATAATTGATCCAGCTGTTTTCCGTTTTATCGGAAAAGGCTTTAGTATGATTTTCTGCCAATGGATTGATATCCTCCCTGGTATAAAAAGGCATGACATCAAAACCCTCATAAGTTTTCCAGACCAGCTTTTTAGCAAAATCTTCACCCTTCAAATCTTCAATAGCCTTCGTCTTCCAGTCTTTACTGCCTACTTTAGAAAATTCTTTAAAAAAATCACGTGTGTCCATTTTCAATAATTTTGCCCTTGGTTTATATGCCTAATATGTTAATTTAAGGATTTTTCAACTACGCTCATTTTCTTGCTCAACCCAAGAAACTTAACAAAATTCCAGCTGCCACTGCGCTACCTATCACACCTGACACATTTGGTGCCATGGCATGCATAAGCAAGTGGTTACTTGGATCATATTTTATTCCTTGCTGCTGTACCACCCTCGCACTATCTGGTACAGCAGAAACACCTGCTGCTCCGATTAACGGATTAATTTTATTTCCTTCTTTCAAAAAGACATTCATGAATTTGGCAAATAATAATCCTCCCATAGTAGCTATTACAAATGATCCGGCTCCCAGTAAGAATATTTTGATCGACTCCCAGGTTAGAAAAACATCAGCCTGAGTGCTTGCACCTACAGTTAAACCCAATAATATAGTGATAATATCTATCAATTTAGTTCTTGCAGTTTCGGCCAATCGTTCTGTTCGACCAGATTCTTTCAGAATATTCCCAAAAAACAGCATACCAAGTAGTGGCAAGGCTGAAGGAGCAATAAATGTAGTCAGCAACAGACCAATGATTGGAAATAATATCTTCTCTTTTTTAGATACTGCTCTGGGAGGCTTCATTTTTATTTTTCGTTCTTCTTTGGTAGTCATCAAACGCATGATTGGAGGTTGAATGACCGGCACCAGTGCCATATAAGAATAGGCAGCAATAGCAATTGGACCAATCAGGTTTTGTGTACCGTTTAGCCCATTGGCCAGTTTAGAAGAAAGGAAAATCGCAGTGGGTCCATCGGCACCACCAATAATCCCTATTGCTCCTGCTTCCTGAATATTAAAACCTAAGTAAATAGCTCCGAGGAATGTCAGGAAAACGCCTATTTGAGCAGCAGCCCCAAGGAACATAAGTTTTGGGTTGGAAATAAGAGAAGAAAAATCAGTCATCGCACCAATACCCAAAAATATCAATGGTGGGTATACTCCCTTCAGTACGCCAAAATAAAGATAGTTTAAAACTGATCCTGACTCATAAATTCCTATTTGATTTCCCGCCACAAAAGGAATATTACCAATCAAAATACCTGTACCTATAGGAATTAACAACAAAGGTTCATAGTCATATTCGATAGCCAGCCAAATAAAGAATAACCCGACAACAATCATGGCGATGTGTCCAATGGTAAGGTTCGCAAAACCAGTATATTGAAGGAATTTCAGAGTCCCCTCGAAGGATCTATTAAAAATACCACCAGTGCTACTCTCCAATGAAGGAGCAACCTGACCAATCGCAAAGCCAATAAGCACCAACATAAAAACACCAACCAAGGAATATCGAATGACCTTTTTCACTTTATTATTCAATTTCAAGTAAAACATCACCCTGTAACACACTGGTACCGGGCTTAACGACGATCGATTTAATCTTTCCTGCAGACTCTGCCATAATAGAATTTTCCATCTTCATGGCTTCCAAAACAGCAAGCTTATCTCCTGTCTTCACATCGTCTCCTTCCTTGACCAGCAATTCAATAACAACACCAGGGAGTGGAGCGGCAACCTTTCGGGTGGACGCATGCGTATTCAATTTATTTACATCCTGATGCGGCTTAGGGTCAGCTCTAAACAATCGTGGGGTTTTTGTGGATTTAACTTCCTTTTCCATTTCCACAAGAAAGGATGAGCCGTTAACTTCCAACTCGATATTATTGTCCTCAATGCCTTTAATAGCTACCTGATAGCTATTCCCATTAATTCTGAACTTGTATTGTTTCATTAGAATAAATCTTAGCTTCTCTTAAAATGATGTGTGCCATATATTTTTGAACTCCAGGGTGAATATTCCTTTTCAGATTGGTGTATTGTAAGAATGGCATTTTCTTCATCATGCACCTCACTTAACACCATATAAACTGCGGCGGAAACAGCCGCTATTTCTTCTCCTGAATGAGCCTCTTTGCGAACTTTGACTTCCAGCTCTTTCACTGGCTTTCTCGCCAATATTTTTAAAATACCAGGAACGAAAAACTGAAAGACCAAAAACAATGACAACAAGGCCAGAAAAACGGTTAAGACGCCAATAATTAGTATTACAATTCCTTCTTTCATGAGCTATAGTGGAATATTTGAGTGTTTCTTCGGAGGGTTAGAATCCTTTTTAGTCTTTAGCGCTTCCAGCGCCCTAATGACCCTGAAACGCGTATTTCGTGGTTCAATCACATCATCTACATATCCATATTTTGCTGCAACATATGGGTTAGCAAACTCATCTGTATAACTCTTTTCTTTCTCCTGGATGTATTCTATTTTCTCTTCCTCATTTTCAATTTTGGCAATATTTCTTCCCTCTAAAACTTCAATGGCTCCTTTAGCTCCCATTACAGCAATTTCTGCTGTTGGCCAAGCATAATTAGTGTCCCCTCGTAATTGCTTGCAGCCCATTACGTCATGAGCTCCGCCATAAGATTTTCTTAGGGTAATGGTTACTTTAGGAACAGTGGCCTCACCATAAGCAAACAAGAGTTTAGCGCCATGAAGAATGATACCTCCATATTCCTGTGCACTTCCAGGTAAAAAACCAGGCACATCTACTAAGGTGACAATGGGTATATTGAATGCATCACAAAACCTTACAAATCGCGCAGCTTTTCGTGAGGCTTCAATGTCGAGAACTCCTGCGAGGAACATCGGTTGATTTGCGACAATTCCTACTGGCCTGCCATTATACCTGGCAAACCCAACCACCATATTCTTTGCGTAATTGCGATGTACTTCTAAAAACTCCCCGTAATCAACCGTAGCCTCAATAACCTCCTTGATATTGTATGGCTTATTGGGATTATTAGGAATAATCTCATTTAACTTATCCTCTAACCTGTCTATTGGATCATCACATGATAGTAAAGGTGGATCTTCCAGGTTATTGGAAGGAAGGTAGCTCATAAGTTTTCTAATCAATTGTAGGCCTTCCTCCTCGGAATCAGCGAGGAAATGTGATACACCTGATTTTGTAGAATGGACATTAGCACCGCCCAAATCTTCTGTAGAAATGTGTTCACCAGTCACTGTTTGTACAACCTTTGGACCTGTGACAAACATGTAAGAAGTTTCCTGAGTCATTAATATAAAATCTGTCAGGGCTGGAGAATACACCGCTCCACCCGCACATGGGCCCAGAATGGCAGATATTTGGGGTATTACACCTGACGCCAGGATATTTCTCTGAAAAATCTCAGCATAACCGGCCAGTGACCTGACACCTTCCTGAATTCGCGCTCCTCCTGAATCATTTAAGCCTATAACCGGAGCACCCACGCGCATGGCCTCATCCATGATCTTACAGATCTTTTGAGCAAAAGTTTCAGATAATGATCCTCCAAAAACAGTGAAGTCTTGTGAAAAAACATATACAAGTCTTCCGTCAATAGTACCTCTTCCTGTAACTACTCCATCAGAGTAATATTGCTGCTTTTCTAACCCAAACCCAACAGTTCGATGCGTGACAAACATGTCAAACTCTTCAAAACTCCCATCATCCAACAACATATCAATGCGTTCCCGCGCTGTATATTTTCCTTTATCATGTTGGGAAGCAATTCTTTTCTCTCCTCCACCCAATCTGGCTTCATTACGCTTTGCTACCAGATCATTTAGTTTCTCTGAATTTATTGACATCTTATTGTTATTTATTTTTGAGGTTCACACAACTCTGTTAATACTCCCATTGTAGATTTAGGATGTAAAAAAGCTATATTCAACCCTTCAGCTCCCTTTCGTGGTTGCTCATCAATTAACTGGACTCCTTTTTTTGTTGCGTCTGCTAATTGTGCAGGCAGGTTATTCACGGCAAATGCAATGTGATGAACGCCTTCACCCTTTTTATCAATAAATTTGCCGATAGGACCACTTGGGTCTGTACTCTCTAATAATTCAAGCTTTGTTTGTCCTACCTTAAAAAAAGCGGTTTTGACTTTTTGATCTTTGACTTCTTCAACCGCATAACAGGATAACCCCAGTACTTCCTCATAATACTTGATAGAAGTATCTAAATCTTTTACAGCGATCCCAATGTGTTCAATATAATTTAATTCCATTTCACTGAATATTTATCATAAATTCGTAGTTCATTACTGATAAAGGTAAGTCTATCTGTTTTGTTTGTTGTAGCGAAGTTCATACATAGCTGGGGCTGAAAGTATGTGTTTTATCAGTTAACCATAAAACTCTAATCAGTATCTAACAGGAGGTTTGTAAGGTGACCAGGAAATTTAAAAGTAAACGGCTCAGTCTGGATGATTACCTCAATGGAATTCTTGACGGTAACAGGGTTGTTTTAAGTCAGGCAATTACACTTGTAGAAAGTAAACTCGCTGAAGACAACCTACTCGCTGAGGACCTTATCAACTTACTACTCCCCAAAACTGGAAAGAGCCTCAGAATTGGCATCACAGGAGTACCAGGATCTGGAAAAAGCACTTTCATAGAATCCTTTGGAAAACTGCTCACAGCACAGGGAAAAAAAGTTGCTGTATTAACCATTGATCCATCAAGTCAGATAACCAAAGGTAGTATTCTCGGAGATAAGACACGAATGGAAGTGTTGGCCAATGACCCAAGAGCATATGTACGTCCATCATCCTCCGGAACAACATTAGGCGGCGTACATTCAAAGACTAGAGAAACAATGCTCCTCTGTGAGGCCGGTGGTTTTGACGTGATTATTGTTGAGACAGTAGGCGTTGGCCAAAGTGAAACCGCAATTCGGGGGATTGTTGACTTTTTTCTGCTTATTGCACTGGCTGGGGCTGGCGACGAACTTCAGGGAATAAAAAGAGGGATTATGGAGATGGCTGATGCAATTGTCATCAACAAAGCTGATGGTGAGAACATCAAAAAAGCTCAAATGGCCAGACAAGACTACATCAATGCACTGCACATGTTTCCTCCAACAAAAAGTGGATGGATACCCAAGGTGGAAACCTGTTCTGCTTTGAATCGAAATGGATTAGAAGAAATTTGGCAGATGATCCAGGAATATAATGAACAAACCAGAGAATTAGGTTTTTTTGAGCAAAACAGGAAAAATCAAAATATTGAATGGATGAAAGATATCATCAATTACCACCTTACCTCTCAGTTTTATGGTTCTGCGGTAGTACAGGAAAATCTAAAATCCATTTCCGATAAAGTGAAGAGTGGTGAACTACCTGCCATGACGGCTGCCCGAATGCTGCTCAATGATGCTGAGTAATCAACTTTGAATGCTGGAAGTTTTACTCTTTTAGAACTTAATGCCTTTATCAAATTCCATATCTCCAAGCTCAATTTCTAAGGCTTTTGTAGACAATTGGATTTCTCTTAAACTAATTCCCAGAGAAATTAATAATGTAAAGAGAGAGACGCCAAATATATAGCCTCCCCAATTTGCAAACTCCTGATAGATGAGAATCATACTCACCACGCAAAGAAAAAAACTAAGCACACCAAAAATCTGCATCCTCCGTATCAAAAATAACCGTATTCGTAAGTTTTTTATCTGACCTTCCAATACACTTTTCTTGTTCTCTGTATACTTGAGGTGTAAATGTCTGATGATATTGGCAATCGCAAGAAATCGATTGGTATATGCTAGTAACAACAGGGATATGGCAGGAAATAATAATGCAGGAGTTGTTAAATCCATCAATAAAGTTTTTTGTTATCCTTATGACGATTGGAGTCTCTCTTGGTTTTCTTTTCCATGTTTTTCCTCAATGCTTCAGTTAGATCAACACCTGTCTGGTTAGCAAGGCAAATCAGGACCCATAGGATATCTGCCATCTCATCACCAACATCCAACTTTTCTTCTCCTTTCTTAAATGATTGATCTCCATATCTTCTGGCCATTATCCGGGCTAATTCGCCTACCTCCTCGGTCAATACAGCCATATTAGTCAGCTCACTAAAATACCTGACCCCAATTGTATTGATCCATTGATCTACCTGACTTTGTGCCTCTTCTATCGTCATTGTGTATTGGCTGAAAGGTTTTCATTCAGGTGCCTTATTTCAAAGCCTTCCATATCTAATTTATCCAGGAAAAACTGAAGACGGGTTTCTTCCTCTTTTCGGAGACTATCCTTGTTTGGTACAAATTCCTGAAATTTTTCATGAGGGAATTGCTTACCATATTCATATTTATCTTCCCAGAATAGTGCCTCATCCACAAAGCCCTGGTCATTATAATAGTACTTGTATTCCGCCGCTATTGAGTTATTCTTGTCAATAACCAGATGACCAGAGAAAATCGGTTGATGATTCTCAAAATAGAAGTAATCATCCCTGTCAAAAGAAGGTGTATGTAGTATCCCGACTACTTTTTGTAAAAGTTCGTCCATGAAATATCCCCTGATCTTATAAATAGAATCCCCTACGTGAAAATCATCTTCTATGATACTTACTCGTCTATTAAGATCAATATGATGGACCTTTGCATTGATTACTTCAACCTCATGTTGTTTTTCTTTACTTATCTCGGAGGTACAGCCAATAAATATCATGATAAGCAACAATAAAAAATATGTTTTCATGGTGAATAAGATGTTTACGTCACAATTTAACCAATTCTTCATTCCCCTCCCGGCTGTACTTCCATCGTCTGTGAGACCAAAGATATTGAGTAGGATCACTCCTGATTAAGGCTTCACACTCTTTTACATATTTTTTTAACACACTCAGATCACCTTTTTCATAGGGAGGATCTCCAATCTTAACCATTTTAATGGTATACCTGCCTCTTTTTAACCTCCTGACCCGCGCAAAATAACAGGGTAATTGAGTGAAATAGGGGAGCTGTGAAAGTCCATTTATAAATGGGGTTTCCTTACCCATAAAATTCACCCAGTGCTTAGACTGATTATGTGGAGGGCTTTGATCAGCAAGTATTCCAATGTTAATCTTCTCCTGCTTATTTCTTATGATAAATCGAGCCGCACTACTTTTCGGTATAGCAACCCCATCAAATCTGGAGCGAATGATTCTCATAAACTGATCTGCAAATTCGCTACTCTGCACATGTACAATCGGACTGCATGGGTAATCACTACCCGCGGAGGCTCCGAGCGCCAACCACTCCCAGTTAGCATTGTGGATCGAATACATCAGAATTTCTTTATCCGGATTAGGATGTTGATCCAGAATTTCTGGATTTTCAAAAACAGACAACTCCCTCATTCTCTCTTTTGAAATGGTTAATGATTTGAATAGCTCTACGATCAAATCACAAAAATTTCGATAAAACCCATCTGCTATTTTATTGACTTCCTCTTTACTTTTTTCTGGGAATACTGAATACAGGTTTTCAAGAACAACTTTCCTACGATAAAACTTTTTAGCAGGAAAATAAAGCAAGTCTGAAAGGAAATACCAAAAAGAAAATGGTAGCCGGGAAACCAATTTCAATACACCTAAAATTAACTTATTTATCAAAACAAAAACTTATAGAAAGGTAACAAATCCTCAATTTTAACGTGTTAAGACACAACTAAACATAAAACTATGCAACATTTCAGAATAACTATATTGACTGGGCTTTTTACTTTGGCAATACTCGCCTTAAATCCTTTACAAGCCCAACAAGATAAAAGCAGTAGGCCTAGCCCACCTAAGCAAATAAGTGAAAAAGTAGGTGGCATCAATGTAACCATAGATTACAGTTCACCAAGTGTAAAAAACAGAACAGTTTTTGGCGGCTTAGAATCATACGGAAAAGTATGGAGAGCTGGTGCTAATGAGGCTACTTGGATAGAAGTTTCTGATGATGTGAAAATTAATGGTCAGGTTCTTCCTAAAGGAAAATACTCCTTCTTTGTTATTCCACGGGAAAACCAGGATTGGACAATCATTTTTAATTCCAAGTGGGATCAATGGGGGGCTTATGATTATGACAATTCTCTTGATGCATTAAGGGTAGACGTCACGCCCAAAGATGTTGATCACACTGAAAAACTTGAATATACACTTTCAAAAGATGGTCAGGTATCTTTGAATTGGAGTAAAACGGCAGTGCCTTTTACCATAGCAAAAAAGTAAAAATAAGCGGCCCAAGGGCCGCTTATTTAAATAATATTTAAAGATTGTTCCTTGATTTTTTCAAGCTCATCTTTCATTTGCACAACTGTGCGCTGAATGATGGCATCATTTGCCTTAGAGCCTATAGTATTGATTTCTCTTCCAATCTCCTGTGAAATAAACCCTAGCTTTTTACCCTGACTTTCGCCATCTTCCAATACCTCCATGAAATAATCAAGATGTCGCCCTAACCTCACTTTTTCCTCAGTAATGTCCAGCTTTTCAAAATAGTAGATCAACTCCTGTTCAAATCTATTTTGATCAACCTTCACTTTATCCCGAATCTCATCCAGACTTTGATTCAACCTGTTTTTAATTTGGGCTTTCCTATTTGGATCTTCAGCTTCAACTTTTGTTAACCCATCCTTAATTGCTGAAATATAAGATTTTAGCTTTTCAGCCAAAGCATCTCCTTCCGACTTCCTGGAGTCCATACATCGGTCAACCGCCTCTTTGATGATAGGTCTCATGCTTTCCCATGGCAGTACTTCAGACAGGTTATTGTTTACAATGACATCCGGAGAATGAAGTGCCAGCCTAAATAGATCCTTTTGGTCAGCACCCGTCTCATTTGCCAAATGCTTGTATCTCTCAAAATAGCTTTTAAATAGCTGATCATCAATATGTACTGTCGGCGTTGTTGGATCCGTAGATTCCAGTTCAACAGTCACATTGGCTTTTCCTCTTTTCAGGTGGCTGGATAAGTAATTTTTGATCTCCAACTCTTTATCTGCCAACTCACGAGGCAGTCTTAAATTAAGATCAAAAAATTTACTGTTGACAGTCTTAATTTCTATCCTTAAGTGATAGTTGGAGAGGTCACCTTCAGAGGAGCCAAATCCAGTCATGGAATAAATCATGGGTAAATTTAGAAATCTAAACCGAGAGTAAAGTAAAATCTGGCTTTTCCCACCTCAAAATCTCTTATCGGCTTCGCCACATCAACTTTCAAATAATAACCCAGAAGCACAGTTCTCACCCCTGCACCGTAGCTGGAGAGCCATGGGTTTTGGAAATTGGATATCTCTCCAATAAACCCACTCTTGATATATTTCTTCGTTTGAGCTCCTGAACCTCTTGAAATTGGAGGCTTCCCGTTCCATGCAGACCCAAAGTCATAAAACCCAACAATCTGAAAATTTCTAAGGAAATTAGAGGAGATAGGGCTCCCTGATAAATATCTAAATACGGGGAATCTTAATTCCGCATTGAAGACGAGAGCGCTATTTCCAAAAATTTCATTGTAATCAAATCCACGAAGGTTTGTAACATATTCTGTGAATAGAATATTAGAATTATTTGTACTATTCGTGAATTTCAATGGATCTTCAGTCCCCTGAGTCTCTGTCCTGTTGAATATCCAATTCTGCATTCCTCCAACCAGATAGTCTTGCTTGTTATTACCCCAATAGCTTCCATAAAATAATCTTCCAGCCAGCGTAAGCTCTTTATGTATTTTTTGATAGTGTCTAAGATCAACCTTAATGTTGCTAAACCCCCTATTACCTCCGGTTAAGTCAGAGTAGGAAATAAACTCAACGATTCCCCTTGAGCCCTGGTAAATATTAAAACCTCTTTCTATGGTGTTGTCTAAAACAAAAGCAGCTCTTACACCTCCAAAAGGCATAATCTCATCTTTTGCCAGATCAATATTATTGTTGGCAGAAACTGCCTGATTTTGGAGATTTCTAAATTCTGTGGTTGCAAAAAATGGAGCAAACTCAGCCCTGAAGGAATTTGTGAGTGGGATGGATGCCCCAGCCTCGATCTTGTTAGAGATGTATTTCTGCCTTAGGTCCATTAACTCTGGAACCTGATCATCTTGTTTCCGAAGAATAACCCTTCTATCCAATTTAATATGGAAATCCATCCAATATTTTAGATAGTCATACTCGATAAAAATATCTCCGCTTTTAAAGTCTGAGGTATTAGCCAGGAACCCACCGTTCAACCGGTGATTTTCCAAAATATCGCTGATCTCTGATTCCACCAAAATACTAAACCCACGTAAGGGGTCAATTGCAAATGAGGTGATCAGGTTACTAAAGTTAAATTTGGGTTCGTAGGGAATCGGACCATATACACGAGATTTCTTTTCTAGTTTCCGGAAATTTGAGAAAAATGACTCCGGTTTATAACTAGACTTGCTGTCATCAGTAAATACATAGTCTTCAGTATCAATTAAATTTTTATCAGGACTAACCTGTTCAGTAAGTTCAGGTTTATTTTCTTCATCCTGAAAAATATAGTTATCTGTATTTACCTGACCTTCTCTAAAGTCATCTGGAATATCTTCTTGTAGAGGAATATTCAATTCAATCGGCTTCGTTTCCTTTGCTATCTGTTCAGGCCTGTTTTGTGGAAGCCTACTAACTACATATTGAGCTTGCTCTAATCTTTTTCTTGCATTTTGGGGTGTAAAATTTTGGTTAGTTAGATTATAATATTCCTCAAGGAATATACGCTTCCGACCTCTGTCAAGCATGATATAGCTGAATGTGTTTTTATCGAAAGAGATGTCATAGTCTAATATAGAACTCTCAAAAGCAGATATCTGAATAAAAGTTGAATCTTGAATTTTATATTCAAAAAGATTAGTAATTCCCTTTTGATCACTTAAATAATATACCGAAAACTGATTCTTAGCAACTGGCTTAAAATCTTTGCTATAGGTATTTGTAATTCTATGAAAAAAGGTAGTCGTGGTATCCAAGTCAAAAGCAAATAGATTAAAATTGTCTGAAACACTTTTTAAGTTTGGGCCACTTACTTTTACTGAATCATTTTCCCTATTAGAGCTGAAAACAATAGCTGCAGTTCCCGGAATAAAAACAGGGTCTAAATCATCATAGATATCGTTGGTGATCCTACGCAATGCATTTCTTCTCATACTGACAAGAAAAACATCATTCTTACCATCAACATCGCCACTAATAACCGCAAGCCTTCCATTATCATTGAAGGAAAAGCTCTCCACCTGCCTAAACCTTGTTAAAGGTTTTTGATATCTCTTCCCAGTGTTGATATCATAAGTATTCAGATACAGGTAACCTCTTTTATACAAGAGCACGCCTAAATTATCATTATCAGCCCAGTCTATTAATGGCATATTTTCATCAATCTGTTGACCATTAACGCTGTAGCCACCTGAAATAATCTTCTTTTTCTTACCGGAATTAAGGTCTTTCACATAGATCCGGTATTTTCCATCTTTATGATAGGAGTAAGCAATTTTATCTCCTTGATCGTTGAGGGAAACATGGCTAAGGGAAATATTCTTATTTCGATATTCAGCAATTATATGGTCTTTTTCCGTTGGACGATAGTTTTGATTAATCTCCTGCTTTTGCTGCAGATAATAATTTTGCCATTGCGCCAGAAAGTTCTTGAAGGAAATCCCCAGAGTACTTGCGATGCTATTCTCTTCTTTCCTGATTATTCTGGTTAGGTTAAGAATATTTGAAATATTGCTTCTTCCATATTTAAGTGCAATAAAATTCCAAATAGACTGCCCGATGATCGCCGCATCCTCATTCTGCACTTTGACCAATCCTGAAATATTCTTGCGTGATAGGTAATCCCTTATATAATCATCCATTTCTGATGACCATCCATAAGCCAGATATTTAGCAGCGCCATTGATAAACCATTCGGGCAGTGATAGTAGATAAGAATTCTGAAAGATTTCTGCAAGACTTCCTCCAAACATCATGTCATTAATGAGGATCGAAGAGAGCTGTTCTATCAACTCCTTTTTGAATTCGTCTGCTTTCCCTGGATATGCAATTTCTACCTGGAGTTTCACAAAGTCAGTTTTACCTCCTATAGTGAAGACGTCTCCTCCAATTCCGATGTTACTTTGTTGCAGATCCTGAATAGAATTGTAAATAAATATCTTGGTTTTGGTGTATGGAGCATATCCAAGGATGTCGGTCAACTTAACGAATTCATCTTCCAGAAATTCGAAAGCTTCTTTGGCATATTCCTGACCGCCTGGGTAGTAGTAGACTTCGAAATTACTTGTACTGTAAAAATACCAGTCAAATCGTTTGTACTGAATCCTATTATGGCCAAAAGGGGTATGGTAAAACTGAGACATGGCATCCATGCTCAGCATTAAAATCATAGCCGTAAGTAAGATTATCCTTTTCATTCTAACTACTCGGTACTCGATTAATATCAACCTCCGGGGTAAGTGGTTGACTTCCCTTCAGGAAATTTACATATTGAGAAGCAAAAAATGGAACTAATGAGACACCTTTTGTTCCAAAACCATTAAAAATTCCTAATTCAGGATGATTCGGATGCAACCCAATAAAAGGATGGCGATCATAAGTCGCTGGCCTTACCCCCGCCCAAGAATTTTTCACCTTATATTTAATATCTAAAATACGTTCCAATCTATCCTGAATATTACGTATTCCCTGTTCAGAAGGTTCATTGTTTAACTGATCATGATTATAAGTTGATCCTACCATGAATGTTCCATTCTTTGGAACAAGAAACACATGTCTATTAACTATAAAATCCTCAGGAAAGTTTGCTTCAATTTCAATGATCTCTCCTTTCACAGGTTTAAAGGGCAAAAAACCCCAATAAGTGTTCTCCATTGCTTTAAAACCTTCAGAAAATATTACCTTTTCTGCAATCGTATCTTTATACCTGATAGTGCCCGATCGAATCTCCAGGTACTTATTCTGAAATGACTCCTGGATAAACTTATTTTTAGTTTTGAAATATTCCCTTAGTTCTATTATCAGTTTGGGGACATCCACAAATCCAGCAGATTTGATCATTACACCACCAAAGGGATCTTTCAAGCCATTTATCCCAATTGAAGCGTTAAAAACTTTTTCAATATATTTGGAATATACCGCATCAGCTACTTTTCCTTGCCAATCATTTTGCTCATCCATTGAAGTGAAAGGCCTGTAGATAGGTTTATGGTGTATGATTTGCTTATTTATCAAGACTTCCAATTGCCCATAATACTGACTCAGCCCTGAGAAGAATTCATCGGCCATCCAGGTCTTTACCATTTTCCTTCCTGTAATCGGATTAAAAATGCCTGCTGCTTTATTTGAAGAGGTATCCGGGGTCACCTCATCATAGATAATATATTCAATTCCAGATTTTTCAAATTCCCAGGCCAACAGTGACCCTGCTATTCCCTGACCTACAATGAGATACTTTACGTTATTCAAGCTATTTTAATTTTATGCAAATTTGCAGAATAGAAATCCACTAATCTATAATGGAAGTACAAAGTTTTGTTTTTAGCCCGTTGTTTGAAAATACGTATTTGATTTGGGACCATACTAATAAGGCAATCATTATTGACCCTGGCTGCTATGAACCATATGAATTTGATCAGATTAACAACTTCATCAAGGAAAAGAATTTAGCAATAAAGGCCATTGTAAATACCCATTGCCACATTGATCACGTCCTGGGCAACCAAAAACTCAAACAAAAGTATAAAGTTCCTTTGCTCATCCCTGAAAATGAGGTAGACAACCTGAGGTCAGTCGAAGCATATGCCCCAAATTGGGGAATTACACATTATGAACCTGCTACACCAGATCATTTGATAGAAAACGTTGGCAACATATCAATCGGCGAAACTGAGTTAGAAGTCATTTATTCTCCTGGACATTCCCCCGGTCATCAGGTTTTTTTCCATCGATCAGAAATGAAATTGATTGGTGGTGACGTACTTTTTAAGAGCAGCATCGGTCGAACTGATTTGCCTGGTGGTGATCATGAATTGTTAATTAATAATATTAAAACAAAATTGTTCTTACTTCCTGATGAAACGATAGTCTATCCAGGACATGGCCCCACAACTACAATTGGGTATGAAAAGAAAAATAACCCTTTTGTAAAAACATGAAGCATCTGCCAAATTTCATAACCTCTTTAAACCTCCTAACCGGAGCTATTGGTTGTTTACTGATTGCAAATGGCGAAATCATCACACCCATTTATCTTGTCCTTCTTGCTGCTTTTTTTGACTTAATGGATGGCCTTGTAGCAAGGCAACTTGGAGTAAGCTCTCCACTCGGCAAAGAACTAGACTCTTTAGCTGACATGGTTTCATTTGGTTTATTGCCGGCGTACTATATGGCTGTATTAATTGCGGGCTTTACTGATGGGTATATTTACCTGTTTGGCCTTGTTATTGCTATTTTCTCTGCATTACGATTAGCACAATTCAACATTGATGATCGACAAATTGACAAATTTATTGGGTTACCAACCCCTGCCAATGCCATCATGATTTGCACTTTAGGCTTTTTGCCTCAGGATTTTTTAAACATTTACACACTGGTTGCGGTGACCCTTGTATCCAGCTTTCTCCTTGTTTCACCACTTGAACTCATAGCCTTAAAATTCAAAGACTTTCAGTGGAAGCATAACCAAATGAAGTATCTACTTATCCTCATTGTGGTAATCTTATTTGTAACCTTAAAATGGCAAGCCTTGCCATTTATCATTCCCTCTTATATTATTTTTTCAATTGCTGGAAATTTTCTTTCCAAAAACAGTGTTTAACTTAACTATTGGTAATTTTTAAGCCTGAAACCCGTTAAATCATCGTGTTTAAAAAGCTATTAACATGTGTAATCATCCTCTGGACCCAGTTCACGCTGGCTCAAACAAGTATTTTATCTGAAGGAAATTGGCATAAAATAGGCGTTACAACCTCGGGGATTTATAAAATAAATGCAGAATTCCTGAGTACCCTCGGTATCGACGTAAATTCATTAGACCCAGAAAAAATTAAAATATATGGCTCAAATGGAGGTATGCTTCCACAATCAAATGCGGAATTTAGCTATATCGACCCCCCAGAAAATGCATTAATTCCATTTTTGAACGATCGCCCTGGAATGGGAGCAGAGGAATATCTCTTGTTTTATGCACAAGGACCGGATATGAAATCTATTGATGCTGACGGAGAGATAAGCTACGAGAAAAACATCTATAGCGATACAGCCTATTATTTTTTAACCACAGATGGAGTCGCTGGGAAAAGGGCTCAAACGGCTAGTTTAGCCGTTGAAAATGGCACACCAATTAATTTTTATCATGACTTTATAACTCATGAATCAGAAGAAACTAATTTAATAGGATCGGGAAGAAAGTGGTTAGGTAATATTTTCTCCAACCAGACAAACCTCAATCAAACCTATAGTTATCAGATTCCCGGATTAAAAGACAGCATAAAACTTTATGCCAGACTTATTGCACAATCAGAGGAACCCAGCTCATTTAATCTTTCTCTAAATGATCAGGGTATAGGAACTGTTGAGATTGATGCCATTCAATCCGGGCCTGGAACTACCTATACAGATAGAGCCAGAGGTAAAGAATTCAGCCATATATTAACTAAAAATACATCAGAGAATATTGACTTAAGCTTTAGTTACAACCAAGCTGATGTTTCCCTTTCGAGGGGATATCTGGATT
This sequence comes from Marinoscillum sp., assembly GCA_043554545.1. GTDB lineage: Bacteria > Bacteroidota > Bacteroidia > Cytophagales > Cyclobacteriaceae > UBA7330. The sequence goes on along the minus strand of CP121337.1, from coordinate 147,263 downwards.
ACTTCATCTTATCTTTTGAAAGAGACCTTGCGCTATATGGTACCAGCACCCGCTTCACCAATATAAATTCAACAGACGGGATATTTACCTATTCAGTGAATATCGGATTAAGTTCCAATGTTTCAATAGTTGATATCACTGACCCTACCAACATTCAAATAATTGACCATACCCCAGTCGGTTCCTCTGCACAGTTTAGTATAAACACATCGGAAATACGGACCTATATGGTTTTCTCAGGTGCTGACTTTCCAAACCCCGTCTATTTCGGAACAATTGGAAATCAAAACTTAAAATCTTCCTCCAACTACAATGGCCTGATCATTACATCTTCCTTGCTTGAATCACAAGCCAAACGATTACAGGCATTTCATGAAATTCATGATCAGCTAAAGATTAATGTGGTTAATGTAGGTGATATATATAATGAATTTTCATCAGGGAAAAAGGATCTATCAGCCATCAGGAATTACATAAAGTATGTTTTTGACAATGGCGGAAGCTTGAAATATGTCCTGCTAATGGGTGATTGTTCTTACGATTATAAGTTCACAGGAAGTGATCCAAATCACATTCCTATCTATGAATCTCGTGAATCATTTGATCCGGTCTACAGTTACTCCTCTGACGATTATCTCGGTTTTTTGGATGACGATGAAGGGTTGTGGTTTGAAAATGAGCAAAATGACCATGACATGGAAATAGGAATCGGGAGAATTCCTGCCAAGTCACAAGAGGAGGCTAAAATCGTTGTTGACAAAATTATTCGATACGCTACCAGCGAAAGGTCACTAGGCAAGTGGAGAAATGAAATTGCTTATTTTGCTGATGATGGAGACAATAACATCCATATGAATCATGCGGTTACCCTTTCTAATATAGTTAGTGCAAAGGCTCCGGAATTTCGGTCGAAAAAGATTTTCCTTGATAATTATGAGCAGATCAGTGAGCCCAAAGAAAGGGCGCCGGCAGCCACCAGGGCACTCGAAGACGCAATTGCAGATGGCCTTTTAGTTCTGAATTTTATGGGTCATGGAAATGAATACCAGTGGATGGAAGAGGAGACGCTAAACAACGGGGTGATTGATAAATTAACAAACCGACATAAAATGCCCCTTATTGTCACCGCCACCTGTGAGTTTGGAAGATATGATCACCCCATTATTAATTCAGGAGCAGAGAACCTGCTTTTAAATCCCAATGGAGGTGCTATCGCATTAGTTACTACCACAAGGCCTGTTTATGCACATACCAACCTCAAGGTAAATAAAGCATTTCATGAAAGTCTTTTCACCAAAAAAAACAATCAATATCCAAGATTAGGTGACATCATGAGAGAGACAAAAAACAATAGCTTAAGTGGACCTGTAAATAGGAATTTTGCGCTTCTTGGAGACCCTTTCTTACGACTTAATTATCCAGGATATAATATCTCATTTAAGGATCTATCCTCAGAAACAGATACTTTAAGTGCACTGGAAAAGTATACCCTTTATGGAGCCGTTACCAGTGGAGCAGATACAATAGAGACGTTTAACGGCAAGGCAACCATTACCATAATTGATATCCCTCAACAACTCGTCACAAGAGGTCAGGAAAATCCAAAATTTTATTATGAAGAACTTTCCAATGCACTTTTTAGAGGGGATGTCACTGTTAAAAACGGAAAATTCAATGCCAGTTTTATACTTCCAAAAAACATTTCATACAAACTAAAGAAAGGTAAAATCCTTGTGTATGCGTGGAACGATGAAAGTTTTACAGATGCGTCTGGTGCAAATGAAAATATTATTATTGGTGGGACAGACCCAAACCCTGCGTCAGACGACCTGCCTCCCTCAATAGTTTCTTATATAAATGACGAATCATTTATCAGCGGAGAAACTATTGGACCTAACAGTCTGTTTATAGCAAAAATTACTGATGAAAATGGTATCAACATTTCTTCCAATGGTTTCAATCAAAACATAAGTCTGACAATCAATGGTGAAAAGCCTATCAATATCAATGATTTTTATACTGCAGACCTCGACACCTACCAATCAGGGACCATCCTATACCCCTTACAAAATTTATCTCCCGGGAAATATACTGCGACCTTAAAAATTTGGGATACATACAATAATTCTATAGAAAGAACAGTTAATTTTAATGTATCCGATCAACCCCGGATCCGGCTTTATAATGTTATGAACTATCCTAACCCTATTAGCTTAAGCAATAATTTTACAACCACTTTTTCCTTCGAACACGATCGACAGGGTGAAGAGCTAGAAGTAAGCCTGATTGTCTATGATATGTCAGGGTCTGTTAAATTCGAATCCATTTTTTATGTAGATGATAGTCTTCCCAAAGTGGATAACCTGGAATGGAGACCTGGCAATTCCAACGGAGCAGAATTACAACAGGGAGTTTACTTATACAGGCTAAAAGTTCAAAGTACCCTTGATGGTGCATCAAATGATTCAATTAACAGGCTAATAATCATTAATTAATTACCTTTACGATAATAAGAAGCCACTAAATGAACGGTTTATCATTACAAATATCTGCTTGCTTGCTATTCGCCTTCAACGTGGGCGTTTTCGCTCAACAAGCATTCATTACCGGACAATCGGGGAATAGTAATCCAATTACTGTTGCTGTTCCGTTTGTTAGTTTTGCTCCAGATAGCAGGGGCTCTGCTCTAGGTGATGCAGGAGTTGCCACCAGTCCAGATAACTATAGCGTGCATTGGAATAATGCAAAGTTGGCTTTTCTGGAAGCGGACATGGGATTTTCCTTCTCTTATTCTCCCTGGTTAGGCAAAATCGTTGATGATATGAGCCTGAATTACCTGACATTTCACAAAAAAATAGACAGAATACAAGCCTTTGGAGCCACCCTAAGGTATTTTGACTTGGGGGAAATCGCTAAAACAGATATTCAGGGCTTACCTATTGGCATTGAAAATCCAAGGGAAGTGGCCGTTGATGCGACCTATTCAAGAAAGCTTACAGATCGCATGAGTATTGCGCTAACCACAAGGTTTATTTGGTCCAACCTGACTGGCGACCTGACAGGAGCAACAGGAGCAAAAAATGGAACCAGTGTCGCTGTGGATATTGGATATTACTACACGCAGCCCATGCGTTTCGGTGGCCTGGACTCAGAATTATCTTTTGGTGCCCATATCTCAAATTTTGGTCAGAAAGTATCTTATAGTACAGAATCCAATGAAGATTTTATTCCAGCTAACTTAAGACTTGGAACCGCATTTACCACAAACATTGACCCCTATAATACCATCACACTTATTTTTGATGCCAACAAATTATTGGTGCCAACACCTCCTCGATATGAGTTGACCCCAGAGGGAGATATTGCTACAGATTCAAATGGGGACTTTATTATAGCTGCTGGAAAAGACCCCAACAGACCTTTGCTGAGCGGCACATTTGGATCTTTTGGAGACGCCCCGGATGGGTTTAGTGAAGAAATACGGGAGATCAGCCTGTCTATGGGTACAGAATATTGGTACCGAGATGTTTTTGCAGTACGTGTGGGCTATTTCTGGGAAAGTGTGAGAAAAGGTAACAGGAAGTTTCTTACTGCAGGTATCGGCTTTAGGTACCAGGTCTTTGGCGTGGATTTTTCGTATCTTGTTCCAAGGCAAAATGATCACCCGCTAGCAGATACTTTAAGGCTCTCTTTCCTCTTTAATTTGGATAAGAACGAACCCGTAGAAGGTATCGGAAATGGTGGATAGAACTGTCGCTCCTCCCATCCACGACATCCGGAATCTTAAATTACCGGAATTTCAGAAAACCACCATTGCTAAGGATATTCCTCTAGGGATGATCAGGCAAAAAGAACACCCTATCATCATTCTAGACTTCTTGATTCCGTCAGGACGCTTACACGACCCTCAGCCAGGAATTTCATACTTCACCTCCAAGATGCTCACCGAGGGGACTTCCAAGCTAAATTCTTTTCAAATTGCTTCAAAAATAGACTTCTATGGTGGCCATCTTGAAGTAACCCCATCACCTGATTATGTGTCTATAAAGCTGTACGCAGTTAAAAAGTTTTTCCCCACACTGCTGTCGTTACTTGCAGAGCTTATCAGAGATTCACAATTTCCGGTAAAAGAATTTGAAATCCTTAAACAGATCAGAATTCAACAGATCAAACAACAACTTGCACGAAATAGTGTAGTCTCGGGGCTCAATTTTAGAAAATGTTTATTTGGTGCTGATCATCCATATGGAGTTATCATCGAAGAGTCACATATAGAGGCAATTAATCATCAGGACGTTTTTGAATATTTTAAAAAAGACTTTTTAAGAAAACCTTTTATTTATCTGGCTGGAGATATCGATCAATCTGAAATCAAGATGATTGAAGAGGAATTCGGACACCTTGATTTCAATTATAGTGATGAGCAAATTATCCCTGCACCGGTTTCGGATAAGAACATTCATATCCATAAGGAAGAGAGTGTTCAAACCAGTCTAAGGATGGGAAATCTCACAATCAATAGAAGGCACAAAGATCACGGACGTCTAAAGGTTGCAAACGAACTATTGGGTGGTTTTTTCGGATCAAGATTGATGACCAATATTAGAGAAAAGAAGGGTTTAACATATGGAATTCATTCTAGCCTAATCCATTTCAAGCATTTATCATTTTGGCAAATAAGTACAGATGTACTCAAAGAGAAAAAGGAAGAAGCGATCTCTGAAATTCTCCATGAGGTAAAGGCTTTGCAAGATTCTACTCCAAACTCAGATGAGCTCCATACCTTGAAGAATTACTTTAAAAGCAAAATAGCTTCCTCGTTTGATACCATCATGGACGCCGTGGAATTAAGTAAAACCCTTGACCAATCAGGACTAAATCTTAATTATTGGGAATCACTCTTCCAGACAGTCGATGAAGTTAGTGGAGAGGATATTTCAAAGGTATCCCAAAAGCACTTCGGATTAGATGATATCAAAAAAGTGACAGTAGGTTAGTTAATTCTGAACGAGGAGCAAATAATCTCCCTGAATCTCTACTTGTTTATATTCAAATGGCAAATAAGTAAACCCTTCATACGTAACAATTCCATAAGATTCACCTAAACGTGCTATGACAAAGTCATGGGTAGTATCAATAATCTCATCATAATTCGGTCTCAATAAAATCTTTCCACTTTCATTTGCAAGTCCTTGCTTGCCCCGGTCATCCCTCATTAAATAATTCCCGAATGATGTCCTATCTATCTCAGAAAAATCAGTCGATATAATCATTTCACCTGCAGTGTCAAGAATCCCGTATTTGCCACTAACCGCCACGTTAGCTAATCCTTGTTTAAAGTAAGCACATGTATCATAGTGTGGCTGAATAACAAGTCGTTCCCATTTATCTATATAACCCCATCTTCCTCTCAATTTAATTGCAGCAAGACCTTCATTGTAAGGAAGCGCACCGTCATACCTATTAGCAATTCTTAACCTACCATCCTCATCTATGAAGCCATGTTTACCATTCTTGAGAATATGGAAATATCCTTCCGCATAACTAAATACCTCTTCAACCTGATCCTCTTCCGCCAAAACCTTTCTTCCATATGGATTGATCATCTCTAGCAGGCTGTCTTTCATACATACATAAAAACCACCAACCTTTTTAACCTGCTGGTATTCCGGGTAGATGACACTACCTAATTCAGTAATAAACCCAAAATTATTTTCTTCCCTAAGCAGCAAAATTCCATTTTCGACAATAACATCTGAACCTGTTCTTAATATAAGACTCCCTTCTTTATCAAATACGTGTGTGCTTAACCCTTTTTTAGCCAGGTAAAAATTCCTGTCAACGATAATACTATCAAATTCAGGCATTACAACCCAGGCTTCTGGTAAGTTGGCGATCCCCCATTTATTCACATATTTTGCAACATATTGATTCCCAATACCTGGCAACATCATCTCATACTTAAAGGAAACCAAAGGCTCACCCATAAAATCAATCCACCCCCAATAATTATTTAGCTTTACTGGTATATTCCGATTTACTGATTTACCCACATCATCAAAGGATCTTTCATTTACCTTTCGACTAAAAACATTATAAATATTCCATTTGTTGCCACTTTGACAATAAAAGTAATTGGAATCGATACTGATAAAGTCAAACCCTTCTTTTACAACCTGTCCATCTGTTTTATATAAACCCCATTTACTGGTATGCTTATTTTCAGCGACTATAAAACCTCGTTGAATATCCTTTAGTATATATTTTTGATTTGAGAATAGCTTCTCATGTGCGCCCAGCATATGCTGAGCATCATTGATATGTGCAATCCAAAGCTTATCATTTAGGATGGTTATTGAATCACAGGACTGGAATGAGGTACTGTCACTCGATAAGCACCTAACCTCCCATTTCTTAAAACCTATAGACTCCCCATTATTTGTCAATTCTTTTAACCCTGGTCTGTTGATAATCTGATGTCTTTTGGAGATCAATCCCGTTTGACCTTCTTCCACAATCTCGAATCCCTGTGAATGACGAACAACCTTCTCTAGCCACCCCTGGTAGATGGCATTCCCATTACCATCAAAAACCCTGGCAAGACCATCTTCCCCTTTGCAGATTACCAGGTTATCCAAAATGCTAATCGATTGATAGATGGTAGGAATAACTTCACCGTCTTTTAGGTTCCTGACACCATACAAAACGCTGCCTCCCTCATACTTTCCTACTTTAATATTCATTTCAGGAAGACTGCCTATCGAAAAATATTTAAAAGGAACAACGATGTCGCCTTTATCATTAATAACTCCGTGAAGTAAATGGTTAGTCAGTCTGGCCTGAGTAGATGCCATAAAATGACTTTCTCCCAAAGGCAGGAGTTCGTGATATAACGGACTTGTCACCTTCTTATTCTTAATGTTTATCAATCCCCACTTATTATTCTTCCGATAACCAATAACATTATTTTGGAGTGTAGTCGTACCGTCAGACCAACCGATACCTTCATAAATGGCAGGAATAATAATTTCCCCGGATGGATTTGCCAGACCTCTCATTTTACCGAGCGTAACTATACTGATCTCATTACCGGAAAAAGCAGGCCAACTAAGTATAAAATATAAAAAGCAAATGTTCAGACTACGCATTCACTTCAAAGATAGGAAAGTTGAGTAGTGATTAATTAGTTTTTTTGTGATCCTTTTCCAAATTAAAGAGATCATTTAAGACACCGACAAGCGTTTCGGCTTCACCCCGTTTGCATGCAGCTTTAAGTTGAAGCACAGGAAGCTTAATTACCTTTTGAATCATATTTTTTGTGGCCTGATCAAATAGTTTTGCGTGCTTATCGTCTACTTTACCTACATATCTGGCCAATTCCTTTTGCCGTATTTCTTCAAGCGCCTGCTTCAATTTTTGAATGGTAGGCGAAACCTCCATTTCCTGAGACCATCCTTTAAATTCAATTATTGATTCAGTAATGATTTCTTTGACATTTCCTATTGCAGCTTTTCTCTTGATCAATGCCTCCTCCGTTCGCTCCAAGAGCTGATCGACATTGTAAAGCAAAATGCCATTAAGGCCTTCTATTTTTGGCGATACACTTCTTGGTACTGAAAGATCGATAACCATCATGTGATTGGCACTAGAGGAAAAGTCTTCAATATTTATAATTGGTTTTGGCGTATTTACTGCGCAAATGATTACATCTGATGCTGTAATCACAGTGGATATCTCGCTAAAAGGACGAGCACTAAAACCAAGTGAATCAGCCATTTCAACTGCTTTATCACCAGTTCTATTTACCAAAACTACCTCCCCGCCTATATCACGAAGATTTTCTGCTACATCTTCTCCTATTTCCCCAAGACCAATAACAGCAATTTTGGGCAATGTAAAATGCTTGGTGAAATGCTTGGTAAGGTCTACTGCAACGGAAGCTAATGAAGCTGTACCATCCCTAAATTCAGTTTCCTGAACCACTCTTTTATTTGAATAAAATATGGAGTGTAAAAGGCGATGTATGAATGGGCCTGCAAGACCTTCATCTGCCGCCCATTGATATGCCTTCTTAACCTGATTGGATATTTGAATGTCACCAAGTACTCTGGAGTCAAGACCAAGTGCTACTTCAAAAAGATGATTAATAGCATCCGTGTGATTAAAACTTACAAAATAATCAGCTATTGCTGTGGTAGTTAAACCCTTATAATTACTCAGTAAACCAATTATCTGATCATCAAGATTGGATTTTGATAGATAATACACCTCGGTCCTGTTACACGTTGACAAGATAAATAACTCTTCTATGCCAAGGACTTCATGGATTCTTTTTAGAAGCTCTTTGGTTGAATTTTCATTCAAAGAAATAGCCTCCCTCACCTCAATTGGTGTGGTTTTAAAAGTAATGCCTACCGACTTAAAATGTTCCATCTAAAAAAATACGAACCGCTAAAATAAAAAGACTCAAAGGATTTCCAATATGACTTACATCATATAAAAAATTAATTATATTTCATGATAAATAACTGTTTATGATAAAACTACTTCAAAAGTGGGTAATAAACACGTTTGGATTCTCCAAATCTGAGTCCAATGGTTCTATCATTTTGGTTTTTCTTGTAATAATTATTGCAGTATTCCCACGATTATTCATTAACAAAACTGTAACTCATGAAGTTTCCTACAACCATGATAGTATTACACTTAAGAAATGGTTTGAGGCGTCTCAATTAGCATTCGCTGAGGAAAAAAATAGAGAAGAAAAATCGCAAACAAGTGAAGTTGTACAATTTAACCCTAGTCCTTTCAATCCAAACAATGTACGAATCGATGAATTAATCGCTTACGGTATCCCCAAAAATGCTGCTGAGAATTTGGTACGTTATCGAAGTGCAGGTGGTTCTTTTAGTATCAAATCTGACCTTCAAAAGATCTATGGCCTGGATAATAATACCTATGAAAAATTAAGAGAATTTATTATACTTCCTGAAGTGAAACCTCCTATCGACAACAAAATAGAGACACCAGATGACACAGGTATCAATATTGAGGTTGAAAAAAAGTCGCTACCATCAATTGATATTAATCGTGCAGCAGCCCATGAACTTCAAAGGATAAGGGGGATTGGGCCTAAACTAAGCGAACGAATCACTAAATACCGAGAGCTGCTTGGAGGTTTCCATTCCCACAATCAATTGAGTGAGGTCTATGGACTAAGCGAAGAAATTTTGCAAAAACTACACGATCAAATAACTATTGACGAACAGGCAATCAATCAATTAAAAATCAATTCCGCAACACTTCAAGAATTAACCGCTCACCCATATATTGACTACAGCTTAGGTAAAGTAATAATCAATTACCGTAATGTTCATGGCCCGTACGCGCACAATTCAGACATAAAAAACATAAAGATTGTTTCAGACAGCCTGTTTAATAAAATATCTCCTTATATTTCAATTAGACCTGACTAAGGGGCTTTATGGAAGAACAGCTGGCCAATTATTTTGAAAAAATCAAATTTCTCCCGGGAAACAATCGGTCACTTTTATTACTTGACTTACCTAAAGAAACCTTTTTAGACCTAAAAACACTAGAGGATTCTTCGAGCCATTCGAGTTTCAATATCATTAAGGCGATCATTGGAAGGGAAAATATCATTCAAATATCTGACCCTTCCGAAATTTCAATTAACCATGATCTCCATCATCAAATTCATCGTATTCATAGAAATGAACGGTTGATTTTTGAAGAGCGTGGAGGCAAGGACCTTTATATTGGGTGGCCATTTGTAAGGGGAAAACTGAATGACGGAACACTGGTAAGATGCCCCTTTATCTTCTTCCCCTTCTCACTTAAATTTGAAGATGAAAAATGGTATTTGATTAGACGTGAAGATGTAAACATCACTTTAAATAAGACTTTTCTATTAAGATATGCCTACCACAACAAGGTAACACTCAGCGAAGAAATAATTGAACTGGTATTAAATGGGTTCGACGCAGATAGCACCCTGTTTCGCAGCGAAATCTATTCGCTGCTCAAAAATAGTGAGCTCGAAATCGAGTTTAATCAAAGAAACTTTATTGACGAGTTGAAGCCTTTTCAAACATTCGAACAAAGTGAGCTTGAAAAGAATGAAGAAACGGGAAAACTTCGCCTATATCCTTATGCCACACTCGGCATATTCCCACAGGCCGGCGCTTATCTTATTTCAGACTATGATGTACTGCTAAATAGTTTGAATATTAAAAGTGTAAACAGCTTACTAAAAACAGAACAACAAACAGAAAGTTCTGCAATAATCCCTGAAAAAGATATTTACACACCACTAACCTTAGATGGGTATCAGGAGAACGCTTTAAGAATCATTAAAGCAGGAAAATCCATTGCTGTAAACGGACCTCCAGGAACAGGTAAGTCGCAGTTGATTTCTAACCTGATGTGTGATTTCATTGCTCATGGGAAAAGTGTGCTGTTGGTAAGCCAGAAGGCAACAGCGTTAAATGTTGTTTATCGTCAGTTACAATCATTGGACTTAGGAAGTTTTATTGGGCTGGTACATGACTTTAAGAATGAACGAAAGAATATCTATGCACAGATTACGAAGCAGATTGAAAGCTTAAATGAATATAGGCAAAAAAATACAGGTTTGGAAATTGATCAAATCACTAAACTGTTTGATCAGCTAAGCAATTCAATCGAGGAGATCATTAATGCTTTAAACGACTTTAAACATGCCCTTTTTGATGATCAAGAATGCGGAAAGTCCATCAAAGAACTATACCTATTAGTTGGAAAAGGTGATGACAAAATTCAGCTCAATCAAATTTATCGGAATTATAAATTTGATAAAATTGAGAAGTTTCTCCCAGCCCTGGGGCAGTACATGGAGCATCATAGAAAATTTGAATCAGGTGAGCATTTCTGGACTCGTGGGCCTTCACTTTCAAAAACAAACAAGGTAAACTCTGAAGAATTCAGTAAAATTCTGGATGAGGTTTACGCATTTGACCAGCAACTCAAAGAAGAGTCTAAAAATTTCACGAAGAATAAGGTAGATTTTGAAACTGCCCTCTTCTTTCTAAGTAACATAGAGTCATTGCAACAACTAGCTGAAAACCTTCAAAACGAGTCTACTTATTCTTTTTACATCCACATGGTGGATAATGTTCCTGAAAAAGAAATAGGATGGCTTTCTCAAATTGAGCGAAATCTTTTGCAATGTTTTAAGGGTGCTGGCCCTGAGATTTCTCTACCTTCAAATGAGCTCGGAAGATTCCAGGAAGCACTGGAGCATGCAATTAAAGCACGTAAAGGCATTATCAGCTGGTTTAGATGGAAGCTTTTTTCCGAGGATAAAATCTTTATTACCAGGATATTGGTAGCAAATGATCTTAAAAGCAATAAAGCAGGTTTTGAAACCTTATTGGAACGAATTGATAATCGTTTGAATTTTGAACACCTGATCTCAGAAATCAATGAACAAGGTTGGCTAAAAGATTTTCCTGACAACTTCAGGAAAATAGACATTCAGAATTGGTTTTTTTATCAGAAGCTGGCATTGAAGTCTTTCCATCTAAGAAATGTAATCAGATCCTTACCAAACTACATTCTTGCTAAAACTGAAACACTAGAGAACTACGTAGGTACCATACAGAAGCTAATAGCGTTGGTAAATAAAATTCCTGATAAGTTAAAAGCCTGGGAGGAATATTTAAACGAGGCTCAGGTCAGATATTTGCTTCTTGGTAAAACAGAACGAAGTAGTGTAGAGAAGCAATTACAAGAAGACCTGGATGATATTATGGCCTATCATGCAGTCAGAGATTCTTTCGAACAGGAAGAAATGAGAATGATAGACGATCTGGCAGAGTTAGAGAAAGAGGGAAAAGGAAAGGTTGAAACGCTATTTCTGAATAGTATATGTAGTGCCTGGATTGATCACATCGAACAAAAATTTCCTGTTTTACAGATTGCCAGCTCACAGCAAATAGAAAAATTGAGTGAGGATTTGCAATCAGCCATAGATGAAAAAATCCGAGTATCAAGAGAACTGTTGGCATTTAAAGCCAGGGAAAAAGCCATCTCTTCCACAGAAAAGGAAGGTGTAGAAGCCTCTTATGAAGAGCTTACGGCTTTGTTGAACGATACTGAAAAGAATTGGCCTATTCGAAGAGTGGTAAGTCATTATGATGAGGAAATATTTTCATTATTACCGTGTTGGATCAGCACCCCTGAATCAGCCTCTGCAATTTTCCCCATGAAAGAAATCTTTGACCTGGTCATTTTTGACGAGTCTATGTCATGTCTGGCTGAAAGAGGTCTACCTGTTCTATTTAGAGGAAAATCCTGCATGGTCCTCGGTGATGAACAACAACTTACACCCTCCAATATTTATGACAATGGTACATTTTACCATGACGACTTAACTAAAACAACCATTTATAATCTGATAAAAGATCATTTAGAAGTCATTGATTTGAAGAGGCACTATAACGCTACAGACCTTAGTCTAATCTCATTCTCAAACAAACACTTCTATGAAAATCAGCTAAAATCCATCCCGCTTTTCAATGCAAAAACAGGTCATGGCTTATATTATAAGGAAGTAAATGGTAAATGGTCTAAGGAAGGCAATTATGACGAGGCCAAAGAGATCGTCCGCATGGTAACAGAACTAGTAATAAATGATACGAACATTGATTTGGGAATTATAACCCTGAGTACTAACCAATCTTTAATGATTATGGACCTTCTGGATAAGGAAAAACTGGACTTGCCAGAATCGTTCTTTGTAAAAACATTTGAAAATGTCCAGGGGGATGTTCGTGATCATATCATTTTCACCACCTCCTATAGCCAATGGAATCAGTTTGATGAAGTCCCAAAACAAGCCATGAATGTAGTTAGTACAAGAGCCAGGGTTTCAATGACTCTTGTTACAAGTCTTCATCAGGCAGGTGAGTTAGCCAGAGCACCTGAAAGCACACATTTGATCAATTCATACATGCTATTTGCTAAAAATGGAGGGGTACACCCGACAGAAAATGAAGAAATGAGTGGTCCAAATAAAGTAATTGAACTTAAGAGCTACTTACTTGAAAATACTCCAAATAAAAATGTGCTCACAGATGATCTCCCATTTGCTGATGGGGCCATCAAAATAAGTGATCAATACAAAGGAATTATTCTTACAGACGATCGACTAAATGACGAATCATCCAAGGACGCGTTTTGCAATATTTATAATTTACTCAGGGAGAAAAAATGGTCCTTTATACAATTTTACAGCCGCGAATTTTGGGAGCAACAAACAATGTCTAATGAAAAGCTGGATCGATTTATTTCCCGGGAGACTTAGGTTCTGACACTTCAACCCGAGCGCCTACTGATAGTATCAAAGGAAGTGTATCCAATCGCATGAAATGGGTAAATTCAATTTTGTAGCTTCCTGGAAAGGGGAAATCATAATCGCTCATAACAGGTTGTTGATGATCGAAAAGGTCGCCCAGTCCTTGTCCAAATGGCTCTCCTGTTTTTGGATCAAACAAAATCATTTCGAGCATATCTTTTTCAAGAGAACGGCCCAAAGAATCTTTCAATTCATATTGATAATATAAATTGTAAAATGGGAAGTCAAAACCATTTCTAACATTCACCTTAATGTCATAAGGTATGGAGACATCTGCTATTTGAAATTCAAATGACGCAACAGAGTCCTTTAGCCAAAAGGATTCTTCAAAATCCCTATTTTCTTCATATATCCTGCCAGAATCACAAGACATGAGGAAAATTAAACATATAGCTAGTAATAAGTTATTCATCCCCTAATTTTTAGAATTTGAGTTTTGCTCAAAGGATCTCGTAGATTTCTTCTTTTTCCTTTTTTGTTTGGTTGAATATTTCTTATCCATCCTTGCAAGGTCTTCATTCAGTACAGCATCTTTCAATTCTGCAAGGCTATCCTCCAATAAGGTTGCTGGCTTTTTCCCTGCTTTATTTTGTTTGAGAATTTCATTGACTCTCGTTATGTTAAGCGGATACCAGGTGTTTTCGTCGTCGTATCCAAACCACATGATCTTTCTAAAGATATCTGTTTTTTGAAGTTTTGCAAGACCCATTTCTGTTAACAGTGGCTCCTCTACTTTTGGAATATCTTTGAGCGCCTCCATATAAGTATCTAGCTCATAATTCAAGCAACATTTTAATCTCCCACATTGTCCAGATAATTTTGATGGATTGAGAGATAGATTCTGATACCTGGCAGCCTGAGTGCTGACACTTTTAAAATCACTCAGCCAAGTAGAACAACATAACTCTCTACCGCAAGAACCAATGCCTCCAAGACGTCCCGCTTCTTCCCTTAAGCTGATCTGACGCATTTCAACTCTTATCTTGAATTCACCAGCCAGTACTTTAATAAGTTCTCTAAAGTCAACTCTTTCGTCAGCAGAATAATAAAAAGTAGCCTTTGAATTGTCCGCCTGATATTCAACATCTGTCAGCTTCATCCCCAGCTTTAAATCCTGAATGATTTGGCGTGTCCGATACATGGTTGGCATCTCACGGTTTCGAACATCCCGAAACCTATCTATGTCTTGCTGGTTAGCTATTCGGTAAATATTTCTGATCTCTGCAGCATCAGATGAAATATTCTTTTTCTTCATCTGTAGCATGACCAACTCGCCCATCAATGAAATGTGGCCAAGGTGATGACCATTTGGCACATCAACGATTACTGCGTCTCCAGTGGTAAGCTCCAGGTTATCATTGTTTTTATAAAAATCCTTTCTGCCATTTTTAAATCGCACTTCTACATATGAAGATTGTTTTTGTGTGGGCATCTCCATATTAGATAACCAATCAAATACATTCAGCTTGTTACAACCACCAGTTTGACACCCTCCATTATTCTGGCAGCCTGCCACTTCTCCATTTTTCGTACTGCACGTAGCACAACCCATATATCAATTCTCTTGTCTATCAAATATAAGCAAAGCTTTATCCAATTATTGCCCCAAAGCTTTTAAATCGAATCCGATATCACGTCTGTAGTTCTTCCCTTCCCATTCGACCTTATTCGTAGCAGCATAACACTTTGACAGTGCTTCAGACATACTCTTTCCTAGACTTGAAATAGCGATTACACGCCCTCCATTTGTAACTAGCTGACCAGCTTCTAGTGTGGTCCCGGCATGAAATACCACTGAATCCTTTATGGATTCATTAATGGAAATTTGATGTCCTTTTTGATAAGCCTCTGGATAACCTCCGGATACCAACATTACTGTGGTTGCAGTGTTTGGTTCAATATCAATCAATACCTTGTCCAATGAATCACTTGCCGTTGCAACTAGTAAGTCGACCAGGTCAGACTTTATTCTAAGCATGACAGCCTCAGTTTCCGGGTCACCCATCCGAACATTATATTCTATCACATAAGGCTCTCCCTTTACACTTATTAACCCAAAGAAGATAAAGCCCCGGTAGTCCATTCCTTCCTGTGCGATACCTGCCACAGTGGGTTTAATGATCCTTTCCTCGACCTTTTGCATGAATTTTTCATCAGCAAAAATGACCGGAGAAACAGCTCCCATCCCACCGGTATTCAAACCCGAATCATTTTCTCCAATTCGTTTATAGTCTTTTGCTTCTGGTAGAATCTGATAATTTTTTCCATCAGTAACGACGAAAACGGATAACTCAATGCCACTTAAAAATTCTTCTATCAATACCTTAGCACTGGCAGCCCCAAATTTTTCATCCTGAATCAATTCCCGAAGACTGTCTTTTGCCTCTTGGATGTCTTCAGTGATTATCACTCCCTTTCCGGCAGCCAACCCGTCAGCTTTCAATACAAAAGGTGGCTTTTGTGTTTCCAAAAAACGGTACCCTTCTTCCAGCGTGCCTTTGTCAAACACTTTGGCCTTACCCGTAGGTATACCATATTTTTCCATGAAGTCTTTAGCAAACTGCTTACTCCCCTCTAGTTGAGCTCCTGCAGCAGATGGACCCACAATCAGAAGATTCGAAAATGCAGCATCAGACTTTATCTCATCCACTACTCCATTTACCAAAGGTTCCTCTGGTCCAAATATTAGTAGATCAATATTATGCTTCTTCACCGTATTTTTAATCTGTACAGGGTCATTTATATCCAAGACAATATTCGTTGCCAATTCACCTGTTCCAGCATTGCCAGGAGCCACAAATAATTGAGATACTTTCGCACTTTGTGTGATTTTCCATGCCAGGGCGTGCTCTCTTCCTCCGGAACCAATAATTAAAATATTCATTGCAAATAATTAAAAAAGACCATCCAAAATTAGACGGTCTTCATAAGATTAAAAGTTAAATAACAATTAATGTGCGTATTCTGACATGAATTTTATGCGCATCAACCTAATTTCCTCCTCACTGTAATCATCTCCCAGCTCTTCAAGGGCGTCTTTCACGCTGTCGGTATCTGCATTGAGAAAATAATCATAAATCTCATCCTGGCGATCATCATCAAGGATATGATCAATATAGTAATCGAGATTTAACTTGGTGCCTCCATCACAAATATGCTCTATTTCGGTCAGGAGTTTGTCATATTTCATGTCCTTGTTCTCAGCTATCTCCTCAAGGTCTATTTTTCTATCTATCTGCTGAATGATAAAAATCTTATTCTTTGATTTAGATCCGGCTGACTTTATTAATACATCTGATGCCGTAATGATGTCATTTTCTTCTACATAGTTCTCAATCAACTCCAGGAATGGCCCTCCGAATTTTTTTGCTTTACTCTCCCCTACACCCACTATTTTGATCAGGTCATCAAAACTGGTAGGATAAAGTGTGGCCATTTCTTCCATAGATGGATCCTGAAAGATCACGTAAGGAGGAAGGTCCATTTGCTTGGCCACTGACTTCCTTAAGGCCTTGAGCATGTCAAATAATACTTTGTCGTAAGCCGTCGTATTGATTGTTTCCTTTTCAATTTCCTCTTCCTCACCCTCAGAATCATACTCATGATCTTTTGATAGTTCAATAGGAAAAGGATCTACAAGGAAGTCAATACCTTTCTGAGTTAGCTTAAAAACCCCTGGGTTCTCAATATCTTTTCCCACAAACTCGTTGAGGAGTGTCTGACGAATAATTGATTTCCAGTAGGCTTCATTGTGATCTTTGCCTAAACCAAAAACCTTCAACTTATCATGGTTATAACTTTTGATATGCTGTGTTTCCTTTCCAATTAACAAATCAGATATATGGTTGAGGTTAAATCTCCCTCCGGTTTGCTCAACCGCTTCAATAACCATTTTAACAGTTTCTTCCGCTTGAAATTTTTCTTTGGGATGCAGGCAATTATCACACCCCTCACAATTTTCTCTGTGGTATTCCTCACCAAAATAATGCATTAATTGCTTGCGTCTGCAAACTGCCGACTCCGCATAAGCAGCCATCTCATCTAATAAAAATCTGGCATTTTCCCGCTCTGTAACTGCTTTGTCCTTATTGAATTTTTCCAGCTTGAGGATATCATTATAACTGTAAAACATGACACACTTTCCTGTCAATCCATCCCGACCTGCTCTTCCTGTTTCCTGATAATATCCCTCTATTGATTTGGGCACGTCATAATGAATAACAAAACGAACATCAGGCTTATCTATGCCCATACCAAAGGCAATGGTTGCCACGATTACATCAACGTCTTCGTTTAGGAATGCATCCTGGTTCTTCATACGGATATTCCCATCTATTCCGGCATGGTAAGGGGCAGCTTTTACATCATTGACTTTCAGGAACTCAGCGATCTCTTCAACTTTCTTTCTACTCAAACAATATACAATCCCGGATTCTCCTTTGTGTTCCTTTATGACTCTTATTAGGTGTTTTTTAGCCTGTTTTTTAGGCTTGACCTCATAAACAAGGTTTGTCCTGTTGAAAGATGACTGAAACACATTAGCTCCTTCAATGGCTAGATTTTTCACAATATCCAACTGAACCTTGGGTGTGGCCGTAGCTGTCAACGCTACTATCGGTATATTCCCAAGCTCGCCAAGTATAGATTTTATTCTGCGGTATTCAGGTCTGAAATCATGCCCCCATTCGGAAATACAGTGCGCCTCATCTACGGCAGTGAACGATATTGAAGCTTCCTTCAGGAATTTAACATTTTCTTCTTTGGTAAGTGATTCAGGTGCTACGTACAAAAGTTTTACCTCTCCTGCAAGCGTCTCCTTTTTCACTTTGTTTATTTCACCCTTAGTTAAGGTGGAGTTCAAAAACTTTGCGTTGATGCCCACAGCATTCATTTGATCCACCTGATTTTTCATCAGCGCTATTAACGGGGAGATAACAATGGCTGTTCCTTCCTTAAGAATGGCCGGTAATTGATAACACAAGGATTTTCCAGCTCCTGTTGGCATAATCACAAAAGTGTCCTTGCCGTCCATCACGTTTTGGATGATTACTTCCTGATTACCTCTGAAAGTATCGTATCCAAAAACTGATTTTAATGTCTCTCTCAAATTATCTTCTATCCCGGTCTCCATCTCAAAAATTTAATGCTATGATGTAAGAAATAATTATTTATTAAGGTACTCAAAAAATTGAATAGTTTTAACAATTCAGCACCAATTACTTATCCTTGCATACTCCGATATATCAAACACATATCTTTGCTCTAAATTAGCTCTGACTTAATGAAAGGACAACTTTCTCATGAATAAACATTTGCATATCGTAATCATGGCCGGAGGTTCAGGTACCCGGTTTTGGCCATATAGTAGAAATAAAAAACCTAAGCAATTTCTGGACGTACTTGGAACTGGTCGATCACTTCTTCAAATGACCTTTGATCGTTTCAAAGATGTAACACCAAAAGAAAACATCTGGATCGTATCTAATGAGATCTATGAGGAGTTATTGCAAGAACAATTCCCGGAAATGGATCAATCTCAAATTCTTCTTGAGCCGGCCAAAAGAAATACAGCCCCATGCATCGCTTATGCAGCATATAAGATTAAACAAAAAGATCCGGAGGGCATCATGGTCGTTTTGCCATCTGATCATGTCATCTTCAATGAGAAAGAATTCCTGTCCACTATAGACACCGCTGTAGAAGCATGTGACCATTCAAGATTAATCACGATTGGGATCCAGCCAATAAGACCTGAAACAGGTTATGGATATATTCAGTATTTGGAGGGAACTGATCATGCCCTCAAAAAGGTCAAGACTTTTACTGAAAAGCCTGACATTGATTTAGCTAAGAAATTCATCGAAAGTGGTGATTTTGTTTGGAACGCAGGAATTTTTGTCTGGTCAATCAAAGCAATAATTCATGCCCTGGAGTCATTACAACCAGAACTAGCTGAATATTTTAATTCAAGTCAGTACTTTTCTAAAGAGGAAAAAGAATTCATTAAGAGTTCCTATGCACAATGTCAAAATATTTCAATTGACTATGCCATAATGGAGAAATCTTCAAATGTATTCACCATTCTCGGAAGTTTTGGTTGGTCTGATCTGGGAAGCTGGAATTCACTTCATGAAATCATGGATAAAGATGAGCATGAAAATGTGACGTCAGGCAATACTGCCCTATATGACAGTTCAGATAATTTTATTATTTCAAAATCAAGCAATAAAGATAAGCTCATCGTGCTCCAGGGACTTGAAGGTTATTTGGTTGCTGATTTTCAGGACATCCTTTTAGTATGTAAAAAGGAAGACTCTGGCATTTTCAGGGAGTTCGTAAGTGATATTAAGCTTCAAAAAGGAGAAGACTTCGTTTAACTCCGCTGTCGAACAGCTTCATAAAGGATGATAGCAGCTGCATTTCCCACGTTTAAGGAGGATATTTTTCCTCCCATGGGTATCGCGCAAATGTTATCAGAGATTTTTAAAATCTCTTTGGAGATTCCCTCTTCTTCAGAGCCCATGACAACAACTGTTGGCACAGTAAAATCTGCCATACTTGGTGTGGACTCCCCGTATTCCGAGCAAGCTACTACCTGCAATCCTGAATTCTTTAAATATTTTAATGCCTCAAATAATTTTACTTCTCTACAAACCGGAATATAATTCAATGCTCCTGCAGAAGTTTTGATCGCATCTGAATTAATCTGAGCACTGCTGCTCGTGGGTATTATCATAGCATCCACACCCATGCATTCCGCTGATCTTGCTATCGCTCCAAAATTCCGAATATCGGTTACCCCATCTAATGCGAGAAACAGCGGGGTTTTCCCTTTCTCATATATCTCGGGTAACACATGATCAAGGTTATGATACTGAACCGGTGATACAAAAGCCACTGCTCCCTGATGATTCCCTTTGGCCAAGCGATTTAGCTTTTCAGCCGGAACTCTTGAGACTGGTATCTCATGCGCACTCGAAAGTAAAAGTAACTCCCTCATCAAATCTGATGAGATGTTCTTTTGGATAAATAATTTTTCCAGGTGTTTGCCGGATTGAATAGTCTCCATCACAGCGCGAACCCCATAAATGAGTTGTTCAGTCTTTTTCATTATTGGCCTTTGCGAATCTCCCCTACTTGCTTATACCAGCTCCTCTCATAATCCTTATTTCTTTTGAGGGAGTATAAAGATGGAGTAAATAAAATAGGTATTCTGATGAATTGAAAGCGTTCTCCGGAATCGTATCTCCATTCCTCTGTTCGATCAGTCTTAATGACAACAGCAGGCTTACCGTAGACAATATACATTATCCCCCGGTCTGTTTTCCAACCTTGCTTGTAATCAGTAAACAAAAGATTTGCCTCTTCTACTCTTTGATAAAAAAATCTTATGGCACTTTTTGCCCTGAAATTGGTGCCATAATTTGTTAACCAGAAATTTTCAAAAGCTTTCCGTTTATCCGTAGCCTGCATGAGCATCTGATTTTCAGCTGAGGTAGATATATATCTCAAAGGCTGAATCAACTCATCATAAGTCCTGAGATCAGGATAATAATAAGGGGCTCTCAGTATGGTGATACCCGTATCATCCAGTGTGTCTTCCTGAAAGAGATAAAAATGATAGTTAGCTAAGTTGATGGATCCTGAATCAAAATAAAAGGAGGAATCAATTGAAATAGTTGAGGCCAGGTTAGACATTTCTCCCATCGGTGGATCCGCAGGACCAAACCTTTCCTGATATTTAAATGCATGTAAGGACGAGTTTGACGCACTAAAAAAGACCTTCTCGTCCGTATAATATTTTTGAAGTATTGGAACTCCATTTTCGTCGGTAGGTATAAAATCAGGAAAACCTCCGGGAGCATTTAATGAAACATCATAGATACGATAGTCTGCTTTGCTCAGGTTATAGATGGTGAAAATCAATAAGTCATAATCACTTTCAGATAGCTCAATTCCATAAATGCTGCGCTCATCATCAACAAAAATAGTATCCAATGTGGCTAATGATAACGTATCATGTGTCTCACTTGCATACCCATTTTGTCCAAGGATATCGAAGCCCCATATCTTCATTGTATCAGTAGGAATTTCATAAATAATCGTCAGTAAGTCAGTGTCTGACTGAAAAACTCGATACGCCAGGTGTCCCTTAATATTTACATCATACTGAAAAGAAAGATCAAGTTTAGTCAGGTCTAATCCAAAAGAACTTATGGATAAGACCAGAAAACATCCTATTAATCCACTTTTAAGTGTTTCACGCATAGAAGTCAAAAAGTTAATTAATTATTTGGTTTCTTTGCCAAAAATTTAGGATGGCAATTTATACTACAGAAATCACTTCTGACCAGATTGCATCAGACAATCCTATCCATCAACGTCTTTTAAAGGCATATGTTGAGGCTGTTCCTCTTATTTCAGGGGATTTATTGGAATTAGGATGCGGTGAGGGTAGAGGAATAGCACATATTTCTCCCAAGGCTAAAACTTTTCTTGGAATCGATAAAATCCAATCGGTAGTTGATAACCTGGAAAAAGAATACCCAGAACTACAGTTTGAGGCGAGCACATTTCCACCAGTGAAAATTCCTGATGAAAGCTTTGATACCATTGTCTCATTTCAAGTGATCGAACATATCAAAGATGATAACCTGTTCCTCAAAGAGATTTATCGATTATTGAAAAAAGGAGGAAAGGCCCTCATTTCAACTCCAAATCGATTGATGTCATTATCAAGAAACCCCTGGCATATTCGGGAGTATACTGCAGACGAACTTGAGCAGATAGCAAAAAAATATTTTGATAAAGTAGATATGCAAGGTATTGCAGGCAATGATAGAGTTATTGCATACCATGAACAAAACCGGAAATCAGTGAATAAAATCATGCGTTTCGATGTATTTAATCTTCAACATCGACTGCCTGCTGTAATCTTAAAGGTCCCCTACGACATCATGAATAGGCTGAATAGAAACTCGCTCAAAAAGCAATCAGATGAGCTGGTAATGTCCATCACGCATGAAGACTATTCATTGCAAAAAAAGAATGATCAGAACCTGGATTTATTCTGTGTTTTAGAAAAGAACTAATTCAGTTTTTCGCAAACAGTAAGGCTGATTTTTTTGTTATTAACCTAAACAATAATAAGAAAATGACATCTCAATTAATTAAAGAATTAAATCAGCTACTCAGTGATTTCCATATCTATTATCAAAATACCCGAGGTTTTCATTGGAATATAAAGGGAAATAATTTTTTTCAGCTTCATGTCAAGTTTGAAGAATTGTACACCGAAGCACTTGGAGTAATTGATGATATTGGTGAACGCATATTAACCATTGGCGGTCAACCACTGCATACGTTTCAAGATTACGAAAAAACTTCAAACCTGAAAGCTTACAAAAATATCTCAAACGATAGGGAAATTGTTGCAGCACTTATTGAGCAGTTGGAAGCTGTTGTTAAACAAGAAAATCTAGTTAAGGAGTTGGCAGTGAAAGAAGGCGATAATGAGACAGAGGATATGATGATCGGACTCATCAACGGGCAACAAAAAACCATTTGGATGCTAAACGCATGGATGGGTCAGCCAGTTGCGCAATAAAGTTTATGCCATTTTTGAAAAACAAAAAGTGACCATACTTTGATGGTCACATCACCCGGATCAGCGGAATGTAACTTTTCTCTGATCCTTTTGATTTCTTCCCATTGAAAAATCCCTTGTGCTTCGATCTTATCGCGATCAAATACCCAATCATCCAGGTCGGTTTTCATTTCTCTTCTAAACCAGTTTAAGAGTGGAACTTCAAAACCATGTTTGGGTCGATCGATCAATTCTTTTGGCAACAAGTCCTTAAATGCATGCTTTAATATAATTTTTCTCTTAAATCCATCTACTTTAAACTTATCCGGAAGCTCAAAGGCGAGCTTAACCACCTCTTGGTCGAGGAAAGGGACTCTTACTTCCAGACTGTTGGCCATTGACATTAAATCAACTTTTTGAAGCATGTCACCTGGAAGTACCAATCGGGTATCTGCGTGCAACATCTCATTCAAAAATCCGGATACGATAGGCGATTGATAAATCTTTTTTATCTGGCTTAGACCGTTCCCTTTTTGATGATAGGATGACTTTAACAATCTTTTGATCTCCTCATTGCTTACAAATGAAGCAAGAAACCAATATTTCTCTGCTCCATCCATTTTTAATAGATCAGCCATGCGATGAAGCTGACGCACCTTATCAGATAGGCCCGAATTTCTGGATTTCGGAAGTCGGGTCCACAACCAGTCTAAATTACTAATCAGGCTATTTCTCAGTCCGGCTTCTCTACTCATAGACCACGCACTGTGCTTGTTGTATCCTGAGAAAATTTCATCAGCCCCATCTCCAGATAAGGCAACCGTAACATGTTTTCTTGTCATCATAGCTAGCAGGTGAACAGGCAAAGCAGAAGAATCTGCAAAAGGCTCATCAATGCTGTCAATCATCTTGTGCAGGTGACCATAGAGATCATTATTACTCAAATAAAATTCATGATGATCTGTCTGATAGCGATCTGCTACCATCCGGGCATATTTAGACTCATCAAAATAGGAATTGTCTTTAAAGCCAATACTAAAGGTGGCAAGCTTTTCAACATCCCTGGAAGCCAGGGCTGTAATAATAGAGGAATCAATCCCTCCACTCAAAAAAGTACCAAGGGGGACATCCGCTACAAGTCTCTTTCTTACGGCATCAGCAAGCTTGTCCTGTATAAGCTTTACCCCTTCAGAAAACTTATTAATGGGTGGCTGCTCACAGTAAGGAATTTTGTAATACTTCCGGACTTTTACGCCTTGTTTTTTAGAAATGGTCATAAAGCAGCCCGGTTCCAATTTCCTGACTCCTTTGAAAATAGAAAGCGGAGCTGGGACATAAGTGAGCTGAAAATACAGATGTAAAGCAGTAGTATCCAACTCTCTGCTAAGCCCGTAGGCGATCATGGATTTCATCTCTGACGCAAAAAGCACCTTATCTTCATCCTGGTAATAAAGGAGGGGCTTGATACCTATACGATCTCTGGCAATGAATAACGATTCCTCTTCCTGATCATATACCGCAAAGGCAAAAAATCCATTGAGTTTATTCAGGCAAGCAGGACCCCAATGAATAAAAGATTGAAGTAAAACTTCCGTATCACTTGCTGTCCTGAATGCAATGCCTTTGGCACTCAACTCCTTTCGGAGCACTTGATAATTGTATATTTCTCCGTTAAATATGATCCGATACCTCCCGGTTTCATCCAACATCGGTTGACTGGCCTCATCAGAGGTATCAATCACTGATAGTCTTCGGTGGCCAAGCCCAACAATGTCATCAAACCAACTTCCCTGTTTGTCAGGCCCACGCTTTTCCAGACTGCGAGTAGCTGCTTCCAGGTGAATTAGGTTGATCCTACCCACCATATTAAACGCATATATTCCTGTGATCCCGCACATAAGGCACTAAATTTGTTTTAAGAAACTTAAAAGGCGAAACAATAAAAGTTTATATCGCCTTTTGAATGCTTACTCTTTTAAGTTGTTATGCAAACAAAAATTATTCTATCAATCCTGGTCTGTCTTTCAATTCTATCATTCTCCGAGGCACAAAGTAAAAGGAAAAGAAAGATAATCATTGCGGTAGTCACCGAAGCTCGAACCTACCGAGGCACACCCTATCAATGGGGAGGAATGTCCCAAAGAGGAATAGACTGTTCGGGATTGATTTACAATAGCTTCCAAAAAGTAGGAATTGATTTACCCAGAACAGCTAAAGAGCAATCCAAAATAGGAAAAAGGAAAGGCTGGGGAGGTATTCGTCCGGGAGACATTGTCTACTTCAAATTCAAGGAAAAAGGTGAAAAATGGTGGCACAGTGGAATGATAACCGATACTTCTGACACTAACAACATTAAATTTATTCATGCCTCCTCCAGTCGTGGGGTCATTGAGTCTACCCTCAACCTTGATTATTATAAAAAGAATGTGAAGAAATTTAGGCGGGTGATAAAGTAGCTAAGGCTGTAAAAGTTTTAGTAGCTTTTATAGCCTCATGTGGGGGAATCTATTAAATTCGCAAACTTGTTGTGGTATTAATTCTCCCGATAGTTATCAGGAGGCTAAAGCGATACAAAAGGGGCATTAGCTCTCCCGATAGCTATCGGGAGGCTAGAACGGTTCCAATATTTAACAAGGGGCATTAGCTCAGCTGGCTAGAGCGCTACGCTGGCAGCGTAGAGGTCATCGGTTCGACTCCGATATGCTCCACTCTTAAGCACCGAAACCTTGGCGAAGGTGCCACTAAAAGCTACGAGATTTAATTTCGTAGCTTTTTTTTGGCTCTGACTATGTATTACACATACATCATTTATTCTAAAGCGATAGATAGATTTTATACTGGATCTAGGTGGCTGTACTGAATTTTCTTTTGAAACGATAGAAGAATGTAAAGTCTGTGAGTGTGATGATTAAAGCCACCTTTTTAGGGTTTTTCTTGTTTTAGTGCAAATTCAGGTTTTTTTTTGGGGGGAGCAGGTAAGGAAAAAATTCATCTTTTCCTCACCTACTAATTATTCAATTCAATTTAAAGCTTAGCCCAAGCCAGATGAGGTATGAGATAATATATATACAAAATCCATAGATGTTAGCGACCGTTGAGACTTTCAATCCTCCAAACACTAGTGATTGTGAAACGTCTCCAACTTCTGCAATTGCATCAAACATTGTATATAATCCAATAAGCTGAGCCAAGATACCGATCACCAAGGCGAAAAAGCCAACAGACTTGATATATGAAATCCTACTTCTTGCCTCATTAATATCTAGTTTTCCACGTAATACAGTAATACTAATTATTATAGCGACTGTGATCATTGATACAAAAATGATTGTAAGGATGCTCATAAATAGCATGCCACCCTCGTAAAATAGTTCAAACATAATTTATTTGGTTTTGTGATTTCAATTAATTTTTATCAAAGATCTGTTTCATTCCTATTTCATACAATGTAAAATCCATAGCTAATGCTGCATTCTATCAACTTTTGATTCAAATGCAATCAAAAAGCTGCATTTTTACTCTGCTTAATTATGAAGGTTGTCATAGTAAAACATATGCTCTTATGGTGCATTGTCGCAACGATACTTGTACTTTATTACGGGAGAGGAAACGCCAATTACGTTGAGGCTTTCTACTTCGTGACCATGTTGATGCCTGTGGCGGTAGGTACTGCTTACTTCTTCAATTATTACCTTGTTCCAAATTACCTCCTCGCACGGAAGTATTGGACCTTTGCTCTTTACATGTTTTATATGGTCGTCATCACACTCTACCTAGAGATGCTGGCTCTCGTATTTTCTTTTGTTTTCCTATACAATTATCAATATGGTGAGATGAACCCGCTTACTGTAGATACGTTTTCCGTGTTCACTACCATTTATCTGATCGTCTTTACATTTGCATTTTTTCGAATGATCGAATTTTATAGAAGATCTGATTCAGAGAAAAGGTCATTAATAGAAAAGATTGAACTTGAAAAACAGAAAATACTGACCGTAATTTCGGACAGGAAACAGGTACCTATATTGATTGATGAGATTAGTTATTTAGAAAGTCTTGCAAACTATGTCCGTATAGATCATGAAAAAGGTAAAACCATTACTAAAGAAAAGATCAGTGCTCTGGAAGCTCAATTACCATCCCATTTTGTTCGCGTCCATAGGTCATTCATTGTAAATAAACATCGTATATCATCTTTTAACAGTGAACATGTGACCGTGGGAGAAGATAATATCCCGATCAGTCGAACATTTAAGAAAAAGACCCTAGGAGAGTTGGAAGGTTGAATTGTATAATAGATAAATATCAATTTTCAATTCACTAATTTCATTATCAATATTGATAGGTCTCTTATTTAAATATATCATAATAGCCCAATAATGAAAGGAATATTGAAAATTATCAGTGAGTTATCACATACATTTTTATCTATAATAAGAAGCCCAGAATTCATTTTTTTAAGCTTTCTTTTAGTGTTTATTCTGTTTTTTATCTTGAATTCGGGTTATGATAAGAAGGTATATCTGGTTGAAGGATTGGAGGTTTTACAACCTGAAAACTCAGTAAAATTTGATGAAAGTTGGTTTGAAGAGAATTGTAAAGTAGTAGTTTATATGAAACATGCCCGTAGATTAGATAGCTGGATGAACTATATAGAGAATTATCCTGCTGTTCCTTTTTTGTTTTACTATGCAGGAGATGATCTTGTATCTTTTAAAAATGATATCGATAAGATTGGCTTCAATTTCCCAGTAATGCTTGATACAAACGGCCAGTTTTATGAGAAAAATAAGTCTAATATGGATGACTATTCATTTATTTCTTTTGTCATCTCTGACAATTCAGTGTCAATTACAAACCCAACTATATCAAATTTTCGTAGTCTGCTTCGCAAATGCGAGCAATCCAACAAATAGGTATTCACACGCATATAGTGCGATATTTTCTTCAACACGACATTATTCAAAAAGATTTAGCTCAACAAATCCAAACCCTTCATGATTGAAGGAATTGACAGAGGAATTTTATGAACAAAACGCAGAAGAAAAGATTGCTCTTGAAAACTGGTTTGGTTAGGTATCTTACTCCGATATTTCTGAAACTTATTTTGAACAATAACAATAAGAGATAAAAAGAGGACCTGCACTTTCACCACCTTTTAAGCAATTCACCTAAATTCAAAATCACGGTAAATACCGATAAATTTCTTCAGTCTCGCACCTAGATTTACCCTTGTAAGTTTACTTCTTCTCACCAAAAGATTAGAAAAATGAGACGCTATAAAAATCACCTAAACCTCCTATTTATCTTCCTGATCATAATAGGAATGACTTCATGTTATGTGCAGAAAAACTCTGAGTTTCCCGTTTCACCCACTGAAGAGGTCTTCCTGGGTATGGAAATAACTGAAGATATGGTCGAAGTAATTCCGGAAATTGCATCTGACGAAAATAATGCAGAAATAACAGATGCATTAACCAGTGGCTTTCTTTTAATTAATTTCCCAAAGGAAAGAGAAATGTCCAGGTGGGAAGATGATCTTAGCTATATTTTTAATAAAACAGATCTTACTGGTGGTAAAGCATGGACAATGGACATCTGGGAGCGTTGATAATCTCTTTTAAAACAATAGCATATTAAGATTACCTAAATCAATGCTTGACCCAATCAACTTTCAAGGCTTTTGAATATCAAATATTCTCAATCTTTAATAAATACCACTTCATCACCAACACTTAATTCTCCATCCTCAATGACCTCT
Source organism: Marinoscillum sp. (assembly GCA_043554545.1). GTDB lineage: Bacteria > Bacteroidota > Bacteroidia > Cytophagales > Cyclobacteriaceae > UBA7330. Next base: position 118,499 of record CP121337.1, on the reverse strand, counting down.
GCTGTTATACCTCCATGTCCCCTCATCGCATTGTAACCTCCGGGTCCTAAGTTTTCTTCCATTCTTGAACACGGGTGGCAGTATCCCGTACCTTTCAAAATAACTTCACCAATCCTAAACTGCTGATTTCGTAACGAGAATAAGTTAATCCGACTAATGACAAGGTTTCTTCTTACTAAACCTGGATCAATCATATCCTTACCTAGAATTGAGGCAACACCCTGCAAATGCTCTTTTTGAATCAGCGTAATCTGCCGCTTTTTACTATAAGTCGATGAAAAATGGTCACCTTCCAGTCCCTTTGCTACAGAAACAAAAACTGAGTTTAAGCTAATTAGCGAGGACCTTCTTTTCGGACGGATCCCTATCCATTCCAAAACTCCAACCTGTGGCACTGAATTGACTAAGGCATGAATAGGTTTATCAATCTCCTCTTCTTTCATCGATGAATTATATTTAAATGGGCTAGTAAAAAAGGGTCCACATCAATAATTATATAGCCCATTTCTTATATTTCAAGTAATAAAGATAAGAGCAACTCTTTCATTCATAGTACTATGCCTAAACGAATTCATTTTACTCTCACACTTGTTGTTATTTTTATTGCTCCATTCGTATATGCTCAGAAAGTCAATGACTTTCCCAAAAAGTCTGATCCACTTCATCTAAAGATAAAGAAATTTGACAAATTAATGCAGGGAAACCACTGGAACGAAGGGGCCATCATGCAATATGTGATCTTTCCTCCGGCAGGCATAGAACGTCCCATCATAGGACCGCAGGCTGACTGTCTGGATCCTACATCTGAAATGTTGGCCGCCTATTCACATAAATATGCCATAACAAAAGATCCTAAAGACCGTGAAATCGCCAATCAGATCTTTGAAGCAATCCTAAAGCTGGAAAATGTTACAGGAGTTCCTGGACTGGTAGCACGAAGCTTTAATCAAACAGACAAACCTTTGTGGCATGAGGATGTGTTTTGGTACCATGAATGGCACCAATCATCATCGTTGCCCGGCTACCGATGGTTGGGTGACCTGAGTGCGGACAAGTTCACCTCCATATTTTATGGTGTTGGTACTTATTGGGAGATCTGTGCAAATGAGGCATACAAAAAGAAAGCAGCAGATTTATTAGATCGATTTATCGGCAGAGTCGTTGACGATAATTTCAAATTGACAGACCTGGATGGTAAAATGACCTTATGGGGAAATTTTTGTCCTGACCTTCCCCATCAAGCACTCAACTCTCTGGAAATGCTAGCTGCATTGAAGGTTACGCATCACATCACTGGCAAAGAACGCTACAATGCCGCTTACCACATGCTCATTGATCGCTATCAGTATGATGACCGTGCCATCAACGCAAAAATCCTATTTCCTCCGGAGTGGAGAAATGTTGGTGATGACTACCACGCAGCCAGATCGCTGTATATGCTTATGCGATTAGAAAAGGATAATAACCTTTTGATCAAATATAAAATGAGTCTAAACCGCCACTGGTATGATTGGAAAGACATTGCCTTTACCTGGGAAAGTAACATCTGGTTTATCATGGTCTATCAGGTACTCTCTGGTGAAGAGGTATTTAATGAACACCGTACCCAGGCTGTCAAAGATATGTGGGGTTTTGATCGCCAAGAAAGGGATTTCGACATCCCTCAGGGAGATGGTAGCTTTAAGACGGTAAAGTCTGAATATGAACGTACTGCAGCCGCAATGATTCGGAATTATTGGTTTGGTAGGTATTATGGAATAATTGATTCAAAATGGTAGTAAAAAAAGTAGTCATGAAGTCACAATTTATTTTGCTATGTATGCTTTTGGCATGCCTGGCTTCAAAAGCTCAGGATGCTGCTACGCCACCTGAAGGCATGGTATATGTACCAGCAGGTGAATTCATCATGGGAAGTAAATATGGTGATCCCGATGAAAGGCCCATGCAAATAGCGGCTACCAAAGCGTTTTACATTGATAAGTATGAAGTATCCTACGCAGAATACGCCAAATTTGATCCTGATTTTGAGATTCCAGAAGGCAAAGAAGACCGTGCGGTAATCGTGACCTGGAGTCAGGCAAATGCTTATGCAAAATGGGCTGGTAAAAGACTGCCTACAGAAAAAGAATGGGAAAAAGCAGCCCGGGGAACAGACGGAAGAATTTTTCCTTGGGGAAACACCTATGACAACACCTATGTAGTCTGGGATAAAGCCCTCACCCGTGGAGGGTCCATCGCTAAGCCAGAAAGCCCTTACGGATGCTATGATATGGCTGGAAGTGTTTGGGAATGGACAGCTGACTGGTACAAACCCTACCCTGGAAATGATGTGCCTATGGAGCAGTACGGCGAAAAGTATAAAGTCATGCGTGGGGGATCAAATTTCAATAACCATTCGTTTATCAGGACCTCACATCGCTATTATGTATTACCCGAGAAAATTGCAGCTTATCCCGTAGGCATACGTTGTGTTAAGGATGTAGAATAACTCATTTAAAGATTATCCAATGTCTGCGGTGGCTTCTTCTATACGAGCCAAGGCTTTTTGAATATTCTCAATAGAATTCGCATAAGATATTCTTAGGTAACCCGCTCCATACTTACCAAAAGATTCCCCTGTCAAAAGGGCAACCCCATATTTTTCCAATAGTAGATCTGCAAATGCTTTAGGAGTGAGCGGTAATTGTGTGACATTGGGAAACGCATAAAATGCACCCTCAGGCCTTATACAAGTAATCCCCTCAATCGCATTTAGTCCATCAACAACGATTTGCCTTCTGCTTTTAAAAGCATCACACATCTTTTGCATCTCCGATTGATCCCCCTGTAATGCTTCAATCCCTCCATATTGAGTAAAGGTAGGCGCGCAAGAATTACTGTTGACCTGTAAGAGTTCTATCTTCTGTGCCAGCTCCTTATTCATTACTCCATACCCTAATCGCCATCCAGTCATGGCATAGGTTTTCGAAAAACCATCAAGGATGACTGTCTGGTCCATCATGTCTCTCACTGAAGCAATACTGAAAAATTCTTTATCGTAAATCAATCTTCGGTAGATTTCATCAGATAATACAGTTATTCTTCTTTTAATCGCAATCTCTGCTACTGCCTCAATATCCTCCTTTGATAGCATGCCTCCAGTGGGGTTCTGTGGAGAGTTTAGAATAATGAGTTTTGTCTTATCGGACACCAAATCACTAAACTCCTCAATATCAAAACTAAACCCTTTTTCCTCTCTGAGTGGATATGGGACTGGCTTTGCCTTCACATAATTGATGAGTGATTCATAAATAGGAAAACCTGGATTTGGGTACATCACTTCATCTCCGGCATTGACCAATGCCAGCATGGAAAAAAACATGATGGGCTTAGCACCTGGAGTAATGACGACCTGATCAGGATCGACAGATATTCCTCTGGTTCTGGAAGTTTCTTCTGCAATCGCTACCCTTAACTCATGTACTCCTGTTGTGGGACAATACCCGGTTTTTCCTTGATTCAATGATTTTATCGCAGCATCTTTTATGTTTTTTGGCGTATCAAAATCCGGCTGTCCAATTTCCAAATGAATGATATCACGTCCCTGAGCTTCCAGTTTTTTTGCTTTTGCCAGGACGCTAAAAGCCGTTTCTGTACCTAGTCGGCTGACACGATCGGAAAATTCCATAGTGATAATTTAGTGACCACAGTGAAGTTAAAGAATGATTACAAGATGTAGTGACTCAGATCTTTATCTTTTACGAGACCTTGTAGTTTATCAACTACCAATTTTTTATCGATCACTATATGTGCATTGGGACCTATTTTATCAGGGATATCAAATAGAATTTCATTTAACAATCGGCTCATCACCGTATTTAGCCGACGTGCTCCAATGTTTTCTACCTCTTCATTGATATGGAATGCTATCTCTGCAAGCTCCTCCAAAGCCTCATCCTGAAACTCTATCTTCACATCTTCCGCTCCTATCAATGCCTCATATTGTTTGGTAAGTGCATTTTTTGGCTCCTTCAAAATTCTTAGGAAATCCCCTTTCGATAAATTATCAAGCTCCACCCTTATCGGAAACCTCCCTTGTAATTCGGGAATCAGGTCAGAGGGTTTACTTACATGAAAAGCACCCGCAGCAATAAATAATATGTGATCCGTATTTACCACACCATATTTAGTCATGACTGAGCTTCCCTCAACGATGGGTAATAAATCACGCTGTACCCCTTCCCTACTCACATCAGGACCTTTCCCTCCGCCGGAGCCACCAGAAGCTATTTTATCAATCTCATCAATGAAGATAATTCCGGAATTCATCGCCTTCTCTAAAGCTTCTTCCTTTACCTCATCCATGTCAATCAGCTTAGCGCTTTCTTCTTCCATGAGAATTTTCCTCGCCTCCGCGATGGTCACTTTTCGTTTTTTATTCTTTTTAGGCAACATATTACCCAACATCTCCTGAATGTTGATCATGGAGGTTTCATCCATATTGCCTCCGATCATCCCCATTCCAGGATTTGCCTGTTGTTTTACATTGATCTCAATCTTTCGATCATCAAGCTCTCCACTCCTGATTTTTTCCCTGAACTTTTCCCGCGTTTTTTCATTCAATTCCTGATCATTCGCAGGCTCACTATTTGATGAACCTGTTGCTAAACTTGAAGCATTCGCCCCCTTTAAGGGTGGTATCAATGCATCGAGCAAGATCCCTTCCACAATCTCTCCTGCCCGTTCTGTCACTTCCTCTTTCTTTTTTACTTTCACGATGTTGACAGATTGCTCCACCAGGTCCCTCACCATACTCTCTACATCTCTACCGACATATCCAACCTCTGTAAACTTAGAAGCTTCAACCTTGGTAAAAGGTGCGTCATCAATCTTTGCAAGTCGACGGGCTATTTCAGTCTTACCAACTCCAGTAGCACCAATCATCAGGATATTATTAGGAACAATTTCGCCTTGAATCTCCTCCTTAACGTTCATCCTTCTCCATCGATTTCTTAAAGCGATAGCCACATTGCGCTTAGCGTCACTCTGGCCGATGATATATTTATCTAGTTCGGCAACAATTGCCTTGGGTGTTAAATTACTATTCATAGTCATTTATAATACTCTGTTAAAGGAGTGGATGTTTGTCTGGAAGGTAAAAAAATTAGCACCACCACTGGCATGGTATACGGATCTTGCATACCTAAAGGTGAATCTTTTAATTCCAATCTTCAAACCATAAGAAAATCCTGCCCCCGCTCCTGTTTCTTCTAATGAAAGTTCTTGTCTTCTCAAGTGATTATAGCCGAGCAAAAACTGAACATTTTGCGAAAAAATAAATTCTGCGCCTATGTTTATTCTCCTAAAAATCCCATCAAGATTCTGCACTGCCCTGGAGGCTTGCTCATTACCCGAGGAACGGAACACAAGATCTTCTTCCAAAAGATTATAACCAGTTATACTGAATCTTACTGGCATGTATGCCGGTTTTACTGAAGCGCCTATCTGAACATCGAATGGTAAGCTTACCGGACCGCTACCAAAGTAATTATTCACATTGAAGCCAAAATTTTTAAATACCATCCCTATGTTGAAATCACCTTTAGGATAGTGATACATGCCCCCGATATCCATCAATAGTGCTGTAGCAGCATACGCTTCAATAGCACTATGCGCCAGCTTAATATTTGCTCCTACTGAAAAAGAGCCTATGCGATGACTCTTGCCAATGGTGATTAGATAATCAGACCCTCCGAAAGTTTCCCCAGGTGTTCCACTTGCATCCGTCTCTATAAAATCACCATAATCGAGATAACTCAATCCAATAGCTAACCCATCAATTGATTCCAGAGGCAGATAAAATTGCCCTACAAACTGATTGACTCCGGCAAAATATGGACTGAAACTCAGCGCTACATCCGTATTTTCAACTGAATCCAGCGAGGCCGGATTGTGTACAAACTGCGTGATATCTCCATCAGATAACGAGATGATTTTTCCTCCCAGGGCTGCGTTTCGGGCACCCGAAGGAAGTTGAAGACTCTGATATCCGGAGAATTGGGCAATTCCCGGGAACCAACAAATCATCAATATTTGAAAAAGATATTTCAATCCTTACGCTCTGGGATAATAAACTCCACGGGATCTTTCGCTTTAATTGATAACAAAGCCTGGTCAATTACCTCCTGCACCGTTTCTACAAAGTATATATTTAAATCTTTGATGTAATTCTTATTGATTGTTTCCAGGTCCTTTTCGTTCTTTCTACACAGAATAATCTCTTTAATTCCTGCTCTTCTTGCTGCCAGGATCTTTTCTTTTATGCCGCCAACAGGCAGCACCTTCCCACGAAGAGTGATCTCACCAGTCATCGCCAATTTACTTTTAATCAATCTTTGGGTGAATACTGAAGCCAGTGCAGTCAACATGGCAATCCCTGCTGATGGTCCATCTTTTGGTATGGCTCCGGCAGGCACATGAACATGTAGATCATAATTCTCAAATATTCGGTAATCAATACCAAGTCCTTCCGCGTTGGATTTCAGGTAAGAAAGTGCAGTTATTGCTGATTCTTTCATGACATCACCGAGCTGACCTGACAGTGTGAGTTTACCCTTACCCCTGCTCAGACTTGCTTCAATAAACAATATCTCTCCTCCAACGGATGTCCAGGCTAATCCAGTGGCTACCCCCGGAGTCTTGTTGTCTTCATACACTTCTTTGTCAAAAACTTCAGGACCTAATATCTTTCGGACAAGCTTATCACTGACCTTTGCTTCATATTCCTGTTCCATCGCAATGGATTTAGCTCCGTGTCGAATGATCGATGCGACCTTTCTTTCCAGATTTCTTACTCCTGACTCACGCGTATAATCATTTATTAGCTTGTTGATCCCGCTTTTTTGAAAGGCTACGTCTTTAGTCTTTAATCCATGTTCTTTTAGCTGCTTAGGAATCAAATGTCTCTTAGCAATCTCTAGCTTTTCTTCTTGTGTATAGCCTGTGATCTCAATGATCTCCATCCGATCTCTTAAAGCTGGTTGAATACTATCCAAAGAATTAGCCGTAGCAATGAACAGGACTTTGGATAAGTCATAGTCTACTTCCAAATAATTATCCTTAAAGGTGCCATTCTGCTCAGGATCTAAAACCTCCAGCAAAGCTGAGGAAGGGTCTCCTCTGAAATCCGAACTAACCTTGTCTATCTCATCCAATATGAAAACCGGATTCGATGACTTGGACCTGTTAATATTCTGGATAATTTTTCCGGGCATTGCCCCTATGTACGTTTTGCGATGGCCCCGAATCTCAGCTTCATCATGAAGCCCACCCAAAGACATACGTACATATTTCCTTCCAAGTGCTGTGGCAATGGACTTACCAAGGGAGGTCTTACCCACACCTGGAGGTCCATATAAACATAATATTGGGCCTTTAAGGTCGTTCTTGAGCTTTCTGACAGCAAGATATTCAAGGATTCGATCTTTCACCTTTTCGAGTCCATGATGATCTCTATCCAGTACTTTTTGCGCATTCTTCAAGTCAAAATTATCTTCTGTTGCCTCACCCCAGGGGAGATTAACCAGTAATTCAACATAATTCATCGCCACCGGATACTCAGCTGCGGCAGGATTCATCCGGCCAATTTTATCCAGCTCTTTTAAAAAATGCTTTTTTACCTCATCCGGCCATTTCTTCTCTTCCCCATTTTTTCGAAGTGCCTCCAACTCTTGATCAGGGCTATCCTGACCAAGCTCTTCCTGAAGCACTTTCATCTGCTGACGCAGATAATAGTCGCGTTGCTGCTGATCGATATCCGTATGAACCTTGCTTGCAATCTCGTGCTTAAGCTCCAGCATCTGGATATCCTTAAGCATAAATTTCAACAATTTTTCTGCCCTTTTTTTGGGGTTATCAATCTCCAGTAGCTTCTGCTTTTCTGAGACCTCAGCGCTTACATTCGATGACAAAAAGTGAGTTAAAAAAGTATAATTCTCAATATTTTCAAGCGCTACCTGAGCCTCTCTCGGAATCTCGGGATTCAACTTTAAAACTTTGTTTGCTGCTTCCTTTAGGGATTCTATGATGATATTAACATCTTTCTTTGGAATATCTTCATCATCTTTTAACAGACTATAGGTAGCTTCCAGGTAAGGAGCCTCTTTGACAGGTTTTTCAAGACCAAACCTTTTTTTACCCTGAATGATAACCGTTGTGTTTCCATCCGGTAATACCAGCATCTTCAGAATCCTTGCTACGGTACCTACCTTATATAAATCTTTGAAACCAGGCTCTTCTGTCTTCATGTTCTTCTGAGCCATTACTCCAATGATCCTATCACCTTTGTATGCCTTTTTGATCAGTTTTATGGACTTTTCTCTACCTACTGTAATAGGTAAAACCACACCAGGAAACAGTACTGTATTCCTGACAGGCAAAATGCCTAGTTTATCCGGAAAATCAGCATCATCTTTGTTATTATCATCCTCGATAACCAGTTGAATTAAGTCTCCAGAATCTTCGTCAGATTTTGTTAATCGAAATGATTTTATATTTTTAGGTTCAGCCATAAAATTACTTGTGTCAATTTGGCAGCATATGCCCTTTAAATCTCAAACAATATATTGAAAGGTAATAAGCCCAATAGCTATGCCAAAATAGAATACCATGCTATATTTCCCACTATCTTTGAGGAAACCTGTCGAAACGGCATGAATATGAAAGGTGTTATACGAGTATGCATTGTCTTATACACAATACTGGGTCTGTCTTATGCCTATGGACAAGGTTCCTTTCGGCTTGAAGGGGATTCGCTGATGCCAAAAGTACTCTTCAATAATTTTCAGTTTAAAAATATCAATAAAGTAAATGACTACTATGATGCGGGTCAGCTAAAAAAAATCAATGAGCTTGACAGGGAAAAAGATTGGGAAAAACTATACCCTATCCTCAAAGATTATGTCAAAAAATTTGGCATTCAGAATTTCTACAAAGACACCCGTATGATCTGGAGACTTGCAAAATTGACAGAGTTATATGGAGACCCCAAAGAAGCTAAATCACTCTATCGATTGGTACTGCGACACCACCATGCAGATATTGATATTAATGAAATAGAATTATACTATGACACATTGAACCAGCAGGAAGCTGCTCAATATGTTCCACTTGATTACTATTATGAACTTGTAGAATACCGTAAACTCATCGATACTTTGCGACCTCCCCGTGGAATCTTACTCAATATGGGATCTGCCATCAATAGCGCAAAAGCTGACTATGGGCCTTCGCTAAATATTAAAGATAATGTGTTGCTTTTCACTTCTAAGAGAAATAGCAACGAATTTTCATTGCGTAAAAGGGAAAACGAAGATCTCTTCTTCAGTAAAAAAGATGATTATGGTACGTGGGAAAAAGCAAAACCACTCGATGAAATCAACTCCATGTATAATGAAGGTTCAGCAGTGTTGACCAAAGATGGTAAAACCCTCTATTTTGGTAGATGCGATTGTATTGATTGTTATGGTGACTGCGACCTCTTTGTTGCTGAATTAAGCTCAGATAGCACCTGGGGGAATGTAAAAAACCTCGGCACCAATGTGAACAGCTTAAGCTGGGACTCACACCCTTCTCTTTCTCATAATGAAGACACCTTATACTTTGCCTCCGACAGACTTGGTGGATTTGGTCTATCTGATATCTATTTTACGTATAAAGGAAAAGATGGGACATGGGCGCGAGCACAGAATGTCGGACCTGTGATCAATACCAGAAACAACGATGTTAGTCCCTTTTATCATCCGGTTTATAATGTACTCTATTTTAGCTCAAACGGACAGTTATACAATTTTGGAGAGTTTGACATTTACAAAAGTCAGAATCATGCAGCAAATTGGAGTGAGCCACTAAATATTGGCCCTCTGGTTAATGCGGCAGGAAGTGAATTCTATTTTACAATTGATTCCCAGTCCGAACTACTTTTCTATGCCCGTTCCATTACCAGAGACTTAACCAGGCAGGATATCTACTCATTCCCGCTACCCATGGAGGCCCAGCCATTGGCCAATACCATGCTCTATGGTTCTCTGACTGATTCATTGACAGGAGCACCCTTCAGGGGTATTGTATCCATCATCGATCTTGACCAGGGTGTCGAAGTTGCTCCTAAATTTTTACGCCCCGATGGTAGTTTTGAATTTAGCTTGATAGATAAGAGAAACTATCTCCTTGTCATACAGGGAGACGACTTCTTCCGAATAGAGGATGTGTTTTTCCTCGACGGGCCTATGGAAATCCGAAAAGTAACCGAGCCCCTTGCAAGCCGGGTAAAATTTGAATCCATAGAATTTGACAATGGTAAAGCTGAGTTGAAGCCGGAAATGTACGCCGACCTTAACAAAATTGTAAACTTCATGTATGACAATCCTGACTTCAAATTAAGGATTTCTGGACATACAGATTCTTTTGGTTCTGACGTTTTCAACCTACAACTTTCCAAAGAAAGAGCCAAAAACATTCATGACTACATCGTCAACTTTGCAGGTGTATGGGATGATCGGGTGGAATACGAAGGATACGGCAGCACACGGCCAATATTGTCGGGAACTTCAGATGAGGCAAAAGCCATAAACAGAAGGGTAGAATTTGAGATATATCGACCTGGGGTTGAACCCAATGAAGAACCAACTATTCCCGATGGAAATTAGAAGCTATCAGAAAAGTTTGTAGACATCATTGAAGATTGCATAGCTCATAAGTCCAAGTAAAAGGACCATACCAACTTTCTGAGCATTCTCCAGGAATTTATCCGAAGGTTTCCTTCCTGATACCATCTCCCAGGTTAGAAATACAACGTGTCCTCCATCCAAAGCTGGAATAGGAAGGAAATTCATAAATGCCAGGACCATGGACAACAAACCTGTAATTCTCCAGAAGTGATTCCAGTCCCAGGTACCCCCAAAAAATTGGGCAATGCCAATAGGTCCGGAAAGCGACTTTGATGCGGAGACCTCTCCTGAAAATATCTTTCCAAAGCCACGGATATTTTGCCATACAATACCAAATGCTTCGTTTGTCCCTTTGGATATTGATACACCCAGACCAAAGTCGCGGGTAGCATAATTAACCATTTTTTGAGCCTGAAAACCCAGTAAGCCATCTTCATCTACTGTCAATTTTAGTGTTTCAGGTGACGTCACGTCACTTTCAGTGCCCTCCATAGGCCTGGATACTACGGCTGTAAATTCCTGTCCCTTCAATTCGTCCATTTTGCCCTTGAACTCGTCATAGTATTTGATAGGGTCGCCATTTACAGAGACAAATTCATCACCAGCCTGCAGACCACCATCTTCCGCATTAGAACCCGCCAATATCTGACCAACCTTGAAAGGAGCACGGAAATCTATGAAAGGTTCACCCCTTTTGTCAGAAAGTCGATCGAGAAAATCACTTGGGATATCAATTTTCAGGTACTCGCCATCCCGCAAGACTGTATAATACACATCGGATCCAAGAATTACATCGGGACTCAGAAGGTCACCATAGGTCTCATAATCTTTTCCGCTGATATCAATAATTTTATCTCCTGTACGAAGTCCTATCTGTCTGGCAAGATCGCTGGCCTCAATTCCGTGTTTGTTTAGTTCATCCTTAGTGAGATAGGATTCTCCATTGATATACAATAAACTGATAAAAATGATAACTCCGGTAATCACATTCACGATGATTCCACCCATCATCACAATCAATCGCTGCCAGGCTGGTTTCGCTCTAAATTCCCAGGGTTCTGGCTCTTCACTCATCGATTTTGTATCCAAAGACTCATCAATCATCCCGGAAATTTTCACAAAACCACCGAGAGGAATCGCTCCTAAAGAATACTCTGTCTCTCCGAACTTCTTTCCCCAGATTTTGGGAGGGAATCCAATCGAATATTTTTCTACCCGCATACCAAAAGCTTTAGCAGCCAATAGATGCCCAAATTCATGTAGTCCTACTAAAATCGACAAACCCAGCAAAAGCTGAGCAGCCATAATTACACCTTCCATTATCTAATTATCTCTTTTGCCTTGATCCTTGTTAATTGATCTGTTTCTATAAAGTCTTCTAAAATCGGGTCACGAATATAATCCACCTTGCTCAAGCATTCTTCAATTATCTCGGATATTTGCAAAAAACCAATTTTATCAGCTAAAAATTCACTTACTGCAATTTCGTTCGCTGCATTTAAAATGCAAGGATGGTTTCCTCCCCGTTCAATCGCCTGATAAGCCAACTTAAGGTTACGGAAAGTTTCCATGTCAGGTTGCTCAAAAGTTAATTGTGGATATTTTGTGAAGTCAAATCTGGGAAAATTATTTTTCAACCTTTTCGGAAAACCTAATGCATATTGTATCGGTAAACGCATATCAGGCAATCCCATCTGTCCCTTAATACTTCCATCTTCAAATTGAACCATTGAGTGAATGATCGATTGTGGATGTACAACTACTTCAATCTGGTCTAAAGAGGTGCCAAAGAGCCATTTCGCTTCAATAACCTCCAATCCTTTGTTCATCAAAGTAGCAGAATCAATGGTGATTTTTGCCCCCATTTCCCAATTAGGATGCTTCAGGGCTTCTTTCTTGGTAACTGTACTAAGCTGCTCTCTGGTCATTCCCCGGAAAGGTCCCCCTGAGGCAGTAAGAATAATTTTTTCTATCGGATTAGTAAACTCACCAACAATGCATTGGAAAATGGCCGAATGCTCAGAATCTACGGGTAAAATGTTCACCTGATGTTCCGCTGCCAGGCTTGTGACCATTTGTCCCGCTACTACCAAAGTTTCTTTATTGGCTAGTGCAATGTCTTTCCCTGCTTTGATTGCCTTTAGGGTAGGTTTAAGGCCTGAATAACCCACTAGTGCGGTCAAAACAACATCAACAGACTCCATCTCCACCACCGCTTCCAACGCACTTGATCCGGCGTAAACCTTAATGTCTTTTGGGTCCAGCGCTTCCTGAACGTATTGATAATGGTCCTCATTAGTGATAACTACCACATTAGGCTTATACTGCAACGCTTGTTTGATAAGTAAATCTGCATTATTCTGAGCTGTCAGGACTTCGACCTCAAATAGGTCAGGGTGCATATCAATCACTTCCAATGTCTGCTTCCCTATAGATCCTGTGGAGCCAAGAATCGCAATACTTTTTTTCTTTTGGTCTTCAGACATGAGTAATTAAAAAATTGAATTAGAATTTTACGATTTGGTGAAATTAGCCAATTGATCAGCAATCTTCCTGTCATTGGATAGACGTGGAACCTTATTCTGCCCACCCAACTTACCAATGGCTTTCATATGATTGATAAAGGCATCTCGGTCCAGAGACGTAACAACCAATTTCCTTAGAATGTTTCCACTTATCAAGTCATCGTAATAACTATTTAACTTTCGAAGGTTTGTGTCAAGCGTAATTGAAAATTTATCCATATCCTTTGGTTCCTGACCAAAAGCAATCAACCATTCATGATGAGGAAGTCCTTCATCAGGAGTCACTTGTGGAGCCACGGTAAATTCTACCAGCTCAGTCTCAGGAAATTCGACGCAGGTCATCCGCATGGCTTTCTCCACCTCCTCGCCTATTACATGTTCTCCAAATGCAGAAATGAAATGTTTAATCCTTCCAGTAACAAGCAGACGGTAAGGTTCCTTACTCACAAATTTTACCGTATCCCCAATTGAATACCCCCATAATCCTGCATTGCTGTTGATGATTAAGGCGTAATTGACTCCTAGCTCTATTTCTTCAATGGACAGTCGGGTAGGATTATCATTAAAGTATTCATCCGCTGGAATAAACTCGAAGAATATACCCGAATTGGCAAGCAAGAGAAGTCCTTCTTCGTTTTGACTGTCTTGATAGGCAATAAAACCTTCTGACGCGGGATAGGTCTCAATCGAATCGATGTGCTTCCCTACTGTTTCAAACAACTTGGCTCGATAAGGCTCAAAGTTGACACCACCGTAAACAAAAAGTTCAAAGTTTGGAAAAATATCTTTTACTTGCTTTCCTGTCTTAGCCACCAGCCTGTCAAAATACATCTGGACCCATGGAGGAATACCTGAAATCAAGGTCATGTTTTGATCATAAGTCTCTTCGACGATTTGGTCTACCTTCTCCTCCCAGTCTTCCATGCAGTTTGTTTCATAACTAGGCATCTGATTGGTACGTAAGTATCCAGGAACATGGTGATTGACCATACCAGATAAGCGGCCTGTTTTCACACCTGCTTTTTCGCCCAGTACCGGACTGCCCGACAGAAAGATCAGTTTACCGTCCAGAAATTTTGATTTCCCTGTCTCATGGACATAAGTGAGCAAAGCATTCCGAGCACTGTTAATGTGGTTGGGGATAGAGTCTTTGGTGATAGGGATAAACTTGGTTCCACTGGTTGTGCCAGAAGTCTTGGCGAAGTACTCTGGTTTTCCCGGCCAAATAACATCAGATTTTCCATCCAGGATTTGAGATATATAGGGAGAAAGTTGTTCATAGTCCCGGATAGGAATCTGTTCTTTAAAATCAGCATAGGAGTTGATAGATTCAAATCCATGATCCTTTCCAAAGGTCGTATACTTGGCCCTGGAGATAATACTTTTACGAACGGCTTCCTGATATAAGCCTGGCGCTTGCGCCCACTTTTTGGTTTCAGAAGCAATGTAATTTGCAAATGGCTTAGCTAGAAAAGACCTGATTCCCATCACCGTGAAATTAAGAAAAACTAATTGCGTAAATTAACTTAGTCGCCTGAAACTTTCAGGAGACAAACCAAGTAAAAGGTAAATGAGAGATCTAAAAGATTGGAAAGCATGAAGAATTTTGTTTTAGTGGCCTTTATTGGATTCACCACCGGTCTGGCCGGAATGTGGGTTGGATGGAATTTTTTAACTGACAAAGAGGAGTTAGCCGTAGTAAAAGCATTTGCTACGTCAGCAGAAAATGACTTTAAAAACAAATATCCCATCACTCATAACATCACACCTGTCAATGATAGATCATTAATTGAAATAGGTTCTGATTTTTCTTATGCCTCAGAAAAAAGTACCCCAAGTGTGGTTTTTGTTCAGACACTTAGTGAATATGATTATAGAACCGGCAGTTGGTTGGATTGGTTTTTTGAGCCACGTACTTCTCAGCAGATTGGAAGCGGTTCTGGGGTTATCCTCTCCACTGATGGGTATATTGTCACCAACAATCATGTAATCGATGATGCTGACATCATCAAAGTAACTCACAGTAAGAAATCTTACGATGCCCAATTAATTGGAATTGACCCTTCCACAGATCTTGCCGTAATCAAAATTGAGGCAGAGGATCTTCCTGCAGTTACGGTAGGTCAAAGCGATCAGGTAAAGGTTGGAGAATGGGTACTGGCCGTTGGTAACCCATTTAATCTGACATCCACAGTGACCGCAGGAATCGTTAGTGCTAAAGGGCGTAACATCAACATTTTAAGAGACAAATTTCCAATTGAATCTTTTATTCAGACGGATGCTGCAATCAATCCGGGAAACAGTGGAGGAGCTCTGGTGAACAGAAGTGGTGAACTCATAGGTATTAATACAGCTATCTTATCAAAAACCGGATCATATGCAGGTTATGGTTTTGCTGTTCCTTCGAGCATCGTAAAAAAAGTATACAACGACATTGTAAAATACGGAGAAGTTCAGAAGGCCTTTATTGGCGCAGAGTATGTTGACATTGACAGTGAATTAGCAGAAAAAATGACGTTGACAAATTTGAATGGTGTGATTGTAGCTAATGTTCAAAGTCAAGGAGCCGCTGCCGATGCAGGATTAGAAAAAGGAGATGTTTTGCGTGCTATAAATGGTACTGAGATTAGAAGCAAGGCTTATCTGGAAGAATACATCGGTAACCTTTACCCAGGTGACGAACTAAACCTTGCAATACAGCGAGAGGGAAAAGAACTGACAAAAAAACTCACATTAACCAACCGCGAAGGAACCACAGGGATTATTGAGAGAAATCTAATTGGCTCAGATTATCTCGCAGCAACATTTGAGCATGTTTCTAAAGTAGAAAGGGATCTGATAGGGATAAGTCACGGTGTAAAAGTTGTAGATTATAAAGCGGGAGGTTTCTTTGCCGAGTTAGGCATTCCGGAAGGCTTTATCATTACCAATATTAATAATACAGCAATAGAAAGCCCGGATAAACTCATCGATATTCTGGAAAAAATACGCGGAAGAGTGATTATCTCAGGTGTAGATAAAAGAGGTAGGAAAGTATACTACCCTTACTTCTTTTAGACTGTATGTGTCTTGAATTTGAGCTTTTTCTTTAACTCATTTATTGAGTAGCGGAACTTGGCATTGGTATCTATCATGTCATTGACAGATTGTACCGCATGGATAACTGTACTGTGATCCCTTCCACCAAAATGATAACCAATTGACTTTAAGCTATGGTTGGTATAATCTTTCGAAAAATACATCGCCACTTGTCTGGCAATTACAATTTCCTTTTTTCTTGTTTTTGCTTTCAGATCGTCCTGAGCAACACTAAAATAGTCTGATACGGTCTTCTGTATATAGTCTATACCAACTTCAGAGTCGATGTCATGTACAATATTCTTAAGAATTTGCTTGGCAAGCTCCAGATCCATCTCCCGCTTCGTAAGAGACGCATGTGCTATCAAAGAAATAATTACACCTTCCAACTCTCGTACATTCGTATCTACACTATAGGCAATGTACTCTATCACCTGATCCGGGATAAAGATTCCATCACTTTGCATCTTCTTTTGGATGATGGCCATTCGAGTCTCAAAGTCTGGTTGTTGAAGGTCAGCTGTAAGCCCCCATTTAAATCGGGAAACCAAGCGTTCCTGTAACCCTTTTAAATCTTTGGGCGCGCAATCAGAGGTAAGAATGATCTGCTTACCCCCTTGATGCAAATGGTTAAAAATGTGAAAAAATATTTCCTGAGTTTTTTCTTTATCCTTTAAGAACTGAATATCATCAATGATTAAGACGTCTACCTCTTTGTAGTAATTGATGAAGTCTTGAAGGTTATTATTCTTAAGTGCCTCGATAAACTGATTAGTAAATTTTTCTGAGGCTACATAGATGATAGACTTACCTTTCTTATCATTCTTTATTTGATTTCCAATGGCCTGAACAAGGTGTGTTTTACCCAATCCAACCCCACCGTAAAACATCAAAGGGTTGAAAGAAGTAACACCCGGCTTTTGCGCAACTGCAAAACCTGCGGACCTCGCAAGCCTGTTGCAATCACCCTCAATAAAATTATCAAAAAGATAGGTTGGGTTTAAATTACTGTTGTTCTGCAGTTCCTCTAGAAAGTCAGGATTTTTATACTTATCAAATCCATTTACTCTGTTTCTATTTTGACTATTGCTTGAACCTGAGACATTTATGGTTTGGGGTTTCGTCTGTTCATCTCCGCGATCCATCACAACAGAATATTCCAATCTGCCATTTTCACCTATCTCAGCGCGTATGGCCTGCTTAAGCAAATGCACATAGTTTTCCTCTAGCCACTCATAGAAAAACTGGCTTGGTACCTGAATAGTAAGAACCCCCTCAGCTAAATGCAGAGGGATAATTGGCTCAAACCATGTCTTAAAACTTTGTGGAGGAATGCGGTCCTGAATAAATTGAAGACACTTTTTCCACGTTTCAGCATACATTGGCGAATAAAATTAATAGTTGGCAGTCTATATTAAATGATACCCTTTCGGGAAAGAGGGACATCAAAATTGTGGTAAATATTTTTAAGAAAAAAATGATTTCTCTCTTGACTTTTTGGAATCCCCGTTTACTCCAAAAAAACGCATGATAAAATTCAAAGTTCTTTGAAAAATACAATAAGAAAATATTATAGCGCAATAGGGAAATTTGGTACTGGGAAACTGGAAAATTTCAGGGGAAATAAAAAAAGGCTGTCACGATTGAATGCGACAGCCTTTTCTTTGAATTGATTTATTCAAACACCTATTTGGCATCTTCCTCAAACCCATAGACAATTTTAAAGTTGTCATAAAGGTCCTGGAAATCCTGAATCTCAGGAGCCATGTTTACAGCTTGCTCGTACTTGGTCAAAGCATCAAGCAAAAGACCATTTTCTTCGTAAAAAGAAGCGTAGATTAATTTATTCAATGGACTGTCGTCAGCAATTTCACTTTTGAGACTCGCCAATCCTTCTTTAACTTCATTGTCATCTGCACGTTTGATTCCTACATCATCAGATTTAACTTCAGGATCACCTTTTTTGGCTACTGAAAGGATATACAATCCAACATCATTCTTCATCTCCTCTGCTGTGAAATCAAGCTCTACAAACTCATCAGGAGTTTCTGTGGTATAGATAACTTCATCAAATATATTCTTAACAGAAACAATGTAGTTATCACCTTCACCCATCTCAGAAGGACGTTTCCATCTGATGATTGCCATATCTCCAATTACTTTATTCTCACTTGCGATGTTTACCTGAGTAGGTGCCATTACCATAATGGCTGCAGCAGTGGCTCTGGAGACCGCCCCAGTAGCTGATAGTCGCGAACGATAATTGGTGTTTTCTTCTTCGTTCATCTTGCTTGCCACGAAGCGAGCATATCTGCTGGCTACACTGGTTGAGCCTACCGTAATTTTCTTTTCTAAATCAGAAACCTTTTTAGTTCCTGCTGTTCTGACTTCCGTTGTTTTACCTGATTTGTGCATCAAACCAATGTAAGATCCATCAGCTACGATTAATTCATCTCCGGAATTCAAAGTTGATCCCGTCTTTAAGGCTTCTGCGCTTGGAGCGCCTGCTCTTTTTACTTGATTGCTACCTTTGTTAGCTAAAACTCTGAAGGTATAACTCTGACCAAAAGCCATAGAGGCCGTCAAAATCATAGCGAACATAAAGGCGATTGAAACAAAATTTTTCATAATTATTTAGCTATTAAGTTTGAATGTGTGATTTTTTAAAGTTTATCTATTCTAAAAAGTGAACGTCTACCCTCTTTGGTAAAAATATTCTTAACCACACCATAATAGACTTCCAAAGCATCACCGGATATGGCCACTGCAAATAATGCCAGGCCTAATTCGATTTTAAAACTGTTTTGGTCAAGTAGAATAATCATAATGTATGTTAAAAAACCTATTTCTATTAACTGGAATAATTTCGTTATTCCATCATACCATCTGGGTATACGACGGTATATAAGCGAAAACAGTGCCACATTTAAAAAACACAGAATAATTGCTAAAATAATTTCTTGCACATCATCCATAGAATTGATATAATCCTGGTTTAGGATCATAGAAACGATGTTTGCGTGTATTACACCCCCAAACATATCTGGGTACCCTCGACCAATATATTTTTCATTTAGCGGGGTAAAATACTTATCTTCAATAGCTCTTCTATCTCCAAGATAGTCACCCAGATAACAGAAAATGATCACCTTCCCCTCAATGAGATCACGGGTAAAATTCTCTTCAAAAACATCTTGAACATCAAGTGCAAAAAACTTGGTTCCAAATTTTGTGGCACCATAATCCAGTACGTTTCCCCTGTAGTTGATGGTTTCTGTTTCATTTTGTCTTTCTAAAAACTCTTCAGCAGCTTCAGGATCATAGTAGCTCGCTAGTTTTACTGCGAATGCATGCCTGTTTTCTCCACCAGCCAATTGTTGAGGTAAAAACTCCCTGCACATCTTTAAGTCTTCCTGTACTTCCGCATCTGTGATTAAGTTTGCAAAACCAGGATCTCCATACTGCGCAAACTGGGGCCAGGAATAAGCAATACTATCAAAATCATCCGTTTCAGGGTTGTACAAAAGCTTACTTGCCATGACCAGATTTTCGACACTGGCAAATCCCTCCTCTAAAACAGCGTCACCAACAGTGTCTTTTGGAAAATAAAAGAAAGAATCCATACCGATTACTTTTGGATTGTATTGAGATATAATCTGTAACATGATCCCAATATCTGGTCTTGGGAGTGTAGACATATTGACCAGCACAATCCTGTCATCTGCAATCGGCTCATCTCTGAGTTGGGAAAACACAATATCTGTAACTTCCATATCAGAGAATGCCTCACCAATCGGATCAAAGACATCAAAGATTTTAAAGGCAGTAAATGAATTTAAAACTCCCATCATACCGAATATGAAAAGGGTTGCAAGGATTACATCAAGCCAAAATTTTCTAAACATTGCTTTCTCTTTAGGGGTTGTAGTAGGTTTTTCCTAGTTGCAATTAAGGAGCAATTGGTTAATTGATCAACTATTCGATTGATTTAGTTCAATCATATATTAGTATACTACAATTTTAAGGATAAATCATCGAAAATATTTTACTTTCCTGTAAAAAGGCACCATTAAAAAGCTCATAAGTGTCCCCTAAGATTCATTAGAATTGGATAGAAATTAGTTAAAGAGAAATGCATTTGGGCCCCTACCTGCATCAAAACTATGTGCGAAACTCCCGTCAGGTTCATAAATACTAATTTGACCACTTTCAGAGAATGCTTTAGCATCTGATAGGTAAATCCTCCCACTCGGGTCAATTCCCAACCCATAAAAGCTCACAGCTTCATCATTGTGAATGAACGCAACAGTCGGAGCAACACTGGCATCAGTGGGTATTCGATAAAGGGCCGTTCCGGAAAAGTAGTAAATCTGATCTCCAGAAGGATTGATAGAAATCTTAGTAGAGACATTCATCCCCAGACTTATTTCCTTCTTTATCATTAGTGTTTCAGCATCAATCTCAAGGAGTTTTCCATCTTCCAGTGGTGCAAACTGATCATCAAAACCACCCGCACTTACTATCCATACATCTCCTTCTGCATCTAAAAGGAATTGCCCCGGAGAACTCCCGACATTTAGTGTTTTAATAACTTCTTCACTGGAAAGATCAATCACACTAACTGTAGAACTGAAATTATTAGATACAAAAAGCTTATTCTCTGTTATCAACAGCCCTTCTGCACCATAATCGGTAGTAATGTTCCTGAGCACAACGCCGCTTGTCGGATCTACGACCGCTATTCTGCCAGGTTCAGAAAAACTTACCCACTCAGAAATATATAAGAAGCCTGGTCGGCTGGCCATATATCTAGGTAATTTAAGCCCTTCAATGGTATAGTAGGACTCCAAATTATCAGGAAGAAGTGCTTCGACCTTATGACTATTATTTACAATAATGAAAATCAATTGATCACTGTTTGTATGGATGGATTGTACAACATCTCCCAATGTCTTTCCGGGATTCGCCAGCGAATAAACATGGTTATATGCTTTATTTTCAGTCAGATCAAAGTATGACAGCGAACCATCAGCCTCGCCAAAGTTTCCTTCATTGGTGATAAAAACTCCGTTTTCAAAATCGGAAGGCAATAGGGCTTCAGGCTCCTTGTCGTTACAACTGATCCATGTTATTGGTGTGGCAAGCACAAGGCATTTTAAATAGTTCTTAATCATTTTCATTGTTTAATCATTAAAGACAGTTGATAATTTCTTCCGGGCATGGAATGGTTGATTAGGTTTTGATAATCCGTATCAAACAAATTATTAATCGCAGCTCCAAAGCTTACTTTCCAATCTTTTAAGGTGATTTCTCTGGTGAACCTCATATCCATCAGAAAAAAACCTTCCACTGAATGAGCCAAAGATTGATCCAGCGTAGTGTATCTTCGACTTGTCCATGAACCTGAAAGATGGAGGTTCCAAACCGTCCATCTGGTTTGGGCTGAAACATTTGCCTGATTTTTCGGAACATAAGGAAGTTGATTGCCCGCATTTCCACCAGTTTCATTGAGTGATTCTGTCACTGAATAAGCCGTCGTAATGCTTTCTGTGAACCCCCCAGATTCAAACTTCAGGATCATTTCAGCTTCAATACCTTTAATATTAACTTCCTGAAAATTTTCCGGTGACCAGATGCCTGATTCAACTGGCCTCCACAAAATATAATCCCTGGACCATATTTGGAAGGCACTTGAAGAAGCTTGCAGGGACCATCTATCACCTGTTAGATTCCAAGTGATTCCTAAATCCGTATTAAGGCTTTTTTCAGGTTTCAGCTCTGCATTTCCTCCAGGAGACCAATACAGATCATTAAGGGTCGGAAACCTAAATCCAGTGCTGATACTTTGATTCAGGATGAGTGATTGTTGACTGTTTTTATATAGTTCAATCTGCTGATTAAAAGCTGGATTTAACGGATAATTGTCTTTAAAAATAGATTGCCTTAGACTGACCGAACCTTTCCAGAATTTGGTAAATTCAGCACTCAAGGAACCAAAAATACCCGTACGGACATCATAAAGATTATCAATAAAGTTGGCCGAGGTGGCCTGATAGATGTTGCTATTAAATCCAATCCTAGAGGACATGGATTCTCCTATTTCAAAGAGATATGCTGAAAGGAAAGAATACTGATTAGCAATAGTTTCCAGGCTATCATTATAAAGTGTTCCATTTCTAACGTAGGCGAGTGTAGAATGCAAACTGCCTGCCAAGGAGGTATATCGATGAGAGAGGGAAACCCTGACATTTGAAGTTACCAACTCATCATCATTGATCACGCCATCTGCCGGCTGAACCTCTCTATCATTTTTAGTGACCATGCCATCCAATAAGAACATATGATTTTTTGAGTTCCATTGCAATTCCTGCTGAATACCAATATCAGATGAAGAAGCATTGTTTTGCCTCCATTCCGCGCCATTATGTGAATAGGTGAAATCATTTTCAATGTGCTTACGGAACAATTTGGTGCTAGCAATGATTGAACCCATTCGATAGCTCCCCTTAACCCCCAGGAATGAGTAGCCGAAACTGCCAACATCTATTCTTGCAGTTGCTCCTGGTTTAAGATCGCTTAAATCATCATTGCTATCAAGCAGCACCGTACCACCGATCGAACCACTGCCAAATAAAGCTCCGCCACTGCCAGCTTGCAGGTCCAGAGATGAGATAAACCAGGCTGGCCATTGAGAAAAATCCATCAACCCGAGCGTTGGATAATTCACTGGTATCCCATGCCATAAAACATTGGTCTGGTTGGCAGATGTGCCACGCATGGTGATGGTCGATAATTGTTGATTGCCATAGGACTTAAAATAAATATTGCCTTTACCTGACAATACTTCTGATAAGGATTTCCCATCTTCATTTAGCCCAATGCTTTTGTTTGAATTGCCGATTATGAAAGGTTTGATTGGGTCGCCCAATATTTCAATCCCGGAGAGACGAACAGTATCCTCCTGACCACTGACAAGCAGAGCATAAATGAAAAATGATAACAACAATAAATATCTCAACGGACCATGAATTAAAATGCCTTTCAATTCAAAGCCATCGGAAAAAGTTAAGTGTGGTTAACCTATAGGTTGATCACGCCCTTTGCTTTCACCCGAAGCTCGGAATATACAATTTGAATGAGGCAGGTCTCCTGGCTTGTCCTAAACTCGAATTCCTTCCCATTCAGATGAATATCGGAACAGTGGATTTGTAGATCGAGCAATACTATTGGACTTACAGTTGCGGGGACAGCTCCGGATTCTCCATACAGATTACCGGATTCCCTTTTAATCCCTTAGCGTAGAATGTACACTTTAGGAACCACAATCAGGACAAAGGTAACCATTTGATCGATTCATTGCTTTTTTTTAATCAATTTTGACTCATGAGGATATCCTTGTTTTTTTCACTGCTGATAATCATAGGTTGTAGCGTAGAGAAGAAAGAAACCGAAAAGGTGGACAATGATGAAATTAATCTTCGGTTTGCGAGAAAATTCACACTTACACATTCACAAGTAAATACTTTAGAGCCCTGGCCGGGAGCAAATAAATCAATCAGCTATCCCATTGGAACTCCCCCCAAAAGAGTCATCTGCACCTCCACCACCCACCTGCCTTTTCTTGAACTTCTGGGAGTTGAAAATACACTGGTCGGTTTTCCGGGCACACAATACATCAGTTCAGAAAATATCAGAAAACTGATCGAGAAAGGAGAGATACTAGATGTCGGAGGAGATGGAAACTTGAATATTGAAATGATTGTTGGGCTAAGCCCTGACATTGTTTTTGCTTTTGATATGGGGAATGAGTCAACTGTTCTGGATAAACTGGAAGAATCAGGAATCACGGTAGTTTACAATTCGGATTATCTTGAACCTACTACTTTAGGTCGAGCCGAATGGATCAAGTTTTTTGGTGCATTTTATCAAAAGGAAAAGATTGCCGACTCCATTTTTAATGCGATAGAAGCAAAATATCAAAAGCTTCAACAATTGGTGACCCGTGAAGCATCAAAGCCTAAAATTGTAAGTGGAGTTGTCTATGGTGATACCTGGTTTCTCCCAGGCGGCAAAAACTGGTCTGCACAATTTTTTGGTGATGCAGGAGGAAACTACTTTCTCAGTGAGAATCAGAAAACAGGATGGCAGGAATTAGATTTTGAATATGTATTTGAAGAGGCACAAGATGCAGATTATTGGATTGGGGTTGCTAGTTTCCAATCGCTTCAGGAATTACAAAATCAAGATAATCGATATACTGAATTTAAGGCATTTAAGAATCGTAATGTGTATAATTACAGCAAAAATATAGGGGCAGAAGGTGGCTATGATATTTTTGAATCAGGATATGCCAGGCCTGACCTTGTTTTATCAGATATGATCAAAATTTTACATCCAGAGCTTCTACCCCATTACGAAACCTACTATTTTGAGCAACTCCCATGATTGACCAATATTTTGAAGAGTCAAAATCAAAATGGATTAAAATCCTGATAGTCATTGGTGTAATCTCGATCCTTTGCTTTCTTATCAACATAGGGTTGGGCTCCGTGTATATTCCCTTCAAGAATCTGTTTTCATTCTTCATTGGAGAGGGTACTGGAAAAGAAAGCTGGGACCTGATTCTGACAAACTTCAGGATTCCTAAAGCACTCACGGCCATTTTTGTTGGAAGCTCTTTGGGTGTAAGTGGCTTACAAATGCAGACCCTTTTTCGTAATCCCCTTGCAGGGCCTTATATATTAGGCATTAGTTCAGGAGCGGGACTAGGTGTGGCGTTAATCATCTTTCTTGGGTTTTATTTTGGAGGGATATTAAATATAACAGGGATTGGAAGAAGCTGGCTATTGGTTGTCGCCGCAGGACTAGGCTCCTTCTCGGTATTGTTGGTAATTGCCGTTGTGGCCACCCGAATTAAAGACAGCGTCTCTTTGCTGATCATCGGCCTAATGTTTGGTACAGCTTCAGGAGCGCTGGTCAGTATCCTACAATTTTTTAGTCAGGCCGAAAACATCCAGGCCTATGTCATGTGGTCATTTGGAAATCTGGGCAGTCTATCCTGGAATGAATTAGCAGTTTTTATCCCTATAATATGTCTCGGTCTGATTGGATCCATGCTATTATCCAAGCAACTGAATGCCTTACTTCTAGGAGAGAACTATGCTTCAAGTCTTGGGCTTAACATGAAACAGACACGGCTACTTATCATATTAAACACAAGTATTCTGGCTGGGTCAGTAACTGCCTTTTGTGGACCAATTGCGTTTTTTGGAGTGGCTATGCCTCACCTCACCCGAATACTATTTAATACCAGTAACCACCTGCTCCTAACACCCATCCTAATTCTTTTTGGCGGTACATTGATGTTGGTGTTTGATTCGATCTCACAATTACCTGGGTTGGGGGCGACACTACCTATCAATGCCGTAACCTCGTTGATAGGTGCTCCATTTGTGATCTATCTGTTAATCAGGAAAAAAAACCTGGGCTATTCATTTAATTCATGAGTTTATTGAGTACCAAATCGCTTAGTATCGGGTACCAAAAAGCCCAAATCCGTACGCTCCAAAGTGATATCAACCTTACCTTGGGGCAAGGAGAAATCGTCTCCTTAATGGGTCAGAATGGAGTGGGTAAAACCACATTCATCAAAACAATTGCCGGGTTAATAAACCCGATAGCAGGGTCCATTTACTATGCTGATCAAAACCTACAGCATATTTCTTCTAAAGCACTTGCTCAAAAAATGAGTCTTGTCCTCACAGAAAAACCCTTCACTTTCAACATTACGCCAATTGAACTTATTGCCATCGCCCGACATCCTTATTCTAATTGGATGGGTGTTTTAAGCAAAAAGGATAAAGAGTCGATAGAATGGGCAATCACAGAAACAAATTTGAATTACATCGCCACACGAAAGCTGTATGAATTGAGCGATGGTCAGCTTCAAAAAGTGATGATTGCCCGTGCTTTAGCACAAGAAACAGATCTAATCATTCTGGATGAGCCTGCAGCACACCTTGATCTTAACAACAAAATTGAGGTTATGCTCCTGCTAAGGAAAATAGCTTCGCAAGGCAAAGGCATACTCATTTCCACCCATGACCTTCAGGTCAGCACCCAACTGTCAGACAGACTATTGCTTTTTAATTTTAATGAAGCAGTTGTCGAGGGCACTCCAGAGGACCTGATCTTAAATGGTCAGCTTGAAAAAGGGCTCTATCTAGATGGCTATGGTTATGACATGATCCATGGCACAATAAATATCAGTCAATCAGGCCCGGAAATTCATGTAACCGGAGAAGCAACAACGAAATTTTGGGTAGAAATGGCACTAAAGCGAAAAGGGTATAAAATTGTAGAACAGTCGGGTGGGTTAGAAATAACCTGTAAATCTAAAAGTGAATTTGTGGTCTCTGGTGAAAGCCGCACAACCACCTATCAATCAATAGCCCAATTGCTGGAAAATCTACAAGTCTAAAAAAGCAAAGCTCCGCAGGGTGCGGAGCTTCTATGATGGGTATTTCAACCTAACTTAACCTAATTCAAAAAATTACCAGTAACCCATCACCTCTTCAATATTTATTAAGTGACCAATCATATTCATAAAAAGACAGTTGCTTATCAGCCAAATCGCCTGAATGATAACTGTCAATATATTTGATCACTGTATTCTTCTGCTTTGTAAAATCAGCTTTGTACCAATCAAATATCTTGGATATTTGAATCGTATTACTATTAACTCTAATGAAGGGCTCAAAGTTCACAACATAGATTGTACGTTCCTTTAGCTGCTTTTCAATACTCAAAGGCAAATAAGCAAAATCAGCTAACGGAGGACAACCCACGGCTGCGCAGACTAAAACAAAGTGTATTCTGGGGTCAGGAAACGCTTTGAATAAGCGTTCTTTTTCTAATTCGTTTAAGGTGAGTTTTTCTCCAGCGACGCTACTGGTAATCGCATCAAAAAAACCCTCAATTTCTAATGGCCCCTCACTGGGATAATTATTCAATATCTGGTGGATAACCAATAGGTTATAAGCATTAATATAAAAGGCTTTCTTTTCAGCATCTGAAACTGCTATTAAATCATAATTCCCAATTCTTGTTATCAGGTCATCTAAAACAGACCTATCCATATTCACCCGGTCATATTTTACCAAGCCATCTTTCACATTTTCTCTAAAAAACTGATTCGAGATCTCAAAAAATGGCTGTGCAGACAAATAATTAGTGATTACTATTAAGCACATTGCAAAAACTCTTCTCATAATATTTTATCTTAACGGTCGCTTGAGATACTTGTTGATTTTCAAATGTCAACACATTGACATTCGCACTAATACTTAACAGTGTTCAACAATAATGCCGGGTCTTTGCTGCTATTTAAAGTAAATTGAAATCAAATGAAGCATGTGGTAATCATTGGAAATGGTATTGCAGGTATAACTGCAGCCCGACACATCAGAAAGCTATCTGATGACAGAATAACTGTGGTTTCCGGTGAAACAGATCACTTCTTCTCCAGGACAGCACTCATGTATATCTATATGGGTCATATGAAGTTTGAAAACATCAAGCCATATGAAGATTGGTTTTGGTCAAAAAATAAGATCGAACTAGTTAGAAAGTGGGTAAAAACAGTTGATTTCGAAAAGAAGAGACTGAATTTCACAGACGGTAAACCACTACAATATGACAAATTGATCATTGCAACTGGCTCCACCCCTAATAAGTTTGGGTGGACCGGTCAGGACCTAAACGGCGTACAAGGCTTATATAGCTATCAGGATCTTGAATCCATGGAAGCAAACACAAAAGGTATCAAAAGAGCCGTAGTTGTCGGTGGCGGACTAATAGGTATAGAAATGGCAGAAATGCTTCATTCCAGAGATATACCTGTGACATTTCTTGTAAGAGAGAAAAACTTTTGGGATGTTGTACTCCCTCCGGAAGAATCCCGTATGGTCGATCGTCATATTGAGGAATATGGAATTGATTTAAGACTACAAACTGAACTTGAAGAAATTCTAGACAATGGATCCGGAGGAGTCAAAGGTGTTAAAACCAAGTCTGGTGAAATTATTCCCTGCGAATTTGTAGGGCTGACTGTCGGAGTCTCCCCAAATATTAAATTCCTACAAGAAAGTAAACTTGAGATTCAAAAAGGAATTTTGGTGGACTCCTATCTGAAAACAAACATAGCTGATGTTTATGCCATTGGAGACTGCGTACAAATGAGAGAACCTTTACCACACCGAAAAGCGATCGAAGCCGTCTGGTATGCCGGCAGGATGATGGGAGAAACAATTGCAAGGACGGTGACAGGTAAGGATAAACCTTATATGCCCGGAATCTGGTTCAACTCAGCAAAGTTTTTTGATATTGAATACCAGATATATGGATCAGTAAATGCTAATCCAAAGGAAAATGAAGACAGTATTTATTGGGAAGATCCTTCAGGCAAAAAAGGCATTCGCATTGTTTTTGATATAAAATCGAAAGCTGTTCTGGGGATGAATGCCATGGGTGTGAGATTCAGACATGAGGTTTGGAACGAATGGATTAAATCTGGAGAAAGTATTGCAAACGTAGTGCAGAACCTTCGGAGGTCTTTTTTTGATCCGGAATTCAATAAAAAGCTAGATAATGAGATACAAATGATGTTCAACGAAAAATTTCCTGATCAAGTGGCTGTAAGGAAAAGGTCATTTCTGGAAAAACTATTAAACTGAGAACTATGCGACTAATTAGGTATTCCGGATTAATCATTTTTCTGACCTCATTGAGCATTTTTCTATCGATGTTTTTCATGTCGGAGTATACCTTAACAAAGGAAATATTTCAGCAACACGTTCGGCCTGAACATCAAAAAGTGCTGGAGCCATTGCTCTCTGAAGTATATGGGAAGACTTATCCACTTAGTATTCCATTTGTCAATCAAATCAATGGAGCGATTACTTCCTACAATGATGAACAAATTACCTTGCAAAATTGGGATCAACGGATTTTTGAAGATTACGGCTCAATACTTACAAGGGCCTCTGCAGCAGGTCCCGTCCTTCAATATCCCTTACTTTTTTTTATCCTCACATTCATTCTGAGCACCGTGGGTAGCCTTATGTTTATTCTTCCCTCTGTTAAACTGCATGGACCTCCGGGGATAAAAAACAATGGCATATTTCACAATACGCTAAATAATAGAGGCTGGATAGGCATCCTTATTGGCACATTGTTAATTAGCTTCTATATCCTGCTGTATTTTTTTCCTGCCTATATCACTAACTGGATCGTTATGATGGATCCAATAAAGCAGGTTTTTATTCCGGAAGCAAAAGCAAGTCAATGGTTTTTATATGGCTTCATTTACTGTTTTGCTGTCTTGATTATGGGCATAAGGAAGGTGATTAAATACCGACATAATAAATACAAAATCCTACAAACTGCATCAGTAACTTTTTTTCAGCTTGCAATTGCATTTATCCTACCTGAAATAATGATTGCATTAAATCAGCCTTATTTTGATTTTAAAAATATATGGCCTTTGGACTACGATTTCTTTCATCCCTCTCAGCTCAATTCGCTGCTATCTTCCGGTGCTATAGGCATGTTTATGCTCATTTGGGGAATATTACTCATTGTATTAGGCGTACCATTGATGACCTATTTTTTTGGGAAGAGGTGGTATTGCTCATGGGTTTGCGGATGTGGTGCACTTGCTGAAACTGCTGGTGATCCTTTTCGACAACTATCTGACAAATCATTGAAGGCATGGAAGTTTGAAAGGTGGATCGTCCATGGAGTATTGGTTTTTGCAGTGCTTATGACCGTGGGAGTGCTTTATACCTTTTTTACTGGATCCTATTCTCTTTTAGGTTTAGACACCTACAATACCCTACAAAAACCCTATGGATTTATGATAGGCTCTATTTTCTCCGGGGTTGTTGGCACAGGTTTCTATCCATTAATGGGTAACCGCGTATGGTGTCGATTTGGATGTCCACTTGCCGCTTATTTAGGTCTGATCCAACGATTTAAATCAAAATTTAGAATCACCACAAATGGAGGTCAATGCATCTCATGTGGAAACTGTTCTACCTATTGTGAGATGGGGATCGATGTAAGGTGGTACGCACAAAGAGGTCAAAACATCGTTCGTAGTTCCTGTGTGGGATGCGGGGTGTGTGCTGCTGTATGTCCACGTGGTGTGCTTAAACTGGAAAATGCTCCACAAGAGGGTCGATTTGGTAAAGCAACTCTCCTGGGAAATGACAGTTTTGAAAGCAATCCCTAGTATTGTATCGCATTATCATAAATTACACTTGATAACCAATTTCAATTATCATTAGTTAGGTTCATCGAATTAAAATTTAAAAAAGACCTTTTTATGCATTTCGTTTCCTTGCTTTTAATCGTGGGTTTTGTCTTCCAAACACCGGCTGAGATATTGCTCAATAGTGGGTATGATAAATACATGAATGATAACTATAAGGGTGCCATTAAAGATTACGACAAGGCCATAGCACTGGACCCTGAGAACGAAGAAATATATTATCTAAGAGGGGTGGCAAAGTCAAATTTAGGTGAGAAAGGCTCCGCAATGAATGATTTCAACCTGGCACTGAAGCTTGATCCAGAATACGCGATGGTCTATTATGAGAAAGCCTATATCTACCTTCAGGATCAGAATCCGGAAAAAGCCATTGAGGAGCTTGATAAAGTCATTCAAATGAAACCTGATATGGCGGCCGCCTATGTGAGTAGAGGCACCGCCAAATGTATGATCGAAGATGTAGATGGTGCCAATACGGATTGGGACCGGGCAAGGATATTGGGTATTGACTATGCTGAATTGATGACCTGTGAATAAGCCTCCAAACAAGAATCCGTGGAAAAAAATATCCGGGAAGAAAATATATGAAAATCCCTGGATTACACTAGAAGAAGATCAAGTTATCAACCCGGGAGGAGGAAAAAGTATTTATGGAAAAGTTAGCTTTAAAAACTATGCTGTAGGTATCATCCCCCTTGATGAAAACAACCATACCTGGCTCGTCGGACAATGGAGATACTCCCTCAATGAATATTCCTGGGAAATCCCAATGGGAGGAGGCCCAAAAGAAGAAAAAATTTTAGCCTCTGCTAAAAGGGAATTAAAAGAAGAAACAGGCCTGACCGCTAAATCATGGGAAGAATTGTTAAAAATGCATACTTCAAATTCGGTGACTGATGAAGTTGGGTTTGCATTTGTGGCGAAAGATCTGACGGAGGGTGAAACAGCATTTGAAGAGACTGAAGACCTGTTGATCAGAAAGTTACCCCTTTCGGAAGCAGTTCAAATGGTGATGACTGGAGAAATCACAGATAGCCTAAGTATGATAGCTATTCTAAAGCTATCAAAGCTACTTAATGGATAGTCTACCCAATATTATTATCATTTCGGATTAAATTTGTATCCAGTCCAATCACCATGAAGGTTTTGGCTGAATAATCAAACGATGACTATCTCGAGGAAAATATTGTGGAGCATCCGTCAATGGGTTCTTTTTATGGCTTTGTATTCCATAATGTCCTCCGCAACCGCGCAAATCAGCATGGACAGAGATGATCAGCAATGGACTCAATATATCAATATAACCACTTTACCTCCTAAATGGATCATACATACTATTGCCTCTCTCAGATGGAGAGAAACCTTTCGTAGAAGCTCTGACTACCTGATTCGGTCAGGTATTGGCCTTCAGATCAATGACCACTTTAGGTTCGTAAGCGGAGTTGGCTATTTCAAGCCCATCAATAGCTCAAGCAGTAATTTTCATGAGATTAGGCCCTATCAGGAGGCCTTTTTTAGACACGATCTTGGTAAAACAGGTATGATAAATCGATTTCAGGTTGAAGAACGCGTCCTAAGAAAAATAGAAATAGACCAACAGCAACCCATGTACTTTAGGTTTAGATATGCGCTATTTTTTTCTATCCCGTTAGCAGACCTATCAAAAGATGAAAATAGAAAAGATCTAAATCTTGCTGTGAGAAATGAAATCTTTATTAATGGTCCAAATCTTCATGGTGAGAAATTTTTTGATCAGGAAAGAGTATCCATTGGACCAACACTTGCCATGAATCACCTCACCCTGTTTGTGCTTTGGCATAATCAAATTGCTACGCTACCGAATAAAGGAGACTATCGCTTTACAAGCATTTTAGCTCTACAAATATTGCACAGACTGGACTTATAACAGCTCAGAAGAAAAGCTTGAGAGATGCAAGAACGATGGTAACTAAAATGAAAATTCGGTAAGGCTTCTCCGGTATTAGTTTAACGACCCTGATTCCAATAAATGCACCTACGACAATCAGTGGAAACATCAGCATATCAATCTTAAATGTTTCCCAGGTAATCGTGTCCCAGATGGTAATGTGAAAAGGTACTTTAAAGATATTAACAAGAAAAAAGAACCAGGCTGAAGTACCAATAAAAGCGTTCTTTGGTAATGCCATAGATAAAAAGTAGATGGACATGACCGGGCCGGCGGCATTACCTATCATCGTGGTAAATCCACCTAAAAAGCCTGCTATTGAGGCAAAAAATAAATTATGAACAATCAGTT
The DNA here is from genome assembly GCA_043554545.1 of Marinoscillum sp. Taxonomy (GTDB): domain Bacteria; phylum Bacteroidota; class Bacteroidia; order Cytophagales; family Cyclobacteriaceae; genus UBA7330. Next base: position 85,580 of record CP121337.1, on the reverse strand, counting down.
TTGACCTGGTTACTTCCTGCCAGACCGTAATAGCTACCCCAAATAAGATCACAATAGCTAATAGTAATGTGAATTGATCTCCATCAATTGAATCTCCTACCCATATGCCAACCAATACTCCTAGTATGGTGCTTGGAGCAAGTTTGAACAAATAGCCAATTTCTGCATGGCGGTTGTAATAAGTTACACCAAAGACATCAGCCATGACAAGCATAGGAAGGACAATACCTGTAGACTCCTTAGCACCAAAGACACTTGCCATAATAGGTACAACAAGCATGCCGGCACCGGAAAGACCAGTTTTTGACATGCCAATTAATACCGCGCAAAACATGACCCAGACAAGATCATCGTTTGAAAGTTGAATAGAATCAAAAATTTCCAAATGTCTAATTTTAGAAAGTTAAGTTAAAAGTCAAGAACGAATTATCAAGCAGTACCTTTTAATTTAGCTGCTGCCTTCATCACGTCCCTACGACTCACCTGTCCAACCAATTTCCCATTCTCGATAACTGGGTATCTGCGGAAGTTAGAACTCAGAAACATATTGGCAACATCCAAAACATTGCTACTTACATCAACCGTTATTACTTCATTGGTCATATAATCTTCCACCACCCCTTTATTGTTGTTTTGATTATTTTGAGATTCATCTACCATGATTTTGAGACAATCCTTAGTGGACAAAATACCAATAATATCGCCTTTTTCATTGAGTACGGGACCTCCGGAAATATTATGTTCAAGCATACGATCTATGGCATCAAAAATTGATTGTTCAGGCCGAAAGCTGACAACATGCTTTGCCATGTATAAGGTAATTGATTCATATTCTTTTGGAGAATCAAAAGTCCCATTATTACCCGTACTACTCATATTTTTAAAATGTTAACTTATAAAAATCTTCAAGGCAAAAGAAGAGAAATTTTAGATAGGGGCCTGAATTTTAAATAAAAGTTACCGTATTTCTGACAAGAAAGAAACCAAATCTATCCCAGATTAGTTGTATTCCTTGAGGTTTACTTTCATAATATATTGACTAGTATTATATTAAGCCTTAAATTCGCGGTTCACTATTATTTTTTTTTAAAAAATTGATATGGTGAGATTTAATGATTCCAATTAGGAAAACAGAAAAAAGAAACTAAATATATGCGACAGCTCAAGATTACGCAATCAATAACCAACCGTAGGGAAAGTCACACGCTGGAAAAGTACTTCACTGAAGTAAGTAATGTTCCCATGATCACACCTGATGAGGAGGTTGAATTAGCCAAGCGTATCAGAGAAGGTGATGAGTTAGCATTGGAAAAGCTGGTAAAAGCCAACTTACGATTTGTTGTCTCTGTCGCCAAACAATATCAAAATAGAAGTCTTCCATTGAATGATCTAATCAATGAAGGTAATTTAGGCTTAATCAAAGCAGCAAAGAAGTTTGACGAAACCAAAGGTTTCAAATTTATCTCGTATGCAGTTTGGTGGATTAGACAATCTATCATGCAGGCACTGGCTGAGCAATCAAGAATTGTTCGACTCCCAATGAATAAATCTGGTGCTATCAACCAAATCAGACGTGCCTATGCTGAGCTAGAACAACGATTTGAAAGAGAACCTACTGAAGAGGAACTGGCGGACATTTTGGATATGAAGCCAAGTGAGGTTCGCAATACACTCGGAGCTGAAGTAAAGCAAATGTCCATGGATGCTCCTTTTGGCGAGGACGAATCTGGATCATTATTGGATGTATTGGAAAATGAAGCCACTGGTCCAACTGACGGTGCATTGGTTTTTAATGACTCACTTAAAGTTGAAACCATGCGAGCACTCTCTACGCTGACAGCCAGAGAGAAAGAGGTAATCATGATGAGCTTCGGTATTGGATATGATAATCCGTATACATTGGAAGAGATAGGTGATGCTATGGGACTTACACGTGAGCGGGTAAGACAAATTCGTGAAAAAGCATTACAAAAACTTAGAGAGCCTGGCAAAAACAGAAGGTTAAAAGAATTCTGTGCCAGCTAAAATATTTTTTTTATTTTTTTACCCCGTCTCCTAGAGTCGGGGTTTTTTATTGCCAATGATTTTGTAGATCAAATGAATCATGAGTTTTGATTTGCTTCTGCATGCTATTTAGTTAATTTTGGCCTCGCATTTTTTCTAAACAACAAGATGGATTTAAGATCAGACAGAATCAAAAACATGAAAGAATCAGCAACCCTTGCTATGGCGGCCAAAGCGAGGGAGCTGAAACAACAAGGCGTTAACGTGATAAGCCTAAGCCTTGGCGAACCAGACTTCAAAACACCGGCATATATCAATGAGGGAGCCAAAGCAGCTATTGATACAGGTAAATATTTTTCATATCCTCCAGTAAATGGGTATCTGGACCTGAGAGAAGCTATCTCCAAGAAGTTCAAAGACGAGAATGATCTTGATTATGCCCCTGATCAAATTGTTGTTTCTAATGGAGCCAAACAGTCTCTGGCAAACGTCTTCATGGCCATTCTCAACCCTGGAGATGAAGTAGTAGTCTATTCTCCTTTTTGGGTAACCTATCCTGCACTTGTTGAATTGGCAGAAGGTGTACCTGTACTAATCAAGGGAGGCATAGAAAGTGATTTTAAAGCAACAGCAAAACAGCTTGAGCAAGCCATTACGCCTAAAACAAAAGCCGTAATCTTTTCTTCACCTTGTAACCCGACTGGCTCTGTATTCTTAAAAGATGAGCTAGAAGCAATGGCTGAAGTTTTAAGACAACATCCTGACATCCTCATAATCGCAGATGAGATTTATGAAAAAATCAATTTTACCGGTGGCCATGCAAGCATCGGAACATTAGAGGGAATGCTAGACAGGACAGTAACTGTAAATGGTTTCAGTAAGGGGTATGCCATGACTGGCTGGCGTGTCGGTTATATCGGAGCACCCCTTTGGTTAGCAAAAGCTGCTAATAAAATTCAGGGACAATTTACCTCTGCAAATAGCTCTATTGCTCAGAGAGCCGCTTATACTGCACTTACTGAATCCTCTGACTCCACTGATAAGATGGCAGAGGCTTATCATCAGAGAAGAACGCTGGTGCATAACCTACTTCAGGAAATACCTGGCATGGAAGTAAATATGCCCGGAGGAGCCTTCTATTTCTTTCCGAATGTAAGTAGTTATTTTGGGAAATCAGCCGATGGAACAACGATCAACAATGCGGAAGACTTATGCATGTTCTTGCTGGATCAGGCAAAGGTTTCTTTGGTAACTGGTGATGCCTTTGGAGACCCTGATTGTATTCGAATCTCTTATGCGGCTTCTGAAGAAGAGCTGAAAACGGCTATATCGAGCATGAAAGAAGCACTCGCTAAGCTTGCTTGATGAATTATAATTCCATAAATGAAGTGTTTGAGGCCTTCAAAAAATTGAAGGTTTTGGTCATTGGAGATGTGATGATCGATGCTTACATCTATGGATCTGTAAAAAGAATTTCCCCTGAGGCACCCGTGCCAGTGGTGAGTGTCACAAAAAGAGAAAGAAGACTTGGTGGAGCTGCTAATGTGGCACTAAATGTCCAGGCATTGGGAGCTCAACCCATTCTTTGCTCTGTCATAGGAAAAGACAATGATGCAAAAGAATTTATCGGTCTTTTAAAAGATCAGCACTTAAGCCATGAGGGAATTTTAGAAAGTGACGAACGAATCACCACAGTCAAAAATAGGGTGATGTCTTCCTCTCAACATCTTCTAAGAATTGACTCTGAAATTGAAACTCAGCTATCAAAAGTTGATGAGGACTCCTTTATCGAAAGGCTAAAATCATTAATCACAGATTGCGACCTAATCATTTTTGAAGATTATGACAAAGGCGTGTTGAGTGCAAACACCATTCAAAAAGTCATCGATGAGGCAAACTTAAAAGGCATCCCAACTGCGGTAGATCCTAAAAAGAAAAATTTCAATCAGTATAAATTCTGTACACTGTTCAAACCAAATCTCAAAGAACTAAAAGAAGGTTTAGGAATGGAAGTGGATCCAAAATCGACCCCTGAAGTAGCCAGCGCGGTCAACAAGTTAAAAGCAATGTTGGGCTTCAAGCAGGCACTGATCACCCTGTCAGAATATGGCGTTTACTTTCAATCTGATAAAGAGGACGGAAAACACCCCGCGCACCTTCGTTCAATTGCAGACGTATCGGGCGCCGGAGATACGGTTATCAGCATTGCAGCCATGGCGTTAGCCCTCGGCCTGCCATTGCCTTTTGCCGCTGAGTTGGCAAACCTAGGCGGTGGCATTGTATGTGAATATCAGGGGGTTGTGCCCATTGATAAAGAAAGGCTCCTCGCTGAGGCTTTGGATAATCCGATTCTCAAAAAATCACTATGATTAGCTGTTAGTTAGCCTAATATTTTTCACGGCATCTACAAAAAATTTCACGTTCTCCGGAGGAGTATCAGGATAAACACCATGACCAAGGTTAGCTATGTGCGGATATCCTGAAAATCGGGAAAGCATGGTTTTGACCTCTTTCTCAATTATTTCTTGCGAGGCATAAAGAATACAAGGGTCCAGATTCCCCTGGAGTGTTTTTCCTTTTAGGACCTTTTTAGCCTCTTCAATGCTCATGTTCCAGTCAAGACCGATCGTGTTGCAGGGCAGATCAGCCATCTCTTCCAGGGCAAAATAAGCACCCTTTGCAAATACAGTGATTGGAACCTCATCTATCGCCTCAGCAATTTGCCTGATATACCGCATTGAAAACTCCATGTATTGAGATTTAGGCAACACACCAGCCCATGAGTCAAAAATCTGAACCATATCAGCCCCAGCGGCAATCTGCCCTTTCAAATAGTTTATTGTACTGGCGGTAATCTTTTCAAGCAACTCATGTGATGATGCTGGATCCTGATACAACATTCTTCTTGCTTTGGAAAATGTTTTACTCCCCTGACCTTCAACCATGTAAGAAAAAATAGTCCATGGTGCTCCTGCAAATCCAATTAAGGGAACTGAACCATCCAGTGCTTTCTTAGTGATAGCAATGGCATCAAGGGTATATCTCAAATCATCTGCTTCAGCAATTTTTACTCTTTTGATATCACTTCCTGACTGGATAGTTGACGGGAAATATGGTCCTTTTTTCTCAACCATTTCATAGGAAAGGCCCATGGCCTCAGGAATGACTAAAATATCCGAGAAGATGATGGCAGCATCCACACCAAGAATATCGACTGGTTGAATGGTTACCTCAGCAGCTAATTCAGGATTTTCAACTAATTCCTTAAAACCACTTAAGGAATTTCTCACTTCCCGATACTCTTTTAAAATTCTGCCTGCCTGGCGCATCAACCACACAGGGGTTCTTTCCACCTGCTCCCCTCTGGCTGCTCTGAGCACTAAGTCATTTTTGATTTGCATGGCGCAAAAGTAACTATCCAAATCGTGGTCCACCTAAGAATAAAATGATTTTGATTGCTATAGAATATTTAAGCGTATCAACAAGTCTGCTGCAAACCTTACAAGCGCAGAAAGCACAAATGCCCAAAAAGTACCAAAAATCCACATCCACTTAAAAATACCTCTTCGATTGGCGCCTAGGGCATTGGCAATAAATGAACCTCCAACAGGGGTTAATAGCAAAGGGGTTAAGAAAGCTATTCCCTGAATCCCATACTTTTTCCAGACCTTAACAAACCTCCTTCTCCCAGGACTGAAATTAGGTTCCTTTTTACGTTTACCAAAAAATCGAATGGTAACAGACCTAATCTGTTCCCCAAAATAACTGATGATATAGACCGTTGTCATCATCCCGAGGATAGTTAACACAGCAGTCTCAAGCAAGTTAAACCCATAGGCAACCCCCATCGTCGGACCAAAAATAAATTTGAAGCCCGACAACGCATAAACCAGTAGATATTTTATTAGATCCGGCATGATTCTAAATAATTAAACGCTTTTCCTGGGGTTTAGTGATAATGCAAAAGTTAAATTTGCAATCCTAACACATGAAACTTCTTCAAAATCTAATCGACGTCCATGCGCCTTCTGGCAGCGAGTACAAAATGAATCAATTTCTGATGCATTACGTGCAAAAGGAATCAAAAAATTGGTTGACCAAGCCTACTATTATTTCAGGTGAAGGTTTTCATGATTCAATAATGCTCGTTTTCGGAAAGCCCAGAACAGCAATCTTTGCTCACATGGATTCAGTTGGATTCACTACCCGGTATGAAAACCAACTCGTAGCCATTGGGGGTCCTCACATTGAAAACGGAATATTATTGACCGGAGAAGATTCCATGGGGCCCATTGAATGCAAACTCCAGGTAAATAATAAACATCAACTTTCACATGACTTCCCCAGAGCCATTGAAAGAGGGACGACACTTACTTTCAAACCATCTCTTAAAGTCTCAAAGGAATATGTGGAAGGTACATACCTCGATGACCGACTTGGTATGTATAATGCATTGAAAGTTGCTGAAACCATGGAAAACGGGGCAGTGGTTTTCAGTACTTATGAAGAACATGGCGGCGGGAGCGTACCTTTGCTTATCAAGTATCTGTATGAAAATTATCAGATAAAAAATGCTTTGATATCAGACATCACCTGGGTCACTGACGGAGTCACTCACGGTGATGGAGTAGCGATTTCATTGCGCGACAGAAATATTCCTCGCAAGATATTTCTAAATAAAATCCTGGAATTGGCAAATGAGTCTGGGATAGATTATCAACTGGAGGTAGAAGGCGCCGGGTCTAGTGATGGGAGAGAAATCCATCAATCTCCATACCCAATCGATTGGTGCTTCATCGGCGCTCCAGAGTCAAACGTACACTCACCCCATGAGAAAGTTCATCATCATGATATCCAAAGCATGATCGAAATGTACCAATATCTCATACCCAGACTTTAAAAGAATATCAGGAACCCGTAAAGGACTTTTGTATATTTGTCCCAAAATCAAGAAAAATGTTGAATATCGTATTATTTGGTCCTCCCGGTGCTGGAAAAGGCACCCAAAGTGAACACCTGATAAAAAAATATCAACTCGTGCACATTGCTACGGGTGATTTATTTCGCAAACATCTGGGTGAAGGTACTGATCTGGGTAAGTTGGCACAGCGGTATATGGATCAGGGAAATCTAGTTCCGGATGATGTAGTTATTGGAATGGTAGAAGACAAAATAAAAGATCACCTAAACGACGGGGGGTTCATTTTTGATGGATTTCCGAGAACGGTAGCCCAGGCTGAATCATTGGATAAAATGCTTGCAGCTCATGACCTTGCTATTTCAGTAATGGTTGCACTGGAAGTTCCTGAAGAAGAGCTCAGATCACGCATCAAAGAAAGAGCAAAGACATCTGGAAGAGTAGATGATCAGAATGATGCAAAAATCTCCAACCGTATCAATGTATATAAAAAAGAAACTGCCCCTGTAGCGCATTTTTATCAAGGCCAATCCAAATATAAGGGCATCAATGGCGTAGGCACGATTGACGAAATTTTTGAAAAAATCTCTTCAGTAGTCGACGCACACAAATAGTAGATGGAATCAAACTTTATCGATTATGTGAAGTTCCACGCCAGATCAGGAAACGGTGGCGCAGGATCTTCTCACTTCAGACGTGAAAAAGGTGTGCCAAAAGGTGGTCCTGACGGAGGTGATGGTGGCCGGGGTGGACATATCATTTTGAAAGGAAACTCCCAACTCTGGACCCTTTTACACCTCAAGTACCGAAAACACATCAATGCAGTAAATGGAGTCCCTGGAGAAGGTCAGATGCGTACAGGAGCAGGAGGTGAGGATGTCATTTTAGAAGTTCCAATAGGCACCATCGCACGGGATGACGAAACCGGAGATACTCTATTGGAAATACTGGAGGATGGCCAAACAGAAATCCTGCTGAATGGTGGGATGGGGGGTCAGGGAAATGTGCATTTCAAATCATCCACACAACAGTCTCCGCGATACGCACAACCAGGTATACCCGGACAGGAAAAGTGGGTGGTTCTGGAATTAAAAGTACTTGCAGACGTCGGATTGGTTGGTTTTCCTAATGCTGGGAAATCCACCCTGTTATCAGTCATCTCTGCAGCAAAACCAGAAATAGGTGATTACCCGTTCACCACGCTTACACCAAACCTGGGGGTAGTAGGCTATAGGGACAATAAGTCTTTTGTCGTAGCGGATATTCCGGGGATCATAGAAGGAGCTGCCGAGGGGAAGGGATTAGGCTTGCGGTTCCTCAGGCATATCGAAAGAAATTCGATCTTGCTATTTATGGTTCCATGTGACACAAATGACATTAAAAAAGAATACCAAATTCTGCTGAAAGAACTTGAAAAACATAATCCTGAACTACTTGATAAGGAAAGAGTTTTGGCCATTACAAAAGCAGACATGTTGGATGATGAACTGCAGGGTGAAATGGCAAAGGAAGTTCCGGATATACCTATTGTATTCATTTCAAGCGTCGCTGAGACGGGCCTTACCCAGCTAAAAGATTTGCTCTGGAAATCATTAAATCAGGTGGCACAACGACCCGAAAATGAAATAAAGGCCTGAAGTTCCCACCAATTCACATTCAAACATGTCATCTTGGCAGAATTTAGATGTTTGGCAAAGAAATTGACAATCCCAAAGAGTTAAAAAGAAGGTGTCAGAGATGCAAAAAGATAAAATAGAAGATAACCAAGAAGAACAGGAGGAGCTGATTCAGTCTAACGAGCAGACAGAAGAAAAGGCTGAGGAGATGCCCGAGCAGGAACAGGAAGAAGAAAAAGAGGAATCTGAAGTTTTAAAGGAAGAGCTCGGCGAAGCAAAAGATAAATATTTAAGGCTTTATTCAGAGTTCGAAAACTTCAGAAGAAGAACGGCTAAAGAAAGAATGGAGCTTATCGGCTCAGCAACCAAAGACCTTATGCTCGACCTGCTTCCAGTTTTAGATGATTTTGAAAGGGCTTTCAAATCGCTGGAAGAAAAATCTGAAAAAGAGTCTGTTGTTGCCAAAGAAGGACTTGAAATCATTTATAACAAGTTCAAGAAGATTTTAGACCAGAAGGGCCTTAAAAAAATGGATACAAAATCTGGTGATAAATTTGATCCCGAATTTCAGGAAGCAATTACTCAAATGCCTGCTGGTAAAAAATTGGAAGGGAAAATTGTAGACGTAATTGAAAACGGCTACACTTTAAATGAAAAAGTGGTAAGATTCGCCAAAGTTGTAACAGGAGCTAAGTCATAATGGCAAAAAGAGATTATTACGATGTATTAGGGGTAAGTAAATCAGCTGCCAAGGACGAGATAAAAAAGGCTTATCGAAAGATGGCCATTAAATATCATCCGGATAAAAATCCTGATAACAAAGAAGCTGAGGAAAAATTTAAAGAAGCGGCCGAAGCATACGAGGTCTTGAGCAATGACGAAAAACGTCAGCGATATGATCAATTCGGTCACCAGGGAGTTGGTGGAGCAGGTGGATTTAGTGGTGGTGGCATGAATATGGATGATATCTTCTCCCAATTCGGTGATATCTTCGGCGGAGGAGGCGGAAGTCCTTTCGATAGCTTTTTTGGTGGAGGAGGCCGAGGCGGTGGACGTAGAACACGAAAAGGCACAAATCTCAGAATCAAATTGAAATTGACCCTGCGAGAGATTGCAGAAGGAGTAGAAAAGAAAATTAAGGTCAACAGACTCGTGGTTGATCCAAATACCACCTTTAAGAATTGCTCATCCTGCAACGGTACCGGTCAGGTTCGCAAAGTAATGAATACCATGCTTGGACAAATGGTATCCACTACCACCTGCCCAACTTGTGGGGGTGCTGGCCAAATGGTAGATAACAGAGGTGCTGGCACAGACAGCATGGGAATGAGTCGCAGGGAAGAGGTAATCTCTATTAAAATTCCTCAGGGTGTAGCAGAAGGCATGCAATTATCGATGTCAGGCAAGGGAAATGAAGTCCCTGGAGGTGTACCGGGCGACTTGTTGATTGTCGTAGAAGAAACAGAAGATGAAAACCTGAAAAGAGATGGCAATAATGTCATCTATGAACTTTTTATAAGCTTTATTGACGCCGCTCTGGGAACTTCTATTGAAGTCCCAACCATAAGTGGTAAGGTGAAAATAAAGATAGACGCTGGAACACAAAGCGGAAAAATTCTCCGATTACGGGGAAAAGGTATTCGGGATGTGGACGGTTATGGCACAGGCGATCAGTTGATACATGTCAATGTCTGGACACCGAAGACACTTTCTAAAGAAGAAACCAACATACTGGAAAGCCTGAGATCTTCTGAAAATTTCGAGCCCAAGCCTTCAAAAAATGAAAAAGGCTTTTTCGAAAACATGCGAGAATTCTTCGGAGCCTGATTTTTAGGCAACCCCGGGTCTGATATTTCGTATGCTAAAACATGTTAAGGACGATTTTATCAGTAACCTCGGTACTGGTTTTTTCAGTTGCGTTTGGGCAGTTGCAGAAATTCTATTCTCTAAAAGATGAAATAACCTACGATACCGTAGCTTTTTCACTGCATGCACCTGCTGGGAATTGTTTTATTAAGTCAGATCAGAATCTTGAAGATAGCCCTTTGGTAATCTACGGGAATCCCGATTTGGAAAAAATCAATCCCTCTTTCAAATTTAATATCAAGAATAATGTCTGCCGCGCAGACCTTGACTTGCAGGAATTTAGATCTTCCAGTATTGGTGACGGACTTGCGTTTGCCATGATGCGCTCAAGTGGTGAAGAACATAATTATTGGAAAGTACATTTTGATGATCAGAAAATCTTCAAGTTAGATCTCAACTATGGCGTTGGTAACGCAGACATTGATCTAAGTAATTCTTTCATAAAAACATTCAACCTCAAATCAGGAACTGCTGACATTCATGTGGACTACGCTGATGGAAAACCAAACAGAATAACCATGGACACTTTCAATGTTAAGGTGGATATGGGGACCTTCATTTCCAGGCACCTGGAACTGGCCAAAGCGAAGCACATTATTACGCATGTAGGTTTCGGAAGGGCAGTATTGGACTTACAGCAACATAACCAAATGCCCTGCTCTGTGAGGGCAACGGTAGGTGCTGGAAACCTGGATATTATCATCCCAGACAAAAATGTACCTATTATCATTTACCTTAAAGAATCTCCGCTTTGTGGTGTACAATTAGCTCCCGGCTTTGAACAAGTAGAAAAAAATGTCTACGTAAACATGGCATACTCCGTAAAAGCCAAAGACCTCCTCACATTCAATGTTGATGTGGCTATGGGAAGCGTTAGTTTCGCTTACAAAAATTAGCCCTCATGTAACAAAATACCCCGAACTAATAATAATTGCGCGGCAATGTAGGTGCTCATAATTAACACGTCATCATGGGGAATCGGAATATAGAATTTATTAAGCGCTATTAAAGAATCCGAAAGCACGAATAGTGAACTTCCGAGGAGTACTAATACATAACTTCTATTGTTGGTGAAACCCAGACGAATACTGGCTACAAAGACCATTGTCAAAATCCCGAGGGCATAGACGAGGATGCCTATCTGCATCACCTGATCCATCCCTGACCATAACATATTCAATAGTATCACCCCATAAATAACCAATGGAATCAGGTTGATAAACCGCAATTTTGGTTTACCGAAAGTAGATTGATACAAAGCAAACGAATAACCAATTTGAGCAATTAGGAATGCGAGCAAACCTGCCATGAAATACGAGTCTCCTCCTCCCATCAGCAGTAAATCACCTATCCAACTAAAAATAAGGACACCAACCAGAATCAGACGTGGCAGGGTAATATGCCCGCTGGCATAGCGATAGAGGTAAAAAATCAACAAGGGCATCAGGAATGGCTTGGTATAGACATTCAAATCTGTTATATCGTAAAAGTGGGTAGCCACATTCACCAGCCCGACCAGCAAATAAATCACTAAAATAATTCTAGGCATGTTGTTTTTTCCTTCTAAACATTAAAAACCCAAACGCAATTAATGCAAATAACCCGGCAATAATAAAAATGAGAGGAAACCTGTTGTGGTCTCCCTGATATGCAGTTCCGGAAACCAACGCCCCTAGTCCTATCCCCACCTCCAGGAAGATAAAAAGTGTAGAGATTCCCTTACCTCTTCCTTTACCCGGACTGAGATCAATGGTCCAGGCAAATAGTGTAGGGGAGTTCAGGCCATAGCCAATACCAAAGATAAAAGCTCCCAGAAAAAACTGTGAAGGTGTGAGGGCAGTGCCAATAACAACCATACTCACAAACAAGATAAAGGTGCTGAACCTAAGTACTTTTTCCCTGCCAAAAAGATCAGAAAGTCTCCCTCCGATCACCCTGACAATCAGGGAAGATCCGGTGAACACGGTGAAAAATAATCCTTTGTTTTGAATTCCTAAAAATGTGCTGAAATCCGGGGAAAGTGTAAGAACCGTACCAAAGGAAAAACAAGTCAGAATCATTACAATAGCTGGTATAAAAACCGCTGGCTCAAAAATTTCTGATTTATTGATTTTTAATAAGGAAAAACTAAATCGCTCCCGCTCAACGAGTGTTTCCTTCATACCCGCCAGAATGGCCACCGACAGCATGGCAAAAACACAGCTCAGATAAAAAAGGGCATTCATCCCAAACTCGATATAGATGGTAGATCCAATGGCCGGGCCGGCTGCCATTCCGATGGTGCCAAAGAAACTGCTGATGCCAAGGGCCTCTCCTCTGTTGTCCGCATCCACGATATCAGCAATATAAGCGGAAGTAGCAGTGGGCTTGAACCCCGCAGAAAATCCATGAAATAATCGGACAAAGAAAAACCCCGCAATAGACGTCAATACCGGATACATCAAGGCGGCAATCCCACTGACGAGTGCACCAAACACCATGACTGGTATTCTTCCCCACCGATCAGTCAGCTTTCCACTAAAGGGTCTGGAAATACCAGCGGTCAGCGTGAAAAGAGCGATAATCAATCCAATGTATTCCTCACCTCCCATTCTTGACAGGTAGTCAGGAAGTTCAGGCAGCACCATCGTAAAGGAAGAGAAAAACAGGAATGAACTAAAACTGAGTAGCCAAAAACTCCTGGTATACCTGGTAAATATGCTCATTTCATTGACTTCTGAATACTGATTTCTGTCTCCTTACCTCGCCCGCCGTAGCTTTAGCGAAGGTGGTACTTGTCCACCGTAGCTTTAGCGAAGGCGGTACTTGTCCACCGTAGCTTTAGCGAAGGTGGATCACTCTCCTTATCTACTCCTGCTGACGAAGCAAAAAGGTCTTGATGAAATCATTGATGTCTCCGTCCAGCACATTCTGCACATCCGTACGCTCATGACCGGTTCGAGCATCTTTCACCAACTTATATGGATGAAGCACATAGTTCCTGATCTGTGAACCAAAGTCAATCTTCATTTTTCCTGACTCTACCTTATCACGCTCTGCATTCCTTTTTTCTACCTCAATCTGATACAACTGGGATTTCAACATTTTCATGGCGCCCTCCCGGTTGGCCAATTGTGATCTTTCTACCTGACAAACCACGACAATTCCAGTCGGTTTATGGGTCAATTGCACCTTGGTTTCTACCTTGTTGACATTCTGACCACCTGCTCCTCCGGACCGGGAAGTATGCAGTTCAACATCTGCAGGATTGACCTCAATTTTGATGGTGTCATCGACAACAGGATAGACGTAGACAGAAGCGAAAGAGGTATGTCTCCGTCCACCACTGTCGAAAGGTGAGATACGAACCAATCTGTGAACCCCATTTTCTGACTTCAGGTTACCATAAGCCAAAGGTCCATCAAATTCGAGTGTCACCGACTTTACACCGGCCACATCACCTGCCTGAAAATCAACTTCCCTAACCTTGTAACCATTGGACTCTCCCCACATGATATACATCCGCATCAGGATGGAGGCCCAGTCATTACTTTCTGTTCCGCCAGCACCCGGGTTGATCTGTAACATGGCAGAAAGTTGGTCCTCCTCACCGGAGAGCATTTTCTTAAATTCCAGGTCTTCCACGGCGACTAAAGCTTTCTCGAAAGCACCCTCCACTTCAGCTTCAGTGCCTTCCCCATCTTCCAGAAATTCATAAAGAGTTTCCAGGTCTTCCACCTGAGCATCTACTTGTTCGTAGTGATCTGTCCACCCTTTGATCCCTCGGATCGTTTTCATGGTGGCCTCGGCTTTTTCGGAGTCATTCCAGAAATCCGGTTGCACCGTGACCATCTCTAAGTCATCTAATTCTTTCTTTCGGGTATCGTAGTCAAAGATACCTCCTCAAGGCCGATACACGGGCCTTCAAGTCTTTCAACTGATCAGTTGTCATGATTTGAATTTAATTTTGAATAAATTACTAAGCTAATAAGATCGCTAAGGTAACTTAACAAGCCTAATACTCGCTTTGTTACCAGGCTTTTTTGCGAACTGTTAATTATTAAATAAATGAAAAGAATAGGTACAATTCTCCTTTTAGTGCTGGCTGTATTATCTACGAGCGCACAGGTGCCTGGAACCATTAGTTTTCAGGGCAGCTTAACTGATCCAGGCACTGGTGATCCTGTTGCAGATGGCTCTCATAGTTTTAATTTCTATCTGTATGATGCGCTCACTTTAGGAAATGAAGTTTGGACAGAATTACAAACAGGAATTAGCGTGAATGGTGGTCAACTAAATGTACAACTTGGAGCCACCAACCCTTTAACGCCTTCCTTATTTAGCCAACCTTTATACTTGGAGATTACAATAGATGGAACGGAAACACTCGCTCCAAGAATTGCTTTAAATAGCACACCCTACAGCCTGATAGCGGGATCATTGGTAGGAAAAGACAGCTTACTCTTCAGAGTAGCCGGTCAACCATCGGGAAAATTAGACCAGACGAACACTGCATTGGGTTTTTCCTCCTTCACCAAAGAACAAGGCAGTGGTTTTTTTAATGAGGCATATGGCACTGGTGCATTGGAAAATAATAACGGAGGTTCACAAAATATTGCCATAGGTTCATACGCATTAGGAAGCAACACCACCGGTGGCACCAACATTGCAATCGGTTATCAGGCCTTGAATTTAACAACAACAAGTAGCGACAATGTAGCCATTGGTACTTATGCCTTGGAAAACAATACCGACGGTACTGGAAATATTGGGATTGGCAGAGATGCCTTGATCAACAACACGACAGGTCAAGATAACACCGCCGTTGGATCGAGAGCTATGAAATCAAATATCTCCGGTGAACGAAATATAGCCATGGGGGATAGTGCTTTGGTAGCTAACACCCTAGGAAATGACAATGTAGGTATTGGCTATCAGACTTTAGATTCTAATACTGATGGCAGAGACAACACCGCCATCGGTTCGAGAGCGATGGGTGGTATTACTACAGGCATTGGAAACACCGCGCTGGGCTCCGGCGCTTTTGCAACAGGCAATGGTACATACAATGTAGCAGTTGGTTATGATGCGCTGATAAATAACCAGGCCAACAATACTACAGCCATTGGTACTTATTCGCTAATATCCAATACTACAGGCCCGGGTAATACAGCTGTTGGTTATGCATCCATGGAATCTAATACTATTGGGGAGTACAATACGGGTGTAGGTATACAGGCCTTACAGGCAAATACGGTAGGACAGAGAAATGTAGCTGTCGGTAACAATGCACTTTTTCAGAATACCACCGGAAATCAGAATACAGCCATTGGTGACGGGGCACAAGCTTTAAATACCATTGGGATTCAAAACACCGCAATTGGTGCAGCAGCCCTTTTAAATAACCTGGATGGAAACGGTAACGTCGCAGTTGGACTAGATGCGCTTTCAGTAGGAACCAGTATGTTTGAAAATGTGGCTATTGGTAGATCGGCATTGACAAACAACACTGCTTCTAACAATGTGGCTATTGGCGCTTATTCTCTAACTAAAAACACAACCGGAGGAGGTAATGTGGCCATTGGGGACAAAGCAGCAATCGAAAACACCACGGGTTTTGATCTTACAGCTATCGGCGCAAGTGCACTCCGGGATAATATTGACGGGCTTCGAAATACAGCGATAGGCGGATTTACCATGACTTCAAATACGACTGGAATTGAAAGTTCGGCGCTGGGGTTTTATGCACTTCACAAAAACATCGATGGAATTCGAAATGTCGCTATTGGAACATACGCTTTGAGTGAAGGAATAAGTGGAAGTGGTAATGTGGCTGTGGGGTTTAACGCTCTGAAATTTAATACATCATCAGGTAATACAGCCATTGGAGTAGAAGTTCTTGCTGCCAATACCACAGGTACAGATAATGTAGCGGTTGGTAGCGGTGCCTTGGTAAACAATACGATAGGTAATTCTAACATCTCAATAGGGGCTAACTCGATGCTTAACAACATAGATGGGAATAATAATGTAGCGATTGGTAGAGAAGCATTAAATAGCGCTTTAAGTGATGAAAGTGTAGCGATCGGGATTGCTTCAAATAGATTAAATACTACTGGGCCACGTAACGTTTCTATTGGAGCTTACACCATGCAAAAAAACACAACCGGCCAGCAAAATGTAGCTGTTGGTTCTCTCACTATGTCTGAACTCCTTACAGGTGTGAGCAATACCTTTATTGGGGACAATGCGGGTGCGGGTTTTGCATCCGGAATACCATTTACAAATGGGAATACAACTACATTAATTGGTGCAGGTGCTGACGTAACTGTAGATGGTCTAACCAACGCTACTGCTATCGGTGCTAACGCCTATGTTAATGCAAACAATAAAGTCCGTATTGGGAGCAGTTTTGTAACCGCAATAGAAGGTCAGGTCAATTACTCAGCAGTATCTGATCGTAGATTAAAAAAAGATATCCAGGATAGTGAACTGGGCCTTGACTTCATCCGTCAACTTCGACCGGTACAATACACCTTGAAAAAAGGCAATAACAAAATCGATTATGGGTTCATTGCTCAGGAGTTGAAAGCCGCCTTAGGTGATCGGGAAGTGAATATGTACAACAAGGATGGCGAATACTATACGGTTCGATACAACGATTTGATCGCTCCTGTTGTCAAAGCAGTACAGGAACAACAATTGTTGATCGATCAGCTGAATGCAGAAATTTTGGAACTGAAATTGGTCAATAAAAAACAGGAAAAGGAGTACGACGAACGGCTCAACCGGATAGAAGCCATGCTGGAACAGGTAGAGAACTAATCTCTAAGGCCATTCAAGATTTTATAACGGCAAAATGCATTTTAATAAATATTGATTTATGTTTACTTAAGCAATTTTATTTGGAGACCGCCCGACATTAAAATAGCTATAGATGTAAATATTTTAATAAAAGTTTTCACATTTCAAACTTTTTATTGCAATTTGATTAAATTGTAAGACTATTTTTGGAAAAGTGACGCCCTTTAGATAATCCGCCTATGTTGAGAAGTTTACTAGTCCTTTCACTCTTTGTTTTTACTTTCATTGCTGCCAATGCTCAGAAAATCAACATTGGTGACTTCAAACAGGAACCCAATGGAAACATTTACCTTCAACTAAACATATCTGAAAAATACTCTGCCAGAGAAAGGTATGACGTTCAGTTGTTCAGCTCCCTGAATGGTGGTGAATTCCGCAGATTATCAGTAACTAAAAAGGACGTGGCACCAGGACAGCAGGTTACTTTTGACCTCAGCCCATCAGATCTGGGAGGCCAGGGCTCCCAACTTCGGTTAAGAGTAGAAATTGAAGCGACCACTTTTCCATTAGTTGTTAGTGGTGATAGCAAGGTAAAGAAGGGTAAACAACTTGAAGTCTCATGGACAGGTTATCAGAACAGAGCTCCTTATACGGTTGAACTCATCGACGGACTGAATCGCTCCATACCTTTAGGGACGGTGGATGCAAACAAACTAATCAGACAGCTTCCCAAAAATATTGAAAAGGGAAATTACACCTTACGTGTGACACCCTCAGAAAATTCGGCTGCTTACGGAGAAAAAGATTTGAAAATTTCAGGTGGAAGTCCTCTGCTGATCATCGCACCAATCGCTTTGGGCGGCGGTGCTGCAGCCTACTTCCTACTCGGAGGTGAGCCAACACCAGATGGTCCCGGAGGGGGCGGTGGTGGAGAGAATTTACCTGATCCACCGGCAGATCCAGATAACCAATAAAAGAAAATAAAGAAAAAAGATTTACAGAAGACATAGAGCAAATACAAAGATGAAGAATACAAGCCTTTTACTTTTAGCGTTTTTTATCGCATTTTCTGCACTGGGTCAGGTCCCAACGACTATGAATTTCCAGGGAAACCTCACTGATGGTGCCGGGAACATGATTGCTGATGGGGATTATGCCATTGACTTTGACTTGTTTGATGCAGATGTAGCAGGTAACAGCTTATGGTCTGAAAGTCAGCCAACTGTTACAGTCATAAACGGCATCTTCAATGTGAAACTTGGGAGTGTAAATCCCCTTGACCCTGCTATTTTTTCTCAACAATTATACCTGGAAATTACGGTAAGTAGTGAAATCCTCACACCCAGAATTGAATTGTCTAGTTCAGCCTACAGCCTTTCCTCCAATTATGCAGATTCGGCGAGAGTGGCAGGATACAGCGATTCCACCAGAGTAGCAGGGTACAGCGACTCCACCAGGGTGGCAGGGTACAGCGATTCCACCAGGGTTGCAGGGTACAGTGACTCCACGAGAGTGGCAGGTTATAGCGATTCCACCAGAGTTGCAGGAGGAGTCGTAGGAACAGTGAATTTATTCCCTTCTAACGGCAATGTATACATAGGTGGAAATCAGGACGTGGGTGGCGCAGCTCCAGTGATTGATTTAGCCATTGATGATGATGATACCGGATTAGAGGTAGACCTGGCCGGTAATCTTTCATTTTACACGAATGGAGTAGAAAGAATAAGAGTAGATGATTTCGGAAATATTGGTATAGGTACAGCACCAATTGGCCCTTCATATAAATTTTCCTTAATCACAGAAGGCTCAATTGATAATGAAAATAATTGGTCGATGTATCTGGAGAATTTGTACGCCGGGGCAAGTTTGGCGATGGGTATATATAACTACATAGATGGCTCTTCAACAGGTGATAAATACGGTTATTATGCAGACTTAGGCAATAGCGGGACAGGTAATTCATGGGGCCTGACTATCAATCATTTTGGAACAACTTCTGGTATTAAATACGGTGTCTCTACATACGGTGAGGATATCAATTATTTCTCCGGAAATGTAGGGATTGGAACGGAAACTCCTCCTGAAAAACTAAGTGTTAGTGGGAATATAGCAACAACAGGATCAGTTGAGGCAACATCGTATAAATATAGTCAACCACGTGTTGCTTATCACAGCATCAATGCTTCCGCATTTAGTATTGCACAAAATCCTGCTGGTTCATACTGGATGAATGGTGCATCTAATGGCGTTTTTAAATACCCATCTGGACCAACTGCAGGAACAATGGTACTGCTATCGGCTCCTGTTGAGTTACCAGATAGTGTTTTGATAAAAGATTTTAGCGTTCTGGTTTTCGATGCGAATGCAACCTATACCGTATTCGCTACTTTAAATAGGTCATCATTGGTTTCACCTAATATTTCAGAATTGGCCGCTACTGGTATTTCCGGAGATGGCGGTCCGGCTCAGTTAAGTTCGGCAGCAGACCTTGACATAAGGGTAGATAACGAAAATTCTAGCTATGTTGTTTTGATTAGTTTACCCACTGATAGTAGCATTTATATCTATGGGGTAAAAATTCGGTACACAATGGATGAAGTAAAATAACCCCTTTGAAGTAATAGAAATATAAATAGCATGAATCAAATTAGGTTTTACATTACTTCTTTTTGCCTCCTATCTTCTGTAGTTGCGAGTTCACAAAACTTTGCCCTGAAATCCAGCACCTTAAATTCTGGCTCAGAAACTGCTACCAGCACCTCCTTTCAACTCAATGGTGCAATTGGCGAAATCTCCTCAGGACCCTCCACTTCTACCAATTTTATTTTAAATGCGGGCTCTATCAGTAGTCGTACCACAGCAACGATAACGCCTGGTTTAATTGCCCACTACCCATTTGACCTCAACCTGGATGATGTCAGTGGCAATATGTATACAGCTGCTTATAGTGGAACACAAACTTATGATTTGGATGTTGCAGGGCTTTCGGAGAAGGCTTTTTACTTTGATGGAGCTACCCGGGTAACAAATGCTTTCCCCTTCACTACACCAATTAATTTTACCGGTTTTACGGTTTCTGTTTGGGTAAATCTTGATGATCCAACCTCAACTTCAGCGCAGCACATCATCGGACTTGAATCCACTGACCGTATCTTTCAAATTGTAGCTAACAATGGTGATTTTGCTTTTTTTGAAGGGGACACCGGTGGCAGCGGATTGGGCATTGTCAATATTGGCGCTACTTCTTTTGGCTGGACCCACCTGGCAGTTACCTGGGACGGTACGACAGTTACAGGTTATCTGGATGGCACTCCATTAAACAGCGGCACTGCACCAGTAGCACTGAATTTTGATGTAGAAACATTTAGTCTGGGTGAGAATGGCCATTTCCCCGACTCAGACCAATTCCTATCAGGAATAGTAGATGAAGCCAAAATTTTTAACTATGCCCTTACTGAAGAAGAAATACGGGACCTGTATAATTCCTACCCCCCTGACCCTACAACACCTCAAAATGTCGTCGTAAAAGTTATCGGTCCCGGGTCTATACAACTCACCTGGGATGATGGTCCGGATGAAACCTATTATGAAGTTTATTGGGAAGACCCAGACCTTATATCCGGAAACATTGAATTAGCTCAGGATGAAACTACCTATACCATCACTGGATTGAGTACTGATATTGAATACTATATTGAGGTTACCGCCGGTAATGATGCAGGTGGAATTAATTTTAATTCCGTCTTTGCCACTCCGGTAAATTTAGTAACTCCCGTGGCACAATCGCTAACACCCTATTTCACACTGGATGAAACGATTACCATTCAATATTATCCACAACTTTCTTATCCGGTTGATGATTTGATAGGAGCCAGCAAAGTATATATGTATGCCGGGCTGATCGCACCGGAAGATGTGGAAACAGGTGAGTGGACCAATCCCGTTGGAAATTTTGGAGTGGATGACGGCATAGGCGAGATGGTCTTAAATGGTGGCGTTTGGGAGATAACCATTACCCCACGAAGCTATTTTGGTGTTACAGACAATTTCGTAGCAGCACAAATGGCCATGGTATTTACCAATGAGGATGGAACACTGCTTGGAAAAGCAGCTGACCTGGCTGATGTTAAGATAGATATTTTCGATCAGAGCAATATTGCACCACTGGGCGGTTTTCTTGCAACAGATGTAGACACGGATGTATATCTGGGTGATGCCGATGCATTCATACCATCCAATATTCAGCTAGAAAACCGATCAGAATTTACCATGGAAGCACTCGTCAATTTTGATGATGTAAATCCATCAACAGCTACTTTCATGGAGTTGGTAACCCGGGGCATTGATGATGGCACCTCATATACACCCCTTCATGGAATTGTTCATTACACCTCCACTGATTTGTTAAGCTTTCCAACAGGCTTGATCACAACAGAAATCAGTGGCACTGCCAGTAACAATACTTTAGATTTTGGAGATGATACATACGCAAATAACACCTGGAGGCATGTGGCACTGGTATATACCACGCCTAGCTCAAGTAACCTGGATGTTTATATCAACGGTGTCTTCTCAGGTTCTTTGGGAGTAGTTGACTTTGTTTCCGCTTCTAACATGTTGCGAATTGGAAATTTTACCGGTGGGGTAGATGAATTAAGGTTCTGGGATGATGCCAGAACAGAAGAAGAAATCAGGCGAAATATAAAAACTGAAATTGATGCTGCTACACCTGGGTTGATTGGTTACTGGAAGATGAACGGAACAACCACTGATGGTACCATCACTAATGAGGCAACAAGTGGTAATGACCTGATTGTAGGAAATGCAACTATCACTCAATTATCTGACCTGGACGTAATCTCTCTCGCAGTAAATCCAAAAAGTATCGCTCAAAATGAAACACTTTCCATTTCCTATACAGTAGAAAATATTGGAGCAGCTGACGCTGAAACATTTGATCTGGACTTCTATCTATCTGCAGATGCTACATACGATGGTGCAGATCAATTCCTAGAAAATGTGAATTTTGCCTCAGGCCTTGTGATAGACGAGACTGTCTTCAATATTATTCAGACGACTATACCTTCAGCTACAGCAGACGGTGACTATTTTGTGATTGCTGTTATTGATGGTCAAGGGGTAGTAAACGAGGAAAATGAAACCAACAATACAGACGCTACAACACTTAACATTAATGTTAATAACGTTAATAATCCACCGACTGATTTTAACCTGGATGCTACCGCATTTGATGAGAATCTGACTATCGGTACCCTGGTTGCGAATATTTCTGATAATGATCCTGATGATGATCTAATTACTTACAGTCTGGTTGCTGGAACAGGTGATACTGACAATAATCTCTTTCAGATCAATGGCAGTGAATTACTAACGAATAGCACATTTGATTTTGAAACGGATAAGTCTTCCTACAGTATCAGAATAGAGGTAAATGACAATCGCGGAGGAACATTTCAAAGCGAGATTGGACTTACCTTATCCAATGTAAATGAAGCGCCGACAGCGATAAATCTATCAAATGAATTTATTGAAGAATCTTCATTTTATATTGATGAAATTGTTGGGTCTCTATCAACAGTTGACCCGGATGCTGGAGATAGTTTCAACTATCAAATCACTGTTAATGATGGCACGGCAACATTTAGTACCGCAGGCAGTAATTTGCTAATTACGGTTTCTGCCCCTATGACTGATGACACCTACAATGTAACTATTTCAAGCACTGACCAGGGAGGCTTAAGTACCTCTCAGGAATTTACCATTACCGTAGGCCGTGCAGGAGAAGCTCCTTCCGGCCTTATGTTATCAAACAGTACCATCAATGAAAACCAGGGGCCTGGTGCAACCGTCGGCAGCTTTATGACCATTGATGGTGACAGTGATACGCACACCTATAGTTTTACTTCTGGCGGTACGGACAATGCAAGCTTCGAGCTTTCTTCCGCTGGAGTATTAACACTAAAAGATGATCTTCCGGAAGGTAATTATAGCATCAGCGTTACCACCACAGATGATACAGATCTTACTTTTACAAGAACCTTTACCATCAGGTTAATCTCCAATGCTGTGAATAATTCCTTATTAAGTGTTGGAAGTAGTGTTAATAATTATCGGTTAATCGGCGTACCATTCACGAGTACAACCATTGGTGACGTATTCCCAGACTTAACCAATGAAGGTCAGGGATCAGAATGGAGAATTCTTGGTTTCAATAATGGAAATACAAGTGACCTTAGTACAATCCAGGCTAGTCTAACCGGAGGAAATGGTTATTGGATCATATCCACCAAGAGTCTGTCAATCCAACTTCCTGATGATAACCTGATTACCGGACCTGCCACAACCAAACCACTTAGCTCAGGATGGAATGCCATTGGTAATCCTTATTTAGCCCCCCTCGACTGGAGTGTAGTATTATCTGATAATGTAGCACAAAGTACGATTTCTTCCGGAACTGTAGGAGCTATTAACGTTTGGAATGGCGGCTGGAATACCACTACCCAACTCGACGTCATGCAAGGTGGATATGTCAAATCAGATAACCAGGCAAGCGGATTTAGAATCACAGCCCCCACTAGTTCTACAGGATCCGCTCGATTAGCAAACAATGAAAGGATCTCTTCCAACTATTTTGAAAATACAGAGGAATGGCAGTTGATGTTTATGCTGGAAAGCAAAAGCATGAGTTCAAATATATCCGGTGTGGGAATAAATCCTGCTGCTGTCAATGGTATTGACCAAATGGATAATGATGCGCCTCCAACGCCGGGAGTTTTTGATCCTTTGCAGTTAACAGAAAAAGCATCCGGACTAACCAAGAATTTAAAAGCCATCAATAAATCTATCACCTGGGAATTTGCGTTCACAGGAAGCGATGAGTCAACTACGATCTCGTGGAACCAGACAGTTGCGGATCAGGTGAATGAAAAGCTGATGATTGCCTTCCTACCACAAGGAGAAATCTTTGACATGAGCAGCATGGGGTCTGTTACCTTCGAGCCAGAAAAAAATCAAAGTGTAATGGTCATCTATGGAGAAGAGCTACCTAAAGAGCTGCTTTACCATGCAATTACCGCATACCCTAATCCGGTAGACCAGGAGGTTTCCTTTAGGTTTTATGTAGATGGTGAGGGCAGCATTCCAGCTTCTGTCGAACTATTCAACCTGGGAGGTCAGCGACTAGGTGCGATCAACCAGAACGTCAATGGAGGTAATTGGGCTGAGATCAAGTATCAGGTAGGTGCTGAAGACCTCCTCAAATCAGGTATATACTTGTTCAAAATCAAATACAGTGGTTTCGAGAGTGCTGTAAAGAAACTCATTGTTAGATAGAAGATTTACTTATTCTTCGGACGAGTATATATGTCTAAAAAATGTCAACCGTGATTAAACCCTTTTTAAGTAGGCTGATATAAATTAACCACTGCTATCTGAGCGCCCTGAAAGACGTCACGCTGAACGAATCTAAAAACCTTTTGTTAATTAGGAAAAGAGCCAGTTATCATCGGACAGTTATAGACGTCCAGAAAATGTTATCAGATTACTTCACTCTCATTTCTGGCACCGTATTTGTATAAAATAACTTTTATCACTAACAATGACATATTTTAAATAACTTTTGTTAAATTTAACTGGCCAAATTACACGCTATTCAAAATAGGGTCATTTGGATTAACAAAATAACCAACTAAGATTATGAAAAGGTCTATTTATTTCGCCGCTTCTTTATTTCTGGTTACTACACTGGCATTTGCCCAGACAAATTCCAAATTAACAGAAACTATTCAGGTTTCCATCGAGTCCAAAGACTTCCCAACAGTTGTCACAATCACAAGTCCTGAATCCCTGAGACAGAAAAGCAGAGGTTTCGCACGAGTTGAAGGCACATCACTCAGGATAGAAGGAAATGTACAGGACCAGGACAATGTCAAAATAATGACCATCAACAATAGCCTCGTTCAAGTCGCTATGAATGGAAGTTTCGGACACACAATTTCCCTAAGCGCTGGAGAAAACATCATAAATATTTCTGTTACCGACGGTAAAAACAATGTTCACCGTGAGGTCAGAACAGTGAAAACAGAAGAAATGGTAGCAAAAACCTCATTTGATGCCGCGCTAGGTACTGATGTAGGTAATTATTATGCCTTGATTATTGGGGTTGATGACTATGCAGATCCTGAGATCGTTGACCTGGACAATCCGGTTAGTGATGCAAAAGCCCTAAAAAAGGTTCTATCCGAGCAATATATTTTTGCTGAAGAGAACATTGACTTTATCGAAAATGCTACACGTGCACAAATCATTGATGCATTGGATGGACTCTCTAAAAAAGCCAACAAAAATGACAACGTATTGATTTTTTACGCCGGTCATGGATACTGGGATGAGCAAGCAGAAATTGGTTATTGGATTCCTGCAGATGGTAGAAAAAGCAGTACTGCTGACTGGTTCCGTAACAGTACACTGACTGATCAGCTCCGATCTATTCAGTCTAAGCACACTTTATTAATTGCCGATGCTTGTTTCTCAGGAGGTATCTTTAAAGCACGCGCAGCCTTTATGGATGCTTCATTAGCCATCAATAAAAAATATGAAATGAATAGCAGAAAGGCCATGACCAGTGGTACCTTAACTGAGGTGCCTGATAGAAGTGCTTTCCTAAAATACCTGGTACGAAGACTGGAAGCCAACACACAAAAAT
Source organism: Marinoscillum sp. (assembly GCA_043554545.1). Lineage (GTDB taxonomy): Bacteria > Bacteroidota > Bacteroidia > Cytophagales > Cyclobacteriaceae > UBA7330. The sequence goes on along the minus strand of CP121337.1, from coordinate 59,668 downwards.
ACCTTTCTGTAAGCACGTTGTTTTATAGCTTTGAAGAAGCCGTCATCAACAACAGTGATGTAAGACCTCAATATGGAACTATTCAAAAAGTTGGAGACGAAGGAGGAGAGTTTATCTTCATTCGTAAGGACTAATTTTATAAGATCCAAAAACCTTAATTTTAGCCTGATGAAACGGACCCTTAAAATATCCGCCGTCAGGCTTTCTTTTTTATTGGCATTTTCGGTATGCTATCTGACTTCATTCTCCCAGGGTGGGCCCAAATGGGTGAATAACGATACCCGTGAAGAAGTCTTCCCTCCAGATCAGTACTATATTGGTTTCAATACCTCTGAATTTAAAAGTGGTGGAGATATTCCCACACTCATCAATTATGTAGAAAGTCTTTCCAGAAACGAACTGTCTGAAGTGCTGTACCAATCAATCAACAGTGCAGCCCAGGTGCGTGGAGACTACCCAAAATCCAGTTTCTCCAGAACAACGATGGAGGCGTGCGGACTAAAGACTGAATCTTTTGTAGACGAAAGTAATGGGGTAGCCTACGGTATATCCACAGTCCCCATCAGGACCATGAAAACCTACTTCTACAAAAAGCTGAATGACGAAATGGAAGAAATGAAGAGTAAAATAGCTACTGCTGATATGATTAGCAATAAAGGGGCTGCCTACTCACGTTTCATGGAAATACTAAATGAGCTGGACCACATCAATTCAGACAGGCTATTGATGAGGAACCTGGGGGTGACGAATGACGTAGCCTTGATGACTAATCAATGGGAAGGATATAAAAATTTTGTAGAAGATCGTGCTGAAGAACTGAGAAACGTAAAAGAAATCAGCATGGAAGAGGCTGCGTATTTCATGATTGAAAAGTTAGTAAGTGAGCAAGACATGAAAGATTTGACCATACGTTTACAACCGGTGACTTACAAAAGTACGGAAATAGCCACAGAGTTCTCGCTCAGGTTTAATCAACTATTATCTTACGACCTACTCAAGAAGGGTGTGAAAATACGTACAGCAAGTGCACCAGGTGTTGCCAAAGTCCTTTCCGGAACTTACTGGCCCCGGGTGGATAAAGTGCAGGTTTCTATGGACCTGGTAGAAGATTTTGGGGACGATATGAACCTCACCATATCTAGTGGGGCTGTATATCTACCAATTGCCGCCTTAGAGGAAGAAAACCTCGTGTACGAACCCAAGACATCGGAAAGGGCCATGCAAAAGAATACCCTACTCATGAACCGAATTACCAATGGGGGTATGGATGCAGAAGTTTCCACACAAAAAGGTTCCGAGGCGCTGGTATTTGAAGAAGGTGAAAAACTGGAACTTTTCATAGAAGTAAACCGACCCTCCTATGTAAGGCTATTGAATGTCTGGAGTGATGATCAGCAGCTTTTACTTTTGGATAACTATTACGTGGACGAAGATCATATCAATCAAAAAATACCACTTCCCTTTGAGTGGGTAACCGCCTGTCCGTGTGGGACAGAATATATTGAACTATTTGCACGCAATGAGCCTTTCGGGTATCTGGAAGTAGAAACGGAAGATGGATTTGACTTTGTGACTGAGCCACTGGAAGAAACGGTAAACAAAAGTAGGGGCTATGAAATGGTGAAGAAACCCGGATCCTACATTGCAGAGTCTACTATCGTATTGACAACAATGGAGGCAAAAAAAGAAGAATAAAGAAAAGGGGTCAATTATCCCTCTTACACTAACCTCTCACTTCAAGCTACACCTAACTGAGACCTTCTGATTTGTTTGGATTGGAATACAACCCCAAAAGTGCTTCCGTGTCCGATTAACATTAAACAATTATCAGGTTTTTAATATAGCATTGGTTATATCCCTTTTTGAATAGTACAGATAAAATAAATTGAGAACCGTCAATCATTTATCAGTTTTAAAAATCCTTTCTTACTTTTACTTATGCTCCTACCCTATTATCAGGATAAAGAACTTGAAGCAGGTTGTGACGAAGCAGGTAGAGGTTGCCTGGCAGGTCCGGTCGTAGCTGCAGCAGTCATTTTGCCAAAATCTTTTTCGCACGATACACTTAATGACAGTAAGAAATTAACAGCTAAGGAGAGAGATGAACTTCGAAAAGAGGTTATGAATTCCGCAATAAGTTATGGAATTGGGGTGACCTCTCCCAAAGAGATAGATGAGATAAATATTCTAAATGCCTCTTTCCTGGCCATGCACCGCGCGATTGACCAGTTAAGCGTAAATCCCGAGTTTCTGCTGATTGATGGAAACCGATACAAATCACACAGTGATGTTCCATTTGCATGTATCGTTCAGGGGGATGGGAAATACCTAAGCATTGCCGCAGCCTCCATTCTGGCTAAAACTTATCGAGATGAATGGATGACTAAAAAAGCTTTGGAATTTCCAGGATATAATTGGGAAACAAATTTTGGGTATCCAACAAATGCACATCGAGCAGGGATTAAGTCATTGGGAATTACGCCGCTTCATCGAAAGACTTTTCAGCTATTGCCTTCACAAATGGACTTATTCTGATCGTTAAAATTCATGAATTTATTAAATCAATTATCAAGTGCACAAGGCAGAAGAGATCAACAACCTAATATTGAGCTTGGATCAGCAATTGCAAAATCCCAGAACAAGGATGCAATACTGGAAATTCAAAGACTACTTGAAAGCGCCCATATTACTATCGATGAACTTGCCGATCTACTGAAGGTATTAGAAGCCATCGGTGAGCACTCACCGGAGCTGATCATCAATATATATCCAGAAATCAAAAAGTATCTCAATCACCCTGTAAATCACATAGTTTGGAGGGGCATGTGCGTGTTGTCTCAAATAGCTCCATTTAATAGAGAACAGGTATTTAAGGACCTTGGCAGGATCCTCCAAATTATGGATAAAGGCAGCGTGATCACCAAAGATCATGGATTTAAAATTCTGGTAGACCTTTATAAACAGGAAGCGTACACATCCTTACTAAAGCCGTTAATGAGCGAACAACTCATGAAAGCTCCAGACAATCAATTTGGTCAATATGCTGAAAAATGGATGGCTGTAATTGCAACCAAAGATGTACACGAACTGTTAAGGATCGTTCAGGAAAGATTACCGGAACTCACCAGCAGTTCACATCAAAAAAGGGCTGAAAAGATTATCTTAAAACTATTAAAAAAAGTCAATCAGTGAAAAAAAAGGAATGTCCATCATGTGCCATGCAGGTAGATGCAAAAGCAAAAGAATGCCCAATATGTAATTATGAATTTACTGATTATCCTACCAGTTATAAGTGGATCGCTATGCTATTGGCCATCCTGCTTCTGCTCTACTTTATCCTGTAAATGAATCATCCTTAACATTCATTGGTACATGAATATTTGAGAAAATTTGGAACCTTTATTTCTCGGCAGAGCAGGCCATTTTACACGTAGTACAAACGATGCTGAAGCTATTGCAGAATGTAACCTGGTGGCTTTCAAAAAAGAAAATATTATTAATCTATCTTTGACACCCGAAAATCCCGATGAATGAAGATATCTGCCTCCCTCTATTCCAGTAAAGAAAGGTCCCTCCCGGATCTTGTCAACGAACTGGATAAATGCCACATTGATTTCTTTCACATTGATTGCAATGACAACATGGAAGTATTCAAGGATATTGAAACAATCAAAGGCCTCAGTTCAACACCGATTGACCTCCACATCATATCTAATCAGTCAGAGACCTATCTAATCCCCATTGAAGAACATGAGGTTGAGTACGTTACCTTCCAGTATGAAAACCTGAAAAAAAAGCTGGAACTACCCAAGCTGCCCAATACAAAATGGGGTTTAGCCATTACCTCTGATACACCTATCAGCGTTTTCGAAGACTACAAAAGTACCTGTGACTTCATCCTGATGATGACCACAACCCCAGGACAAAGTGGTGGAAAATTCAGGAAGGAAAACTTTAAAAAAATCCGAAAATTCAGAAATAAGTATCCAGACAAAAAGATCTATGTCGATGGTGGAGTAAATGACGAAACAGGTTTTATCCTGCGGATATTAGGCGTTCACTCCGTTGTTTCCGGTTCCTACCTCGTTAACCATGAATCCATTGGCGAAGCTCTCCTGCATCTGCGATCATCTATCATTCATTCGGATTTCAGGATCAGAGATTTTATGATTGACATTGAAGACGCTCCGGTTCTAAACATAGAAGACACCAACATTGGGGAGGTCATTAAAAATATAGATGACTACAACCTGGGATTCACCCTACTCAAAAACAATCAGGACAGGTTGGCAGGCATCTCCAGTAATGCCGATGTACGAAAAGGTTTATTGCGACATCCGGAAGACTTCAACGCAATGAGTCTGGATGATATTATCAATACACAACCAGTAAGTATATCCGAAGAGGCCAGCATAACAGACTTATTAAATATGATCCAATCTAAAAGTTTTCTGATTTCTTATTTACCAGTTGTAAATGCTGAGAATAAGTTAACAGGGGCACTTTCATTTATCAACTTAATACGCAGTGAATCATGATTCTACACCTTAATAAAGACACAACAGACGAAAAAGCAGCTAGTTTAGGTGAATCATTACAAGCCATCCATCTCAAAACCGCTGACAGACATGTACTGGTGACGTCAGCTAAAGAAAAAGAACCTGCCAAGGAAGTGAAGCCCTACCTTGAGGAATACTTCACCATGGATACGGACATTCAGCTCGCCAGTAAGTCTTACAAAGCCGGTAAGCGATCAATAAAAATTAAAAAGGAAAGTATTGGTGGCAGCTCAAACAACACCATGCTAATTGCTGGCCCTTGCTCGATCGAATCCTGGGAGCAAATAACAGAGGTAGCCAGGCTCTTAAAGAAAAACAACATCACTACCTTAAGAGCAGGATGTTTTAAACCCAGAACTTCTCCATATACCTTTCAGGGATTGGGTGAAGAAGGGCTTAAAATGCTTGTTAAGGTAAGAGAAGAATACGGCCTTAATATCATTACTGAGGTAAAAGACAGCTCACATGTAGACCTGGTAATTGAACATGCAGACATCGTTCAGATTGGTGCAAAAGCGATGTATGATCAAAGCATTCTCAGAAGGTGTGGGCAATCAAGAAAGCCAATTCTTCTAAAAAGAGGTTTTGGCACTACCTTACAGGAGTTTGTTCAGGCGGCAGAGTTTATCCTGTCTGGTGGAAATGAAAATGTAATTCTTTGCGAGCGTGGGATACGGACCTTTGAAACTAAGACCCGTTTTACGCTGGACCTTTGCGGAGTCGCTTTTCTTAAAGAATACACCAACCTGCCAGTTGTAGTTGACCCAAGTCACGCCATGGGTTATCGATATGGAGTTGCTGATTTAACCAGAGCCTCTGTGGCCATGGGTGTAGAAGGGTTGCTTATTGAATGTCATCCAAATCCGGAGAAAGCGAAATCTGATGCCGCTCAACAGCTAAACCTTACAGAATTTCAGGAGATGTTTGACACGCTACAGCCCATTGCTTCCGCCATCGGTCGGAAAATAATCTAATGAAAAATCCAACGACTAAAATTAAGTTACTCCTGCTGGATGTAGATGGTACTTTAACAGACGGAGGAGTCTATATTCTTGAAGATGGAAAACAATTCAAGAAATTTAATGCACAAGATGGACTAGGCATTAAAATGGCTATAAAATCCGGAATTGAGGTTGGGATTATTAGTCACAGCCTAATTACCGAAATGGTGACAGCCAGAGCCAATATGCTTGGGTTAAAATATTTTTATATTGGTCAGCGTCCCAAAACGGAAGTATTAGAAGAGTGGCTCGAAGAACTCAAACTTGAATATGCTGAAATAGCCTTTATTGGAGATGATGTAAATGATTTGGAGATCATGCAAAAAGTGGGCTTTTCTGCCTGTCCCGCCAATGCAAATGATAAAATCAAGTCCATATCGGACGTCGTCCTTACGAAGAATGGAGGAGACGCAGCTGTTAGAGAATTTATCGATCTTTATCTGTTAGACTAAGCTCTTCCAGGCTTTTCACATACTGTGTAAAGTACATCACCGGCATAGACCAAAGTTTCTCTTTTTGACTGCAAGAGAAAAATCCAAAGTGACCTATTTTCGTCACATGAAGGTCTCTTGGCCTGATATGTTGGAAACTCGTATTGGCATTGCCATAATAATGCATCAGCTCCCGAGTCGCTGCGACCGGAGCAAACAATTTATCATCTTCTATGCTAACAAAATGAATGGGGATACGCAATCGGTTGAATTGTTCTTTCAATTCTTTGTCCCCTTGTAAAACTCCTTCGGGATGCAATCCCCATTTTCGCCATTCTCTGGCCGCGTGGTAAGGAAGATTTTCCCCACCACCAAGAACCCATTTCGGTAAATAACCATAAATACTTGATGCCAATGGTAATACCAGATACCAAAAGAACCTGACAACAATGCCGGGCCATCCTGACCAAAACTTTTGAGCAGCTGTCTGTGTACAAACAAAATAAGCAGCTGTTATAAATTTAGCATTTTTAGCTTTTGGGAAAATTTGGCCCGCCACACTGTGCCCAACTAAAAATATTTTTTTGTAATACTGCTGTCCCCAGAGAATTGCAATATTTAAATCTTTGTTGCCCCAATCTGACATGTTGGACTTTTCCTTCTTGATTGGGTGGTTCAAAGATTCCCCGACCCCCCGATAATCAAAGGTTAAAACGTCAAATTCAAAATCCTGTGAGATAAACTGAGCAAACTTTTTATAATAGTATTGGGGCGCTCCGGCTGCAGAAGACACAATAATCAGACTATCTTTCATCTGATTTTTTCGAAAAAGCTTAGCAGCCAACTTTACGCCATCCCTTGTGACTAAACTAATTTTTTTCGCCTCTAGCATTCCATTATTTCTAGTATATCCTGAATATATGGCAAATGTATATAATACTTTAAATTCACTTAGTTTGGATAAGCTGGCATTTAGGATATTTTTGTACTCCAAATAAATTTCAAAAAATGAGCGTCCTCGTAAATAAAGCATCTAAAATCATAGTTCAAGGTTTCACAGGTACTGAAGGTACTTTCCATGCTACCCAAATGATTGAGTATGGAACCAATGTCGTTGGTGGAGTAACCCCCGGCAAAGGAGGCCAGAAGCATTTGGACAAGCCAGTATTCAACACGGTAAAAGATGCCGTAGATAAAACTGGAGCAGATACTTCCATCATCTTTGTGCCGCCAGCTTTCGCGGCGGATGCCATGATGGAGGCTGCGGACGCAGGCATAAAAGTAATCATCGCCATTACAGAAGGCATTCCGGTTAAGGATATGATCACAGCCAAGCCCTATGTGAAAAGCAGGGGTGCCATATTGGTAGGACCTAATTGCCCGGGCGTTATTACTCCGGGAGAAGCAAAAGTCGGTATCATGCCTGGCTTTGTCTTTAAAAAGGGAAATATAGGTGTCGTGTCAAAATCAGGAACACTAACCTATGAAGCAGCAGATCAGGTGGTAAAAGCTGGATTAGGAATTACAACTGCTATTGGTATTGGTGGCGATCCAATCATTGGTACCTCCACAAAAGAGGCTGTTCAATTACTTATGGAAGATCCTGAAACGGAAGGAATCGTGATGATAGGGGAAATAGGTGGTAACTATGAAGCTGAAGCTGCCAGATGGATAAAAGAAAATGGAAATAAAAAGCCTGTCGTTGGATTCATCGCGGGACAAACAGCACCTGCCGGAAGAAGAATGGGTCATGCTGGTGCAATAATTGGCGGAAAAGATGACACCGCTGAAGCAAAAATAAAAATCATGAAAGAATGTGGAATACACGTTTCCTATTCACCTGCAGATATTGGTGAGACCATGAAAAAGGCTATTTCCTAAGAATTCTCTTTGTTTTAAGACCCATTTATTTTGCTTCGAAACAAAATAAATTTATTTACGTTCTTGGAATAACGAATCCAGACGGTTACGTTTGTATTATCAAATCGAGCAATCGATTTATTGAGAAGTGCTGAGAGACAGGCTCTATGACGCACTAGCAACCTCCCCCCTAACCATTGGGAAAGGTGCTAATTCCTGAAAGATAAATTGATTAATAAATGAAAAAAAACAAGCAAATCATTTCGTGTACATACACCCTCGACGGTGGTACATTAGTTTCCCGTTTGAAGATCACACATGCGTTAGATCGCTATTGTTGTTGCTGATCTTCAAGTTGGTTACCCAGTTCTAATTGGGCAGCATTACAGCTGTCTATAATTTTCAAACATTAAAAAAATAAATACCCCATCATGAGCAATACATTACATTTTGACACACTACAGGTTCACGCAGGTCAGGAAGTTGATGAAACAACAAGATCAAGAGCATTACCTATCTATCAGACCACAAGTTTCACCTTCAAAGATTCAGAACATGGTGCAAACCTTTTTGCATTAAAAGAATTTGGCAACATCTATACCAGGATCATGAATCCCACTACAGATGTATTTGAAAAAAGAATAGCAGCACTGGAAGGTGGCGTAGCAGCTGTAGCGGTCGGTTCTGGACAGGCTGCACAGTTCATTGCCCTAAACAACATTCTTTCAGCAGGTGAGAACTTCGTTTCAACACCATTTCTCTATGGTGGTTCCTACAATCAGTTTAAAGTTGCGTTTAAGCGCATTGGAATTGAGGCTCGTTTTGCCAAAAATGATCAAGCAGATGAATTTGAAAAGCTGATAGACGATAAAACCAAGGCTATTTATCTGGAGACAATCGGAAACCCAGGATTTAACATTCCCGATTTTGATGCCGTGGCAGCAGTAGCGAAAAAACATGACATTCCTTTAATCGTTGACAACACATTTGGAGCAGGTGGATATCTTTTCCAGCCTTTGGCACATGGTGCTGCAGTAGTCGTAGAATCAGCTACAAAATGGATTGGTGGACATGGTACTTCTATCGGTGGTGTAATAGTAGATGGTGGGAATTACAATTGGGGAAATGGGAAATTCTCTCAATTCACGGAGCCGTCTGAAGGATATCATGGGTTAGTGTTTTGGGATGTTTTCGGAGAAAACAATCCACTGGGTCTCCCAAATATTGCTTTTGCAATTCGCGCAAGAGTGGAGGGATTGAGAGACTTCGGACCGGCATTGAGTCCATTCAACTCTTTCCTGCTTACGCAAGGCCTTGAGACACTTTCTTTGAGAATGGAAAGAACAGTAAACAATGCACTTGACCTGGCTAAATGGCTGGAAAAAAATCCGAACGTCAGTAAAGTGAATTACCCTGGCTTAGAGAGCAGTAGTTACAATAAAAATGCTAAGAAATATCTTAAAAAAGGATTTGGTGGTGTTTTGTCATTCGAATTAAAAGGAGACAAAGAACAAGCAACTAAATTGGTTGATAGCCTGGGCTTAATTAGTCACCTGGCCAATGTTGGAGACTCCAAAACCCTTATCATACAGCCTGCTGCAACAACGCATCAACAATTAAGCGATGAGGAACAAAAGGCTGCCGGTGTATTACCTAACTCATTGAGGCTATCCGTTGGAATTGAACACGTCGAAGATTTGAAAGCAGATTTAACGCAAGCGTTTGATAAAGTATATGGAAGCAATTAAAGTGCAACAAAACACCACAACATTTCATGTCAACGCACCATTGGTATTGGATTGCGGAGATATTCTGGAGGACCTGAGTATCCGATACACTACCTATGGACAAATGAATAAGACCAAGACTAATGTCATCTGGGTCTTTCATGCGCTGACTGCCAATAGCGACCCTGTGGAATGGTGGCCAGGAGTAGTAGGTGAAGGTGAGGTTATCAATCCTGAAGATCACTTTATTATCTGTGCCAACATGCTGGGATCGTGCTATGGTACGACAGGTCCCAGAAATGCCAAATTTCCACTGATTACCATCGCAGATATGGTTGCTGCACATAAAAAATTAAAGCAGCATTTAGGTATCAAGAAAATAAACCTGGGCATTGGCGGATCAATGGGCGGACAGCAGTTGCTGGAGTGGGCCGTTCAGGAACCAGAACTGTTTGAGAAAATTGTGCCTCTGGCAACAAATGCTTTCCATTCTCCATGGGGCATCGCCTTCAATGAAGCACAACGAATGGCACTTGAGAACATTGACCCATCAAAAGGATTAGAGACGGCCAGAGCAATTGCTATGCTGTCCTACCGTAGCTACAAAACTTATGGGAATTCCCAATTAGATGTAGATCAAAGATGGGATCATTTTTCTGCTGCTTCCTATCAGCGTTACCAGGGAGAAAAATTAAGAAAAAGATTTACGCTTGAGAGCTATCACACACTTTCAAAAGCCATGGATAGCCATCACATTGGCAGGCATTTTGGATCCGCTGAGGCAGCACTAAAAAGGATTAAATCTAAAGCGGTGGTAATTGGGATAGACTCAGATATGCTTTTTCCTATTCATGAGCAGGAATTCATTTCAAAACACATACCAAATAGCACATTTAAAGTAATTGAATCCAATTATGGACATGATGGGTTTCTGATTGAAGCTCAGCAACTATCTGAGGTTCTAAAAGATTTCCTGAATAACTAGAACCTCTTTAAAGAGGTTCTAGTTATAACAATTTGAGATGAGCTTGAATTGAGCGAATCGCCTCCTCAACTACAAGCTGATAAAAAGGTTCAGGGTTAGCATCTTCTTGCACACTTTGAATAGCTCGATAATAATTCATTCTACTTTCTGTATTACCCTTAATATTTGCTCGGGTATACCCATGAATCAAAAGTACAAGATTCATCACAAGTCTTGCTGTCCTTCCATTCCCATCTACAAAAGGGTGAATACTCACCAATCTTTCATGCATCTCAGCTGCCAGGATTACAGGATGTAGGTTATTCTTTTGAATGGCATAGAACTCAAAATAGTCATTCATCATCTGATCAAGAAGATATGGCTGTGGCAATTCTGTTTCACTGCCGGATATTCTGACCGGGACCGTCCGATAAGTACCAGCATTACGAGAATCAACCCCTTTTAAAACCAATTGATGAAGCTCAAGCAATACGCGTTTGCCAAAACTTTCTTTACGCGTCACTAAACCCCTGACAAATGTGATGGCCTCCTGGTGGTTAATTGCCTCGAGATGCTCTCTCATGGACTTACCGCCAATTGTGAGGCCCTCATTCACAACAAGGGCAGTCTCTTGTAAGGAAAGCGTATTTCCTTCAATGCGATTGCTCTCATAGGTATAATCCACATCAAAATACTCATGCATCCGTTTGAGTTGTGAGATACCCATCTTTGGGCGCTTTTCCCACTTCAACTTCAACGCATCAAGGACCTCTAGCTTCTGTGAGATTACCTTGGGCAATACAGGGCGGTCCTTTGCATGCTTTCGAACCAGATACTCAACTCTTGATTCTGCCAGTTGCAAAGCCTCCATGCCTACAGGATCGTATTTTATAACTTTCAGTACTTTATCAGTCATCCATTCAACTCTAGCTGTCCTGTGATCAAGCGCTAAAGCTTCTGCCAGGCCTACCATTTGTTGCTCAGTGGGGATTCGATCTCCTTTTTCAAAGCGACTCAATAAAGTCTGATCAATAGCAGTACTGGAAGCCAATTCCCTGAGCTTCATCCCCTTTGATACCCTACGATCTTTGATAAGCTGACTAAACATGACAAATTAATTATTGACAAATTTAGTCAAATTTATAGATAAAAAAAACCGGCACGCTGGCCGGTTTTAAGTTATTTCAAATCCTTATCCCTACTATATGTGAATAACTTCATCATAGGCAGCAGCAGCAGCTTCCATGACTGCTTCAGACATTGTAGGGTGCGGATGAACGGTCTTAATGATTTCATGTCCGGTCGTTTCCAGCTTTCTGGCTGCAACCGCTTCAGCTATTATTTCAGTAACATTAGAACCGATCATGTGACAACCAAGCCATTCGCCATACTTCGCATCAAAAATTACTTTTACGAAACCTTCGGTAGCTCCGGCAGCTTTAGCCTTTCCTGAAGCTGAAAAAGGAAATTTCCCAACTTTGATCTCATAACCAGCTTCTTTAGCCGCTTTTTCTGTATATCCAACAGAAGCAATTTCCGGAGAGCAATAAGTACAGCCAGGGATGTTATTATAATCCAGTGGCTTTGGATTTTGACCAGCAATTTTCTCCACACAGATGATGCCTTCTGCGGATGCCACGTGAGCCAGTGCAGGCCCTTTGACAATATCTCCAATGGCATAGACACCATCAACGTTAGTCTTGTAATAGTCATCCACGGTTACCTTACCTCTCTCCGTTTTTACCCCTGTTTCCTCAAGGCCTAACCCTTCGATATTTGTTGCCACTCCTACTGCTGAAAGGACTACGTCACAATCAATTTGCTCTTCTCCTTTGCTGGTTTTTACAATGACTTTACATCCCTTACCCTTGGTGTCCACATTGGTCACCTCACTGCTTGTCATGATCTTAATTCCATTCTTCTTGAAGGATCTTTCCAGTGCCTTGCTTACTTCCTCATCTTCTACAGGCACAACATTTGGCAAAAACTCAACGATTGTTACTTCAGTGCCTATAGCATTGTAGAAATAGGCAAACTCAACACCAATGGCACCAGATCCTACAACAACCATCTTCTTTGGTTGCTTTTCCATAACCATGGCTTTTCGGTAGCCGATAATTTTTTCGTTATCAATTTTCAATGCTGGCAATTCACGAGACCTCGCTCCCGTTGCCAGAATAATATTTTTTGCGGCGTACTCGGTTTTCTTACCCTTATCATCAGTAACCTCTAGTTTTTTGCCTTTCTTCAGAAGAGCAGTTCCATTAATTACTTCAATCTTATTCTTCTTGAATAAGAATTGGATACCCTTGCTGTTACTATCAGCGACATCACGACTTCTTTTTACCATGCCTGCAAAATCAGCAGAAGCAGACTTCACATCCACACCGTAATCTTTTGCATGGCTCACATATTCAAACACCTGAGCGCTTTTCAATAGCGCTTTTGTGGGTATACAACCCCAGTTGAGGCATATACCACCCAACTCAGCTTTTTCTACTACGCCTACTTTCATTCCTAATTGAGATGCCCTAATTGCAGCTACATATCCTCCGGGCCCACTACCAACAATCAACAAATCATATTGTGATGCCATATTTTGTGTATTTTAATTTGAGTTACTAATCTCTGCAAATTTAAGTCGTTAGAAATTAATTTAAGGTCATTGACGAAAAAGTCATCATTTAGCCACGCAATTTATATTTTAGCAAAAAAGAATCAGATGAAGTTACTTGAAGGAAAAATTGCTTTAATCACAGGAGCATCGAAAGGAATAGGCAAATCTATTGCCATGAAATTTGCAGAAAATGGAGCCAGCGTGGCCTTTACCTACTTATCCAGTGTAGAAAAAGGTGAGGCATTAGAAAAAGAACTTAGTGAAAAAGGAGTCAAAGCAAAAGGCTATCGGTCTGATGCTTCTGACTATAAAGCGGCAGAAGAACTGATAAATGCAGTCGTTGAAGATTTTGGGACTTTAGATATTTTAGTAAATAATGCTGGCATCACAAAAGATAACCTATTGATGCGGATGACTGAAGAGATGTGGGATGATATCATGAATGTAAACCTAAAGTCCTGCTTCAATACAGTAAAAGCATCCTCCAGAACATTCATGAAGAAAAGAAGTGGATCAATTATTAACATGTCATCAGTAGTAGGCATCAAAGGAAATCCTGGACAGGCTAACTATGCAGCGTCAAAAGCAGGAATCATTGGATTCACTAAATCTGTCGCATTAGAATTGGGATCTAGAAACATCAGATGTAATGCGATCGCTCCCGGATTTATTGAAACTGAAATGACTGAGGTATTAGATGAAAAGACTGTTCAGAGTTGGAGAGATGCCATCCCGCTCAAACGCGGTGGAAACCCTGAAGATGTTGCAGATGCCTGCGTTTTCCTGGCTTCGGATATGTCTGCCTATATTACGGGACAGGTATTACAGGTAGATGGCGGAATGCTTACCTAATTATCCAACACTATAGGCGTTTAGTCGTTTATTCCATGAACAGCTTGCGAAATGAACGATACATTTTATTCCTTTGATATTTCTGCAGGATGGGTAATCCTGATTATCCTGATAGCTGCTGGTCTTGCCTTTTTACTTTATAGTAAAAAAGACATTCCGTGGCATAAAAATTTAAGTGTCTTACTGGGATTTTTGCGTTTTACCAGTCTCCTTCTCCTGGGATTGCTGCTGCTTAACCCCATTCTGAGGCTTGCTGTCAATGAAGAAGATGATCCTATCTTTCTGATTGTAAATGACAATTCCTCCTCTGTCTCTATGAGAATGGAACAAGGAACCCTGGCTGATATATCTGGAAAAATATCAGATCTACAGAATAAAATGGATCATAATTATCAGGTTGCATCCTATGACCTTGAAGAAAGATCAGACACCCTGTCTTTCGACCAGCCTTCCAGTAACCTTTCATCGATTTTTAAACTCTTTGAAAGTGCATATGATGGTAAAAACGTGGGAGGTATACTATTCCTCTCTGACGGGATCTACAATGAAGGCCTTTCTCCTGCCTATTTAAATTATCCATATCCTGTTTATACAGTTGGGATGGGAGATACGATACCACCACGTGACATCTCAATCAAGGAAGTACGGCACAACCGGGTGGCTTATCAGGGAAACAAGTTCCCTGTCCGACTATTGATAGAGCAAAGGGGCTTTAGTAACCAGCTGGTGAAAATTAATATCCGGGAATCCGGGAATCTAGTAGCGAATAAAACCGTAAGGTTATCAGATGCATTGACAGATGTTGATTTCGAATTAGAAGCAAATAGCTCAAGCCTCTTACATCTCACGATCACCATTCCGGGAGTTGACGGAGAATCAACTTTAGAAAACAATAAGAAAGACATCTTCATCGAAATAATAGAGGGCAAAGAAAAGGTACTCATCATTTCCCCTGCGCCACATCCCGACATTAAAGCCATTCGACAAACTTTATCTGAAACCGGGAATTACGAGACGATTATTTATATCCCGGGTATTTATGAACCCCAAAAAGAGGAAACATACGATGTGATTATTGAATATGCACCGTTTAGAAAACCCATTAGACATGCGTACAAATCGAGCGGAAAATGGTTGATCCTTGATTCAAAATCCAGGGTCAACGAAATAAATAAGCTGCCGTTTTTGAAAATAGACACACGTGGCAACCAAAAAGACCTGGTTAGGCCTGCGATAAATAAATCATTTAGAAAATTTGAATTAAACGAAAACAACCTGGATCACTTTATTCAGGTCCCGCCAGTAGAAGTGTATTTCGGAGACTACGAATTGAATGGTCCAACAGATATCTTACTCTTTCAGAAAGTAGGATCTATAGAGACGACAAAGCCCTTGATGTTCTTTTACGATGACGGATCTCAAAAGACAGCTGTTAATATTGGGACCGGACTTTGGCAATGGAGACTGCAAGAGGCTGCGCTTCAGGAGAATTCAGACCTTTTTGATGAACTTATTCTAAAAACAATTCAATTCCTCAGCATCAGAACTAATAAGGAACGTTTTACTGCCAATGCGAGACAAAGTGTTTACCAGGAAGGGGATCGTATTTTTATTGATACGCAGGTGTATGATGAAATCTTTGAAAGAAGCTATGGCAACAGCATCACTTTAAGCATCTCTTCCGAAGAGGGAGAGACCAGAACATATGAGCTCGTTGACAGTCCACTCAACAGTGCTTTCAATATAGGAACGCTAAAGCAAGGCATTTACAAATATCAGGCAAAAGTACTTGGTACCGGAGAACCACTTTTGGACCAGGGAGAATTTCTAGTGGAATCATTGCAAATTGAAGCCCTTGATTTGACTGCGAACCACAACCTGCTAAAACAAGTATCTCAGAAGTCAAACGGAAAATTTTACCATTATAGCCAATTAGAACAACTTGAAGCAGACCTTTCAGCCAAATCTTTTCAAAGTATTATAAGAACCAGAGAATCTTATTTCCCGCTAATCAATAGCCTTTGGATTATTGCAGTCATATGTATTCTGCTTTTTTCTGAGTGGTTCATGAGGAAGTATTTTGGTTTGTATTAGCAACTCCTTCATCTTCCATTTTACATTTCTGCTTCCATTGTGCTTAGTGCATAAAAAAAGGGACGAAAAACGTCCCTTTTGTAACCTATAATTAAATAATAATTCGCTTATTCTCCTTTGTCTTCTTGATGAACTTTCTTTTTCTTCAGTTTAAGCTTCAGCTCATCCGACTTCTTATCCCAATCTGCAACGATGGTATCACCTTCCTGAATCACTCCTTTGAGTATTTCCTCGGCAACAGCATCTTCTAGGTATTTCTGAATAGCCCTGTTCAGAGGTCTTGCTCCAAATTGTGGATCATAGCCTTTGTCAGATAAAAAGTCTTTCGCTGCTTTTGTCAACTCAACCTGATAACCTAAATCAATTACTCGCTGGAACAATTTATCAAGAGAGATATCAATGATTTGATGGATGTGTTCTTTTTCAAGTGAATTAAAGACTATCACATCATCTAATCTGTTAAGGAATTCAGGACTGAAAGCCTTTTTCAATGCATTTTGAATAGTGGATTTCATTAAATCATCACCACTCTGTTGCTTTGCTTGCGTGGCAAAGCCTATTCCCGCACCAAAATCTTTCAGATCACGAACACCAATATTTGACGTCATGATGATAATGGTATTTCTAAAATCAACTCTTCGACCCAATCCATCAGTCAGAATACCATCATCCAGAACCTGAAGTAGGATATTAAATACATCTGGATGTGCCTTTTCAATCTCATCCAAAAGCACGACAGAATAAGGTTTCCGTCTCACCTTTTCAGTAAGCTGGCCGCCTTCTTCATAACCTACATATCCCGGAGGCGCTCCTACCAATCTGGAAACGGAGAATTTCTCCATATACTCACTCATATCTATTCTGATGAGTGAATCTTCCTTATCAAATAGGTAAGTCGAAAGGACTTTGGCCATCTCAGTTTTTCCCACACCAGTTGGTCCTAGGAAAATAAATGAGCCAATGGGCTTTTTAGGATCTTTTAGCCCCACTCTTGTTCTTTGAATGGCTTTTGATAACTTCTTAATGGCTTCGTCCTGACCAATAACCTTTTTGTTGAGCTCATCTTTCATGCTCAGCAACTTCGCACTCTCATTCTGCGCAATACGTTTGGTCGGTATTCCGGTCATCATCGCAATTACCTCAGCGACATTTTCCTCATCGACATCGTATCTCTTGGATTTGGTCTCATCTTCCCACTTTGCCTTTTCATCTTCCAGCTGAGCCAGTAGCTTTTTCTCATTATCTCTCAACTGAGCCGCCTCCTCATATTTCTGACTTTTGACAACCCTGTTTTTCTCCTTCTTGATATCTTCAATCTGAGCTTCCAGTTTGATGATATCATCCGGAACATTGATATTATTGATATGCACCCTGGCCCCAGCTTCATCTAAAACATCAATTGCTTTATCCGGGAGGTATCGGTCACTTATGTATCGATCAGAAAGCGTCACACAATTGAGGATCGCTTCATCCGTGTAATTTACGTGGTGATGACTTTCATATTTATCTTTGATATTTTGAAGTATCTGAATGGTCTCCTCTGGTGTGGTAGCATCTACCATCACCATCTGAAATCGCCTGGCCAATGCGCCATCTTTCTCAATGTATTGCCTGTACTCATCCAGCGTTGTTGCTCCGATACATTGTATTTCACCACGAGCTAACGCAGGTTTAAACATGTTTGAAGCATCCAGAGAACCTGAGGCACCTCCTGCTCCAACAATGGTATGAAGCTCATCGATGAAAAGAATCACATCAGGAGATTTTTCAATCTCATTCATGACCGCTTTCATTCGCTCTTCGAACTGTCCTCGGTATTTAGTTCCCGCAACCAAAGAAGCAAGGTCTAAGGTAACTACCCGCTTACCGAAGAGGATACGAGATACTTTCTTCTGCGTAATTCTCAAGGCCAATCCTTCAGCAATCGCAGTTTTACCTACACCAGGCTCACCAATCAATATTGGATTGTTCTTCTTCCTACGACTAAGGATCTGTGCAACCCTTTCTATTTCTTTTTCACGGCCAACAATAGGATCCAGCTTGTCATCATCCGCCAATTTGGTTAAATCTCTTCCAAAATTATCTAAAACAGGGGTTCTGGATTTTTCTCCACCTTTAGCAGACTCTCTGGATGATCCACTTCCGCCTGAACTGCCTCCAAATATTCTTCCTGAATCTTCATCAGCATCATCAGTATCAGATTGAGCCATTGGATTTTCGGTTTGGTATTCCAATAATTCTTTCACCACATCATAGGATACATCAAACTTATCAAGAATCTGGGTAGCCAGATTATCTTCATCACGAAGAATAGATAGTAATAGATGCTCTGTACCGATCAACTGACTTTTAAAAATTTTTGCTTCCAGGTAGGTGATTTTCAGCACCTTCTCTGATTGCCTTGTTAAGGGAATATTGGCTAAGTTCTTCACATTGCTGGTGGCTGTTCCCTTTGTTGCCTGCTCAACGGCTGTTCTCAATTCTTCGAGAGAAACACCCAGTTTTTTGAGAAGACTGACGGCAACACCTTCTCCTTCTCGGATCATACCAAGCAAAAGATGTTCTGTACCGATATAGTCATGCCCCAGTCGCAACGCTTCTTCTCTGCTAAGTGAAATGACTTCTTTTACTCTGTTTGAAAATTTTGCTTCCATAAAATGGATTTATCTATGTGCGTGTCTAGTAAAATTAAACCTTATAATAGTTAATCCCATATGCGGGACTGTTAAAAAACAAGATGAGATTTATAATCGTTCATCAAGTCTTCTTCATTGAGTTCTTCAGCACTTCTGAAGCCCTTGGACCTTCAGACATAAGAAGGTCAATTATGCTAAGATTAGCGACAAAATTGCTGCCAAAATTCTGTATGTAAGGAAAAGGTAAAAATATTTCCCGCTGATCAAAAGAAATTTTTGGAAGTATTCGATTTCTATAGTCTAAAGTGCCGTTTTTAGGAGAAATCAAATAATCTTCATTTAGCGAAATAGACCTGTCAATTTGTGCCAACCTAAGACATAATGTCATCATTTGTAAATTCAAATCCACAAGGAAGGTTGTTTTTTGCTCCCAAACGGCTTTGAATTCCTCTGCAAAAAAATCAAAAAAAGGAGCCTTCCCGTAAGTAGAATAAAAAGCTCCCCAGTGATCCCTAAGCCAACTTTGTGAGTAATCTATTTTCACCTCTTTCATCTTTGTACGGTTATCATAACTAACCGGAACTATTAAAGGTTTTTTTCCATTCGGAGCAATGACATAGCACCTGTTTCGAAAAGTCTGCTTTACGAAATGATCATTGACTTCCAGAATAAGGCTATCCGCGCTTAGCAACAAAGTGAAGTACTCAATACTTCCAAGATAATGAGGCTCTATTAATACTGTCTTGTTCAAGTAAGCTCAGTTACTTTTCCCAAACCCTCTCGTAGAACCAATGGCTCTTTTCCGGTACAATCTATAATGGTACTTGGTATGATATTTCCCGGACCGCCATCTATTACCAGGTCTACCAATTTTCCGAAATCCTCAAAAATCATTTCTGGATCAGTAGGGTAATCTGTTATCTCGTCGCCATCATGTAGAGAAGTTGTTACGATGGGGTTCCCCAGCTCCAATACAATCTGTCTGGGAATCAGGTTATTTGGAACTCTGATTCCTACAGTCTTTTTGTTGGTTTTCAATATTTTTGGAGTCTTGGAAGAAGATTCTAAAATAAAGGTATAGGGCCCGGGTAATCCCTTTTTCATCATTTTAAAAATGGGGGTATCTACATGACGTGCATACTCAGCAAGATTAGAGAGGTCATAACAAATAAAGGAAAGATTGATGCTTTTCCCCTTTATTCCCTTTATCCACTTAATCTTTTCAATAGCCTTCTGATTAAAGATATCACACCCCAATCCATAGACGGTGTCTGTGGGATAAATAATGACTCCTCCGGCTCTCAGGACGTCTACGACATGCTGAATTTTCCTTTTTTGAGGGTTTTCAGGATGAATTCTAACTAGTTCTGACATCACTACTTGATTTGAGACATGAAATTATGGATACTTTTAAACATAACAACACACTTGATGTTCAATTTGATGTCTTTTTGTGAGATTATTCAATAGCAATAGGAAATCTACCTTACTGGTGAAGCAAAATAACAACCTGTTATTGCGTGTTTGGTAGCCAATAACTGCTTGACTATTAGGTTAGATGTTTACTTTTGCCTGCTAATTGATACAGATGAGAGGAAAAAAAATATTAGTCCTTGTAATTGTGGTATTCACCGTGATGCTTTCATCCTTTGGATTTTATACTTATCAAATCCTGTTCACACCGAATATAATGGTTGACCAACAAGGAAGGTACTTTGCCATCTATGATGGAACAACATTCAAAGAGCTACAGAATCGGTTAGAATCTGAAAGAATTGTCAATAACCTGATGGCCTTCAGCTTAGTAGCAAGGATTAAAGGATACGATAAAGAAATCAAGCCTGGCATGTACTACATGGAAAAGGACATGAATAATATCAATGCCATAAACATGTTGAGAGCTGGAAGGCAAATACCTGTAAAACTGACTTTCAATGCGGCAAGGAGGTTAGAAGATTTGACAACCAGGCTTACCAATACCCTACAAATTGATTCAGCAGACATAGCACCCTTACTCTATTCAGATAGCGTGAGCACGTCATATGGCTTTGATTCCCTCAATTTTATTGGGATGTTTATTCCAAATACCTATGAAGTTTATTGGACGATTTCAGCCAAAGAACTTTTGGATAGAATGAATCTGGAATACAAGCGATTCTGGAATGAGCAGCGACTAAGAAAGGCGGAAGAAATTGGCCTCACTCCACAAGAAGTCTCAACATTGGCTTCTATTGTTGAAAGTGAAACCAATATGAATGATGAAAAGGCCAAACTGGCAGGTGTTTACATGAACAGGCTTAAACGAGGCATCCCATTACAAGCAGATCCTACTCTTGTATTTGCTTTAGGAAAAGATGTGCGAAGGGTAATCAACTCAGATAAATACATTGAGTCGCCCTATAATACCTATAAGTATAAAGGTTTGACTCCTGGTCCAATCAAAATGCCTACCATCCCGGGAATTGAATCAGTACTAAATCATGAACAACACAATTATCTTTATTTCTGTGCAAATGCTGACTTTTCCGGATATCACGTCTTTGCTAAAACCTTAACCGAACACAATAGAAATGCAGCAAAATTTCAACGGGCGTTAAATCAAAGAGGGATATACAGGTAATGTTTCAACACGAAGTAAAGATTAGGGTAAGGTACGCGGAGACAGACCAAATGAGTTATGTCTATTATGGCAATTATGCCACCTATTTTGAAGTCGGGCGTGTAGAATCTTTTCGTGCCTTAGGTTTTTCTTATAAAGAATTAGAAGATATGGGTGTTGGAATGCCTGTGATGGAATATAAAACCAAATATCATGCTCCCGCCAAATATGATGATCTATTAAACGTGATTGTTCATATCCCAGAAATGCCACGTGCCCGCATAAAATTTGAATATGAAATACGGAATGAGCATGGAAAATTGTTAAATGTTGCAGAAACAACGCTTGTTTTTGTAGATTTAAAGACTGGAAGACCTACCAGACTGCCCCAAAAAATGGAGGTTTTATTAAGCAAATACTTTCCTGATTAATGAATTTCCATTAAATATCTTTGCCAAGCAGCACAGATCAGCATGTGAGGATTAGACAGATAATACATCGGCATTTACTATACAGTGATTGGTATATCAAGCTTATCGGCTTCCTAAAGGGAATCAGGTTAAGAAAAGGGAAGGTATCACTATATCGTATCTCGATTATTTTCATTGACAAAATCAGTGATAATCAAATTCTGGAAAAAGCATACGGTGTTGCATTTAACTTTACGCTGGCTGTATTCCCCAGTGTAATTTTCCTTTTTGCCCTGATCCCATTTATTCACACCTGGATTCCCTCCATCAGCCAGCTGGAAATTTTACATTTTATGAGCGATGTGATGCCTCAAAGCCTGTATGAAGCATCTGAAAAGACCATCAAAAACACTTTAGCCATTAGACGGGAGGGTCTGATTTCTTTTGGGGTACTGTTTGCTCTTTTCCTTGCCACCAACGGGGTAAATTCATTGATGAAAGCTTTTAATATGTCATACAAGACAAATGAGAAAAGGTCTTTTATCAAAATGCGTTTCATTGCTTTAGTTCTTACCATCATCCTGGCATTCACCTTTATCCTGGCTATTGTATTATTGCTTCTTGGAAATTTCCTGATTGATTGGATGTTTAGTTTTGGGTTGCTATCTCAAAACTTTGATTATTATCTAATCATTTCCTTGCGCTTCCTGGTCATCTTTATTTGTTTCTATCTGGTCATCTCCTGCCTGTACTATTGGGGACCTTCTATTCATGACAAATGGAGGTTTTTTTCCATCGGGTCTTTTGGCGCAACACTTGCCTGTGTGATCGTCTCTTTTGGGTTTTCTCTTTACCTGAGCAATTTTGCTACCTACAACAAAGTCTACGGCTCTATCGGTACATTGATCGCCTTCATGATCTGGCAATACCTGATGTCGGCCATTCTTTTACTGGGATTCGAGTTTAATGCCAGTATGGACCGGGCAGCCAATGGAGAGGTCTATGAATTAGAACATGAGGAATAATACCTGAGTAAAATATTTTTCTATTGACTGATTGTAAAACCCTCGAAAGCTCACGATTTCTGTGAGATTATTCCGTCAATTCAAAGGAACTCGTCCAACGTGCAGAATATTTCAAGATATCGGCTTGACAATTATCTCATTTCTCTTACTTTTGCGATCCGATTTGAGGGAAGTCTGATATACGGCAACCCAGATCTGACTAAACAGAGGAGTGGCAGACGAGCCCGCCAAAATGAAATGAAGGTGGGGTGGTCGAAACGACTTTAGTATTACAGAGGAGTGGCAGAGTGGTCGAATGCGGCGGTCTTGAAAACCGTTGTACCGCGAGGTACCGGGGGTTCGAATCCCTCCTCCTCTGCAAATAGGAAAGTTTATTTTCCTAATAGCCCTTAAAATATCCTTTTGAGGGCTTTTTTTATTATATTCACTACCACATTTTACATGTTTTCCATAAATAATGTGACCAATTCGGTTACCTAAGTAGTGAGTACACCAAAAATTCTAACCTGGCTAAATACCAGTAAACCCAACAGCAACGGATACTATCCAGTATGGATTCGGATTACATACCGGGGCAGAAGAGCTGAGCTCAGTACAGGTGTTTATATTGAGAAGAAAGTCTTTAAAAGGGGCGAAAATCCACTTCGTGGTTCAAGAAAAGAAGTTGAACAAAAGAACCTCTTAATAAACAACATCCGAACAGCTATTTTAACTGCTTATAACACACTTTTGGCACAGGGAGGTGAAATTAGTGCTAGAAAGATAAAGGAGGCCTATGAGGGAACAGACAAAGCCTCTAAAGGTGTTGTTGAAGCATTTGATTATCATAACTCCAGAATAAAAGATCTAATTCCTAAGGGGGAATTTAGTCATGAAACCCTTGAATTATTCACGATACAACGTGATCAACTTATAGAATTTATTACTACATATTCCGGAAATGTTGACTATCCTCTAAGATCAATAGACTATAAATTTTTAAAGGAGCTGGAGTATTGGCTAAAGCAAACAAAAAACAATAAGCACAATACGGTTAGAAAGAAGTTTCAGAGACTAAAAAAAATTTTATCGTTTGCTGTCAAAATGGGTTGGCTTGAAAAAACCCCAATGGATAATTACCCAATAAGGGAAATGGAAAAAGAAATTATATTTCTCAACGATGAAGAACTTAATAAGATTAAGAATACCGATCTATCCAAACAAAGCTTAATAATCACTAGAGACAGACTACTCTTTTCTTGCTTCACAGGGCTTGGCTATAAAGAACTTTCAGAACTCACATGGAATCAGGTTACAAAAGATATGAAAGGGTCATATAGCCTAATAGTACGCAGGCATAAAACCCACAGAGAATTTGCAGTTCCTCTTCTAAAACCTGCTTTGGAGATCCTTAATCGTTACAAGAAACATCCTGTAGCAATTGCAGATGGAACCTGTTTTCCAAGAATTTCAAATCAGAAATATAATGTACACCTAAAGGATTTAGCAACTGCATCTAATATTCAAAAAAAAATAAGTACACACACGGCCAGAAAAACATTTGCCACATGGGCTTTAACAAATGGAGTGCCTATGGAAACGGTATCTCAAATTCTTGGCCATACCAACCTACGAATCACTCAGAAATTCTACGGAAAAATTGTTAACGAGAAAGTTTCCACCGACATGCATAAACTAGAAGAAAGACTTGCTGCAAATGAATAATGAAACTATTTACAATATATTCTACAACTTCCGGAGAACCCTTAAACAGATTCGTGAAGGTTCACATGTTGGATTAGTTGAAGCTGAACCCTTTAACAAAACTTGTGACTATATCCGGGAGGAATGCCTTCAATACGATCCTACACAAGTTATACTCATAGCTGAATCATTACTAGAAGAATTTTTCAAAGTAAAGTCTGGGTTTAAAACCTTGAAGTTTGAAAAGGAAAACAAAGACTTATTTGCACCTCAGGTCCCTTTAAAAAGGTATACAGAAAGAGAAGCAGAGAAATTAATTGATCTATCTATATCTACACTTCAAAAAGTAATTGGTGACTTTAGCTCATTAGCCAATCAAGAAACTGTAAAGTTTAAGATTGGAATAAACACAAAAAACTTTTCCTACTTAATTGGACTCCTAGCAAAAACTGGAGTTATAGAGGTTCCTAACAAACAGGAGATGTATCGTTTCCTAAGTCAACACTTTCTAACTAAAGAAGGAAAACACTTAGGGCCAAAATCTATAGCCAACAACTTCAATTCTTTAGATGACTCCGCTAGCATAAGTCCTGAAAATCCTTCTGAAATAGTGCAAAAGTTGATGGAGCAAATACAGCAAGACAAAAATAAGTAAACTTAAATCCCTGTAAACCAGCGTTATAACTGGTGTGACCACCCAATTTACACTGTTAGAACTCATACCCAATGATGTGCTTTGTAATCAAAAAGCACATTATGAATTTCAACGAATTAGCAACCAAAGAGGATCTCCTTGCATTAAAGAGTTCAATCCTAGAAGGCCTTTTAAATAGTAAGTCAGACCCAAGGCCAAGAAAGTTTCTTCGGTCCAGGGATGTAGAGAAAATGCTTAGCATCAGTAGTTCTGGCTTACAGAACATGCGAATCAAGGGGACCATTCCATTTATCAAACTAGATGGAACAATCCTTTATGATTACAAGGATATCATCAATCTATTAGAGGAAAATAAGAAATCCTTGTAGAGCTGTGATTGATGGTTTCAAACTCTTTGTTAAGATAGATCACTTTGATTATGATTTTATTGAGAAAATGTTTCCTCTTAGTGTCAAATATGGTGAAGTACTAAACGACCCCAGAGAAGTGGATTATCGTGGCCTAAAGCTAAAATTGGTCCCTGATATTGGCATCCAGATAAGAGGTAGTTTGCATAGTTTTTACAATAATGGAAACCCTAATTCAGATTCATTCCCATTTAAAAACTGCCTTGAAGCGATTAATACTTTGTCATCCATGATTAGTCCAGTAATTGCTGAAGTTCATCTTCAAAATATGGAGTTTGGTGTGAATATAGTTACTGATGACGTTACCAGGATATTAAATTCAGCATTCCTTTATGGCTCTAAGCCATTTCAATCGCGCATATCTAAAAACATGAATTATCGTGAGTGCCCGATGTCGGAACAAAAAATAAAGATGTACGACAAGGGTTTACAACATAATATGAATATAAACATACTGCGATTTGAGAAGCGCTTAAGAACATCAAGAGCTATTAACAAGACTGGAATATACTGTCTTAATGATCTATTTAATATAGAAAATCAACAATCTTTGGTAAATGAACTAAACGAGGCTTCTTCCAGATTTACACTTTTAGATCAAGACTTTCCCCTGGATGTTTTAACTGAAAAGGAACGACTCTTTTACTTAGAGTTCTCTAATCCACGTAGATGGTTACGTGGAGATTTTAATTCTTATCAAAAAAGGAGAAAAAGAATAAGGATTTCAAACTTAGTAAAGCGTTACAGTAATAATAGTTTTCAGGAGTTATTCCAGTCATTAGTTAAGGAGTCTACAGAGGCCTTATTTGATAGACAATAATCATAGTTTAGAAAGGTATGAAAATTGGCTACTAACGCACACGGATGAAGCTTCTCTAATTATTAGTGTGCGGTTTGTGTGCATAGTTCAGTACAAGTACCCTCATCTCATAAATATTATTATACGCCGTGAATACTTGATTAATAGTTAGGTATAGTGCTTTTATTCTATCTATTTATGTTTACAAATTACAAAAGCTAGAGAAATACTTGTCTCAAATGTCTATTCAGTAGCCAGAAGCTGTATTAATCTGACTTCCTAGATCAATTTTATATTCTTGTTTAACTATTATGCTGTTTAAACATTAGGTATGAAATTACTATCTTAGAATCCTTATATGAACACCTTACCCACTAATACTTCAACTAAACCTTTTTTGCGTTGGGCAGGAGGCAAAAATTGGCTACTGAAGTATCTTAAAGAAATAATTGTAGATTTTGAGTTTAATAATTATCATGAACCATTCTTAGGCGGTGGATCTGTATTCTTTTTCTTACCAAAAGGAAAAAAAACCTATTTATCAGACTGGAATATAGATTTAATTAATGCTTTTGTCCAAGTTAGGGATAACGTTAACGATATCATAAAGTTGATGGAAACCTACCAAAATACTTCTGAGTTTTATTATGAAATGAGAGCCCATAATTCAGATAGTGATATTACCCGTGCTTCACAATTTATTTATTTAAATCAAACCTCATTCAATGGAATCTACAGAGTTAATCTCAAAGGTCAGTATAATGTTCCATATGGTAATCGTAAAAAACATTTCTTAGATCAAGATGCATTATTAAATGCCAGTAAAAAACTTAAAGGTGTACACCTAAGATCTCAACATTTTTATGATTCATTAAAAAATATTAAACAAGGTGATTTGGTCTTCCTTGATCCTCCATATACAATAACCCATAACAATAACGGGTTTTTCAAATACAATGAAAAAAAGGGACTATTTACTGAGAACGATCAATATCAGCTAGCTGAGTTTATCTCCCAAGTAAAGAATATAGGTGCTTACTACATTCTTACTAATGCTGCTCATTATAGGATAAAAGAAATCTTTAATCTGGATACTCCAATTGAATTAACAAGGGCTTGTATAATTGGAGGTAAAGATGCTAATAGAGGAAATTATAATGAATACTTATTTACCAACATATGACTTTTTTAAAGCAAATAGATATTGATGAAATAAAAGGTAAATTAACCTCAGATGTATCACGTCTTGGTAAAATTTTCAGTGCGAAAAACAGTCAATATGAAAAGATTAGTATTGATCATTCATTGGTTGAGGATTATTTTAAAGACGGTTGGGAACTAGACAAAGAACTTAAAACTAAGTCTAGGCTGTTTAGGCCAAAAAAACACTCTAGACTATTTGAGGATGATATCTGGTGTCAGCTTTACAAACTAGGCTATAGATACTTAAACTACGATGATAACTTCAAATTACCCTATGGTCCTGATCCTGAAGATAAAAAGCAAATTGACGTTATTGCAATTGATAACGAGACGGTATTATTAATAGAATGTAAATCAAGCTATAAGCCAAAAAAATCTCCTTCTTTAAAAACTGAATTTGAGGGATTAAGCCAAAGACTTGATGGTTTCAGGAAAGTTTGTCATGATATTTTTGGTAGAGGTATTAAGGTTAAATACATTTTTGCCACTCGTAATTTAAGAATTGATCCTGAGAGTGTAGAAATACAGCGTCTAGTCAAGACTAATAGTTTTTTTTACAACGACAATGCATATGATTATGTAAATAGCTTAATTAAGAATTACAAAGACGCCTCTCATTATCAATTCATGGGTTTACTATTTCGTGATCAGATAATAAGTAAGGAAAGAATTGAAGTCCCAGCAATAGAGGGAAATATGGGTAAAAAGAAATACTACATGTTTTCTTTAGAACCTCACACCCTCTTAAAGTTAGGATTTGTTTTACATCGTACTAAGGTCAATGATGCCGAAATGCCAACCTATCAAAGACTACTTGTTCCGAGTAGATTAAATGGTATTTCCAAATTCATTAATGAGGGTGGATTTTTCCCAAATTCAATTATCATCAATTTTACTGAGAGGAAACATTCTATACAATTTGAATATGCCGGGGGCACAAGCCATTCAAACTCAAAACTAGGTACACTTAAAATCCCAAATGCCTATGCTATTGCCTATATAATTGATGGACAACATAGAGTTTATGGTTACGCAAATACTAAATTCAAGGAAAGTAATACAATACCTGTCGTAGCATTTAAGAAACTTGAGTCTACCGAGCAACTTGAAATGTTTATGGATATTAACCAAAACCAAAAGGCAGTAAAAGCGAGTCTTAGGTTAACACTGGAGGAAGATTTGTATTGGGAATCAGATCGTGCTGACTCTAGGATAAAGGCACTTCGTTCTTCAATTATTAGCGAGCTTGCTGACTCAGCTAATGGCCCTTTATACAACAGAATAAGTGTTGGTGAAGATTCTAGTATTCTTTCATTTAAGGCTTTTGCCACTGCACTTCTAAAGTCAGGTTTGTTACCAAACGCTAAAGGAAATAAGTATTTACCTGAAACTAGTAAGAGCTGCATATACAATATTCATAATCAAAATCATCAGGTAGAAATGAGACAATCAAAGAAGAAAATTGTCAGTTTGCTAAACCTTGGTTTTGGATATGTTGAAGAAAATTACCAGGGTTTATTTGAGGAAGAGCAGTCTTTAATCGTTTCAAATCGTGGGGTTTTTGCATTTATTAATGTAATAGGTAGTCTTAATACGTATTTTACAAATATGGGAGAACTAACATTGGACTCAAGCCCTTCTGAAAGATTTGATAAAATGCTGCCAGTATTAGATTCATTACTTAAGGAATTGAATAATATTAACGATGAGGAAAAAATTTTATTAAAAAGGAAGTATGGAACAGGCGGAGACCTCCTTTGGCTAAGAACCTTTCAATCAATTATCAATTCTAATTTTCCTGATTATGAACCTGATGATCTTATTGATTGGAAAGAAAGACAGGATAATGAACTCCAAGAGCAAGCCAGGCGCTATAATATTGAAATAGAGAGGAACATGAAGAATACAGTTCTTCATAAAATAGAGCTCTTATTTAAGGATTATTGGGAACTTGAAATCAATAGTATTAAACGTGAATGTCAGAATCGTGCAGAGGAAGAAAAAGAAAGGCAATATAAAGAAGGTCTCCCACAACGTGATATAGAATGGACACAAATGTTCCATATCAATGATTACAAGGCAATTATTCAAAAGTATTGGACAAAAAGACCCGATCCCGAAATTGATGACTTTTTAACTTTTGAAGAAGAATTCTCTATTGATATTGGATTAGGCTTCAACAGCAAAGCAGAAAAATCAAAATGGATTTCTGTCTATAATTCTCTTAGAAATCAAATTGCTCATGAAGGAACCAAAGAGAATGGTTTAAATAGAGAGGAAGTTGGACAGTTAGAAAGGTTTTACAACCATCTTATTTGATAATTACTCTATTTTTCATGTCACATTCTAGAAAGCTTTGATCTGGATTCTGGTAGCAACTCTTATTTAGAATCTACCTCATATAATTCAAATTCAAATAGATATTTTAATTGTCGGAATTCTTTATTGTTAGCATTAAGATATTTAGTATCTACTTTATGGTCACCTTTAAAAATTTTATTTATTTATTCTATTTGCTTACCCTTATAAGTCCCCCCGCCCCTTAATTAATCCGGGTTGTTATCTCCCCCCCTGTAGGAAGAACTTAGATTAACTCGGATACACATGATCTTTCAAACTAACATGTAAAATCAACAACACTACTACGGATGTGGATCAGGGAACTAACCCTGGTTTATGTTTCACAAAATCTTACTAAAAATTATGGTAACAGTATCAGATGTTTATGAAAGAGAAAATGGTGATGGCACAAAGTATCATGGCCTTGTACTTATGGGAGAGCCAGAAATGGTTCAATCCCCAAAGACAGGCATGTTTTACGCATCTGCCAGTAAAGCCTATGTTTACAGCACATTACCTCTAGAACAATGTCATGCCTTAATAGGGAAGCAATTTCCAGGCCAGATAGTAAAGGAAGAATGTGTTCCTTATGAATATAAGATTCCAGAGACTGGAGAGGTTATTGAACTTGATTACACCTACAAGTTTGTAAAAGAAGAAAGTCCCCAAAAGAAAGTAAAAAAAGGGGCAGAGGCTGGCTAGGGGAAATATTCTCTATTCAGTTCTCAGGGTGGGCCGGCTAGTCCGGTTCACTTCTCTCATTAAGAGATAGTCATTAATGCCTGAAGAAGAAAAAGCTATCGCTTATACTAATCTACAATACTTCAAGATGCTAATATCAATAACCAATAAGCTAAAATTATTACCATAATTAAAACAAAAAGTGTAGTCTTATTTTTAGCACCTACAATTTCAACTATCTTTCCTTTTTTAATTGTTAATTCCTTCTTGCCAATTATGTACACGCCATTAGGAGATGGTAAATCATTTAGGTAAACTATATCTCCCATTCTAAATTCTGAAGAATCTCTTTGATAAATAATCCATTCTTTGTCTTTAGAAACATATGATTTCTTATAAAGCTGGCTTAAATCTTCAAGAGAAATCAGATTCTCTTTTCTGATTTTGTATGAAAAGTATGCCCTAACAATATTCTCTGGGTCTGTAAGTTCCTCTTCTGCGGCTAGTTTCAACTTCTCAAAAACAATTGGATCAGAAAGCACCTCAAAATTACTTGATGTCCCATCTCTTTTAAGTACTAAAAGAGAGTCATCAAAAAAACCATGATTCAAAAGGACAGTTTCCCCTCCTCGTTCAATCAACAAATTATTATCAGGTATATATTCCCATTTACCCTTAATTACATTTCCTTCTTTTGTAGTGAGAAGATCACCATTTCCCCTAAAAATGAAACTAGTGTGATTTTGCTCGTTATCAAGAGCGATCCATTTCTTATCTACAAGTAAAGCTGTGTTATCTAGCTTTTTACTGAATTTCTGGACCTTAGGAAGCAGGGATTTTAAGTAGGCATGCATATTGAAACACAATATAAAAAAAAGCAGGTTAATAGGAGTTCGTCATCTGTTGGCATACAAAGCTCTTGCCAGACCTTTCAGGAGCTTTCAGCACCTTCAGGCCCAACTGGGTCTCCGTTACACTCCGAGTCCGTCACGATCTTTGTTTTACCTTCCTTCTTCCTCACAGCTCCTCCTGTATCTGCTACAACAGGTTGCCCTACGGGTTCGTTACACCAACCAGTTTCCTCATCTACCTGGAGCTTTAGTTTGTGCTCGCCTGCGGCCTCATTCGGTTATAGTCGCTTTCGCTCCCACTGCCAGTCGCACTCCGTGCTCCTCCTTTCAGGCCTCTTTCGGACTCGCCACTCACTCCAGGATTCCGCTTCGCTACACCTTTTGTTCGCTTTACGGCTCGCTGGAGTATTATTAAAATTTAAAAGATTCTTTAGATTTATATGTACATGAGGATTACTACTATCAGTTTTGCTATTTCAGCAGGCGTTACTGCCAGTTTATTAGGAATTAGTACTGATTTAGATTTTGAAGAAACTATTGTTCTATTCTTTTTACTATTTGGTATTTTTCTTGTTGCAAATGGTGTCAGGAAAACACTTGTCAATAATAGATCCGATAAGAATACCAAATAGAGTTTTCACGATAACAAAACCAAGTATGAAACACACATTCTTTGCAGCATTAATCATTCTTGGAGTAAACACTGCCCTGTGTCAAAAAAGCACCTTTAAAGAGATATCAATAACGACTGAGCAAAATGGGGAATGGATTGAAATGCCAGGAATGATTGTTACAGTTGAGTTTCTAGGTGTCAACTCTTATAGGGTGAACATAAATGATGAAACAATTCTAACAGCTGAACTTTTTAAGAAAGATGACCTTGTTGAAGGCTATAAGGTTACTAAGAAAAACTCTTTATCACCTTCAATTAATGGAGAGGTCTGGATTATTATGAGTGGTGAAGGATTACTGAAAGCGGCTTTAGGTAAAGTTTTAGATATGGGTATTATTGTTGGAGCAACAGATTCAGAAAATGTAGATTCAGAGGATATTGAGAGCCATTATATCAGATACCGTGCTATGAAGTGATTAGGCACCCTCTACAATAGATTCCTCAAGAAAGGGTGGACTAGACAGCTTTTAGATTCGCTAATAAAATAGTCTGTATGGGTTACCTAATCGGTTACCTCAAAATATTATTGTTTATAAGTTTCTTTCTATCAGTTGTTTATAACATGTATGAGAATCCCTCCTCCTCTGCAAATGGAAGCCAGGCACAAAGTGTCTGGCTTTTTTCATTTCGACACACATGTACTTGTACAAAAGGGTGTGAAATGAAAAAAGATTGATGAGAGCAAGCGAATCTGGATTTCATTTGACATCCCCCCTAAACGGGATCACCGTAGGTAATCCTACCAAACGAAGTTTGAATGAGTCAGTAAAACGGAAAAAAGTCATTCGACGAAGGAGAAGGGTTGGATGGTTTGATACCCCCCAATGGGATCAATGAAATTAATCTGCTTCTAAGTTATTTAGAGGAGATTTTTGATTTTCAGGGGTGAACAGAGATGCGAACACATTATAGGAATAAGAATTTTTCCATCGGAAAGAGCCTTTTAATGATCTATCATTAATTCAATTATTAGTCAATAAACTGAATAAAAGTTCAAATTTTTATAATCAAACTGTCATTTATTAATAGGTGTTTCAAATCATTTCTCTCTAGCGGCCTCTTTTTTTAAAAAAAATTAAATTAAATTGTTAGGCGGAATGATCAATCCATAGGTCTTTATTTGATATATTCATGAGATTTATACTGCCTGTTATATTATGTGTTACAGCACTCGCAATGCAGGCACAGCAAGTTCAAAATGTTCAGGCCTCTTTCGCTGGTGGTGACGTCATTATTCACTACGATCTTACCGGAGGTAGTTCAAGTCAAAAATATAATATAGCGCTTTATTCATCTCATGATACTTATGCAAGTCCCCTGGCCTCAGTCAAAGGAGATGTGGGTTTAAGTTTAGCTGGCGGCGTAAATAAGGAAATCATCTGGTCCGCAACGGAAGAACTGGGTACCTTTAACGGTGAGCTTAGCTTCAAAATACGGGTGGAAATTATCCCCTTGCCATTTATATTTAAAAATCCGGTATCCATCACAAAAGCACGCCATGGCAAAATGATCCCGGTAACCTGGGAGGGTGGAATTGGTGGGCAGGATATTGAATTGCAATTATTGAAGAATGGCCAACCGATCTCCACGGCTATAAAAGCCACAAATAGTGCGGTATACAACTGGCGTGTTCCAAAAACCTTAGGCAAAGGCGAAGACTTTACTTTTAAGATTACTGATGGTGAACGGGAAGGAACAACCGAGAAGTTCACCATAAAACCCAAGCCTCCGATATGGCTTATACTTAGTCCCATAGTGGTTGGTGGTGTGATTATTCCACTCCTGGGTGGAGGTGATGAGGGGTCA
Organism: Marinoscillum sp.; assembly: GCA_043554545.1. Classification (GTDB taxonomy): domain Bacteria; phylum Bacteroidota; class Bacteroidia; order Cytophagales; family Cyclobacteriaceae; genus UBA7330. The sequence goes on along the minus strand of CP121337.1, from coordinate 25,795 downwards.
GGGCAAACTAACACAACTGGTGATGAAAAGCTCCCGGCGGCACCTAATCCTAATTAAAAAAGATTGAATGATTTCATCAAAACCCCATGAATTCTTAAATAAGACACTTAATGATAGCAACGAGGCTTTCAATCGTACTTATGGATTGACAGTCATTCTAATTGCATCATTCCTGTTCTCTTTCAGTGAAATAAACGCCCAGTCAGATTTCATCACCACCTGGCAAACCACCACAGCCAGTGAAGCCATTGCCATCCCAACCTTTACCAGCGAAACCTATGATTATACTGTTGACTGGGGTGATGGCACTGTAGAATCAGGTTTTACTGGAGATGCTTCACATACCTACACAGAGACAGGGACATATACGGTAGCTATTTCTGGCACTTTCCCAAGAATCTATTTTAATAATGGAAATGATGGGCAAATGAAAGATAAGATTTTAACAATTGAGCAGTGGGGTGAAATTCAATGGTCATCAATGGAACAGGCATTTAGTGGCTGCAGTCAGCTCCACATCAACGCCTCTGATGCTCCTGACTTATCCAGTGTTATAAGTTTACAGGCTATGTTCTCAGGATGCCTCTCACTCAACGAAAGTATTGATCATTGGAATGTGAGCACAATCACGAACTTATCGTTCATGTTTGACGCAGCATCGTCTTTCAATCAGCCCTTGTCAAGTTGGGATGTTAGTAATGTAACAGGCATGTATGCGACTTTAAGAGGTACTTCTTTTAATCAGGATATTAGCAGTTGGAATGTTAGTAATGTGCAGGGTTTCGGTTATATGTTTGCTGGTGCTGTGGTATTTAATCAACCACTGGGATCGTGGAACATGAGCAGCGCAATCAGTTTAGGTGGGATGTTTGTTGGTGCTTCAGCCTTCAATCAGGATATAAGCAACTGGGATGTCTCGAACGTCCAAAGCATCGGAGCACTATTCCAGGATGCCAGCAGCTTCAATCAGGACATCAGTAACTGGGATGTAAGCAATGTAATCTATACCTATGACAATGGGGCATGGCGAGGTCCATTTGATAATGCAAGTAGCTTTAATCAAAGCCTGGCAACATGGGATATCTCTAAAATGATTGATATGACCGACTTTTTCAATGGTTCAGGGCTATCCGCAGCCAATTATGATGCAACACTTGAGGGGTGGGCACGACTTGATCCCGGAGAAACACAAATTCCAACTTCTCTCAACTTAGGTGCCACAGGATTAGAATTCTGTGAGGGGGCGGATGCCCGCCAACGGCTGATCGACGATTACGGCTGGACATTTACCGGCGATGATTTTGCGTGTGATGGCTTGATTTCCTACTATCCTTTCTCCGGGAATGCCATGGATTCTACTAATAACAATAATGATGGGACAGTAAATGGTGCTGTTTTGACAACTGATCGATTTGGAAATGCTAATAGCGCCTACTTTTTTGATGGTGTCGATGACTATATTTTCAATGCTAGTCCTACTAGCCTAGACAACCAGGATCATACGGTTGCCGCATGGGTACAGTCTAAAAAAGCTGGCTTCCAGGGGATAGCAGGGCTTATTGGTGGAGCCGGGAATAATGGGTATTATTTGAATATTAATTCAGCAGGCAACTACGCTATGCTTGAAGGGAATGGAACTACCTGGGGATATGCCGTAAGTAATGATGTATATCAGAATGATAACCAATGGCATTTTGTTGTGAGTACACGAACAGGTGGTATTGCAAAAATCTATGTTGACGGTATTTTGCAGGATGGTTCCACGGCTGAAACCATGTCCTGTGCTGCGTGTGAATTGGTCATTGGATATTCTACCTCTGCATCTCAGTATTTCGGCGGAAGCCTGGATGATATCCGCATCTACAGTCGCGCCCTCTCCGACTCGGAGATCAAAGGCCTTTATTCTGAAGGCGGCTACAGTCCACCTGCTGAGATCACCGTCTCAGATGTGTATGGTAATAATTATAGTGGTGTTGTCATTGGAACTCAGGTTTGGATGGGGGAGAATTTAAGGACCACCATGTATAATGATGGCAGCTCAATTCCTAATATAACTGATAATATTGAATGGGGTAATCTTACTTCTCCTTCTTTATCCTGGTGGAATAATGATTCGTCCACATATGCTACAACATTTGGTGCATTATATAACTGGTATACAGTTGACGCAGGTAGTAATGGAGACAAAAATGTATGTCCTTCTGGTTGGCATGTGTCTTCTGACGCCGAATGGTCAATAATGTACACATATCTTATTAATAATGGGTATAATTATGATGGTACAACAAGTGGAAACAAAATAGGTAAGTCTTTAGCCAAATCAAATACATGGAATTTTTCAGCTAATATCGGAGCTGTGGGAAACACGGATTATCCAGCTGTTCAGAATAGTACCAATTTCAGTGCAATTCCTGGAGGCGATCGAAACGTAAGCGGAGATTTTGTCTCCTCAGGTACTGATGGTTATCACTGGACAACTACAGAATCAAGCTCAACAAATGCTTGGTATTGGCCTTTATTCTCAAATTATGAGGGGCTAAGCAGATATAATGTCCCGAAAACTTTTGGCTTTTCGATCCGTTGTGTCAGAGATCAAGTTACTCAAACCGCCACCAATATTAAAAGTTTTTCACTGCCTAACGCTGGCCAGGCAGTCATCGACACTGTAAACCATACGATTACCATTCCAGGTTTTTCAGGGCATACTTCGCTTGTACCGACTATCACCTTGTCCGATGGTGCCACAATTTCCCCGGTCGCTGGAATCGCACAGGACTTCACAAATACGTTTATCTACACTGTCACAGCTGAAGATCGGATCACTAAGCAGGTATGGACAGTGTATGCCACTTTGGGTGATTTTATTTCCGAATCACATGACCTCAATGACAACCAGGTGCCTGAAGGGTGGACATTACAAGATGTTACGGATCCGGCTGATAATGGAAGTGTTGAAATTGCTAATGGTCGATTAAATGGATACATCACAGACGGAATAGGATATTTGTGGAAAAAAGGCCAGGTGCCTGAGGGTACACAAAAGGTAGTATTTGAATGGGATGGATACCTGGATTACTCCCTTTGGGGCATGACAACACCCTTATTTATTCATAATGATCAGGGAAATTATATGGCATTTAGTGCGGAAACTAAGGATAATACATTAGCTGCCAATGAAATAATTGCAAAAATTTTCTCAAATTCAACCGGACTATTTGTTGATGATCTTTCAACATTTACAATAGGACAGTCGTATCATTTCAAGGTGGTTGCAGATTCCACAGGGTATACATATTCTGGATATAGAAGTTCGGATGGAGGATTGCAGTTCTCAATACAAACCTCAAATCCTGATTTCTATTTCTATGACATTGAAGCGATATGGTTCCGGGTCTATTCCACAACAGATAACAATACCTGGATGGATAATCCATCAGTGATTTTTGTGAAAGACACAGACCTGGTGGCCTATTATCCATTTAGCGGCGATGCTTTCGATGAATCTGGTAATGGCAATAATGGAACGGAAAATGGTGGAGTCGCTCTGACCAACGACCGCTTTGGAAATGCAAACAGCGCCTACAGTTTTGATGGTATAGATGATTATATCGAAATCGCTGATGATAATTCACTGGATCAACAAATGAGCCTTACCATATCTACCTGGTTGAATTTTCAATCTGGCGGCACCGGGAATCCGCGCATTGTTGAAAAAGGTCCTGGTGCATCCAGCACTGGACCATATTTTTTCACAACTCTAGGAACCGGGAGTGTAAGGACCTTACAGTTGGGACTAAAAGATGGGGTTAATCAATATGATTTAATAACTACTGAGACCATATCTGAAAATACTTGGAATCACCTTGTAGCTAGCTATGATGGAACAAATATGGCCATATTCATAAACGGAAAATTGTCGGCTACCCAAAGCATCGGCAGTATCAACCTCATTCAGACTGACGGAAACATCAATATAGGAAGAAAGCATACCGGAGCGGCACTTATGAAGGGACAAATGGATGAATTCCGTATTTATGACCGCGCATTATCGACATCAGAGATCGTCCAGTTGTATATAGAAGATAACTGGGGTACACCTATCCTCCATAGTGCCCAAGCAATTGCTGCTATTCCGGGTAATCAGATCCGACTCTATGGCAAGCACTTTGCAGAACCCAATACCACCATCTCTTTCGGTGGGTCAGTGGTCATACCTGATTCTGCCCGCCATAATGTGGCCTACGTAACGGTTCCAAATATGGCATATGGTCTTGTTGATCTCAGTGTGTCAAATGATTATGGTACCTCGGATCCAATTGACTTCACGGTGATCCATGAAGGACATGGAGGGTATTTCACCTATCATGAAGTAGGTACCAATTTGCATGGTTATTCTGTGGATGTGATAGACCTGGACAAAGATGGGGATTTTGATTTTATTGCCGGAGCCGGAGTGGATAATAAGGTGATGTGGTTTGAGAACGATGGAAATCAACAGTTTACCGAGCACGAAATCACGTCGTCAATAGATTTTGTTACTTATGTATTGGCCTCTGATATGGATTCCGATGGGGATATTGATATCGTGGTTGGTGCCAATGCCGGGGTATTTGTTCTTAGCAATAATGGATATAATGCTTTTACCACTGCAGAGATCAGTTCTGCCTCTGTGACAAACATCAGATCCATGGATCTTGGAGATGTGGATGGTGATGGGAACATTGACATAGTCGTAGGAGATGATGGAAATGATTACATCACCTTATATAAGAATATGTCTGGGTCTTTTTCGGAAGAGATAATTGCCAGCCCGACAGTAACTGATTGGACCATGGGGATCGATATCTTTGATGTGGATACAGATGGGGATATGGATGTGGTGTATTCGTCCATGTGGTATGACAAGTTCGGATATCTGGAAAATGATGGAAATGAAAGCTTTACAGAAAGAAATGTGGCTACCACAATAGATGCCAATCATGTGATTGCTTTTGACCTTGATCAGGATGGAGATACTGACTTTGTAAATTCTGTATATGCAGATGGCCAGGTAACCTGGTACGAAAATGTTTCTGGATCTTATAGTCAGCGTTTGGTTAGTGCTACGACTTCAGGTGCTGAAGAAATCAAAGTGACAGATATCAATGGCGATGGAAACTGGGATATTGTTTCCAGTAACCGGTTTGGATCAAACCAGATCCGATACTTCCTGAATGATGGTTCTCAAAATTTTTCGGAAATTTTACTTCCTGATAGTCTCTCTGGTACGCTATCGGTATATCCAGCTGACGTAGACAGGGATGGAGATATGGACATTGTGGCGATTTCTGCTACCAATAGACGCCTTGCCTGGTTCGAAAATCAATCTTCTAATGAGTATGGCCTGGTTGGTTATTACCCTTTCAATGGCAATGCCAATGATGAGAGCGGGAATGGGAATCACGGCGTAGAGAATGGAAACGTCACATTGACCACAGACCGGTTTGGAAAAGTGGATTCTGCCTACCTGTTTGATGGTAGTTTTGATTACATCAACATAGGAAGTAGTACCGATTTTGATTTCACAAACAATTTTTCTGTTGGGGTCTGGTTAAAATCGACTACCCTTAATACCCTTAATACATTGGTGCGAAAAGGGCAGTATTCATGGTCCCTTGAAATTAGAACCATAGAAAATGCTCAATTTGGCGCAGATGGGATATCAGCAGTAGCACTGGGTCTGACCAGCCTCGCAGATGACCGCTGGCATCATGTCATTGGAACTTATGACGGAAGCACAATAAGTGTATACGTGGATGGTGTACTGGATGATTCAAAGAGTACATCAGGCAATAGTGTTGTAAATGGAACTGAAGTTTGGATTGGGGGTAATTCACAAGATGATAACCGGTGGTTCACCGGAACGATGGATGATGTACGCTTGTATAACCGAGCCCTTTCCATGGAAGAAGTAGTGGCCCTCTACGCTGAGGAAAGTCGTCCCTTTATCACCACCTGGCAGACTACCACCGCCAATGAGTCGATAACAATTCCTACCTCCTCGGGGGAAACCTATGATTATATGGTTGATTGGGGAGATGGGACGTCAAGTTCGAATGTGACCGGCGATGCTTCTCATACTTATACAACAGCTGGTACATACACGATAGCTATTTCCGGTACTTTCCCGAGAATTTATTTCAATAACGGAAGCGAAGGACAGCAGGTCTCCAAAATTCAGTCCATTGATCAGTGGGGAGATATTGCCTGGACAAGTTTTGAAGCTGCATTTATGGGTTGTACCGATCTTCAGCTGACTGCTACAGATGCACCAGATCTTTCAATCGTGACCAGCTTAAGACGAGTGTTTCAAAACGCTGCTAATTTTGACGGAAATGTTGCTAATTGGGATGTGAGTGGGATTACAGACTTTTTTGGTATTTTCTATGGCACTTCATTTACGGGAGATGTTTCGGGTTGGAATGTGAGTAGCGCTATGGATATGCAAGGGGTGTTTGGGTTCACTCCATTTAATGGTGATGTTAGCAATTGGAATGTAAGTAGTGTAGTAAATATGAGCTTCATGTTTAACAATACTACCAATTTTAATCAGCCTTTAGAGAGTTGGAATGTTGCAAATACACAAACCATGTTCAATATGTTTGAAGGAGCAAAGGCTTTCAATCAGCCATTAAACGGATGGGAGACCACGAGCCTTTTAAATATAGATGGTATCTTCAAAGACACCGAAATTTTTAATCAACCATTGGATCAATGGAATGTGGGCAATGTGACCAATATGGTAAGCTCATTTAATAATGCTAAAGCATTTGATCAATCGCTAGCTGCGTGGGATATAAGTAGTGTTACTACCATGGAATTCATGCTGGACGTTGCAGTTATGTCCTCTGCCAATTATGATGCAACCTTGCAAGGCTGGGCTATTTTGGATGTAGGAGAAACACAAATTCCTACCGGCATAACGCTCGGAGCCAGTGGTTTAACTTACTGCGCTGGTGGAACTGCCAGAAATTTACTGACAGGTAGTTATGGGTGGACAATAACAGGTGATGCAGAGGATTGCCCTACAGGTCTTATGGCCCACTACAAGATGGATGGAACAGCATTGGATACCACAAGTTACAGTCATGATGGAGTAGCCAATGGTGGGATCGCAACAACTTTAGACCGTTTTGATGTGGCCAATGGTTCCTATCAGTTTGACGGTTCCAATGACTACATCGATTTGGGAGACCCGTACCTTCTGAAACTGGATAATGACCTGACGATTTCCGCCTGGGTCAAATGGGATGGAACACTACTTGGCGACCCGATCATTGTCCGTGTTGCCAATGGAGAAGCTGAGGAGGATAACAATCTATATATGTTTCTAATTGACGGGGGAGGAAAGCTCAGGGTCGATTATGAATACGGTGCCGGTATTGAAGTATCCATGATTGGTAAAACAACACTGCCTACGGGTCAGTGGACACATGTTGCCCTGACCCGTGATGTTTCAGACTCTTCCGACATTGCCCTGTATATCAATGGAATTCAGGATACTGTGAGAACCCGACAGCCCAACCCTTCAGGTGGTACGGTAGCGAGTCAAAAGGTATGGATAGGTGCTACTGATGTGCCCTTTTCTCTCTTTTTTGATGGGGCTATGGATGATGTCCAGCTTTACAACTACGCGATGACCAGCCTGCAAATCGACAGCCTGTATGATACCCAGCGCGTGCTGTCGGCTGAGAATGCAATTACAGGATTGAGTCACCCAAATTTGGTCAATGGTTCATTGGTCATTAACGATGTGAACTTTACTGTTGATGCCGAGGTGACCTATGGTACGGATTTGACCATATTGGCACCTGTAATTGATATTTCAAATATGGCTACAATCAGTCCGCTTAGTGGGACCAGCACAGATTTCACTAATCCGGTTGTTTACACTGTCACAGCAGATAATGGCACGCCACAGGACTGGACGGTATCAATCACCAATGCCAGTAACACAGCAACAGATGTGCTAACCTTTTCTTTTCCAGAAGAAACGGTGACGGTAACTCCGGATGCAGTCAACCACACCGTGGATATCGAGGTGGCTTATGGTACGGATGTCACCAGCCTGGTGGCCACTTTCACTTTATCAGATGGCGCTACTGCTGCCGTTAACGCTACTCCCCAGGTGAGTGCTACCACGGCTAATGATTTCACCAATCCAGTCACATACACTGTCACTGCTGAGGACGGACCCACAACCCAGGACTGGATTGTCACAGTAACAGAAGCACCAGCCAATGGGACTGATATACTTTCCTACAGCTTTACTGAACAGACTGCTGCTATCACGCCGGACGATGTGAATCACACGATAGATATCGAAGTAGCAAATGGCACAGACCTGACAAGCCTGGTGGCTACATTTTCATTGTCCTCAAACGCTACGGCTGCAATATTCGGTACCTCTCAAATCAGTGGAACCACAGCCAATGACTTCAGCAGTCCGGTTACTTATACCATCACTGCAGAAGACGGTACCACAACACAAGACTGGACTGTAACAGTTACAGAAGCACCAGCAAACGGAACTGATATCCTGTCTTTCAGCTTTACTGAACAGACAGCCGCGATTACCCCGGACAATGTAAATCACACTGTGGCCATTGAAGTGGCCAATGGTACTGATCTTTCCAACCTGGTGGCAACTTTTTCCTTGTCAATAAACGCATCGGCTTCAATATCCGGCACCGCTCAAATCAGTGGAACCACAGCCAATGACTTCAGTAGTCCGGTCACTTATATCATCACTGCAGAAGACGAAACCACAACCCAGGACTGGACGGTCACAGTTACTGTAGCCCCTGGCAATGAAACTGATATTCTGTCTTACAGTTTTACTGAACAGACTGCTGCCATTACTCCGGACAACGTGAATCACACCGTGGACATAGTAGTGGCAAATGGTACAGACCTGACCGGCCTGGTAGCTACATTCTCCTTGTCAGCAAACGCTACTGCTTCCGTATCCGGCACGCCACAAACCAGTGGCACCACGCCTAATGACTTTAGCAGTCCCGTAACATACACGATCACAGCAGAAGACGGGACCACAACCCAGGACTGGACGGTCACAGTTACTGTAGCCCCTGGCAATGAAACGGATATTCTGTCTTACAGTTTTACTGAACAGACTGCTGCCATTACCCCGGATAATGTAAACCACACCGTGGACATTGAGGTTACCTCTGGTACAGACCTGACCAGCCTGGTAGCTACATTCTCATTGTCAGTAAACGCTACAGCTTCCGTATCTGGCACCCCACAAACCAGCGGTACCACGGCTAATGACTTTAGCAGTCCCGTAACATACACGATCACAGCAGAAGACGGGACCACAACCCAGGACTGGACAGTCACAGTTACAGAGGTGTCCAGTATTGATACATCACCTCCCACAATTACTGACAAAACAGCTAACTCCGTCGACCCGGGAAGTGCCGTTTCTATTGTCGTATCGCTTGTCGACGATGAGTCAGGAATTGCTTCAGCAAATGTTTTGTACCGGTCCATTTCCACTGGAGACTCCTTTGTTTCCTCTGATCTTGTAGCACCTGTTAGTGGAAGCGATTATACTTTTTCTATACCATCTACATTCGTCAATGAGATTGGCCTGGAATATAAATACGAAGTGACTAATGGGGCAGGTCTAATGAATACCCCCGTATTAAAATCTGTTAGTGTAAATAGTAGCTCCTCAGGGTTTAATATTCCTATTTCCAGCTTTGGAAGTGATTTGTCCAATTACCAGATTGTTGCGGTGCCTCTTTCACTGACCAACAACACTGTGGCTAACGTCTTTGATGAGTTAATGCCTTATGATGCTACCAAATGGAGAATGTATCACTATCAGAACGGCTCTAACCAGGAACTTAGCGGCAGTTCGGCCATCAACCCCGGATTAGGCTATTGGCTAATCATTAAAGAAAGTAAATCATTGAATTCAGGCCCTGGCACTTCCGTACAAGCCAACACCGATGAACCATTCAGTGTCAATCTGCAACAAGGATGGAACCAGATAGGCAATCCATACGATTTTAACCTGAGCTGGGCCGATGTTCAGGCTGCCAACCCTGGACTTCCTGGTCTCAGAAAGTGGGACAATTCCATGGTGGATGCCACCGTGCTGGATGCAATGGAGGGTGGTTTTGTGAATGTCTCCAGTGCTACAAACTTAAAATTTCCAGTCACCAAAAATACTGCTATCAATGGTCGTGTCTCAGGGGAATCGGAATTCAATCGCAATCCACTGAGTGAGCCCAATTGGGAAGTCTATCTCTATCTGGATCAGGGCAATTTGAAAAACCGTATTTCGGGTGTTGGTATGAACGTGGAATCAAGTGATGGGTATGACCCATTAGACGGGTTGAATATGCCGCATTTCTTTAACGCTTACCTTGAAGTTAATCACACAAAACAAGCAAACGGAAGTTCCCTTTCTAAGGATATTATTCCAACGTCCGAAAATCATATCTGGGAGTTTTCTATCAATTCAAATAGTGATCAACTCCTGACATTCTCCTGGGACAATTCCTACTTTGGTGATAATGAAAGCCAATTATATCTATGGGATGTTGAATTGCAGCGAAGTGTGGATATGAGATCAACAGATTCTTACAGTTTTAGTAAAAATGAATCCAAATCTTTCCAGGTCCTTTTCGGTTCACCTGAATTCATCCTGGAAAATATTGATGTAACTGGATTCATTATGCATAACATTTGGCCTAATCCCATAGATAAAGAGATGAATATGTCATTCACCTTGCCAGTTGCTGATGGGGCACAGGAAGTCGCAATGGATATGGTTGATATGATGGGCCGTAAAGTTTGGTCATATAACAATAAATTTGATCCTGGATACCATGAAATCAGCTGGATTCGGGAATCAATACCAGCAGGTATTTATGTGATTACTTTAAAATTTGATGGTATTAATAAACAAACCAGATTGATATTGAAATAGATTCAATCAAAATTCACAGCGCAATGAAAACACTATTAACAATCATTCTTATTGTGGCAGTTTCACCTCTGTTTTCACAAAATCAATTTATTGAGGGAACCAGTAACGCCATTCTGGTAAGTGTTGGCACAAAGCCCGCAGAAGTGGAACCAAAACCAGCAGTGGTTGAAACAGTACTTATGCCAGCAGCAAATGAGACTGAATTAGAAATAACACTAGAATCGCTTGGCATTACCACCTTGCCAAAATATTATGCTTTGATCATTGGGAATTCTGAATATGAATATGCGGGTGCAGGATTATCCAACCTTGACAAACCTGCTCATGATGCTGAAAATATATATAACCTTTTGACAGGAAAATATGCATTTGAACCGGAGAATGTCATATTGATAAAAAATGCTACCCGGGAAGATATCATCAATAATTTTGACCGATTGGCCAATGAGGTTGATGAAAGAGACAACCTCCTGGTTTTTTATGCTGGTCATGGTTTTTATGATAAGGACAAAGACTTTGGCTATTGGCTTCCAACTGACGCAAAGATTACAAGTCGTGCTGCCTGGATTGCCAATAGTACCATCAAAGATTACATTGGTGCTATTAATTCAAAACATACCCTACTGATTACTGATGCCTGTTTTGGCGGCAGCATCTTTAAAACCCGTTCTGTGGTAAATGTGCTCAGACGTTTTCATGATTTATATAAAGACGACAGTAGAAAAGCATTAACAAGCGGTAACCTCACAGAAGTGCCCGATCAGAGTGTTTTCCTTAAATTTCTTATCAAGGAGTTGGAAGAAAACCAGGACCCATTCTTATCAGCATCCGCATTATATACCCGTATCTACGAGCCTATCCTAAATAATACGCCGAGTACCCCGCAGTTCGGTACTATTCAGGGAGCTGGAGATGAAGGCGGAGATTTTTTCTTCATAAAGAAAGACTAGTAGGTTTTAGATAATTCACGAATACACATCAGGTAATTCTATCCTTTGGTGAATAATCTACTTTTCTAGTGACTGTACCGTAAGTTCATTTAGTTATTGATTTCTCCCTCTTCTTAACGGTGTACCGGACCAGATAATCTATTAGATACAGGTAAAAAGAGATCAGTAATATGTTTACATGAAGGTGAAAAAAGATAAAACTGAAAAATGAGATTAATGTAAGGCTGAATAAGATGAGAAAACCCTTTGTCATGTTACTCAGGAATGTGGATAAATTCAATTTTCGTATCAGCTGTTCAAGTGGGTCATTAGGGTTAAAAATCCCCATGGTAATCAATAGAAAACAAATGAACATATATGCCAGGAAGTACCATTTGATGATCATATCTCCCTCTTCCAGGGCTAGATATGCATTGGTAAGCACAAGCGGACCGGACATTTGACCCAAATAAGTTTCAATGTTATCGTGATGGATATAATCCCCAAGAACAATGATTCGATTCTTTGTTAAGTCGTAAATGGCTTCATCTCCAAGAGCAAGCAATTCCCCTAAGTTGATTAATGGATAGTTCTTTTTGATAAAAAGATCAAAATTTGTAATTCTAAAATCAAGAAAGAATGGATCAATCATCAGGTGGCCATTCATGCTAGGGAAAAGCCATCGGTGATCGTAGCTAATTTTATTCTTCTCCAGGTAGTGCGCCAGCGGAATGGTAAAATCGTCCTTGCCGTAAGACAACTTGAATTTGGTGAGGTTATCATTAATTACCTGGACAGATGCAATTGCAGATGGGATCTGTATGATTGGATCAATTGGGGTCAGAGAGTCTGTAAGAAGCCTGGATGCCAGAAGATCGGGAAGTTTCTGAATCACTTTTTCCAAATCTTCATCTGCATGGTGCGGTTGTTCAAAAAAGATATCGCAAATAATAAACTCATAGTCTGGCCTCTGGTGAAGCACTGAGAATAAATCAATGAGTTTCCTTCGATCCGTGATGGGTCTGTTTCCAATGACTAAAAGGCCAGTATCGTCATAAACATCAATTAATTGATTGTCATAAGAGGTATTAATGAATAAGAAACGTTCGGAATTATGAGCATAGGGAAAGATAAATTCTTTAATGAGTTTCCCTGCCTGGATAATTTTTTCTTCATCTTTATATAAAAAGTAGGATTCCTGAATCAGTAGCGAGACAAAGACAAGAAAAAAGGCATGAATTCCATAAAAGATGTACCTCCAGCGTTTGAAAAAACTGAGCATTACATCTCCTTTAGTATTTCAAGGTCAGCATCGCTGATCTTTCCATAAGTTTCTGCAATAAAGGTTTCTAATTCATCAGTTGGAACAGTTTTTTCATGAACAGTTTCAAAAAAATTCAACCTTTCAGCAAACGCTTGTTCGTCCATTCGAATAATTTCAATATCAGCAACCGGGAGCGTATAGCCAAAATTTTCGTCAAGCATGACCAGTTTGTAGTTGCCTTCATCTAATGATTCCAAGAATAAGTTGGCGTAAGTAAGATTTTTCAAGACAAAACCAGTCTCGCTAAGAACCTGAAGTTTTTGATTTTCAGGCAAATTTTGGAGTAAATCACCAATGTTTAGCTTATGCCTATTAATCACCAAAATAGGCTGTGAAAAATAAGTTGTCAGCTCATTGGTTGTGCTGATATTCCCGCTACCACGTGTACTTATCTGAGTGGGTATAGGAAACAGGTTCTCCTTTACGAAATAGGCAAGCAAAGTCTGCTCGTCGTCCGCCTTTTGCTCTTTGGATGGTTTGATGATTTTTTTGCCGGATTGACTGCTGAAAACAATCAAAAAGTCACTCGTTGTGCTAAATACAATTTCATCATCAGCTGAAATCTTGTCTCTAAAGCTTAGGGCCTCATTATTTAGGGTGACTACTCCTTTTACGTGAAGTATATAATAAGTCTCTTGGGCTAAGGAAATATTGAGCAGTAGAAGGAGCGGGATAGCTGCTGTCAGTGATTTTTTACCAACCATTCTGTTAAAATACCCAAATTTCAACTAAACAGGGGCAATTACCTCATAAATACTCATGGGTATTATAGGATGTTGATGCTGTATCTGCAAAATGATTTTCTTCTTATCCTGTTCTTTCCACAGTCAAAATTCTTTACTCAACTCTAAAGTTGTTTGATCTCATCAATCAAGACAAACCCGAATCTCAATACTTCTCGTAGGAACATTCAAATGCTTTGAGAATGCTTGAGCTATCATTTATCTGACCTTTTCCTTATTTTGCAGACCCATGGACATTTCTGTAGTCATCCCGGTGTACAATGAAGCGAAGAAAGTTCCCAGAGATATTCAGGATGCAATAGACTATTTTAAAAATGAATCCCTTAAAGGAGAAATAATTGTTTCTGATGATGGAAGCACAGACCATACAAAGGCTGTTGTTAAAACACTTCAGCAACAACATGAAAACTTAAGGTACTTAGAAAATCCTCACCGAGGTAAAGGGGCAACTGTAAAAGCAGGACTACTTGAAGCAATTGGCGACATTATCCTGTTCATTGACAGTGGAGGATGCATCCCATACACGGATGTTGACAGAGGTGTCAAACTTATTCAGGAAAAGCAATCGGATATTGCTCACGCCTCAAGAAAACTCCCTGCAAGTAAAATCAATCAATCAAAATCCCTTTTCCGTCGAATTTTATCTAAGGTATTTAGAATTGTTATTCCAATGTATATGGGGATCTATGGCAGATACAGCGATACCCAGTGTGGACTAAAGATTTATAAAAAAGAAGTTGGTCAAAAAATCTATAAGGACTGCATCACCCAGGGATTCATGTTTGATATTGAAACAATCATACGTGGGGAGAAATATAACTACACCATCAAAGAATTCCCCATTCACTGGTTTGCTGATCCAGATTCGCGACTGACTGCATCCAATACAATAATGAGCATGTTTAAGGAATTGAAGGCGATCAAAAAGGCGGTCTAAAAAGATCAAAATCCAAAATACCTGACTTTCTTCTTATTATCCAGCCTCACAATCACTTTGTAACCTTCTCGTTTTTTTAACATTTTTTTGATATCACCTGTAGCCATCATCATCAAAGCGGTCGACAAACCATCTGTTATGGCCGCATCAGGGCCAATAATCCAGGTAGCTCTCGTTTCCTTGGTAGGCTTTCCCGTAGCGGGATCAATGATGTGACCTCCTTTCATAATTCCTGAGCTGCTCATTGATTCATCCCTCAGATAGACAGGCTCCAGCTGATCATCGCCTACCAGACTTAGTGAAACGGGCCATCCTTCCAGGCTATCATTCATTTTCCCTGAAGTTAATACAGAGCTTCTGCCCCCATGGACCAGAAAATTATGAATATCCCAATCCTTCAGTAGCAAGGCTATCTGGTCAATTGCATATCCTTTTCCCATCCCACCCAAATCAATCTGGATGTCTTCCTGCTTAAGGACCAACCCGCTTTTTACAGGATCAGTTGCCCAACCCAATCCTCTAAACTTCTTTAAAGGCTTGGCTCCATGTTTATAATGCCCTACAGTGACGTCGTACAATCCTTTAGTGAGCTTATATAAATCCTCACAACACCTGATGCAATTCCAGGCATGCTCGCCAATACGGATTGTTTCTCCTGGTGAAGTGTTGTTAAAAATAGTAATGTCACTATTGGATATATAGTAACTTAATTCCTGTTCAAGGTCTTTTAATAATTCAAACGCGTCCAACGCCGCTTGCTCAGCATACCCTTTATCCTCATGATTGATAAAGATCTGATACATGGTAGCCATTGCCCTTGACTCAAAAACATGAGGGATTATTTGACTCCCTGAAGAAGTATTTAACTCAATCATTGATCACCTCCCTGATTTTGTTTCTTCTGCCAAACATCCTGGCGTAGATATCCATTAAAGTATACATTGGGCCTTAGTACCTGTACTGAATCAAACAAGCTCAGATAAAGATGCCGTTCACCCGGAGGTGGTCTTTCATACAATTTCTCCACTAGCGCTTCTTCTGCAGTTGGCGCAATAATGATTATTTCGCCACCGGGTGAATTAAAATCTACTTTATCTCGAAAAGCTACCTGATTGTACTTTCTTAGATACCATGGAAATGGCCAGTAGACATGGCCTGGAAAAATAACTTCAATGTAAGAGGAATGGTCAATCGCCACTGAATCAATGGCCTGGATCACCTGATGAAAGCTTCCATCCGTATGACCATATACATATGGGTTTGAAGGGTTTGCAGGATGCTTAAACTCATTAAAACTTTGCCCTACTAAATGGCCACTTATGACCATTAGCAGGAAACCAAAACTCACTTTAAATACGCCTGACTGAATCAATGAAATGATTTTTACAACCCCATATCCTGCCAAAAAAATAAACCCTACATAAAAATTAAGGAGGTTCCATGGAGTTTTATAAGGAATAATTGAATAGATCACCATCAGGATAAGACTGAAAAGCCCGATGACACGCAGCATGCTCAAATCGCTTTCCTTATTTTCTCCCCGAAAAAGTAAGACCCCACCAATTCCTGCCAAAAGGAGCATTGGCAGTTCCGTCCACAAATAATTTGAGCCTTTATTGTAGCCCAGCAATTCAATATAATAATACCATGGGTGTCTATGAAGATCCTGCGTCCCTGCCCGATCAAAATAAGTGAGATAAGTACTAAACATATCTACTAAACCCTGAAAATGAGTAAAAAATGACGAAAAGAATAGAATTATAACAACGAGTGAGGACCCAAAAATTATAAGGACGTGTTTGGGGACTAATAATTGATAAAAAGACTTGCCTTCAACCAAAATAGCCGCCAGGACAAAGCTAAAAACGGAGAGAACCCATGTCTCCTTGGTAGCTACCATCATACCCAGGGATATTCCCAATAAAATAGACCAACCAAGGTGATTTGATTCTTTCCACCTGAAATAGGAGAAAATTCCAAGAAAGGTAAAGAACACCAGAATCAATTCATGAATATAATACCTGCTGTAAAATACCATCGACGGACTAATAGCGATCAAAAACGAAATCACTAATGCCAAACGATAATTGGCCCTGAAAAAAAATAAGATGGGGATTAAAACCAGCAACATACCAAAGAATAGCGGAACTGATCTTAAAGTCTGAATATCCAGGGTTTGATAACTTTCCTTTAAAAAGGCCCATGAAGGAATAAGTGTTAAGTAATTGAGCGTTGGGCCGTGATACTCAAAGGGATCGTATTCGTATAATCCGTCATCCAATAGCTGTCCGAATTTTGCTGCACCTACAGCTTCATCCGTATGCATTGGTCGATCACTAAGCTTATAACTTCTCAGCCATAGGGCAAAGAGACTGATGAATATCAAAACAAGGTATCCGTATCTTTTCAAGGCTATAAAAAAAATGTGATCCTACTTACCGGGAGTACCCCTTGGCATGTAGGATCACAAATATATGGAGACTTTAATGTTTAGCCTTATAGTGGCTTACCCTGAACCTCAACTTCTACGTAGTGGTTGAGGTCATTGTATGTGTTTCCGTTGCTGTAAAACCTTACATATCGACCTTGAACACCTTTTGCATCAATCAAAAGACCTTCATTGGTTTCAACATAATTTTTGTCACTTCCAACGCCAAATCCTGAGGTATTATCATGATCGTTGTTGAAAATCGTTTTTACTCCTGAGCCAAAATTAGCATCATCAGACACTTGTACAACTACATCAAGGTAAACCCTTGCTTGCTGATGATAGTGCCACACAATGACCGCATAGATAGTATGCTTACCTTCCAGGTCAACTGTTACCCATTGTTTGTCCGGACCTAGCTCAACGAACGATCCATAACCAGCATCCTTATCACCATCATTGATCTGATCCATCTCCCCAATAATTGGTAAATCATCAGAACTTGTTACTGGCTTCCCTAAAGAAACGTTTTTTGTTCCAGCAGGAGCCAAAAATGGTGGACGTGCACCCCCTTTTGGTTTTTCCAGATTAGGAACATCAAAATTCTGAGGAGTACCTACAAACATTGGTTGTGGCAATTCCAGGTCAAGCGGCTTCATTTGCTGTGCATTAAGAGCAGTTAAACTCACAAATGCTATAGCTACAATTAAAACTAACTTCTTCATTTTCGTAATAATCAATTTAACATTTAGTTTTTCTTCATAAAGGCATGCAAAAACCTGTCCAAACCGAAAAACTTACCGGTCGGAATGAACGCAATTGCTACCAATGCCATCATTTCTATCAAATTTTTATTGATAATTAAATAATGCCCCTCAGTTGGAGTAGTGTAATAGAGCCCTGGTAATGGGGGATTTATCAAATAGAACATAAATAAAAGGAATGCTCCTCCTATGGCAACCCACCTGGTAAATAAACCCAGAATAAGTCCAAGTCCCAGGATGACCAGACCATACATATTCAATGCATCTACATTGGAAAGTATAGAAGGACTATCCGCAATCCAGGAATAGAAACCATTCATGATCCATTTAGACCCGTTAAGTGCTCCTTTAGCGGTCCATGATTCCTGAGCCAGCTTATAAAACCCTTCATAAAGAAAGTGCCACCCAATAAAAATTCTCAGGAGGGTTAATGCTACAATACCTCCATTACCAATCGTTTGTTCGTTCTTATCAAATGACATATTCATCAGGATTAAATTTTACAGTTGCTCCTTTTTCTACAGCCTCATTAACTTTAAGTACAGTTACTGCTGTTTCATAACCATCCATCGCAGGACAGTTTAGCTCACCCTTTCCACGAACTGCATCGAAGAAATTTTGCAAGTGCGGTTGATGGTATGGATCATTCAGCTCAACAGGAATTGTATGTGACTCCGGACTGGCTGTTTCACGCACATCTACCACAGCACCTTCAGCTGCAGGTGTATCTTTCTTTTCTGGTTTTGACAGGTAACCTTTATTTACCCACTCATCCCATGGTGGTCCGGATACCTCACGATATACACCACTTTTGTTTGCTGATTCAGAGATAGAGAGTGTTCCCTGGTCACCCATAAATTTCTCAAAATACCCCTGACTGCTATTGGTTGTGATGGTTTGATAAGAGGCCCTTACAGTACCTTTCTCAGTCTCATACTCATACAAAGCAATGATGTTGTCATACCATTCATGGGTAGCCTTGTCATAGTAATCTACCCCTCCACTGGCCATGACGGAAACAGGCTTACTATCCAGAAACCAATTGTAAATATCTATCTGGTGAGATCCAAGGTCAACGATCGGTCCTCCACCAAGTCCCTTATACCATCTCCAGTTACGAAATTCATGCATCGTTTCGAAACCATATTTTTCCAGTTTCTCCTGAGACATTTCGTATCTCTTTGGCCAACCAAGATCTGGCTGAACCCCTCTGTTCCACTGACCATTGATGGTTGTGATTCTACCTAAAAGATCTGCCTCTTCCAGAAGCTTCTTTTTACAGTGAATATATCTTGGATTACTTCTTCTTTGGTGGCCAATTTGTAATAGCTTCCCCGTTTTACGTTGAGCGTCTACCATACTTTTGGCACCTTCAATGGTATTAGACATCTCCTTTTCACAGTATACATTGATACCAGCCTCTAGAAAAGCGATGGTATGTTCTGCATGCATAAAATCAGGAGTCGCAATAATTACAGCATCAAGATCCTTCTCATTGGCGAGCATTTCCTGATAATCTTCATAGCCATTTACCTCGTGACCATATTTGGTCAATAAATTGACTGCTCGTTTTAGGTTAAGGTCAGTCCAAATGTCACAGACAGCCCGGAATTTAAGACCAGGAATCCTGAGGCATGAATTTAGTAATACCTGGCCCTGAGCGCCCATGCCCAGCATCGCTACATTTAGTTCTTTCCCTGTCTCTTCCTTAGGAGTTTCAATCACCGGACCACTGGCAGCCTCTGGTCCATCCTTTTTAGACCATGACCAACCAAAAAGACCGAGAAAAGGAACCGAAGCCAATCCCTGTACAATGTCCCTCCTACTTAGGTTAAAAGAACCTTTCTTTTCTTCTTCGTTAGATTCTTGTTTTTCGTTTTCCATGTTGTTTAGTTTTCAATCGTATTTCACCCAAGGATCAGTTGTTTAACCAAGCCAAGTATCTATTCCATTTATAAAATATTCACTAGATAATCAGTCTTCCGTGGATATTAAGTATCTAACCTAAATGCTTCCACTATCAATACTTCTGATATTCTGCGGAATGGCTACTTCACCTTCAAAACAATGTTCTTCAGAGGAAATCAATCCTATCGCAGCCTCGAAGGTAATTAATGCACCTGTTTTTACCATCCCAGAAAGAACAATTTTACGTGTTCGAGTGTTTTTAAATGCTCTTTAGGGACTTATTCAGCCTGATATCGATGCTGCAGACTTAATTTCCTTTCCTGTTTTTTCAGTTTTATTAAAGCGTAAAAAAGGCTTGCCAAAATATTTAGCAAGCCTAATTAGTTAGATTGATGAATTTAGCTCAACTCAAAGCCATCGCGATAATTTCGCTTGACATATTGATTTGAATCATCATGGTTTGTGACAGTCATGTTTTTAGCATCCCAAAGTAATTTCTTACGACCAGTAAATCGGCCTTGATCATCTTTGGTTTGGAAAGAACGAAGTGCCAATGAACCCAATAGGATTGCTTCCGTAAATGGACCTGCATAACTAAATGGTGAACTTGTTACTCCATCTTCATAACCGGCAATACAAGCATTTACCCACTGAACATAATGTCCTTCAGGAACTCTAGGTAGCGTTTCTTTTACCTCCAGGTTTCTCATGAGCTTTGTAGGCAGAAGTCTTGCATTTGCACCATAGCAATCAGTAAGTAGTTTTCCTCTTGAACCAATCAACAAAATACCACCATCACGGTTACCAAATGGCTCGGTAGGTCCTAGCTCTTCAGGACGTTCTGGTAAAATACCTCCGTCATACCAGCTTAGGTCAATATCCGGACCTCCACCAACTCTCGGGAATTTAAAATGTATCGATGAAGATGCAGGATAACTATCAGGAAGATAAAGTTCGTCTCTACCTTCATATATTGATGCCACAGAACATTCTACCTCTGTTGGATAATCAATCGGCAATAGACGGAATGCAGGATCCAGCATATGACAAGCCATATCACCTAAGGCACCTGTTCCAAATTCATACCATCCTCTCCATCCAAATGGAATGTAGACTGGTTGATAAGGTGTAAAGGCAGCTGGTCCGAGCCATTTATCATAATCAAGCCCATTAGGAACCTTAACTTTCGCTGTAGGCTTTGGAATTCCCTGTGCCCAAACAGGTCGGTTGGTCCATGAGATTACTTTAGTAACCTCTCCAATAAGTCCTGCATCATAAATCTCCTGTGCTTCTCTTACGCCATCACCAGACCCTCCCTGGTTACCCATTTGAGTAACTACTTTATTTCTTTCTGCTGCTTGGGCAAGCATTCTGGACTCTTCAATGCTCCAGGTCAAAGGCTTTTGCACATAGACATGTTTACCCCTGTTCATAGCATTGAGTGCTGCTACTGCATGAGAGTGGTCAGGAGTAGAAACTGATACCGCATCTATGTCCTTATCAACCTTGTCGAGCATTTCCCTGTAATCCGTAAAAAATTTAGCGTCAGGGAATCTTTTAACAGAATCTTTGGCCCTTTCCTCATCAACATCGCAGAGATATACCACCTTGGCTGCAGGGCTTTCAGAAAATGACGCCAGGTCACCTCTACCTTTACCTCCTACACCAATACCGGCAATGTATAATGTATCACTGGGAGCAACGTGACCAGGACCTCCCATTACAAATCGTGGAACAATTGTGAAAGCTGAGCCCGCAATACCAACCTTCTTGATAAAGTCCCGTCTTGACTTATGTTGGCTTTTCTTTTTTGAAGTCATTTTTGAATAAATGTTGAGGTTAAAATTAAATACGAATACAATTTACTACAGAATTAGGAAAAAGACCTTCTAAAAGTGTTTTATAGCAGCCACTACATCCCTAATAAAAATATTTGAAGTTTTTAGAATACCAATTGAATTTCAAATCATTCAAGTTGTCACTAAGACTTCTTAAATATAGTAAATACTGTATAATTTGGGAAATGTACCATTAACCAACCCCATTTAATAAATTCATTAGAGACATCCAGTAATCACTAAAAATAGCCATAATCAGCTGATATAGAACTTTTCTTATACCAAATGCTATCGCTCCTCAGCCTAAATCAGTATGATTTGAAGTGGATTACCTTACAATAATTTAATATAGTATAGGAAGTTAACTAAGTATAACCCTGGACGCTTCCAACAAATCTGGTGTAGAATAATCAGCCACATTTTCGTCAACACCTCCCACCTGAATGGTTCTCATCCCCAATGATTTGGCAGGAAGTATATCTCTCGCCTTATCACCAATCATCCATGACTTTACAGGATCTATGTCAAATTTAGCTAGCGCTCTTTCAAACATCAATGATCCCGGTTTTCTGCTTAGGGAATTTGAAACGGACTCATGAAATGGCGCATAATAAATAGAGTCAATCTGATTTTTAAGCGTTTTTTGCATGACTGCATGACAAGCACTCATGTCGTCTCTGGTGTAAATTCCCTTAGCTATTCCTGATTGATTGGTTATGACAATTACTAAATAATCTGAACGCTTTAAAGCATCTATCGCAGCGGGCACCCCTGCAATGATTTCAAATTTTTCAGGTTGATAGACATAGTTGGGGGAATCCTCATTGATGACTCCATCCCGGTCAAGAAAGACACACTTTTTACTCATTTTGAACAAATATGGACAATCAAGGCCTCATTAAGTATCTTTTCCAACATGGAATATGACTTTTTATGCGATTTTAATCATATTAGTAGCATGTTAGACTTTCAGAAAAAGAAGCAGCTTAGTATCATGGTAAAAATCGCCATGGTAGATGAGGATTTTGCCGAGGAGGAGAAGGAGGTGATCAAAAAAATCAGTGAGAGATACGGAGCCACCGAACAGGAAATTGAAGAGATATTTAACAGCCCACCCACAACTGAGAGCCTTACTCCCATGACTGTTAATGATAAAATGGAATTTATGATGGACTGTATCCTGGTGATACTAGCAGATAAAGTCGTTACAAGCTCTGAAGACTACTTTGCCAAACACATTGCGACGAGTCTGGGATTTAAAACGGAAGTTGTACCATTTCTTATAGAAAAAAACAATGCCAACAGAGAAGAAGTGAAAGAAAGCTTACTCCCTTTCCTGGTAAGGTAATTACCTCACCAGTTTTAGGATCCCAACATTCTCTACTCCTACATAAATAGTTCCGTCAGGCGCTTGTTCCACGGCTCTTACTCTGCCAATTCCCTCCAAAAGTTTTTCTTCTTTCACAACTTTTCCGTTCTCCATCACACACCTGTTCAGGTAAGAAAACTTTAACGAGCCCACTAAAATATCTCCTTCTAAATCTCCGTATTTTTTTGATGTAACAAATTCCATCCCACAAGGAGCAATAGATGGCACCCAATAATTTTCTGGCTGTACCATTCCATCCTTTTCCGTGATGTCTGTAAAAGATGTTCCATTATAGTTGATCCCATAGGATATTACAGGCCAGCCATAATTTTTCCCGGGTTGGATAATATTCAGTTCATCTCCACCCTTTGGTCCATGCTCAACTTCCCAAATTGTACCGTCAGGGCTGATTACCAATCCCTGCGGGTTTCTGTGACCATAGGAATATATGGTGGGCATTGCAATAGGTGAGCTTCTGAATGGGTTATCATCAGGAGCACTCCCGTCATCTAAAGTGCGGTGTATTTTACCCAAATGATTTCTTAAGGTTTGTGGATTCTCATCCCTATTCTGTCTCTCTCCTACAGAAAAGAACATGTATCCATCTTTATCAAAAACTATTCTTGAACCATAATGCCCTCTTTTTAGTGACCATGGCTGGGCTTCAAACACTTCCTGCATATCAGTCAATGCATTCCCTTTCAATTTAGCCCTCGAAATAGCTGTGGTAGCCAATTCCTTACCCTCACTGTTATTCTTGCCTCCTTTGGCATATGAGAAATAAATCCACCCGTTTTCCGAATAATTGGGGTGTACCGTAATATCCAGCAATCCACCCTGACCGTCAAATAATACTTCAGGAGCACCCGAAATCTCAGTCGCCTTACCATTTTTCACGCGATATACTTTTCCGGATTTATCAGTTACTAACATATCCCCGTTCGGAAGAAAATCAATCCCCCAAGGTTGTGTAATCTCGTTGGTAATGACTTCCGAACTGAAAGACTTATTAACTGGAAAATCATTCTGAGCAAAACAAGAGTAGGACAGTAAGAATGTAGCTATCAGGGCTAAATTTTTCATGGGTTCAGAGAATTAAAATGTTTTATAGGCTAAAAATATAATAAACAGGCAATCTACTCGATATGTTTTGAAGTTTTATCATATGAGCTCGACTGTAGTTTTTCATATAATATTTTCATTCTATCCTTCAATTTTGATTTTGATTCATTTCCCAATAAGTAAACCTTCGTTCCATCGTCCGTCGAAAGATAGGCTTCAAATGCTTTTTTGCCTGACCTACGGTTTTTAGGCTTTCTGCTTTCAGGACCTAGTATAATTATTTCATTGATTTCACGATAGGACTTCCATTTGCCCCAGGTAATTCCGGCAGCCCAGTATCCATTGAGATATGCTTTGACCTTATTATCAACTTCCAAAAGATAATAAGCATTCCAAATTGGGAAAATGGGCATGGCAAATAAGATTGAGCATAAAATGGCTAAATCTTCTTCCAAATAGAAATTAGCCAACAGCATTCCACAGAATAAAACTACTGTAAGAATCAACCTGAGCCATAAAGGTATTATTCTTCCCTGTTTCACTCTCACGGTGTGGCGATAGCTCATATCCAAGGTAAATTAAAATTCCAGATGAAAATCAAAACTCTGCAGACCATTTACTGTTATCCAAGTATGGTTAAAGAAATTCCATTTTTCCCATTAAACCTAGTGGTCTTCCCAAAAGAACCGCTCAACCTTCATGTGTTTGAACCTCGTTACAAGCAATTGGTCAATGACTGCCTGGAAAATCATTCCACCTTTGGGATCCCTTCACACGTCGAAAACAAGCTGGAATACGGCACAGAAGTTAAAATTATTGAACTAACTAAAAAGTATGATGATGGAAGGATGGACATTAAAACAGAAGGCATTCAGGAGTTTAAGGTAATCAAGGTTCACAATCCCTGGATGGGAAAAATGTATTCCGGCGGTAAGATTGAATTATTAGAAATTTTAAAGGACGAAGATCCATCTTTGAGACTCAAAATACTGGAAAAATCCCGAGAACTATTTACCTGGTTACAAATGAAGGAGGAAGTCAATATTCAGGAGGATAACATTTGGAGTTTTATTCACAAAATTGGGTTAAAGCCAGATGAGGAGTATCAATTACTTCAGCTAACTTCTCATCACGAACGTCAGGTATTTATTCTGGATCACCTAAACAAAATCATTCCCATGCTGGAAAGAGCTGAAAAGGCACGAGAAAAAATCAAAATGAATGGCCACTTCAAACATCTCGACCCTTTAAAATTCTAAGTATTGTTTAATTTGCGCTCATGGACAGTGTCTCAGGATTCGGCGTGATCTTACTTTTCATCATTGGTGGTATCTCATTCCTGATGGTGACACTTTTTGTTGGAAAATTATTGCGGCCGGTCAGGCCAAATGAAGAAAAAAATACTACATATGAATCAGGTGAGGACCCTGTCAACGCTGCGTGGAGTGTTTTTAATATCAGGTTTTATATCATCGCTCTGGTATTTTTACT